>DATKZY010000087.1:0-15201 GCA_035527715.1 Planctomycetota bacterium | reverse complement strand
ATCCGCCGGGTCGCAGGGTCAGCGATGTGCAGATGGCCAAGGTGCATCTCACCCCTCAAGCGTTTCACGGGGAGTGGAATTACATCATCCGACCCCGACGGCCGACCAAGATGTAAATGTTATTTATTGACGCCGCCTTACGGCGCCAACAACGACGTCATCCGCAACTGCTACACCTACAAGAACGTGCGCGAAGACCAGGAGCACTTCGGCGTCATGCATTACTCCGGCATGACTGGACCACTCCTCCTCAACAACAACATCTCCTGGGGGCACAACTTCAACTTCTCCGTCAAGCCGGGCAACCAGCAGGAAAGGCTGGAGAACTGCGTGGGGCTGGGCTACGTCCGGATCGCCACCGACAAGATGTCCCACAACCTGATCGGCGGCGGCAACGAGTATGACCGCGGTTCCACCAACGCGCCCGCCGATACCATCCTCTTTCTGCGCGAGAAGGACGTGGACAGTGATTTCGAGTTCGCCGACCCGCTCAACCTCGATTACCGGCCTCAGCCCGATTCGCGGTTCCGCTCCACGGCCCCGGGCGCGAACGACCGCGGCCCATACCCCTACGAGGCGAGCGTCTTCTACGTATCGCCCGCCGGCAAAGACCAGGCTGATGGACTGTCCATGCGCAAGCCCTGGCGCACGCTTGGCCGTGCGCTCGGAAGCCTGCGTCCGGGCGACACGCTCTACCTGGCTGAGGGCCAATACGCAGCCACGCCCTGGAGCAAGGCGGGCGACGGCAAGTCGCCGATCAGGGTTCTCGGCCGCGGCCGCGGGACGGTTGTCGTGACGGGCAAGCAGGCCGTGACGGGCGGGGCGAGCATCGTGTTCGAACGCCTGAGCTTCGCGAACGGCGTGGCTCTGAGCGGCGGACGCGACCTGGCCTTCAAGAACTGCACGTTCTTCGGCCCCGCCGACGGGCTGACCGCCGACAAGGTGGCGGGCCTGGACGTGACCCACTCGGTGTTCGCGGGCGTGCCGCTCAGTCTGACGAACAGCGAGGCCGTGACGCTGAGCGGGAACATCTACGTCAGTGCCGGGAAGCCCGCGGTCCGGCTCGACGCCGTCGGCGCGATTCACTATTCGGACTACAACAACTACCAGGACACGGCAGAATCGTGGGAAGTCAACGGCGCAACGTGGTCCTTCGCCGACTTGCAGCAGCGGCATGACCGTTACTCGCAGGCGCTCACGCCGGAATTCGCCGTAGAAAAAGGCGTGCCGCGCCTCGCGAATGGCATCTCGTTCAAGAGCCTCGGCCCACGCAGCACAGCCCTGGGGATATATCACGAGCACGATGTCGCCCCGAAGTCTCTGGAGCTGGTCGGCCCCTTCCTTCACTCAGTGAGCGATACCACGGCCAATATCGAGTGGTGGACTTCGCATCCGGCCACGTTTTCGCTGTCATGGGGCGAGACGCCCGAGATGAGGAACACGGTGAACAGCGTCACCGGTTCCGGGCGCTTCAACACCTATAGCCTGACCGGCCTCAAGCCCGGACAGACGTACTACTTCAGAACCGCCTCGGCGGACGCCTCGCGCGCGGACCCTACCCTCGCCGTGCTCAAGCCGGAAGATGCGCCATTGTCGTTCAAGACCGCCCCGCGACCGGCCGAGCAGCGCGTGTACTACGTGGCGCCAAACGGGAATGACGGCAACGACGGCCTGAGCCGCAAGCAGGCGTTTCGGACGGTGTGCCGCGCCGCGGACCGGGTGGGTCCCGGCGACACGGTCATGATCGCTGAGGGCGGTTACCCGGAAACGGTGCGCATCCGTGCGGCGGGGACCAAGGAGCGTCCGATCACGTTCCGTTGCGTAATGGGCGAGAAGGCGGTCCTCCGGGCCGAGGACCTGGCCCGGTCCTTCGAGGTCGTCATGAAGCCAGATAACCGGTTCGACGGACTGTATTTCCGGGGACAGGACTTCTGGCGCGAGGGGTTCGTGGTGCGCCAGAGCCCGCGCGTGCAGATCACGCGTTGCCTCAACACCATGGTGAACGCCAGCGAGAGCCCCGGAATGTTGGTCCGGAATTGCGTACTGCACGGGGGATGGACATCGCTTGCGCTGAGCCGTTGCCCCGGCTCGCTCGTCGAGAACAACGTGTTCCTCATGACGATACTGCGGCAACTCACCGCCGACGCGGCAGCCATCGCCCGCCGCAACGTCTTCTGCGAGTGCATTCGCGGCAAGGCCCACCAGACACTCCTCGAGCTGTCTCCAAACGTGACGGAGACGGACAACTGCTTCTACCTGCGCTGGCCGGAGGAGGAAAAGCTGGCGGTCAACAACCTGCCGTTGCCGCAATACCGGGTCCAGACCGGCTCAAACGCATTCGCCGCCAATCCCATGATGCCGGGCACACCAGGCAGACGCCAGGGCTGGCAGCAGAGCTCCGACAAGGACTTTGACGAGTTCTTCGCGACGAACCCGGAGTTGATTCTGCGCGACATCGGCTTGCAGGCGGAGGCGTTCGCCGACTTCCGCCTGGGGGTCGCCAAGTGGCCGTACGACCGCGCGTGGGCGGAGAAATTCACCGAAGCCTCCAAGGCAGCGGCGGCGCTGGCGCAGGCCGGCAGGGATGCCCAAGCGCTGTCCGCCTATGCCAGCATGGCGGAGAAGCTGCCGATGAGCGACCGGGTGAGAGCGGACGTCTTGGGGAAGGCATCTCTTTGCGCCGAGCGGTTGAAGGACTACGACCAGGCGATGAAACTGGCCAAGGAGATTCCCGTGGCGCCTCTCTCGATGCACCGGCAGATGCAGTTGATGCTGGAACAGAAGCAGTATGACGCCCTGCTGGCCGCCTTCAACCAGAAGGCAATGGGCGGACGGGAGTTCCATCTAAGCTTCGCGTATCCGGAACAGGAAGACGCGATGGCGGACCTGTACTATTACCGCAGTATTGCCTACCGGGAAACGCGGGACCTGGCGGCTGCGGAAGCGGATCTGAAGATCATGAACGACAAGCGGAGGCAGCTCTCGTACCGCTCGGGCGAGGCCATTCACGACCTTGCGTGGCTGCGCTTGGGCGACTTCTACCGCCAGTATCTAGAAGACGAGGATCGAGCCCTGGAGGCGTACCTCAACGTGTGCAACCGGACCACTTGGGCCCCTTGGGGGACCCCTCCGAAGCCGGTTTCGACGGGCGCCAGCGAGACGCTCGTAAAGGCGACCAAGTCGGCGTCCGAGATCCTGCGCAAGCAGGGCAAGCCCGAGGAAGCGAGAAAGCTCGAATCCGCCCTGTTGAAAGCCCGAGCGGAAGCCGCGGCCGCCCTCCACAAGGAGTAGGAAACGGTAGCCCAATCCAGGGAGTTACTGGGGCTTCCCGGGGACCTCGCGGCGGGAATGGAGGCCTGCGCGAAGCGCATCGTCGGCAGTGAGGCAGATGCCTCCGCCTGAGACCTCGCGAGGCAGCGTCAGAGGCGTAAGCTCCTGCTCATGGCATCTGCAGTCGCCGCGCTGGCTGCCGTGCCCACGGCGGAGTTCCTGCCCATGCTGTCGGCTTCGACCCGTGTCGCAGCCTACTGGGTCTGGAGTGTGCGCACCACTATCCGGGCCCTGCCATCTTCCACCTTCTCGTAGGCACACAGCAGCTTGCCCGCACCGTTGCCGGCCAGGGCGGGATTGATCTCCTCAGCCGCGCTCGCCGCCACCGGGACGCCACCCTTGTCCAGCGGTTTCCAGCCGTCCAGGCGCGAGGCCAGGAGGTCGCCGTTGGCCATTTCCATGTTGCTCGCTCCCCCCATGTGGTAGCGCTGCCAGACCACCACGCAGTATTGCCCGTCCGCGGCCAGGGCGCTGCCGCCATACGGAAACACTGCGGGGGTATGCGCAGAGCCGCCTACATTTGCCTGAGTCTCCTTGCCGAAACTCGTATCCAGCCAGTTCTCTGGCGGCACCCCTCCCTTCGGCCCGTAGTTTCCATTGGTATCCCCCGGCGCCTCCTTCTTGCCCTCGGGAGTGATCCTGGCGACCCGCTGGATGGCCATGCTGCGGTACCACCAGTTGGGCTCTCCGCCGTGGTACACGATCAGCCATCCTCTTTCGCTGGACAGGGCGCAGGTGGAGCACACGGGGTCACCCGCTACGCCTTCGCTCCACGAACGGGTGGTCGGGTTCCACAGGGCCTTTCCAGACGTGTCCATTCGCAGCCAGCGCTTGTGCCGACCCATGGAGTAGATCACCAGGTGCTCCCTGCCGTTCCAGGCGATGCGGGGGGTCGCGCCGTCGGTAACGACCACGGGCTCGCCCCGGGAGCCGTCCGGGCCGACCCGCGCCGAGAAGACCTTCGGGAAGACCTCCTCGCCCTGGAACCCATGCCAGACGACCATGAAGCCCTTGTCGTCGGCGGCCACGTCAGGCATGGCCTGAGTCCGCGGACCGGCGGCAACTGAGATGGGCTGGGCATCGAGCACTTTCCCTTCCGGGGAGACTCTGGCCGCAAGCACGTCGCAATCCTTGCCGTTGCGCATGTCGTGCCAGACCACCAGGAACACTCCGCCGAAGAAGGCCACGCGGGTATACTCCTGCACTCCCGTCTTGCACGGCGCGAGTTCGATGCCCTTGGGGTCGAGCGTCTTCCCGTCCAACCCAACCCGAGCCACGTAGATTCGGGAGCCGCCTCCCTTGCCGTGCCAGCCCTCCTGCCAGGCGGCCAGAAAGAGGTCCCTCCCGAAGCCGACGGCTGGAAACGAGCGCATGGTCCTTCCAGGGCCATCGGCCATGAGCACCACCTCGTCGCCCACCTTGAGCGCGCCCGCCGCGGGCGCCTCGGCGGCGGGGACGGGCAGCGTGAGGAGGGCTAGGCAGAGCAGCGCGGCGAGAGAAATCGTGGTAAGCGGCCTCACGGCTTCACCTCCTTCCTGTTGTACGCCCGCCAGACCCCGGTCGTGTCCGTCCACCTGATGATGTACAGTCCACCCTTCGAGTCCGTACCCGCGTAGTAGTTGTACCTGTCGGAGATGAACTGCTCCGCAGGGACACCGGCGCCGTTGAGTTCTCGTGGCCCGAACCGCTGGGGCTTCATCTCCGGCCTCAGGGCGCCGATCACCGTCCGAACCCATCCGTCGCCGTCGAGCTTCAGCCAGCGTATCCGTTTTGCGTCGGGGCCGTTGATCCAGAGCGCTCTGTGGAACGGGTCATAGTGTCCCCAGATGCCGGAGTTGTCGGAGGCGTGGGTGAGGGCTGGGCCGTCGGCCTCGCGTCCGTAGCGCTTGTACCTGTCGCCGGCCGCCTTGGGATTGATGCCGCAGACCCGGGTGAGTTGGCCGGTCTTCAGGTCGCACCTGAGAATGCGCTGGTGTCCTGCGCCGTAGTTGTCGCTGATGTAGAGCGTGTCGTTGTTCTCGCCGAGGCTTAACAGGTTCTGACGCATGATGAAACTGAAGCTCTCCTCTTTTTCGCTGAACTTCAGGGGCACTGACGAAACCGTGCCGTTCTCGATCCGGCGCAGGCCCCGGTCCTCGAGCCAAAAGACCGTCCCGCGGGAGTTGCAGACCGCGCCGCGGTACCACGACTGGAACGTCGCCTCCCTCGCCGGGCCATCCTGGGGTACGTAGGGCTTGCCGTAGGGCGGCGGAGTGGGGGGCTTGTTGGGGATACCCGCGACCACCTCCACCCAGCTCGAGCCGTCGGGCTTCTGCACGACCTTGCGCAGGCAGTTGAGGCCGGCCAGGTAGAGCGTCTTCTCCTTCGGGTTCCAGATCGGATGGCCCGCCCGACACAGCTCCATCGGCCCCTCGATCAGGCCCTTATCCCCCATCAACAGGCGCAGTGTCCCGTCGGGGGCCACCTCCACCAGCTTCGCGAATGACCCGCCGCTCAGGGCGCAGAGGACGTACACCGTGCCGTCCGGTGTGGCGACGCACTCGCCGGGGGCGCGGTTGGGGCGGAGCCCGCCGACCTCGAGTGCCGGGCCCTGGTAGAACCAGGAGCCGGCCATGGTGTTGCCGGCGAAGCGGTCCACCACCCAGTCGCCGACGCTGTCGTCGAAGACGATTCCGGGAAGGTTGTCCAGGTCCGGGGCCCCCGGAGCTGGTGCCGCCGGCTTGTCCTCCGCCTTGCCGTAGCCGGCCGGCCAGCATGCCACAGCGGCGGCCAGGGCTGTGGCAGCGATCCCCAAAGTGATCTTCACGATGCCTCCTCCTGAACCGGTTCAGCGTGAACTGGACAAACAGCCCTTGGGAACAGGAGACTCGAACGAATGACTGGCGGCCGGTCAGCCGAAGTTCCCTTCGGCATCATGCCCCATGCAAGTGCTCCGTCTGCAGACTCCCGTGAAACTCGACGACGCGGGTTGCGTTCGCTGAGTAGAAGTCCTGCGCGCCCATGGCGCTGTACAGTCTACTCGGCGGAGGCACGGGTGTCCATAGCAGATCTGTGGCCCGCGGATGCCCAGCGCAGGCTGACCATCGGGCATCTCCGCAGGTAGCGCCAGCGCAGCCTCAGTCACTGCCTTCCGTGGGACGCGGATTCCAGGGGTTGGCCGGAGAGGCACCGCCCCGGGCGGGAAGGCCGAGGGCGGTGCGGCAGGAGGAGGAATGAGAGCGGCTCAGCTCGCGGTGTGTGTCTCCTGTGAAGTGGTCTCCTGCAGCTGCGGTTGCTGTCGGCGGCGGCGCTTGGGCAGCGCGTCCTGGGGGAAGGCGATGGCGGCGACGTGGCCCTGAGCCTGCGCCCACTCCATGGGTGGCCGGGGACCTCTCGATTCTCCGAGGCCGCGAATTCTATGGGAGAGCACCCGGAGACTCGCCCTGCGCGCCTTCACCGACCACCCATGGTGTGAACGTCGGCTGAAAAGCGCGGCAGATGGCGGGCGGGCGGGGGCGGTTGAAAAGCGCGGCGCCCTTTGGACTCTCTGAGTGTCAGACGGCAGAATGGGGGCTCTTGATGAATGCCCCCAGGTCGTCTGCGTTCGGAGGTCAGAAAGGTGTACCGCGAGATGGAGCAGTGGCTGGAGATTCGTCGTCGCGTTCTGGTGGAGGGGGTGAGCAAGCGGGAGATTCTCCGGGAGACGGGGCTGCACTGGCAGACTCTGGAGAAGATCCTGACCTACAACAGCCCGCCGGGCTATCGGCTGCAGGGACCCCGCGAGCGGCCGAAGCTGGGTCCATTCCTGCCGCGCATCCGGCAGATCCTCAAGGATGACCAGGAGATGCCGCGGAAGCAGCGGCACACGGCGAAGCGGATCTTCGAGCGACTACTCGGTGCCGGTGCGCTACGCGCATCATCCCGTGGTGGTGAAGGGCTACGTCGAGCGGGTGGAGGTGTGCCACCGCGACGAGGAGGTCGCCGAGCATGGCCGCCTGTGGGGCAAGGAGGGCGTCGCGTTCGATCCGGTGCACTATCTGGCGTTGCTGGAGCGGAAGCCCGGGGCCCTCGACCACGCCCGGCCGCTGGAGGACTGGGATCTCCCCGAGGACTTCGATGTGTTGCGGCGACGCCTGGAGGCCGAGGGGGCCGCCGAGGGGACGCGGGAGTACATCCGCGTCCTGCGCCTGCTGGAGACCCACTCCCTGCGCGACCTGGAGCGTGCTGTGACGCGGGGCCTGCGGAAGGGGGCTCTGACGCGCGACGCCATCGCGCAGTTCCTCCTGCCCCCCGAGGAGCCGAGGGGACGACCTTCCGGCTCGACGGCCGCGAGCACCTGCGCCACGTGAAGGTGGCCCAGAGCGACGTGACGGCCTACCGAGCCTTGCTGCCCCAGGGAGGTGTGCGATGAGCCAGGCGACGCCCACCGTGCTCCTCGAGCACTACCTGAAGACCCTGCGGCTGCCCACGATGCACCGCGAGCACGCCAAGCTCGCCGCCGTGTGCCAGGCCGAGCGGGCCGACTACGCCACCTACCTCCTGCGCCTGGCCGAACGCGAGGTCCAGGACCGCGAGGTCCGGGCCGCCGAGCGGCGCGTCCAGGCCGCCCGCTTCCCCGTGCTGAAAACCCTCGACACCTTCGACTTCGCCGCCCAGCCGTCCATCAACCAGGCCCTGGTGCGGGAACTCGTCCGCGGGGAGTACATGGGCCGCTGCGAGAACGTCCTCCTCATCGGCAACTCGGGCACGGGGAAGACGCACCTGGCCACCGCCCTCGCCTTTGCCTCCTGCCAGCAGGGACGACGGGTACGGTTCTTCACGGTCACCGGCCTGGTCACCCAACTCCTCGAACGCCGCGAGGAGCGCCAGCTCGAACGGTTCCACCAACAGCTCGAACGCCACGACCTCCTCGTCCTCGACGAACTCGGCTACGTCCCCTGCACCAAGGCGGGAGCCGAACGGCTCTTCGAAGTCGTCAGCCGGGCCTACGAGCGCACGAGCCTGCTCGTCACCACCAACTTGCCCTTCGAGAGCTGGACCGAGGTCCTGGGCACCGAGCGGCTCACGGGCGCCCTGCTCGACCGCCTCACGCACCGCATCCACATCCTGGAAGCCAACGGCCTCGCCCATGACCTCATTGACGAACTTGCTGCGGTACAGGCAGACGGGGATTTCGGCGGCCATGGTGGTGACGACGTTGCGGACGACCCCCTCGGTCCTCTTCCGCAACTCTTCGTCGGTCTGCGGCGTGATGTCCACGTGGCGCAGGTCGAGGCCAATGAGGAGTCGCTCGTGGGTTCCCTCCCTGAGGTCGGATGAGACGAAGCGGCGGGCCCAGGCGCTGGGCTCGGCTGGGACGCTACCGATGGATGCCCGTGCGGCGGTTCTCCTGTCGGTGGTAGGGGTCCTGCCCGTCTGGGTAGGTCTATGCCGCCCGTCGAGCTGGTCCCGCCTGTGCGACGGCCCAGCGAGGCGATGATGCGGTGGATGATGTGGATCACGTGCGCGTCGTCAGTGGAGCGTTTGGAGGTGACCTCGATGTTGCCCCTCCGCTCGATGTGGGTGCAGTCCGAGTTGTTCACCATGCCCTCGTCAATCACGGGGTCGGCCATTTGTAGCCGGGACCGTGGGCCCACGCCGCACGTCGTCCACGAAGACCAGGTTGGCCAAGTGGTCGCTCTCCGGCAGCTGCGTCTCTGGCCCCAGCAGGGAATGGGGGCTCACAACCACCTAGAGAATGGTGGAGCGGAAGGCAGGCACTCCCAAGCCCCTCCACTCAGGCGCAACCCCATCGCGGCAGCATGCTCTCACGCTACATGTCATGGAGTAGCAATAGGTTAAGACACAGAGCTAGCGTCCGTAAACGAGAGAGCCAGCGGCCACGGTGTTGCAGTTAGTCGTGATCCGCAGGTGGTCGAGGGCGTACAGGTCGTGGGTGCCCGGCTATGCCAGAATGACACCCCCTTGCCTGGGCGGGCGTCAACCAGGCTAAGGAACGCTGGTGACGCCATGCCGTAGTTTTTGTGGACAACGCCGCTCCGGCTGAGTACACTTGCGTACCAACGTAGCCCTCCGGGGCTGGCGCCCAGAAGACCTGGGCCATCTTGGAGTGTGATGGAGCATGGCTCGTCGAAAGGGTAAGGGCAGAGGCAAAGGCGCGGGCGGGATCCTGGTCTTCGCCGTGCTCCTCGTGCTGATCGCTCTAGCCATCTGGGTGTGGACGAGGCCGCCCAAGCAGCAGGCGCCCGACACCACAGGCGCGTCGGTCGCCAGGACGACCGAGACGCTGCCAGGCGCAGCGGCCGGTCCCGCCACGATCAGGATCGCCTCCTGGAACATCCTCAACCTTGGGAAGGACACGCCCGTCGACGAGCGCGCCCAGATCATCGCTCAGTTCGACATCGTGGCCCTGCAGGGGGTCGAGTCGACCGAGGGGCTGGAGCGTCTGCGCAAGAAGGTCGAGCAGATTTCGGGCTCGTCATGGGGAGAGGCCGTATCGCCGAAGACTGGCACGGGCAACGCAGCGGAATACTACGTGTTTCCGTACCAAGACGACAGGGTCAGGGAAGTCCCCGAGGGGCTGCGCGGCGTGTACCCCGAGGCCGCGGCAACGGATTTCTCGAGGGAGCCATTCTTCGCCAATTGGAAAGGACACCGATGCAAGAAGCCAGCTTGCGGCGCAGCCGCGCGCTCGCGCTGCTCCTCGTGGGCCTCACCGGCGCCGCCTTCGGCGGCCTCGAGCGCGTGAAGTACAACCACCCCGGCCTCGTCGTGGACCTCGGCGTGGGCCTCTGGGCCTGGCCCCTGCCGATGGACTACGATGGCGACGGGGACCTCGACCTCGTGGTCTCGTGCCACGACGTGCCGTACAACGGCACGTACTTCTTCGAGAACCCCGGCGGCGGGGCGAAGATGCCCGTCTTCAAGCCCCCCGTGCGCATTGACCGCGGCCTGGGCAACGTCCGCGTGTGCACCGTGGACGGCCAACCGCGCGTCCTCACCCCCGCGACCGAGTACCGCGACTTCCGCAAGCAGGGCTTCGGGCAGCCCGTCAAGCTCCCCGCGCCCGCCGTCGTCCACAAGGGCGGGCTCCGCGCCAACCAGTGGACCTATGCCGACTACGACGGCGACGGGCGGCTCGACCTCATCGTCGGCGTCGGCGACTGGGCCGACTACGGCTGGGACAACGCGTTCAACAAGAAGGGCGAGTGGACCCGCGGGCCCCTCCACGGCTACGTCTACCTCCTCCGCAACGCCGGCGCGAACGATGAGCCGAAGTACGAGCCGCCGCGGCAGATCGCGGCCGGCGGCAAGCCCCTTGACGTCTTCGGAATGCCCTCCCCCTGCCTGGCCGACTTCGACGGCGACGGCGACCTGGACCTCCTGTGCGGCTCCTTCGTGGACGAGCTGACCTACTTCCAGAACGTGGGCACCCGCACCGAGCCGCAGTATGCTGCTGGCCGCGCGCTGCTGCACGACGGCAAGCCCCTGCGCATGGAGCTGTGCATGATCGTCCCCGTGGCGATTGACTGGGACGGCGACGGCGACATGGACCTCGTGGTCGGCGAGGAGGACGGCCGCGTGGCGCTCCTCGAGCACACCGGCAAGGCCGTGGACGGCCTCCCGGTCTTCCTCCCCCAGCAGCAGTTCCAGCAGCAGGCCGACGACCTGAAGTTCGGGGCCCTCGCCACCCCCGTGAGCTTCGACTGGGACGGCGACGGCGACGCGGACATCGTCTGCGGGAACACCGCGGGCTACATCGGCTTCATCGAGAACCTCGACGGCGGCAACCCGCCCCGCTGGGCCAAGCCCGTCTACCTCGAAGCCGACGGCAAGGTGATCCGCGTCCAGGCCGGGCCAAACGGCTCCATCCAGGGCCCCTGCGAGCGCAAGTGGGGCTACACCACCCTCAGCGTGGCCGACTGGGACCACGACGGTATGCCCGACATCGTGGCAAACTCCATCTGGGGCAAGGTGCACTGGTACCGCAACGTCGGTGCGCGGCGGGCGCCGAAGCTCGCCGCCGCTCAGCCCATCGAGGTCGAGTGGGAGGGGAAACCGCCCAAGCCCGCCTGGACCTGGTGGGAGCCCCAAGGCAGGGAGCTGGCCACCCAGTGGCGCACCACGCCGGTCGTCGTTGACCTCAACAACGACGGCCTCAACGACCTCGTGATGCTCGACCACGAGGGCTACCTGGCCTTCTATGAGCGAAGGAAGGCCGACGGGAGGCTCGTGCTCCTGCCGCCCCGGCGCATCTTCCGCGATGCAGGCCAGCCCGGCGCCGGGCCGCTGCGCCTTAGCAGCGGCGTCGCAGGCCGCAGTGGTCGCAGGAAGCTCTGCTTCGCCGACTGGGACCGCGACGGCAAGCTCGACCTGCTCGCCAACAGCGTGTGCATCAACTTCCTCCGCACCGAGTCCGTGGAGAACGGCGTCTGGACCCTCCGCGACCTGGGGCCGGTGGACACGCGCCGCCTCGCCGGCCACACCACCAGCCCCACCGTCTGCGACTGGGACCGCGACGGCAAGCCCGAGCTCCTCGTCGGCGCCGAGGACGGCATGTTCTATCACATGCCCACGCCCTACCCCGTCGCCCGCGGGCCCGCGAAGAAGCCGGCCGAGCACCTGGTCGCCGCCTGGGACTTCGAGCCAGGCCGCGGCGGGCCGCTCGCCGACAAGGCCCCCGCAGGCACGGCCCAGGACACCCTGAAGCCGCTCGGCGAGGCGAAGGCCGAGGGCGGCCTCGCCGTCATCCCGACGGTCGCCGGCAGCGCCTTCCGGGCCGAAAGCTCCCCCGACCTCGAGCAGGAAGGCGAACTGACGATCTGGGTCCGCCTCCGCGTCGAGCAGAACCCCACGAGCTACCTGAGCCTGGCAGACAAGCGCCACTTCCGCGACCCCGAGGAGCGCTCCTACGGCCTCTACATCCCGCCCGGCCCGAAGACGCCAGGCCTCTACGCCATCGGCGGCCAGGTCTCCGCCACCGGCAGGGGCGCCGAAAGCGTCGCCTCCACCGACGCCAAGGAGACGCTCCCCATCGGCGAGTGGCGCGAGGTGGCCCTGGTCGTCGAGCGCCGCGCGCATCTCCTCGCCGTGCGCTGGCTCGCCTCGACCGTCGCCGATCCCAAGGCGGGAGCGGACTTCGCGGCCGTCGCCGGGCCTCTGAGCCATCCGTCCCTGAACCGCCTGTTCCAGTCCAGGCAGCCGCTCTTCATCGGCAACGAGGTGAACCTGAAGGCGAATCCCAGCCGCGTGGAACTCGACGAGGTGCGCCTCTACGACCGCGCGCTCACCCCCGACGAACTCGCCGCCATCGTGCCCGGCGAACTGTCCAACAGGGGAGAGTAGCCACGAAAGGGCGCGAGCCAGCAACGGCAGCAGGGCGACTTGCCCTTCGTCGGAACTGCTGATAGAGTCTTTCCCATGCGTTTCGCATTGAGGTGGATCGTGTTGATCGTGACGGCGACCGGCTTCGGGGCATCGGCCCGGGAGCGGCGGTGGGTGCTGATCGACGGCGAGACGAACCCGCTCGGCGCGCCGCTGCCGGAGACGACTGCGGTGCCGTGCACGCCCGACGGCAAGCCGCGGCTGGGCGACGCCCTCGGCTGCCCCGACCCCTGCCTGCTGCCCGACGGCACGATCCTCCTGCTCAACAAGCGCTACCACTGCGACTACGCCGGCCGTCGGAGCCAGCCGCGGCTCTACCAGGTGCCCTCGACGATGGAGGTGAGCCGCTCGACCGACGGCGGCCGCACCTGGGACTACATCGGGCCGCTCGACTCCGACCCGAGGTTCCACGACATGCTCGGCTTCGCCTTCCATCCGAAGGGCGCGCCGGCCGGCTTCGCGCGGGCCTTTGTCGAGCGCCTCGCCAAGGGCCTGGGACACAAGCTCCAGACGACGTGGACCTACACCACCGAGGACGGCGGCAAGACCTGGAGCCAGGGCGAGTTGCTCTTCGGCCCCGAGCCCGAGAAGGGCGGCGGCCTGAGCCACGCGTTCAACGGCGTCCAGGTGTTGGCCGACGGCATCGTGCTGCTGCCGCTCCAGCGGCTGGGGCCGTGGCGGCGCGTGCTCGGCGAGAAGGGGGGCTTGGTCTTTCACCCGCCCGTTGTCCTGCGCTGCAAGCCCACCGATGACCCGAGGGCGATGGGCGCCCGGCGCGAGCACTGGGAGGCCCTGGAAGTCGGCCACGACCTGCCGACGTGCGACACGGCGACGCCCGCGGCCATCCTCTCGGAGCCCGACGCCGTCGCTCGGCCCGACGGGAGCCTGCTGCTCATCATCCGCAGCTCGTGCGGCTGGATGTTCCAGAGCGGATCGCCCGATGGCGGCAAGACCTGGACGCGGCTCCACCGCAGCACCTTCGGCTGCACGAACTCCAAGCACAGCCTCCTTCCCCTCCGCGACGGCACGCTGCTGATGGCCCATCACGACGCGAACAACACCGAGAGCGTCCTCAAGCGCACACCCCTGAGCGTCAGCCTCTCCCGCGACGGCGGCCGCACCTGGGAGCGCACGGTGAGCGTCGGCTGGAAGAGCTTCTGGCACTACGGCTATCCGCAGGGCATCGAGCTGCCGGACGGCGAGCTGCTCTTCTTCTCGCGCTACGGGCCGCTTCACGATGCCGAGGCGGTGGGCGTGACCCGCGTCTCCCGCCAGTTCCTCGAATCGGCCCGCATCAGCCTCAACGCCGAGGGCTGCCGCATCGAGGGCGGTGTGCTGCACCTCGAGCATCCCGAGGCGGCCACCAGTGCCGCCAATCGCCTGCCGCTCGGCTACCCGGCCACCACCTGCGTCGAGGCCACGGTCGGCGAACTGAAGGGCCGGTTCCAGCTTCTGTCGCTCGTGGGCGAGGGGAGCATGGAGCTGGTCGCGCTCGGTGTGCGACGCGAGGGCGACACCGTGGCGCTCGACGTGTTCGACCTCGACGGCGAGCGCTGTCAGGTCGGCTGGCGCGGCCTCGGGGTGGCCGAGCAACTCGGCCAGCCGCTCACGGCTCGGCTCACGCTGCTCGATCCGTACCGCTACCGGCTGGAGGTGGCGGGCCGCGTCTTCGAGGGCCTCACGGCCAAGCCGCTGGAGGCCTACACCGCCCGCATCGGGGCGAACGTGATGCGCCGCAATGACCCGCTATGCAAGGCGGCCATCCGAGCGACCATCCGCCGGTGGGAGCTGAGCAGCGGCACGACGCCCTACCAGCCATCGCCCATCTGGGAACAGGCGCATCCGCTCTACCGCTTCCACACGATGCACTTCGCGCTCGACGAGCACGGCCCGTTCCACGGCCAGGTCCCGCGCATCGGCGTCAACCTCTCGATCCCGCAAGGCGGCTGGGGCGGGATGGACGAGCGAAACCCCTACGTGGTGGACGTGAATCCCGGCAGCAGGCACGACGGCATGCTGGCCGTGGACAAGCCGTTCGTCGGGCCGGCGGGCACGGTCGCCTTCTACGGGCTCGTCTTCGGCGGCCGGCGCCAGCCGCTGACACTTCTCGAGGCGGGACCGTTGCGGCTGGGCTTCGCTGCCGGCGAGAAGCTCGTCGCCACGGCGAAGCTCGGCGAATCGCAGATCGAGGGCAGGCCCGTCCCCGAAGGCACGGCGGGTCTCTTCGCGTGGCGGTGGGCGACGCAGGCTGGGCGGCTCCGCATGGAACTCATGCACCTGCAGGCGGATGGGAAGCTGACGGGCGTGGGAGGCGGGGTGCTGCCCGCGCTGCCGGAGGTCAAGGGCCCGGTGCGCTGGTTCCTCGATTCGGGGGGCACGGCGCCCTTCCGCGGGCGGCTGGCCGTGCTGGGCGCCTGGCAGCGGGCCCTGGCCGACGACGAGTTGAAGGGGCTCGGGCGCTACTGATGCGTCCGTGCAACGGGTGAGGCAGAGAGAAGGGCCGCCCGG
>DATKZY010000086.1:0-29586 GCA_035527715.1 Planctomycetota bacterium | reverse complement strand
CCGGCTTGCGCGCCCGGCGCAGGCGGCGTTGGAGGCGCGTGACGGCCTCGATGATGCGCGCGGCGAAGCGCTCGCGGATGGCCTTCTCCTTCTCGCCGCGGTCGGCACTGCGGCACAGGATGAAGGTCTCCTGCCCGTCCGCGGGCGGGGCCAGATCTTGATTAGTGATTAGCAGCGCAACGCGGCAAAGGCTCTGCCGCAAGCCACAAGTCGGCCCTCGCCAGAGACGTGTGGGAAGCGCCGAGCAACGGTCATGCTGAGCGGCAGCGAAGCATCTCCTCTTCGCTCAAGGGCGTCGCTGATCACTCGAGAGGAGATCCTTCGTCCCTCCGCTCCTCCGGATGACCGGAAGTAGCATTGTAGTGCTGCTCACTGATCAAAGTCTAGCCCCCCTCGATGCGTCGGGCTTGACTACCGCCGCGGCCGGAGCATAATGGCCGGGGTGAGCGTTCCGCTCCGCAGAGGGACAGGCACGTGACATAAGGAGCATGGGATGTTGCGATGCTGGCAGAGCTGGATTCCCCTTGTGATGTGCATGGCCGCAATGGCCCTGGGAAGCAGGGCCGAGGCGGCGTCGGTCGCCCCGCTGCCGGGCGGGGTGAGGGCGGTGTGGGATCTCGGTAAGGCATACCGGGAGACGACGCCGACGCGGGAACGGCTGTGCATCAACGGACTCTGGCGCTGGCAGCCGGCCAAAGGGTCAAGCGACGCCGTGCCCGACGGCGGTTGGGGCTACTTCAAGGTGCCCGGCTCCTGGCCAGGGATCACGAACTACATGCAGAAGGATTGCCAGACCGTCTACCCCCACCCGAGCTGGGCGGACGACAAGCTGAGCGACGTGACCGCGGCGTGGTATCAGCGGGAGATCGCGATCCCGAAGGAATGGGACAGACGCCGCATCGCGTTGCACGCGGACTATGTGAACTCGCTCGCAACGGTCTATGTGGATGGCAAGAAGGTGGGCGATCTGCGCTATCCGGCCGGGGAGCTGGACCTCTCGTCGGCCTGCCGCCCAGGCGGCACGCACGTGCTGTCGGTGTGCGTCGTCGCCCTGCCGCTCAAGGGCGTGATGCTGTCGTACAACGACACGAACGCGGCTCGCCAGATGAGAGGCTCGGTCGCGCGGCGCGGGCTGTGCGGGGACGTGTGGCTCGTCGCCAAGCCTTGGGGGCCACGCATCAGGAACGTGGAGGTTGGAACCTCGGTACGCAATGGGACCGTCACCTTCCGAGCCAGGTTGGACGCTCTGGCGGTTGACACGAATTACGTCCTGCGTGGCGAGATTAGGGAGAACGGCCGGACGATTCGAGAGTTCAAGAGGGACATCGGATCCCATCGCAGATGGGTGCCGATGCCGCCCGCCGAGGTCGTGGGAGTCACCATAGAGGACACCGAGAGGTGGAAGCCCGAGAAGCTCTGGGACCTCCATACGCCGCAGAACCAGTATGAACTCCACGTGTCGCTCCTGGATCTTAGGGGCGAGGTGCTCGATGTCGCCCACCCCGCCCGTTTCGGCTTCCGCGAGTTCTGGATTGACGGGCGGGACTTCTATCTGAACGGCAGCCGCATCTGGCTGTCGGCCGTGCCGTTCGACAACGCGCAGGTCGGCGCCGCCTGGGCGAGCTACGAGGGGGCGAAGGAGAGTTTCTCACGCCTCAAGAGCTTCGGCATCAACTTCGTCTACACCCACAACTACGGCTGCGAGCCGGGCTCCCACCTCGGCTTCGAGGAGGTGCTGCGGGCGGCCGACGACGTGGGGATGCTCGTCTCCTTCTCCCAGCCCCACTTCGGCCACTACGACTGGCAGGCGGACGACGCCGACCGCACCAACGGTTACGCCCGCCACGCCGAGTTCTACGTCCGCGTCGCCCAGAACCACCCCGCCGTGGTCATGTACTCGATGAACCACAACGCGACGGGCTACAGCGAGGACATGAACCCGGACCTGATTGACGGCATCCACGCCGACCGCAGCGAGTGGTCGGTCAACAACGTCCGCCGCGCCCTGCGGGCCGAGGCCATCGTGCATCGCCTCGACCCCACCCGCATCATCTACCACCACTCGTCGGGCAACCTCAGCTCGATGCACACGAGCAACTTCTATCCCAACATGGTCCCCATCCAGGAGATGAGCGACTGGTTCGAGCACTGGGCGACGAAGGGCGTCAAGCCCTTTTTCACCTGCGAGTACGGCGCGCCCTTCACGTGGGACTGGGCGATGTACCGCGGCTGGTACAAAGGCGCCCGCAGCTTCGGCAGCGGCGTGGTGCCGTGGGACTTCTGCATCGCCGAGTGGAACGCGCAGTTCATCGGCGGCACCGCCTACCGCATCAGCGACAACGAGAAGGACAACCTGCGCTGGGAGGCCAAGAAGTTCCGCGCGGGCGATCTGTGGCACCGCTGGGACTACCCGCACCAGTTGGGCTCCCGCGACTTCGACGAGCGCTACCCCATCCTCGCCGCCTACCTCGACGACAACTGGCGGGCCTTCCGCACCTGGGGCGTCTCGGCCATCTCGCCCTGGGAGCACGGCGTGTACTGGAAGTGGCGCCCCGACCTGAACCGCAATCAGCGCGTCGAGCTGAAGACCGATTGGGAGCACCTCCAGCGCCCCGGCTTCAGTCCCGATTACATGGAAGACCGCTACGAACGCATGGACCTGGCCTACGAGCGGGCCGACTGGGAGCCCACCCTCGCGGCGAAATCCATGCTGCGGAACAACATGCCCCTGCTCGCCTACATCGCGGGCAAGCCCGGCAGCTTCACCAGCAAGGGCCACAACTTCCTCCCCGGCGAGACCGTCGAGAAGCAGATCATCGTGATCAACAACTCGCGCGAGACGGTCGAGGCCGAGTGCTCGTGGGCATTCGCCGCTCGGGGCGAGAAGGGAACGGAGAAGATCAGCGTCGCCGCCGGCGATCAAAAGCGCCTCCCCATCCGCGTCGCCCTCCCGGCCGACCAGGCAGCGGGAGCCTATGGGCTTTCCGCCAGCGTCAAGTTCAGCACAGGCGGGACCCAGAGCGACAAGCTCACCGTCAACGTCCTGCCGCCGGCGCCAAGGCTGGCTTCAGTTGGGAAGATCGCGCTCTTCGACCCGAAGGGGGAGACCGGGAAGCTCCTCGCCACGATGGGCGTGAGCGCCCAGCCCGTCGTGGCCAACGCCGATCTGGCCGGCTTCGACGTGCTGATCCTCGGCAAGGCCGCCCTGACCGCCAACGGGCCGGTGCCCGACGTGAGCCGCGTGCGCGATGGGCTCAAGGTGCTCGTGTTCGAGCAGACGCCCGAGGCGCTCGAAAAGCGCCTCGGCTTCCGCATCGCGGAATACGGCCTCCGCACCGTCTTCCGCCGCGTGCCCGATCATCCCGCGCTGGCGGGGCTGAGCAATGAGCACCTGCGGGACTGGCGGGGCGAGGCCACGCTCCAGCCGCCGCGGCTCGAATACGAAGAGAGCAACAAGTTCAACGGCTCGCCCGTCGTGCGATGGTGCGGCCTCGAGGTCTCGCACATCTGGCGATGCGGCAACCGCGGCAACGTGGCCTCCGTCCTCATCGAGAAGCCGGCCTGCGGCGACTTCCTGGCCATCGCCGATGGCGGCTACAGCCTCCAGTACAGCCCCCTCCTCGAATACCGCGAGGGCAGGGGCCTCGTGCTCTTCTGCCAGATGGACGTGACCGGCCGCACCGAGGCCGACCCCGCGGCGGCCCGGCTCGCGGGTAACCTGGTGTCCTACGTCTCCGCCTGGAGGCCCGCCCCGGCCCGCGCCGCCCTCTACGCCGGCGACCCTCTCGGCAACGCCCAGCTCGAGCGGGCGGGGATCAAGGCCGGCGACTACCAGGGCGGCGCCCTCTCGGCCGACCAGGTGCTCGTCGTCGGCCGCGGCGGCGCGCAGACGCTCGCGAAGCACGCCGCCGACGTCGCCAAGTGGCTCAAGGCGGGCGGCCACCTGCTCGCGCTCGAGCTCGATGGGACCGAGGCCAGTTCGTTCCTGCCGTCGCCTGTGCGCACGACGAAGCGGGAGCACATCGCCGCCTGGTTCGAGCCGCCGAGCGTAGCTTCGCCCTTCGCCGGCGTGGCGCCGGCCGACGTGCACAACCGCGACCCGCGCGAGCTGCCGCTCGTCTCCGGCGGGGCCACCACCCTCGGCGACGGCGTCCTCGCGCAGGCACAGGGCACCAACGCCGTCCTCTGCCAGCTCGCGCCCTGGAGCTCCATACGCAGGCCGGAGGATGCGCCGGGCTTCTCTGTCGTTTCCGACGACGCCGCGGACGGAAAGCACTGCGCTCTCCTCACCCTCGCCACGGTGCCGTGGGTGCAGTTCGGACAGCGGGTCAAGGCGGGGCAGGTGGGCAGGACCTACACCTGTTCCGCCTTCGTCAAGCCCCTCGGCGAGCCGGTGCGCGCCCGCCTCGAAGTGGAGCGCGCCGGGCGGCCCTGGGACCGGGCCGTCCGGGGTGAGGACATCGAACTCCCCGCGGACAAGTGGACCGAGCTTCACGTGACCTTCAAGGTCACCAAGCCCTACCCCGAGGGCTGGTCGGCCTACCTCCACTGCGGCCAGGCCGAGGCGCGGCTGCGGGCCGACGGCTTCCGGCTCTACGAAGGGCCTTACGCGCAGGGCCGCGAAAACCTCTTCGCCAATGCCAGCTTCGAGGAGGGCACGAAGCCCTGGTTCTTCGAGTGGCGGACCGAGCAGCAGAACCTGCGCAAGACCTATCGCCGCGCCGCCTGCCTCCTCACGCGCCTGCTCGGCAACATGGGCGTGAGGGCAGAGACGCCCCTGCTCTCGCGCATCTCGATGCCCGTGAGCGGAGCCCCGAAGCCCTCGGTGGTCAAGAACGGCGACTTCCAGGCCGACGCCGACAAGGACGGAGTGCCGGACCACTGGCTGCTCAGCACTGACCTGAAGGACGCGGCGTGCACCGTCGAGCCGACGGCGCCCGGCTCGGCCCAGCGTTGCCTCCGCATCGCGTGCCCGACGCTCGGCGAAAAGGGGAAGGGCAGCGTGATGCTCGCCCAGCACGACGTGCCCGTGACCGAGGGCCAGTGGTACCTTATCTCGTTCAAGACCAGGGCGGAGGGGCTCAAGGGCGCCGGCGTCAACCTCGCCCTTCAGGACACCACGAAGTGGCAGTCGCTCTTCGACTACCAGCGCTTCGTGCCCCGCGAGGACTGGAAGGAGATCACCTTCCTCGTCCGCGCAAACGCCACGGCGCCGTCGAAGACGCGCTTCCAAATCTGGCACGGCACCCCCGGCACCCTGTGGCTGGCCGACGTGCGGATGGAGCCCTGCGACCCGCCGACGCATGGCCGCTGGCTCACCGGCCTCTACCTCGATCAACCCTCGGAATGGGACGACCCCTACCGCTTCTTCCGCTGGTAGCGCAGGCTCAGGAGACACACGATGGCTTGCCCGCGTGCGATGACCAGGCGCCGTTTCCTGGAAGGGACAGCGATGGCTCTTGCCGCCTCGTCGGCGCGGGGCGCCGAGGAGGCGAAGAAGATCAGGATTCTCATCGTCACCGGCGGGCACGGCTTCGACCAGAAGGCGTTCCTCGGCATGTTCGAGGGCCAGGACGACCTCGCCGCGACCCACGCGCCGCAGAGGGACCACTGCGAGTCCCTCGAAGACATCAGCCAGTGGCCCTACGACGTGATCGTCCAGTATCACCTGGCGCAGAACATCACGGAGAAGCGGAAGGCGAACTTCCTGGCGCTGATGGCCAAGGGGGTGGGCGTCCTCACCCTCCACCACGCCCTCTCGGCGTTCCAGGGCTGGGCCGACTACCGCACCGTCATCGGCGGCCGCTCCTACCTCCGGCCCACAGTGGTCAACGGCGTCACGTTCCCCCAGACCACCGACAAGCCCGGCCTGACCTACACGGCCCACATCGAGGACGCCGACCACCCGATCACCCGCGGCCTGAAGGACTTCACCATCGAGAAGGACGAGCCGTATCACCACTACGTCGTGGATGCGGGGTCGCACGCGCTCCTGACCACCGACTGCCCGGCCTCCGACAAGGCCATCGGCTGGGTCCACGCCTGCCGCAAGGCGCGAACGGTCTACATGCAGCCGGGCCACACGGGCGCGACGTTTCAGAACCCCTCCTACCGCGCCCTGCTCCTCCGCGCGATCCGCTGGGCAGCGGGGCGGCTGCCGGAGTAGCCCGATGCGTGCCCAGGCCCATGCTCTCGCTCTGCTCGTCGCCTTGAGCGCCCGCGCGGCCACCCTGCCGCTCGCCCAGGTGGTGCCGGACTACATGGAGGCCGACCTGGAGACGGCCATCATCCCCACGCCGCAGGAGGCGCGGCTCGGCGACGCGGTGTTCCCGCTCGGAAAGGTCGCCCTCGTGAAACCGAAGGGCTACCGCGCGCCCGACACGCTGGCCGCCGAGTTGAGCAAGCTCGCCGGCGCGGAGCTGGTGAGGGCCGAGGATGCGACGACCGTCGTCTCCGTCGGCGATGCGGCCGGGAGGGACCTGTCGGGCCTCCCTCCGAGCGAGGACGCCTACCTGCTCCACACCGCCGCGGGCAAGCCGGGCGAGAAGAACTCCGTCCTGCTGGCGGGGAAGACGCCGGCGGCCGACTTCTGGGCGCTCGCCACCCTGCGGCAGATGGTGTTCGAGAAGGATGGCGTCCGCTACGTCCGCGAGGGGACGCTCACCGACTTCCCGCGCTTCGCCTACCGCGGAAACAAGCGGCCGAAGCCGTGGGAGTGGCGCTACAAGGCGAACTACGGCTGGTTCTTCCAGCTGCCTGTCGAGAACCCCACGCGGCCCGGGGCCAACTTCCGCTGGGACTACTTCCGCCACCACGGCGCCTGGGTGCGCCACGGCGACCCCCTGGCCGCGACCGACGAGGAGATGGACGCGCTCCTCGCCAGCGCCCGCGACGCCTACGGGGCCGGCTGCCGCGAGTTCGTCCTGAAGTTCGACGACACCGGCTCGAAGATGAGCGACGCTACGAAGGCGCGGTTCG
This sequence comes from Planctomycetota bacterium, assembly GCA_035527715.1. Lineage (GTDB taxonomy): Bacteria > Planctomycetota > PUPC01 > DSUN01 > DSUN01 > DSUN01. Next base: position 22,608 of record DATKZY010000086.1, on the reverse strand, counting down.
GCCAGGATTTTTCCCAGGCTCTCCACCATTACCTCCTGGGCATGCACCGCCGCCTGAAGGCCCTCGATGCGGCGAACCGCATCTACTTCATGCCCCGCCCCTATTGGTACAACAGCTTCGAGACGGCGGCGTATGCGAAGGCGCTGCTGGCCCACGGCCCGTTGCCGGCCGACATTGGCCTCTCGGTCTGCGGCCCCGAGGTCATCAGCCGCGTGATTCCCACCGCCTGCCTGAAGGAGTACCGTGAGGTTTTCGGCCTGAAGGGCAAGGCCCAGATCTACGACAACTTCGGCCGCGGCGGCGACTGCTTCGCCTACAGCGGCCGCGACCCCGACCTCTGGACCGAGGTCTGCTGCATCTTCCCCGAGCGCGGCACCCCCGTCACGCGGATCACGGTCTACGACTACCTGTGGAACCCCGAGGCATATGACCCGAAGCGGTCGCTCCAGCTCGCCGTCCGCGAGCTGGCGGCGGGAAAGCCTGAAGTCTACGCGCCGCTCCTGGACTACGTCCGCCTCTACAACGAGCGCCGGCATCCCTCGGGCTACGTCGCCCAGGCGGAAGCGGCCGAGCTGTTCCGCACGGCGAATGCGGCGCTGAAGGCGAAGTACGACGCCCTGGTGCCCCTCCTGGCGCGAAGCCCGATGGCCGTGGAGGTGAATCTCGCCGACGAGTTGTGGGGCAGCCGCTCGCCGCAGGGGAGCCTCGAGGTCGGCGAGCACGCCCGCCTGCGCCGCCGGCTCGACTTCGAGCCCTACATGGTCCGCTGCGGCTGGCAGGAGACGCGGGTCGCTCGCGCCGCCGAGGCCCCGACGATTGACGGTCGCCTGGACGAGCCGGCGTGGGGGAAGGCGGTCGAGTTCTCCCGCTTCGTCCAGCCCGCCTGGGGGATGAAGACGCCGCCGCAGAACCCCGATGCCCTGCTCCTCGGCGGCGAGGAGGCGACCCGCCTGCGACTCCTCTGCACGGGCACGCACCTCTACGTGGGCATCGAGTTCGGCTACAAGGCGAAGCCGGCGCTGCCCAACTGGGCGGCCTCGCTGTGGAAGGAGCTGTCGCCGGGCCAGCAGGGCGACTACGCGTGGCGGGTGCCCTGCTTCGAGCTGTTCCTCGACCCGGGCGGCCGGCGGGAGGACTACTACCAGGTGATCTCGAACATCGCGGGCATCTGGCTCTCGAGGCACTTCGGCGTCTACGAGCCGGGCCGCCGCGGCGAGCCCTGGCGGCCCGACTACAGGTTCGCCTTCACCCTGGGCGAGAAGCAGGGCGTGTTCGAGGCGGCCATCCCTTTCGCCGACCTGGGCGCCGCCGTGCCCCGCGGCGGCGAGGCCTGGGGCTTCCAGTGCTTCCGCTCCAAGATTGGCGCGTTCGGCCTCTTCAGCGGCGTCTACGACCTCGTCGGCGGCGACCACGCCCCCAGCCAGTTCGGCCGCATCGTGTTCGAGTGAAGGCAGCGACCCGCGGGTGAGGAGTGCCGCGATGCACGGCAGGCCAGGGACACGTCGGAAGCAGTTGGCTCGCCGCGCCTTTCTCGCCCGCTCCGCGGCCGGCGCGGCCGGCCTCCTCGCCGCCGACGCGCTCCGTCCCGCCGCCTTTGCCAAGGAGAGACCGGCCATGACCGACGACGAACTGCGTCAGAAGCTGCTCGCGTGCCTCGGCGGGCCGTGGCCCCAGCCGTGCGACCTCAAGCCCGTCGTGCGCGAGACGACGAAGAAGGACGGCTATCGCATCGAATCAGTCACCTACGAGGTCGAGCCGGGCGACCGCGTGCCCGCCCTCGTCCTCGTGCCCGACGGCGTGGACGCGGCCCATCCCGCCCCCGCGGTGGCCGTGTGGCACCAGCACAACGGCGCCTGGCACTTGGGCAAGGTGGAGCCTGCCGGCCTGGCGGGCATGCCGATGCACCACACCGGCGTCGCCCTGGCGAAGGAGGGCTACGTGGTCCTCTGCCCCGACGCCCTCTGCTTCGGCGAGCGGCAGAGCCCCCACCTGAAGGGGGGCAACTTCGAGCGCTTCGAGTTCCTGCGCTACGTTGTCGCCGGCAAGTGCATGGCCTGGAAGAACATCCTCGACATGCGGCGCGCGATTGACTACCTGTGTTCCCGCCCCGAGGTGCAGAAGGACAAGCTGGGCTGCTACGGCCACTCGATGGGCTCGACCCACACGTGGCTCGTCGGCCCCTGGGAGCCACGGCTCAAGGCCCTCGTCGGCAACTGCTGCCTGCCGACGTATGCCGGCATCCACCGCACCCACATCCTCCACTGCTTCCCCAACTTCGTCCCGGGCTGGCACCAGTACGGCGACACGCCGGAGATAGCCGGCCTCATCGCCCCGCGCGCCTTGCACCTGAACCTCGGCGAGAACGACGGCGGCAGCCCCATCCAGGAGGCCCGCGAGGGCGTCAAGAGGATTGCCGCCGCCTACAAGCGCGCGGGAGCCGAGGCCAACTTCACCCGCTTCATCGAGGAAGGCGTCGGCCACGTGCTGTCCGAGGAAATGTGGAAGCGCGCCAAGGCCTGGTTCGCGAAGCACCTCAAGGCGTGAGGGTTTCCCTCCGTGGGGCATCGTCTTGATGTCGCGCTTTGCGACATCAAAGCAGTGTAGGGCGTGCATACCTGCACGCGGGAGCCCCTTGATAACAGCGGGGCCCCGCTGTATCATACGGTACTGTTGACAGCGGGCGGACGCGGTGCAACCGATAGCAGCGCCTCGGGTGGAGGTCGGCGATGGCGGATCTCAGGCTGGATGAGGTGGGCTACTGGACAGAGATCAAGCTGAGTATCATCCGGGATTACTCGAAGGCGTACGCCCAGATTCTTAGCAGGCAGCGGACCATTCGCGACTACGCATACATCGACGGCTTCGCTGGAGCGGGAACACACATCTCCGAAGCGACAGGAAAGGAGATCGAGGGGAGCCCAGCGATCGCCCTGAGGACGCAGCCACCTTTCCCCCACTACCACTTCATCGACCTCGATGGCAGTAGAGCAGAACGACTTCGCCAGCTTGCAGAAGGACGACACGACGTGACCGTACACGAGGGTGACTGTAACGCGATCCTCCTCACGGAGGTCTTCCCGCAGTACCGATACGAGGATTACCGCCGAGCCCTGTGCTTGCTTGATCCCTACAAGCTGAACCCCAACTGGGAGGTGGTTCAGACGGCCGGTCAGATGAAGAGCATCGAGATATTCCTGAACTTCATGATCATGGACGCGAAAATGAACGTTCTCTGGGATAACCCGGATGCCGTGCCCCGTGCCCAACTGGAGCGGATGAGCGCTTTCTGGGGCGACGACTCCTGGCGAAAGGTCGCCTACACGGTCCAGCCCGGTCTGTTCGGCCCAGTTGAGGAGCCGGTACCAAGGCGCGCCCTTGCTGTGGTGCAGGCCTACCGCAGGCGTCTCAGAGAGGTGGCTGGCTTTCCGTTCGTGCCAGAGCCGATGCCCATGAGAAACAGCAAGGGAGCCGTCGTGTACTATCTGCTCTTCGCCTCGCACAACGCGACGGGCGACAAGATCGCTCGTGCCGTATTCAACAAGTATAGAGACCGAGGTCTTGTTGATGGGCGCTAATTCAGCAATCGAGTGGACGGAAGCCACGTGGAACCCGGTGACAGGGTGCACCAAGATCAGCTCGGGGTGTGCTCACTGCTACGCCGAGCGCATGGCGAAGCGCCTACAGGCAATGGGGCTGGCCAGCTACGCAAACGGCTTCCAGGTCACCGTCCACGAGCGCTTGCTCGGCCTCCCCCTCCGCTGGCGGACGCCGCAGATGGTCTTCGTGAATTCCATGAGCGACCTCTTCCACGCGGATGTGCCCACCGACTTCATCCTCAGGGTCTTCGACGCGATGAGGAAGGCCAACTGGCACGTATTCCAGGTCCTCACCAAACGGTCCGCGAGGCTACAGGAACTTTCTTCGGTGCTTCCTTGGGCACCCAACATCTGGGTTGGTGTGACCGTAGAAACCCACGATTACGCATTCCGCATTGACCACCTCAGAGCCACCGCGGCGGCGAGAAGGTTCCTTTCTTTGGAACCTCTACTCGGCCCCATGCCATGTCTTGACCTGAGGGGCATTCACTGGGTCATCGTCGGGGGAGAATCAGGGCCGGGCGCGCGCCCGATGCGGAAGGACTGGGTCGTGGATGTCCGGGATCAGTGCCAGAGCGCGGGTGTCCCGTTCTTCTTCAAGCAGTGGGGCGGAACGTTCAAGAAGCGACGTGGACGTGATCTGGACGGTCGCCAATGGAACGAGATGCCCGAACTTCACGTGCTGCCCCTCTGTGACCGGTAGTACCGTTCCGACGAGGCCGCAGACCTGTCCGTGAAACCCACGGCGGCAGCCCCATCGAGGAGGCCCGCGAGGGCATCAAGAGGATTGCCGCCGCCTACCAGCGGGCCGGCGCCCCCGACCACTTCAGCCACTACATCGAGGCCGGCGCGGGCCACGTCCTCTCCCCCGAAATGTGGTCCCGCGCCAAAGCCTGCTTCGCCAAGTACCTGAAAGGCTGATCAACCTCATTGTTGGGGGCCGGGAGGGCCCGATGGCCCCCAACAATGGAGGAACAGGGACTGGCAGGCGAGGCCGCGGATCGCCATAAGGAGTTGATGCCACTGGACATGCACCGGCTCAGTGCTTTCCTGGGATTGGCCCCAGCGGCTTGAAAGACTGGGTGCGCGCACACCCTCAACAATGGGTGGAACGCCTTACACGGCCGCTATTGGCCGATTCATCATTGTTGAGGCCCGTTCTCCGGCCCCCAACAATGCGCAACAATGGCGGGCGCCTCCGGCCGGCCAAGGCCGCCGGTCACTCGTAGACGAGCCAGGCGGTGGCCGAGCAGGGCTTGTCGGCGGCGAGGCGGAGCCAGTGGGCGCTGTAGCCGGCGGGGAACTCGTGCCGAACGGTCTCGCCGGCGGGCACCTTGAAGGTCTGGTAGGGCCGCCACACGCCTTTGGCGAGGAAGTCAACTTCAAGGGTGAAGGACACTTCGGTCGCGGCGTCGTGGGAGAGTTCGAGGGTTTTCTTGTCGAAGCCGGTCATGAGGTAGGGGTCGGAGGGCAGGCCGGGCTTGACGGGGGTCTTGAGCCAGGGGCCGCCCTGGCCTCTGGGCTTGCCGAGCTGCCAGAGGTCGTCCACGCAGCCGAGCCAAATGCCGATGCCGTCGGGACTTGTGACGAAATTGCCGTCAGGCTTCGCGGCGGCGAGCGCGCCCGACATGACGAGCAGGCCGCGCCAGGTGCAGAAGTCGCTTATCCACTTGCCATGGCTGGAGATGGGGCGAATGCCGGCGAAGTCCTCGCGGGGCACCTCGTAGAAGGTGCCGTGGGCGTTCAGGAGGTAGCGTTCGGTGATGACCTCGCGGAGGCGACGTGTCCAGGGGGCGGCGTCATATGCCTTGTCGGCCTTGGGGAGGCGATAGGTCTTGGCCTTGGCCTTGACGACGACGGAGGCGTCGTCGTGGGTGAAGGTGAAGCCGTACGTGTAGTCGCGGAGTTTGGTCAGGAGGGCCTTCGCCTGGGAGGCCGCGGGCGAGGCGTCGGCGGGGCGGATAGCGGCATCCTTGTCGAGCACGCACAGCCTGGGCTCGGCGCGCTCGCCGTCGGCGGCCACGGGCTCGGCGAGGAACCAGAGGCGGTCGGCGTGGGGGATCAGCATGCCGTCGGTGTGCGCCGCCTTGTCCCCAACGGGCGCTAGGCTCTGGAAAGGCTTAGTATCATACGACTTGTGGCCCGAGGTCGAGTAGTGGAAGTAAGCGGAGACCACACAATCGGCGTCCGCCGTGAGGCGGACCCAGGCGGCACGCAGCTCGTCGGGGAAGATGTGCCAGGCGTAGCCGGTGGGAGCCACCTTCAGGGTCTTGTAGGGCTTCCACGTGCCGTCGCCCGCCTCGTCGAGCTCGATGGTGAAGGCGACCTCGGCGGGGGCGCGGTGTGAGATGTGGAGCACGCGGTGCTCGAAGCCATCGAAGAGATAGGGGTCGGAGGGCGCGCCGGCCGCCACGGCGTCGCCGGCCCACGGGCCGCCCCAGCCGGCCGGCCGGCCCCAGCGGGCCAGGTCGGCGACCGAGCCGAACCAGAGGTTGGACTGTGGCTGCCCGCCGAGGGGGTTGCCCATGACGGAGGTCTGATCGGAGGCCACGACGAGGCGGCCGTTCCAGTCGCAGAAGTCGGGCACCATGAGCAGGTGGGTGGCGAGGGGTCGGAAGCCAGCGGTCTTCCCGGGGCGGAAGCCGGCGGGGAAGTCGTAGAACATCGAGGGGAAGTCGAGCAGGAGACGGCCGCCGCCGACCTCGCGGATCCTCGGCCATTCGGTGAACCAGCCGTGGTCGGGCTCGTGCGTGTACGTGCTCTTTGGGTAACGATATGTGTGCCACGTCCCCTTGTCGAGGACCTTGAGGATGAGCGAGCGGGGGTCCCAGCCGGTGGCCCAGAGGGGGTGGTCGGGGCTCTGGTCGTCGGGCGCCCCGAGGATGCCGGCGGGGCCGGTGACCTCGCAGAACTTCTTGTGCTCGACGAGGGTCCACTTGTCGGCCTTGCCGTCCCACTCGGCGAGGGCGCCGCCGCGGCCGTTGTTGGCGACGACGACGCGGCCCTGCCCCGTGTAGCCGCCCTTGCCGTGGGTGCCGGTGACGCCGCGGGCCTGGAGCTTGAAGAGCTCGTTGGCCTGCATGGTCCGCACGTCCACCTCGGCGAACCCGCCCTCCATGTCGAACATGTACACCTTGTTGGCGGGGTCGGTGAGGTGGCGCATCACGGCGGTGATGCGGGCGTGGTACTTGGTGGCGCGGATGCCGCCCTTCTCGTCAATGAAGTAGGGCCCGATGACGAGCTGCCTGGACTCGCGGTGGACGAGTCGGCCGGCGTGGGTGCCGCCGATGCTCTCGGGGCGCGGGACGAGCGCGAGGTCGGGCGTCACCTGGTAGAGCTTGCCGTCGCCGTAGTGCGCGGGGTAGGTGATGAACCAGAGAGAGCCGGCCCAGGGCACGACGGCGCCGATGCCGCACTCGGACTTCGCGCCCGAGAGCGCGGCCAGGCTGGGGTAGATGCCGCTGATGCGCAGCGGCTCGCGCGGCGCCTCCGCGGCGAGCAGGACGCCTGCGAGGAGGACGACGAGGCCAGTCGCTGCCAGTTTCTCCATCGGGGTCTCCTGTGGCGGTTGGCTCGAGCGAGGCGGCGTCACGGTTTTCCCCTCGGGGCGCTGCGGCGAGCCAGGTTCTGTTGGGCGAGGGCCTGTCGGAGCAGGGTCCAGGCCTCGGCCTCGGTGCGGGCGGCGAGGAGCTTGTGGCGGGTCGGCTCGTCGCCGAGGCCGCGGGCGAGTGCGCCGAGGATTTGCACCTGGAGCCCCTGGTCATCGGCCGGGGTGAGGATGAGGAAGACGAAGTGAGCGGGCAGGCCGTCGGGGGCGTCCCACTCGAAGCCGGCCACGGCGCGTCCGAAGACGATGAGGGGCCTGGAGAGGCCGGCGATGCGGGCATGGGGCACGGCCATGCCCTCGCCGATCGAGGTGCCGGCCATCTCCTCGCGGGCGCGCACGGCCGCGTTGAGGACGGCGGTCTTGGGCAGGCCCCCCTGCTCGGCCGCGGCCTCGCACAGCTCGTGGATCGCCTCCCAGCGGGTCGAGCCGTGGAGGTCCAGACGCATCGCGCGGCGGAGGAAGATGTCGAGCACGTTGAGCGCGCGGCGCTGGCGCGTCGTCCAGGCGAGCCAGGGGCCGAGGACGATCGAGGAGACAAGGGCGGCGAAGACAATGGCGACGAAGACGGGCACGGTGATGAGCTTCTCCTGAAGGGCGACGAGGGCGACCACCATCTCCATCGAGCCCCCCGGGGTGTGGGCGATGGCGATGAACCGGCGCTCCCAGCGCGACACGCCGGCCAGGCGCGCGCCCGTCCAGGCCCCGAGGAACTTGCCGCCGATGCCCAGCGTCGCGAAGAGCAGCGCCAGAAACGGGTCGAAGTTCGCCACGAAGTCCACCTGGAGCCCCAGGCTCGCGAAGAAGACGGGCACGAAGACGGCGTAGACCATCTGGTTGATGGCGTGGCGGGTGCGCTCGGAGAGGGCCGGCGCGCCGCCGGCCATCACGCCGGCCAGGAAGAGCCCGAGCAGGGCGTGGATGCCCATGCTGTGGGTGATGAAGCCGGCGAGCAGCCCCACGCAGCACACGAGCGTGAGCACGAGCCCCGTGTCGGCGGGGCGCCCCTTCTGCACCCAGGCAATCCCCCGCGCGACCAGGGGGCGGCCGAGCGTCATGCACGCCGCCGTGAAGGCGACCGTGCCGCCCACGACCACGGCCACATGGGTCACGTCGAGCCGCGCCTGGGTGGCCGAGCTGAGGATCAGGGTGAACACGGCCCAGCCGACGACCTCGTGGATGACGAGCGAGGCCATGACGAGAAGGCCCAGGTCGCTCTTCAGCAGGTCGAGGTCGTAGAGTGCCCGCACCGTCATCGGCAAGGCGGCGATGGTGAGCGCCGTGGCCACGAACAGGGCGAAAACGACCCGTTGCGAGGGGTCGGCCAGGTAGCGGTCGGGCAGCAACAGGGCGGCCCCGCACGAGAGAGCCAGCGGCACCGTGAGGCCGGCCGCCGCGATGCCCACCACATGCCCCCGCTGGCGCCAGGCCACGGTCACGTCCACCTCCGTGCCCGCGCTCAACAGGAGCAGGAGCAGCCCAACCCAGGCGAAGGTGCCCAGCATCGCGGCCTGCACGACGTCGCCGGCAGGGAACAGCCAGGCGTGCACGGCGGGCGCCACACGGCCCAGGAGCGTGGGGCCCAGGACCACGCCCGTGAGCAGTTCGCCCACGAGGGCCGGCTGGCCGATCCGCTCGAAGAGGCAACCGAGGCCCCGGGCCAGACCGAGCACGAGCAGCACCTGGAGGAGGAACATGCCGATGTGGTGTTCGCCGAGTTGCAGCAGCGCTCCCGACAAGCCGCTACTCCCTGCGCGGTGCCTCCGGCCCGCACGCCATTCTGCCGGAAGCAGCGTGACGGGTCAAGAGGAAGTGGGCCGGGGCCGGACGAGGCCCTGCCGGCCCAGGGCCTGGCGGAGGACGGCCCAGGCCCCGTGCTCGTCCTGGGCCCCGAGGAGGCGCTGGCGCACGGCCTCGTCGCCGATGCCCTTGGCGAGGGCGCCCAGGAGCTGCACCTGGAGCCCCTGGTCGTCGGCCGGGGTGAGGATGAGGAAGAGGAGATGGGCGGGCAGGCCGTCGGGCGAGTTCCACTCGATGCCGTGCTCGCTGCGGCCGAAGAGGACGGCGGGCCGCGCCAGGCCGGCGAGGCGAGCGTGGGGCACGGCCATGCCCTCGCCGATGGCCGTGCCGGCCGTCTCCTCGCGGGCGCGGACGGCGGCGTTGAGGGCCTCGGCGTCGGGCATGCCCTCCTGCTCGGCCGCGGCCTCGCACAGCTCGCGGATAGCGTCCCACCGGCTCGGGCCGCGGAGGTCGAGCCGCGTGGCGCGGCGCAGGAAGACGTCGAGGACGTTCACGATGCCCCTGCGGCGGAGCGACCAGGCGAGCCCTGGGCCGAGTGCGACGGAGGAGGCGAGCGCGGCGAACACGAGGGCGACGAACACCGGCATGGTGATGAGCCCCTGCTGGTAGGCGACGAGGCCGACGATCATCTCCATCGAGCCGCCGGGCGTGTGGCAGATGGCCACCGAGATGCGGTCCCAGCGCGACAGCGCCGTCATCCGCGCGCCCAGCCACGCCCCCGTGAACTTCCCCGCGAAGCCCACGAGCGTGAACACCGAGACCAGCAGCAGGTCGAAGCTGGCCAACAGGTCCACCTGGAGGCACAGGCTGGCGAAGAAGACGGGGACGAACACGGCGTGCACCATCTGGCTGATGACGTGGCGGGTCCTCTCGGAGAGGGCGGGGGTGCCGCCGGCCATGATGCCGGCGAGGAAGAGCCCGAAGAGGGGATGAATGCCGAGCCACTGGGTGCCCAGGCCCGCGGCGAGGCCCAGGCAGCACACGAAGGTGAGGACGAGCCCCGTGTCCGTCGCGCGGCGCCGCTGGATGGCGGTGATGGCGCGGCCGACGAGGGCGCGGCCGACCGTCATGGCCACGGCGGCGAAGGCGATGGTGCCGCCGAGGACGGCGGCGACGCGGCCGAGGTCGAGCGCCGCCTGGGCGGCGAAGCCGAGGATGAGGGTGAAGATGGCCCAGCCCGCGATGTCGTTGATCGTCATGGCCGACATGATCAGCAGGCCCAGGTCGCTCTTCAGCACGTCGAGGTCGTGGAGGGCCTTCACGGACATGGGCATGGCGCTGATCATGAGGGCCGTGGCGATGAAGAAGGCGAAGAGCAGCCGCGGCGCCCCAGGGGGCAGGTAGCGGTCGGGCAGCAGCATGCCCGGCACGAACGCGATGGCCATCGGCAGCACGATGTCGGTCACCGCGATCTTCAGCGCGTCGCCGCGCTGCCGCCACGCCACGCTCACGTCCACCTCCAGCCCCGCGCTCAGCAGGAGCAGGAGGAGGCCGAGCCACGACACGGTGTCGAGCATGGCGAACTGCAGGCGGTCGGCGGGGAACAGCACGGTGTGAAGCTGGGGCGCCAGGTTGCCGAGGATCGTGCGGCCCAGGAGGATGCCGGCCGCGATCTCGCCGAGCAGCGCCGGCTGGCCCACCCGCTGGCACAGGTAGCCCAGGCCGCGGGCGAACCCCAGCAGCAGCATCACCTGGAGGAGGAGCAGCGCGATCTGGTGCTCGGTGAGGTGGTGCATGCCGTCAGGCCCTTCCATCGTGGCTCATGCGTGTCCTGCGCGCAGGTCAGCCGGGGATGAATGGATGGGTGGATGGGTGTCAGCAATCATCCATTCAACCAACCATCCAGTCATCCCCTTTGATTGCGGCCGAAGGCCGCCTTACGATCCGGAGCCCTCTCCCTGGGAGCCGGGGGCCAGGGGCAGGAGGATCTCGATGGTGGTGCCCTCGGCCACCGGGCTTTCGATGTTGATGGAGCCGCCGTGGGCCTCGATGATCTGCTTGACGACGTTGAGGCCGAGGCCCGTGCCCTTGGCCCAGCGGTGCGCGTGCGCGCCGCGGCCGAACGGCTGGAAGATGGCCGCCAGCTCCTCGGGCGCGATGCCCGTCCCCTCGTCGCGCACGGTGAAGACGGCGGCGGACCGCGAGCGGGCGACCTTGACCTCGATGGCCGTGCCCCTGGGGCTGTACTTGGCCGCATTCGAGATGAGGTTGACGGCCACCCGCTCGATGCGGTCGCGGTCGGCGAGGATGCGGCACTCCTCTTCGCCTTGGAACGTCAGCTCGTGGTCGCAGACCACCTCGGCCTGCTCAGCCACCAGCTCTCGGAGCAGGGCCGTGAGGTCCAGCTCCCCCTTGTTCAGCCTCAGGCGGCCGGTCGAAACCTGCACGGTGTCCATCAGGTCGTGCGTGAGCTTTTCGAGGCGGGCGGCCTCCTGGGCGATGCGGCGGAGCCAGGCGGCGTGCTGCTCGGGGGTGAGGGCTGGGCTCTGGAGGCGTCGGATGCCGCCGCCGATGGTGACGAGGGGATTCTTGAGGTCGTGGGCGACCAGGGCGACGAACTCGAGCCGGGCCCGCTCGTGGTCCGCGGTGTCCTCGGCCATGGCGTTGAACGTGCGGCACAGGGCGCCCAACTCGTCGTCGCGGGTCACCGCGGCCCGGGCCGAGAGGTCGCCCTGGCCGAGCCCGCGGGCGGCGTGCGTGAGCTCGAGCGTCGGTCGAATCACCCGCCGCACGAGGCCCAGCGAGCCCGCGGCGAGAAGCACCGCGACGACTCCCACCACGCCGATGGCCCACCGGTCCATCGTCCCCTGGAGCTGCAGGGCCGCCTGCGCGGTCGCTTCCATGTCGAGCTCGTTCCTCGCGATGTAGCGCCGAACGGCGGCGAGCAGCTCGTCGATCGCCGGCCGGGACTTCTCGATGGGAGGCGGGGCCTGCGGCGCGGCCGCGTCGCCGAGAGCCAGGAGCCGCGTGCGAATGTCCTGCGCAAGTTGCGCCTCGTCCAGGGGCACGCCTGCGGTGTCGAGGTGTTGTGCGACCTCGACGGCCTCTCGGAGCGCCGCCAGCTTGGCGTCGCGATGCGCCGCATCGCCCGTCGCCCGCCACAGCAGGTCCTCGCGCTCCTCGTTCAACAGGTGGTTCCGCAGCTCGCGCGCGGCGTCGAGCGCCCGCGCGTCGGCCACGGTGCGCTGCCTCATCAGGCGCAGGTTGGCCTGCACGGTGAACCAGGCGGCGATCAGGAGGAGGAACGAGAAGAGGATGGCCCCCGTCCACAGGGCGACGTAGGCCTTGAGGCTGCGCACGCGCGGCCGGCGGCGTGGGACAGACTCACGCCGCCCTGCGCTTGTCGAAGAACTGCGCTTCGGCGGGGTGCCCATCGCGCTCTCGTGCCTCCGTGTGCCCGCTGCCACCGCCCCTCGCCCGCGGTCCGCCTGCTCATTTTCCCAGAATCCCTGCGCGGGGTCAAGATGCCTCGCGGCGAGGCGCATGACTCCCATTCGTGGGGAATCCCTGGCTCGAGCATCGTCGTCGTCCTCGTCGTCGAATGGGTTTGGGCGGGGGAAGCCCAAGAGTTCGACGACGACGACGAGGACGAGGGACAAGGACGATTGGAGCAGAACACAGGCTCCGCCGGAACTGGGAGCCATCCCCACGCTTTTTTCCTCTTGCTTCGCACGGGCCGCGCGGCTAGAATGCGGGTCTGTCTCGGACCCGACGACTCAGGGACTCGGCTTCGCTCATGCCCCCCGACACCGGCAATCCCCTCATCGTTCAGGGCGACCGCACGGTGCTCCTGGAGGTGGACAACCCTCGGTATGCCGAGGCGCGCGACGCGCTGGCGCGCTTCGCCGAGCTCGAGAAGAGCCCCGAGCACTTCCACACCTATCGCATCAGCCCGCTGTCGCTGTGGAACGCCGCGGCCGCGGGGCTGAGCGCCGACGACATTCTCGCCGCGCTCGACCGCTTCACGAAATACCCCGTGCCGGCGAACATCGAGTTCGAGGTGCGCGACTTCGCGGCGCGCTACGGCCGGCTCCGGCTCGAGCGCCGCGGCGAGCAGCTCGTGCTCGTCTCGGCCGACGCGCCGCTGATCGCCGAGGTCCTGCGGCACAAGCTGGTGCGGCCCTTCCTCGCCGAGCCGCTCAACGCCTTCGCGCTCGCCGTGCGGCCCGACCGCCGCGGCCACGTGAAGCAGGCCCTCATCAAGATCGGCTACCCGGTCGAGGACCTGGCCGGCTACGTCGAGGGCACGCCGCTGCCCCTCCGCCTGCGCGCGGCCACGGCCGGCGGCAAGCCCTTCGTCGTCCGGCCCTACCAGCGCGAGGCGGCCGACGTCTTTTACGCCGGCGGCAGCGCCCGGGGCGGCAGCGGCGTGGTCGTGCTGCCCTGCGGCGCCGGCAAGACCATCGTCGGCATGGCTGCCATGGCCCTCCTCCAGACCCACACGCTCATCCTGTGCACCAACATCACGGCCGTGCGCCAGTGGCGGCGCGAGATCCTGGACAAGATGGATCTCGCCGACGACCAGATCGGCGAGTACTCGGGCGAGGCCAAGGAGATCCGCCCCGTCACCCTCGCCACCTACCAGATTCTCACCCACCACCGCCGCAAGGACGCCGCCTTCCCCCACTTCCGCCTCTTCAACGCCCTGAACTGGGGGCTCATCCTCTACGACGAGGTGCACCTGCTGCCCGCGCCGGTCTTCCGCATCACCGCCGAAATCCAGGCCTGCCGCCGCCTCGGGCTCACCGCCACCCTCGTGCGCGAGGACCACAAGGAGGACGACGTTTTCAGCCTCATCGGCCCCAAGCGCTGCGACGTGCCCTGGAAGACCCTCGAACGGCAGGGCTGGATCGCCACCGCCCAGTGCACCGAGATCCGCACGCCGCTGCCCGACGACTTGCGCATGAGCTACGCCCTCGCCACGAACCGCGACAAGTTCCGCATCGCCTCCGAGAACCCCGCGAAGCGCATGATCCTGCGCAGCCTCCTGGCCCGCCACGCCGGCGACCGCGTGCTCATCATCGGCCAATACCTCCATCAGCTCAGGACCATCGCCCGCGACACCCGGGCGCCCCTCATCACCGGCGCCACGCCAAACCGCGACCGCGAGCGCCTCTACGCCGACTTCCGCACGGGCGCCGTCCAGACCCTCATCGTCTCCAAGGTCGGCAACTTCGCCGTGGACCTGCCCGACGCCAACGTCGCCATCCAGGTCAGCGGCACCTTCGGCTCGCGCCAGGAGGAGGCCCAGCGCCTGGGCCGCATCCTGCGGCCCAAGGCCAACGGCTCGCTCGCCCGCTTCTACTCGCTCGTCACGCGCGACAGCCGCGACGCCGACTTCGCGGCCAACCGCCAGCTCTTCCTCACCGAACAGGGCTACACCTACCGCATCCTCGACGCACACCAACTCCTCGACCCCGAACCCGAGGGCCCGGTCCATCACGGACTGACACGGACCCGCACCGACAACGGATGAAAGGAGATCCGCCCGCCCCGTCCCTGTCCGTGCCCGTCCGTGCCTGTCCGTGTCCTCTGCCCCCCCGTGCCAAGAGCCTTCCGCCATGCAGCTCGATGACTTCCTCAACTCCCGCAGCATCGCCAGCCTCCAGCTCCTCCAGTGGCTCTGGGCGCCGGCGACGAGTCGCAGCGCGTCCAAGAGCGAGCTGCTCCGCCTCCTGCGCCAGGCCATGCTCGGCCCCGAGCGGGTGCGCGAGGCGTTCCAGGCCCTCACGCCCGTCGCCCAGGACCTCCTCCGCGCCCTCCTGCGCCAGGAGGGCTACGAGGGCGATGCCAGGCTCCTCTTCCGCCGCGTCGCCGGCCCGCCCGCTACCGCTCAAGCCGAGCACGAGGTCGTCGAGGAACTCTCCCGCCGTGGCTTCGTCGGCTGCGCCGCGCCCCGCAACGGCGGCCGCCCCGACTGCCTCCGCCCTTCGGCAAGCTCAGGGCGGCCCGAGCCCGTCGAAGGCCGCGCCCTCGTGCCCCAGGAGCTGGGCGACGCGTTGGCCGAGGTCCTCAACCTCGACATCCGCGAGCCGGACATCATGCTCAGCCTGCGCCGCTTCCTCGCGCGGCTCGACCCCTCGCAGCGCGAGCGCCTCGCGCCGGCCGACCCCGCGCCCGGCGGCCTCCTCGCCACGCTCGCCGAGCCGCGGGCCATCGAGCGGCGCCTCGCCGCGCTCCCCGAGCCGGCCATCCAGCGCGCCGTCCGCCTCGCCCTCGACGACCACGCCGGCATCCTGCCCCTCGAACGCTTCCCGTCGCTCGGCCTCGACATCGAGAGCGTGGACAGCCCCCGCTGGCGCGCCGCCCTCGAGGCCGCGTTCCTGGGCACCTTCGGCCATCTCTCGCTCCTCGACCACGGCCTCGGCGACGACCACGGCTGCCTCGTCCTCTACCAGGAACTCGTCGAGGCCCACGCCGCCGCGCGCGGCATTGCAGGCGGGACGTCCCCGTCCCGCGACACGCTCGACCACGTCTACGCCTGCGGGATCGACTTCCTCACCGACGTCCTGGCCGCCGTGGACTTCCTCCGCGCCAACCCCTCCAAGCTCACCGCCGCCGGCCGATTCTTCAAGGGCACGCGGAACCTGATCGCCCCCCAGATGGCCCTCCGCAACACCTTCTTCATGGACGAGGAGTCCCTCCTTGCCTTCAAGCTCTCCGTTGCCCAGGAGCTGGGCCTCCTCGAGCGCCACGCCGACGAACGCGCCCACGCCACCCGCGCCGCGGCCGACTGGGAGCGGCTGCCTCTCGCCGAGCAGGCCCCCCAGCTCCTCGACGCCCTGCTGCGGCTCGGCGAGAGCACGTGTCCGCCCCACCACTTCCGCGCCCTGGCGGCCGCCGCGCGCGACGTGCTGGCCGGCTGGCCCCCCGGTTGCTGGGCCCCCACTAACGCCTTCCTCGCGCGAGTCGTCGCCCGCTTCCTCCTCGAACGCATCGAGGAAGGCCCCGTGCCCGGCCCCGAGCCCGCGGCGCCCGATGGCGCCTGGTGGCCCGCCACCCGCGCCCTCAGCACCGTCGGCGCACTCGCCGCCGCCGCCCGCGAGCCCCTGCTCCAGGCCCTCAACTACGCCGGCGTCCTCGACGTGGGGCGCCAGGGCGACCACTCGTTCGTCGCCGCCTCGCCCCTCGCCCGTCTCGTCCTGGCCCGCGAGCCCCTGCCCGACCCCGCCGGCCCGCTCCTCCTCGTCAACCCCGACTTCGAGGTCGTCCTCTTCCCCGACGAGGGCCACGTCGCGCTCCTCCACCGCCTCGCCGCCTTCTGCGAGCGCGGCAAGCGCGAGGTCACCCTCCACCTGCGCATCACCCAGGAAAGCGTCCAGCGCGCCGTCCTCCGCGGCCTGGGCGCCGAGGACATCCTTGCCACCCTTCGCGCCCACATCCGCGCGCCCCTTTCCCAGAACATCGAGTACTGCATCCGCAACTGGGCCGCCAGCGTTTACCCCGCCGAAATCTGCACCCTGCACGTCCTCGAGCTGCCGTCGGCCGAGGCCCTCGACGCCGCGCTGCGCCTCCCCGAGATCGCCCCGCTGCTGGTTCGCAGGCTTTCCGACACCGCGGCCGTCCTCCGCGTCGCCCACCTCGACCCCGGCGCCGAAGCCGCCCTCCGCCAGCTCGGCATCCACCTGATGTGAGCCGCCTTCCCACGGTCGCGCCCGCATCCTGCCCTTGCTTTCCGCGCCCCGATCTGTAATCTGTGATCCGGAATCTGGGATCCCTTCCCGGCGCGCCGCGGAGCGAACAGGAGACGACACGTGCCAAACCGCCCGAACTTCCTGTGCATCGTGACCGACCAGCACCGGGCCGACCACCTCGGCTGCGCGGGCAACCCCGTCGTGCGCACGCCAGGGATTGACCGCCTCGCGGCGGAGGGCGTCCGCTTCTCGCGCGCCTACGTCAACAACCCGCTCTGCATGCCCGCCCGCGCGACCTTCTTCACCGGCCGCGCCGCCCGCGGCCACGGCGTGCGGACCAACGGCATCCCCCTCGATCCCTCCGTGCCGACGATGACCGAGGCGCTCCGCCAGGCCGGCTATCGCACCCACTCGGTCGGCAAGCTCCACCTCCGCACCTTCGGCACCCCGAACGGCCGACCCGTCGAGGAACTCGACCCCGCCGAGTTCCCCGAGAGCCGGGCGCTGTGGGACAGCGGCCGCGTCGCCGCCATCCCCACGCCCTACTACGGCCTCGAGGGAGTGGATTTCGCCGGCGGCCACGGCTCCTGGATGTGGGGCGATTACCGGGCCTGGCTCGTCGCCCAGCGGCCCGACGGCTTCGACCTCCTCCAGCCCAAGGCCGGCACCCCCACGCCCCACAACGCCGAGCAGGCCTGGAAGTCCGCCCTGCCGCAGGAGTTGCACCACTCCGCCTGGGTCGCCGACCGCACCATCGCCTTCGTCAACGAAGCCGCGGCGCAGCAGGACAAGCCTTTCTTCCTCTGGTGCTCCTTCCCCGACCCCCACCACCCCTACTGCCCGCCTGCCCCGTGGTCGGAAATGTACGACCCGGCGGACATCCCGCTCCCGGCCCGTCGCAAGGGCGAGCTCGACGACTTGCCGCCCCACTTCCGGGAGATCGTCGAGCGCGACCGCCGGCTCAGCGGCCGCGTCCACGCCACCCGCATGGCCGACGAGCCGCTCCGCGAAATCCTCGCCCTCACCTACGGCATGATCTCGCTCTTCGACCACCACATAGGCCGCATCCTCGAAGCCCTTGATAAATCAGGGCTTAGGGAGAACACCGTCGTCTCGTTCATGTCCGACCACGGGGACATGATGGGCGACCACTGGCTGATCAACAAGGGGCCGTTCCACTTCGACGGCCTGCTGAAAGTGCCCTTCCTCTGGTCGTGGCCCGGGCATTTCCCCGCGGGCGTGACGACCAACGCCTTGGCCAGCCACCTCGACTTCGCCCCAACGGTCCTCGACCTCGCCGGCGTGCCGGTGCCCGAAGGCCCCGTGCCCGCGACGCCCGAGTGCCCGCAGATGCCCCCGCCCTGGCCCGGCCTCTCGCTCGGCCCCGTCCTCCGAGGCGAGCGGCCCGCCCTCCGCGAGGCCGTGATCGTCGAGAACGACGAGGATTACCTCGGCCTCCGCCTCCGCACCCTCGTTACCGAGCGCCACCAGCTAACCGTATATTCCGGGCAGACTTATGGCGAGCTGTTCGACCTCCAGGAAGACCCTGGCCAGCTCCACAACCTCTGGTCCTCGCCCGCGCACCGCTCGGTCCGCGACAGCCTGCACCAGTGGCTGCTCCACGAGCTTCTCCTCACGGAGTCCCCTCTCCCTCGGAGGCTCTGCCATGCGTAAGTGCTTGCCAGCGCAGTCTTTGCTTCTTCTGTGCGCGGCACTGCCAGCCATCGCCGCCGAGAACCTGGCCCCCAACGGCGACTTCGAGCTCGAATCGCCCAAGAGCCCCCCGCCCGGCTGGGCGATGTGGGGCGCCTCTAAGTACAAGGACCCCAAGAACTTCACGCGCGACACCTCGAACCCCCACAGCGGCAAAGCCTGCTTCCGAATCCACCACCCCGCCAACACCGCAGGCTACGTCGTCTCGTCGCCCGACCAGGCGATCCGCACGAAACGCGGAATGGCCTACAGCGTCTCCTTCTGGGCGCGGGCCGACAAGCTCGGCGGAAGTACTTTCGGCTTCGATGCTTACGAGAGCATCGCCCCCTACGTGGACGCCCCCTCCCCAGGCTTCCACCCCATCGAGGTCGGGCCTGAGTGGAAGGAGTTCAGGTTCGAAATCCACGAGGGCTGGGACTTCTTCGCCGACCGCGCCCGCCTGCTGCTCCTGACGTTCAAGGCCACGAGCGTAAGTCGAGAGGAGCGCACACTTTGGATTGACGACGTGACCGTCACCGAGGCGGCCAGCCCCCGCAAGGAGCGCCTCGTGCCCATCGAGAGCATCGAGGTCCCGCCTCTTGAGCACAGGCTGCAACCCGGCGAGCGGGTTGAACTTACGGTGGACGCCACCAAGCGCCTCCGCCGCGCCACCCGCCTCGCGGGCGGCGTCTCCTTCCACCGTGTTGCGGGCTGGTCGCGCGTGCCCTACTCGAAAGAGGGCGACTACGTGCTGCATCCCGAGCTGGAGCAAGCAATAAGGGAGATGCGGCTGCCCATGACCCGCTTCTACGCCGTCGGCGACGAGCCCTTCGGCCTTGAAGCCGCGCTCGACAAGGCCGCCGCCCTCCTCAAGCGGGTCGGCATTCCACAAGGGACGACTGTGCTTGAACTTGAGACGCAAGGCTCCACCAGCAAGCTCCCCCCCGAATCCTGGGCGCAGGCCGCCCGCCACTCGCTCGCCCGCGGCTACGCCTTCCGCCACTGGGAGGTCGCCAACGAGCCCTACCTCGGCCGCTCGGGCATGGTCTTCACCACGCCCGACGCCTATCTCGACCACTTCCTCGCCGTCGAGGCCGCCGTGCGTAAAGTCCAGCCAGACACCAAGATAGGGCTCCCCGTCAACCCCCACAGCCCCACCTGGTGCAGCTACCTGCTCCAGAAGGCAGCAGGCCACTACGACTTCGTCGTCGGCCACCACTACTGCTTCGCCGACGTCAATCGCTGGAAGTTCGAGGACATCGTTCTCTCGGCCAACTACCATAAGCTCTTGGAAATCCTGAAGTTGAACGCCCTCATCGCCTCCTGCAACCCGGGCCGCGATGTCTGCCAGCTCGACACCGAGTGGGGCATGCACAGCCACGGCCCGAAGGATGAAAAGGCCGACTTCGTGAACCGTAACGCCAATATCTACGGCACGTTACATCGAGCCGTGCGCCTGATCTACTATACCCGGGAGGACATCCTCCGCGGCGCAAGCTCCTGGGAAATGTTCACCCGCCTCCGCTCCCCGGGCTTCGGCTTCCTTGCCCAGGAGGCCCCGCAGAAGCGCTCGATGTTCTACTGGCTCTACCACTGCTTCAACCGCCACGTCGGCGACCACGTCCTGGCCATCGAGGGCACTGCCCCCTTCCACACCGGCCGCATCGGCAAGGCCGAGGTCACCGGCCCGCTCACGCCCGTGCTCGTCACCGCAAGTGATGATGGCAAAACGGTTTACGTTGTGATGGCCAACGGCTCGTGGGCGAAAGCCTACCCCTGCCGCATCGCCCTCCGCGGCTTCGACCCCGCGAAGGCCGATGGCATCGCCCTCAGCCACAGCGACCCCGACGCCCACCCCTTCGTGGACCGGAGGGAGGACGTTGTGGCCGACCTGCCGGTGAAGCTCGCCGGCCGCGAGGTCGCCTTCACCCTCCCAGCCCACTCCGTCGCGTTCATCACCCTCACAGCGCGGTGAGAGGCCCCCATGGCCGCCAGATTCCCCCTAACCCATTGAGCAGCAATGGCTTAGCCTCGCATGCGCAAATTCAGTCACTTTTCGACACGACCCTTCATTTTTCGACACGGCGCCGCTCTGCTCAGAACGATGCGTGTGGTGGCATCCCGGATCAGATACCGGCACTTTGCGTGTTCCGCGTATTCAGAGGACCATTCTCTTGCGCGGCTTCCCCCTCCCCTTCCCGGTCGAAGATGCCGGCTCGAGGATCGTCAGGCCGGTGAACCGGCCCTTGGCGTCGTGCTCGAGGATGATGGGGAAGTTCTTGAGCCGGGCCTTGGTCAACTCCCACGGGAAAGCGCCGTAGGTGGGCGCGCGCTTGCCGCGGGGCTCAGGCTTCCACCGGACGTGGACGAGATGGGTGTCGAGCCAGCACTCGACGTGTCCCTCGCGCAGCTTGATGATGCGGTCGGCGGCGATGGTGATATCACGGGCAATGCGACGGGACAGGCGGGACTTATGGGCGTTGCAGACCTTGACTTCGAGGGTCGCGCCGTGGAATGCGATGGTGTCGGCGACGACGAGCGCCTGCTTCTCCGTGGGGAAGACCTCCTTCGAGGTGGGCGTGGCCCGGCGGCCGATTCGCTTCGGGCCTTTGCCCGGGAGCAGCAACCAGTGCTCGTCCGTCCCCTTGATCTTGCCGCAGATGCGGCAGGCCATCTTGCCCTCGCGGGCCTTCCGATAGCCGTCCCAGTGCTTGCAGTGTAAGGCCAGATACTCCCAGGCGACGCCGAGTTGCTGGTAGACCTCGGCGAACCGCTCGACCGTCTTGTCCGGGCGGTCGTTGCCCCGCAGGTAGTTGTCGGCCACGAAGTCCATGGACCGGAACAGGCTGCGGAACTCGCGCTTCAGCCGTGCCTTGGGCGTTTCCTTCCCCATCGTCCCTCCGGGGGCAGGGGGGGGGGCCGCGAGACAGGCAAATGACGCGAAAGGGGAACCCGAGCGTCTCTGCGGCTCCGTCCCTTTCGCGTCCTTTCGCGTGTTTCGCGGGCTCGTTTCTTGCCTACACGTCGCAGATCTTGACGGCCTGGGCGAGGGATTCGAGCTTGTTCTTGTTCTTCGGCACGAATTCGTGGGCGACGTAGCCCTTGTAGCCGGCCTCGGCGATGGCCCTCATGATCGCCGGGTAGTCGAGGAGCTGGGTGTCGTCGATCTCGTTGCGGCCGGGGAAGCCGCCGGTGTGGAAGTGGCCGATGGCGTCAATATTGTCCTTGATGAGCTGGCAGATGTTGTGCTTGGCGACCTTCTTGCCGCCCTCCTCGACGATCTGGGCCTCCATCATGGCGACGTGGTAGATGTCGTAGAGGATCTTGAAGCTGGGCGAGCCGACGGCTTTGATGAGGTCGAAGCACCACTTGCTGTCGTCGGCCATGTAGTCGCGGTGGTTCTTGCTGTTGAGGTATTCGATGCAGAGGACGACCTTTTTCTCCTCGGCGAAGCCGACGATCTTCTTGAGGCCCTCGGCGCAGTTCTTGAGTCCCTCGTCTTTGGGCATGCCCTGGCAGTTGCCGGAGAAGCAGATGACGTTGGGGAAGCCTGCGGCGGAGGTGGCCTCGATGGCGGGGCGGAGGTTCTTGATCAGGCCCTCGTGGTTCTCGGTGCGGTTGAAGCCCTTGCCGATGCTGTTGCAGCTCACCATGGAGCAGGCGAGGCCATGCTCCTTGAGGGTCTTGAAGTCGCCGGGGCCGAGCAGGTCGAGGGCCTCGAGGCCGATCTTCTTGCCGAAGGCGCACAGCTCGGGCAGCGGGATGCCGCCGTAGCACCACTTGCTGGCCGACTGGTGGATGCGGCCCTTGAGCTTGGCGGCGGGCTCGTCGGCGGCCAGGCTGGCGAGGGGCAGGGAGGCGGCGAGCGCGCCCCCTCCTGTGGCGAGCAGCAGTTCGCGGCGGGTCAGGCGTCCATTCGTCACGGCCGGTCTCCTCTCGGCTTCGGGGGGTGGGGTGCGATGCTTCTCATAGGATAGAGGGTGCGGGGGCGCGAGTCAAGGGCGGGCGAGCAAGTGGGGCATGGCCCCAGTGCGGGTGGGTCCGTCGTTCCGCTCGAATCCTGCTCGTCCTCGTCCCTCGTCCTCGTTCTCGACTCTTCTCTCCTCAAGCCAGGGGGAATCGAGGACGATAGGAGAAGCGGCTGGCCAGGATTGGGGGGCCGTGCTCCGCAGAAAAGGGTGCGTGTAATCTCCTACGGTCAAGGGTGCAACGTGAACGCCCGTAGGGCGTGGCGGAGTACAGCCCACGGTGCAGCGAAGCGGAACCGTGGGTTTGCGTCCGA
>DATKZY010000085.1:0-17871 GCA_035527715.1 Planctomycetota bacterium | reverse complement strand
GAAAGGGCTTCCTCCCCCGCAGCCCCCTCCTTCCCGAAGACTCCTGCACTCACTGCTCCATGCCCAGGGTGTCGCGTTCGGATTGGGTGAGGTCGTAGAGCTTGTGGATGAGGGCGGCGTCGGCGTCGGTGACCTGCTTCCTGCGGCGGCTGAGCACGCGGCGGGCCACCTCGACGGCCAGGGTGGGCGAGTAGGGAGAGCAACCGGAATCGCTGAGCCAGGAGAACGAGGGGACGAGTTTCGGCGGGAAGCGGGAGGTCAGCACGTTGCAGCAGTAGCCGACGACGGAGCCGGTGAGGAAGGTGGACGCGATGGCCGACTTCGAGTGGTCGCCCACCGCGAGGCCGACGAACATCGAGCCCGTCTCGACCAGCTTGTGGGGGAGTTGGACGCGGACCGTGCCATAGGTGTTCTTGAGGTCGCTGTTGATCGTGTCGGCGGCGAGGTTCACCCACTGGCCGACGTAGGCGTGGCCGAGGAAGCCGTCGTGCTGCTTGTTCGAGTAGCTGTGGAGGATGGAGTTCTCGATTTCTCCGCCGACCTTGCACACCTCGCCGATGTTGGTGCCCTCGCGCAGGCGCGCCGCCATCTGGATGGTGGAATTGGGGCCGACGTAGGCGGGGCCTTGGATGCAGGAGTTGGGCATCACCTTCACGCCCTCGGCGAGGTAGACAGGGCCGTCCTCGGCATCAATCACGCAGCAGGGCTTCACGACGGCGCCCTCGCCGATGAAGACGTTCTCCCTGCCGAGGATGTGGCTGCCCTCGTGGACCTTGCCCCGGATTTCGCCTGGGGTGGCGAGGGCCTTGAAGTCGCGGCGAAGTTCCTCCTCGTTGTGGTGGATGATCTCCCAGTAGTAGCGGAGCAGGGTGGCCTTGACGTCCACGTGCCGCATCGTGTGGGGCAGGGCCTTGGCGAGGGTGGCGCCGAGGAAGTGCTTGCTCGCGATGGCCGCGGCGGTCTTCGCCCGCAGGCGGGCGTAGGCGAGCGAGCCGTCGCACATGCCCAGCTCCTCCGGGCCGTCGAGGGGGATGGCGTCGCCGAGGAGCAGGCGGCCGTTGAGGAACAACACGTCCTGGTCGGCGGGCAGGTTGTTGACGGGGAGGGTGGTGCGTTCGCGCAGCGTGTCGGCCAGGTAGTCGCGGCACAGGAGCGCCAGCTTCTGGCCGGGGTAGGCCCGTGCGGTCTTGTCGAGCAGGCTGCTGATGCCGCACCGCAGCTCATACGCCGGGCGGCAGTAGACCAGCGGCAGCAGATCGGCCCATCGGTCGTCCTCGAAGACGCAGACTACGGGCATGGACGCCTCCTGGGTTGGCAGTCGGCGGCTGGCAGGCAGGCGGCCCCCGTTGCTCTCCCACTGGGATTATACCGTGGGATTCGTCCGCCCGCAACATGGCGGGGGCAGGCGCTGCCGCCTGCCCCCGGCCGGGGTTGCGTTGGATGGGCCGCTCAGCGGCCGCCACGCTTGACCTCGAACGCCGCCTGGGGGGATTCGGTCTTGACGGGCGCGAGGATGCGGAGGACAACCCAACCGGACATCTCCTGCGCGACCAGCCACACGTCCCCCACGGCCCTCTCGCCGGCGCGCGGGAAGCGCACGGCGGTCTCCCGGGTGGTCTTGCCGTCGCTGTGGACGAATACGTATTTGACCTCGCACGGCCCCGAGGCCCGGATCGTGCCGTTGGACTTCACGGCCACGGGCAGCCTGCCGACGTATCGGTTGCGTTCGGCGGCCAGCGTGACCTGGATGTCGACGGCCGCGGGCGGCTCCTCCTTTGCCTTCCCCTTCCCCTTCTCCTTTTCCTTCGGCCGCTCGCGGATGTTGACGATGAGGGGCGCCCTGGGCGATTCGGCGGCGGCCTGGCCGATGACGCGGAGCTGGACCCAGCCCCTGAAGTCTTCGGTGAACCGCAGGGGGAGTTGGAGCTCCTGTGCGCCCGGCTGGTCGAAGCGCAGGGGCTTGGGCGGCGTGGCGTCCCCGTTGCTCTGGATGAAGCTGTAGTGCACGACGCACCGCTGGTCGGCCTTGATCACGCCCTTGCACTGGACCGTCACCGGGGCCGGGCCGATGTAGTGCGGCGGGTCCACCGTGAGGTCCACGGTGATTTTCGCCTGGGGCAGTTGGAACCTGGCTTCGTACTCCGCCCTCTCCGACTCCGCGGCCGCGGGAGCGATGACCCGCAGCGTCACCCAGCCGCTCGTCTCCTTCACGAGCTTCAGCTCGAACTCCACGTCCTGTGCCCCTGGGCGGTTGAAGCGCAGGGTTCGGGGCGGGGTGGGGCCGCCGTCGCTGCGGACGAATGTGTAGCGCACCTCGCAGGGCTGGTTGACGCGGATGGCGCCCTTGAACCGGATGGTGGCCGGGGGAGGCCCGACGTATTTCGGCGGCTCGGCCTTCAGCGTGGCCTGGACCGCGGCCGCTTGGCGGATCTCGACCACGAAGGGCTCCTTGCCGGACTCGGCGGCGGCCGGGGCGAGGATGCGGAGGGTCGCCCAGCCCTTCGTGCCGGCGTTGAACTGTCGGGTCTCCTCGACGGCCTGGATGGCGGGCCGGTCGAAGCGAAGCGTCCGCGGCGGGCTCGCCGCGCCGTCGCTGTAGACGAAGGCGTAGCGGACGACGCACGGCTGGGTCACGCGAATGGTCCCCTTGAACTGGATGGTGGCCGGTGCGGGCCCGTCGTACTTCGGCGGCACGGCCTGGAGGCGGGCCTCGAGCTTCGCCGCCTCGCGGATGTTCACCTCGAAGTCCGCCTTGTCGGATTCGAGGGCGGCGGGGGCGAGGATGCGGATCATCGCCCAGCCCTTCGTGTCGTCGTTGAACCGTCGGGTCTCCTCGACGGGTTGGGTGCCGGGCCGGGGGAAGCGGAGGATCTGCGGCCGGGAGGTCGTGCCGTCGCGGAAGGCGAGGACATAGCGCACCTCGCACGGCTGGTTGGCCTTGATGGCGCCCTGGAAGCGGACGACGGCGGGCGCGGGGCCATCGTACTTGGGCGGCAGGGCGCGGAGCGTGGCCTCCACGCTCGCCGGCTTCAGGATGTCCACGGCGAACTCCGCACGGTTCGATTGCTCGGCCACGGGGGCCAGGATGCGGATCATCTCCCAGCCCTTGGCGTCGGCGCCGAACTGGCGGGTCTCCTCCACCGCCTGCTGGCCGGGCCGCACGAAGCGCACCGCCTGCGGCTCGCTGTGCGAGCCGTCGCTGCGCACGAAGCTGTACTGCACGTCGCACGGCCGATTGGCCCGGATCGTGCCGCGGAAGGCGATCGTGGCAGGCGCGGGGCCCTTGTACTCCGGCGGCTCGGCGCGCAGCGTCGCCGCGATGTCGAGCGCCGGGCCCACCTTGACCTGGTAAGGCGCCTGGGCCGAGTCGAGAGCCACGGGCGCCAGGATGCGAAGGAGCTGCCAGCCCGCCCCCCCCTGCTTCAGCGTCACCTGGGTCGTCACCTCTCGGGAGCCGGGGGCGTCGAAGCGGAGGACTCGCGGCGGGTCCATCGTCTTGTCGTGCCGGAGGAACGTGTAGCGCACCTCGCACGGCTGGTCCACCGAGATGGTGCCGCGGAATCGGATCGTCGCGGGCAGCGGGCCAGGATGCACCGACGGCTCGGCGGCCAGGGTGGCCTGGATGCGCGGCTGCGTGCGGATGTCCACGCGGAGTGGCACCCGTGCGGACTCCTCGGCCACCGGGGAGATCACCTGCACGGCGGCCCAGCCCGCGAAATCCTGGGTGAACCGCAAGGGGAGGACGACCTCCTGCGCCCCCGGGCGGTCGAAGCGCAGCAGGCGCGGGTGCGTGGGCGCGCTGCCGCTGCGGGTGAAGGTGTAGCGCAGGTCGCAGGGGCGGCTGACCCGGAACACGGCCTTGCACTGCACCATCGCCGGCGCGGGGCCCACGTAGGCGGGCGGCTCCACCGTCAGGTGCACGTCCACCTTGATCGGCGGCTGCTGGGCCTTGACCACGAAGGGCGCGCGGTCGGAGTCCACACGCACGGGTGCGAGGATGCGGATGGCTTCCCAGCCGGCGTAGTCGCGGCGGAGGGTCCAGGCGTCCCCCACGTCGCGCGCCCCGCGGCGCGGGAAGCGCAGGGTGTGGACGGGACTGGTCTCGCCGTCGCTGCGGACGAAGACGTAGGACACGTTGCAGGGCTGTCCCGCCCAGATCGTGCCGCGGAAGCGCACCGTGGCGGGCAGGGGGCCGGGATGGGCCTCGGGGTCCGCCGTGAGGGACGCGCGGACGTGGGGCTGTGCGGCCGAGCGCACCTCGAAGGTCGCCCGCTCCGACTCGACGGCGACGGGGTGGACGATGCGAATCGTCGCCCACCAAGTGCCTTCCCGGGGCACGGCCCACCGGCTGGTCACCGGGCGGCTGCCCGGCCGGTCGAACCGCAGCCGCTGCACGGGGCTGAACGTGTTGTCGCTGCGAACGAACAGGTACTGCACCTCGCAGGGCCGACTGACCGCGATCAGGCCCCGAAGCTCGATCTGGGCCGGCAACGGGCCGGAGTACAGCGTCGGGTCGGCCGCCAGGTCCACCTGGATGCGGTGGTGCCCCTGCGAGCGCACCTCGAAGGGCGCCTGGTTCGAGGCGACCTCGACGGGCGAGAGAATCTGGATGGCGGCCCAGCCCACGTAGTCGCGGAACACGGTCCAGTCGTCGAACACCTCGACGGCGCCGCGGCGCGGGAACTGCACGGTCTGCGCCGCGCCCATCGCGCCGTTGCTGCGCACGAAGGCGTACTGCACCTCGCAGGGCTGCCCCACCACGATCCGCCCGCGGAACCGCACCGTGGCCGGCAGGCGGCCCGCGTACACCGCGGGCTGCGCGATCACCGTGGCCTGCACCAGCGGCAGCGCGGCCGGGCGGACCTCGAAGGGGGCGGGCAGCGACTGCGTGGCCACCGGCGCCAGGACCCGCAGGGCGACCCAGCCCGGCCCCTCGCGGGCCACCGCAATCTCGGTGGTCACGTGGGCCATGCCCGCCTGCGGGAACCGGATCGCGTAGGCAGGCCCCTGCACGCCGTCGCCGCGCACGAAGGTGTACTGCACCTCACACGGCTGGCCGACGGTGATCGAGCCGCGGAAGCCCAGGGCGGCCGGCAGCGGCCCCGAGTAGCACGGCGTGTCGGCCGAGAGCCGGGCCTGCACGTATTGCACCTGCGCCGCCGCGCCACCGGCTCGGAAGTACACCATCACCGGCCGGGGCTGGCCCACGAAGCAGATGTGCGTGAACCCCGCGTTGCGGATGACGGCGACCGCCGCGCGGGCCTCCGCCTCCGCCGCCCCGAAGTCCAGCAGCCACACGTTCCCCTGCACCAGCAGCCACCGGTCGTCCACCTGCGCCACGTCGAGGCGGGTGAGGTCCAGCGGCACGGCCGCTTCGCCCTGCATCGGCCCCGTCGGCGGCCGGTCGTTCACCAGGTAGTACTGGAGCAGCGGCGTCGGGCGGCCGATGCTGCACTGCGAGTTCATGCGGTAGAAGCGGATGACGCGGAGCGCCTGGCGCGCGCCCGCCTCGTCGGCCTCGAAGCTCAGCAGCGTCGCCTCATCCGTCATCAGGAACCAGCGGCCCCCCACCTGCTGCACGACCACCCGCTCGGGGTCGAAGGGAACCGTGTCCACCCACACCTGGGGCAGCTCGCCAGGCTCCGGCGGCTGCACCGGCGGCTCCGGCGGCTGCACGACGACCGGCGGCTGCACGACGACCGGCGGCTGAATCGGCGGCTGGACGACCACGGGCGGCTGATACTGGGGCGGCGGCGGGATGTACGCTGCCAGCTCATCACACCCCATAAGCAACAGCCCGAACGCCGCCAGGAGCCCGAACGCCAGCACCGGCCTCACGCGTCCGCCGCCAATCCCGCTGGTCATGTCGCTCGTCCTTTCCAAAGGTGTCCGAATCCGCAACTGCGAGCATACCACACCCACCCGCGATGTCAAGTCGCGCCGGCGCCGCGCGCCGCCTCTCACTCTCTGACGCACAAGGGGGCTCGACCCTTCACGCGCGCCATCCCGCTTGACCCAGAGCCGTGGGATGCGATAATGGGGTGGCCGACGCTTCTCCACCCCCCGCCGCAGAATAGGAACTCGCGCATGGCGGAACCGCTTTCCGTGCTGGGCAGCAAGGATCTTTCGGCCATGGTCTTCGAGCACCTTCTGGGCCTCGCCGCCCCGCTCTTCGAGAAGATGCAGGCGCGCAAGCAGAAGGTGCAAACGGCCGACGACGTGCTCGCCCACCAACGCACCGTCCGCGAGACGTTCACCGAGCTGATCGGCGGCCTGCCCGAGCGCACCCCGCTCAACCCCCGCCGCGTGGGACGCCTCCAGCGCAGCGGCTACGCCGTCGAGAAGGTGGTGTTCGAGAGCCGGCCCCACTTCTACGTCAGCGCCAACCTCTACCTGCCGGGCGACCGCCGCGGCCTCGCACCCGCCATCCTCGTCCCCTGCGGCCACGCCCGCGAGGGGAAAGCCAGCCCCAACTACCAGCGCCTGGCCCAGGGCCTGGTGAAGCACGGCTTCGTCGTCCTCGTCTACGACCCTCTCGGCCAAGGCGAACGGAGCCAGTACTGGGACTACGCGAAGGGCGACTCCCGCATCGGCCTGTGCTGCCCCGAGCACGAGTTCGCAGGCACCCAGAGCCTCCTCGTGGGCGTGAACCTGGCGAGCTATCGCATCTGGGACGGCATGCGGGCGCTCGACTACCTGTGCACGCGGGACGAGGTGGACGTGGCGCGCCTCGGCTGCACGGGCTGCTCGGGGGGTGGCACGCTCACGACGTATCTAGTCGCCCTGGACGAGCGGATTCGGGCGGCGATGCCCGTCTGCTACGTCACCAGCCGCGATGCCTGGCTCGCCACGGGCATGATCGCCGACGCCGAGCAGGTCCAGGACCACGCCATCGAGCGGGGCATTGACCACAGCGACCTGCTGATCGCCGGGGCGCCGCGGGCGATCCGCATCGGAGCCGCCAGCGGCGACTTCTTCCCCATCGAGGGCACCCGCCGCGCCTTCGCGGAGCTCAAGCGCATGTACGCCCTCCTCGGCGTCGAGGGGGCCGCCGACCTCGTCGTGGCCGAGGGCGAGCACGGCTACAGCCAGCCCCTCCGCGAGGCCGCCTGCCAGTGGTTCCGCCTCTGGCTCGGCGACCCTTCGGCTTCGCTCAGGGCAGGCCCCGCCGCCGACGCGGCCGAGCCGTCCACCGAGCCCGAGCCGGTCGAGGAGCTCTGGTGCGCGCCCGACGGCCAGGTGAACTCCCTCGGCAGCCGCACCGTCTTCTGCTTCACCCGCGAGCGGGCGCTGGCCCTCCCCCCCGCGCCGCCCGAGCTGGCCAGCCGCGGCGAGGCCGAGGAGTGGCAGGGCGAGATGCGCTCCCGCCTCCTCGAGCTGCTCAACGTCCCCGCCGGCCACGGCGCGCCCTCCTGCGACCAGCTTGGCCTCTTCTACCGCGGCAAGTGCGGCATCGAGCAGCTCACGTTCCAGAGCGAGCGCGGCATCACCGTCCCCGCGCTCCTCTTCGTGCCCGACAAGGAGCCGCAGCAGTGGCCCGGCATCGTCTACGTCCACCAGGACGGGAAGGAGGCCGAGGCCGGCCCCACCGGCACCATCCAGATGCTTGCCAGCGAGGGCAACGTCGTCCTCGCCATCGACGTCCGCGGCATCGGCGAGACGCACTCGATCGGCGCCATCTCGCGCGACTATGCCTTCATGGGCACCGACGGCTATCACTTCTACCAATACGGCATGCTTGGTCACGCCCTGGTCGGGCGACGGGTCCACGACGTGTTGCGCGCCCTCGCGCTCCTCGCCGAGCGGCCCGAGGTGGACACCAGCCGCTTGAGCATCGTAGGGCAGGGGAGTGGGGGGCTGCTCGCCCTATTCGCCGCCGCGCTCGACGGACGCGTCGGCACCGCCGTCTGCTGCCAGAGCCTGCTCGCCTACCGCGACCTTGCGACCCACGAGTTCCACTCGTGGCGTCCGCCCGACTTCGTCAGCGGCATCCTCCCCCTGTGCGACCTGCCCGAGGTCGCCGCCTGCATCGCCCCGCGCCGCCTCGTCCTCGCCGGCCCCGTGGACCACATGCGTCGCTGCGTCCCCCAGCCCGACGCCGAGGCGGCCTACGCCTTCCCCCAGCGCGTTTACCAACTCTTCGAGGCGGATGAGAACCTGGTGATCTCGGCAGCCGGGGCGTGATGGGCAGCCGCGCGCTCCTTCCCGCGTCCCATAGGTCCCATGTGTCCTATGGGTCCTATCGGTCCCATCCTGCCGCCCAGGCTTGCCTCAGCGCTGCTCTTCCACCACGACAGTGGCGCGCACGGCGTCGCACAGCACCCGCTCGCCGTCGCGGGCGTTGGCCACGACGAGGAGGGGGCAGACGCCGGCTGCGTCGGGCGTCCCGGACAGGACGCCCGTCGCCGCGTCCATCTCGAGCCAGGGCAGCTTCTTCAGCGGGTTGTGCGCGCGGTCCGAGACGAGCGCCGTCTTGCCCGTGACGAACCATTGGACGGGCAGGGCGCTCTTCGCCTCGAACCTGGCGGAGAACGGCTTGCCCTTCGCTGCCCTGAAGACGCGTTCCGCGGTGGTGATGATGGACGGCGAGACGCTCCCTGTCACGCCGCTTGGCCTGGGGCCGAGGGCCGCGGCAGGCTTGCGGCGTTTCACGTACTCGTCGAGAAAACGGTGGATGTGCTCGCGGTAGGTGATCTCCTTGCCCGCCGCGTCGGTCGTGAGCGAGCGGACGGGGCTGGGCACGTGGGTGTTCTTGACATTGGTCAGGAAGGCGATGGCGACGGGCACGCCGGCCTGGCGGAGCAGCTCGGGGCCGGGCGGCAGCTTGCCCGCGGGGTCCACGTGGCAGGTGTGGAGGGGCGGGTCGTCGCTCGTCAGCCACGCGGGACAGCCGCTGATGTTCTTCTCGGCGAGCCGCCCCGCCCCCCAATCGCTCACGAATGCCTGGAGCCGCGCCGAGTGCTCGGCGAGGGCGGGCCTCGGGTCGAGCATGGGCACGTGAATCGTGTCCTTGCTCCGCTTCGGACGCAAGGCGAACACCGTGCTCGAATCGGACGGTGCGAGGTACTGGACCAGCCAGCCGCCCGCCGAGAGGCCCCACGCCCCGATGCGTTCGGGGTCAATGCGGTACTTCGCGGCGTTCGCGCGGAGCCAGCGGATCGCGTGCGCGCCGTCCCAGATCGCCAGCGGCACGGGCGTGACGGCGCCCAGGCAGTAGTCGGGCACAGCCACCACATAGCCGCGGTCGAGGAGCGCCTGAAGCTCATCTTTCCCCTGCATCACCTTGCCGTCCCACCCGCCGCCATAGAAGATCACCACGCACGGCAGCCGTTCCTCCTTCGCCTCCTTGGGCACATAGATATCCACCCGCTCCCAGTCGCGCTCGGGCGGGAGGAACTGCACCTTGAGATGGTTCTCAGCGTTCGGGAACGTCGGCGGCTTGTAGGCCAGCGGGTCGTGCTGGCCGGCCAGCGCGACAGAGGCGAGCACTGAGGCGGCGATGGACAGGAACCGCGACGGAGGGGACATGCGAAGTCAGCCTCTAATCCACCGGCCCCGGGCGAACAATGCGCGGGGCGGACTTGATGCGGGGGCGGATGGCGAGCCAGTCAACTCCCTGGAACACGGGGTCGTCAATCGCCCGCACCTCCTCGTCGCCGCGATAGGGGCACATGGCGTCCACCCACAGGATGAGGCGCAGGAGGTCGTCGGGGTCCACCTTGACGTCGTGGTGCTTTCCGCTGGCGGCTCTCTCGATGAGGCGGCTCCTGTAGGAGAGCCGGGTCATGGGCGGCGGGGTCTCGTAGCCGCGGGGGTCGCGCTGGCCGTAGCCCTCGACCATGAGCATGTCGGCGATGCCGAAGCCAGGGGGCGGGGTCTTGGGCATTTCGTAGGCCCTGCCCCACGCAGGGTTGCCGGTGAAGAGCCAATAGGTCTGGTCGAAGCCAAGGCCGCCGGGGCGCGGGGTCATGTCCACTTTCGCCTTGCCCTTGCCGTCGCCCGTGTGGCACTTGGCGCAATGCCTGTCGAGGACGGGGCGGACGTAGCGGTCCCAGCTCACCGTGTCGCTGCCCCAGGGCGGCGGGGCGATGACGCTCGGCTCGCGACCGATGGCCGCCGTGCCGGTCTTCCGTGAATAGGGCTCAGGCGCGACGCTGTGGAGTTCGTGGCAGCCGAGGCAGCCGCGACGCTCGCCAGGCATCACGTTGACGAAGCTGCGCATCGTCTGGAGCGCCCGCTGCCGCCCGTCGAGAAGCTGGAAGTGGAGCGGGATGCCGCTCGGGGCGTGGAAGCTCACCGAGCCGTCACTCTCGATGGGCACGGTGCCGAGGACGCGCTTCACGCCCTCGGACTGCACGGCGGACACGACCGGCCCCGTCGAGAGGTAGGGCCGCTTGTGCCAGTAGGTGTAGGTCTTGTGCTCGATGGTCAGCACGCGGAGCAGCTTCGCCTTGCCGCGCAACTCGTCGGGCGCGCCGCTGTAAACATTGCCGCTGTAGATCACGCCGCCCTTGGGCGAGAGGCGTTCCTCGCGCGTCGGCCACTCGACGCGGTCCATGAGGACGGGCGGCTTGAGGCGCGGCCGTAGCGGGATGGCGTGGAAGACGTTGTGAACCCCCTCGTAGATCAACTCGCGGTTGCCGTCCGTGTCCATCAGGTAGAGGACGAACTTCCCGCCGCGATTGGCGGAGACCAGGAAGTCCTTCTCGCTCAGGGGATAGGGCGAGTAGTAGGCGCCGTAGCCGCCGCTGCGGTGGTAGCTCGGCGATTCGGCGGGGTCCACGGGGCCGTTGCCCGATTCGGGCCAGGCCACGTCGGCGGTCACTTTCGTGAGGCCGGCGGGGAAGTTGAAGCCGTCGCCCGGCGTGATAATGCCTACCGAGCCGCTGAACCAGTTGTGGTGGGCGGAGCCGGTGAACATCACGCGACGGGAGCCGGGGATGGAGCGGGCGTCCTTCAGCAGGTCGGGCCACACGCTCTGATTGCCCCAGAGGGTGCTCACGTGCGTGCCATCGGGGTTGACGGTCCAGAGCCCCTGGGCGCGCCAGAGCGGCTTGTCGGTGTACTCCCAGCGGGTGTAGACGATGCGGCCGTCGCTCATCACCGAGGGGAGATAGTCGGGCTCGTTGTTGGCCGAGATGAGATAGATGTTCCGCCCGTCGTGGTCGCAGCGGGCCAGCACGTAGGCGTTGGTGGGCGGCATGCAGCGGACGTAGGTGTGCCCCCGCGTGGTCGAGAAGGCGATATGGCCGTCGGGCAGATAGATGGGGTCGAAGTCGTCGTAGATGCCGTCGGTGAGCTGCCGCAGGCCCGAGCCGTCGGCGTTGATCTCGTAGAGATGGAACGACTTCTCGTTGTGGGGCTTGAAGCAGAAGAGCACTCGCTTCGCGTCGAAGGACAGGTCGGGCCGCCAGAAGGAGCCGTGGAAGGGGGCTTGCGGCATGAGCTGCGTGAGCTTGCCCTCGGGCGACAACCCATCGAGCACGAGCAGCCGGCCGCCGGGCACGGCCATGTAGCCGAGGCGGTGCCGCGTCTCGTGCGGCCACTCCGAGCCGGCCGGGAAGGGCATGTCCACGAACAGCACCTTCGTGAAGTCGACCACCGGATTCCTGAACGCGATGCGCCGCTTGACCTCCCGCACCTTGAAGTAGGCGTCGCGGCTGGGCGTGGCGAGTTGTCTCTCGATGTCGGCGAGCGCGGCCAACTCGGGGCCGAAGTCCACGAGCCCGGGGCGCTCGGATCGGATACGCTCGGCCAGGTCGCGGGTCCAGGCGATCTCGCTCTTGATGCGGTCGAGCGTGGGATTGTTGTCGGCCTGGTGCAGCCAGTCGCGTTCGAGCGTCTGCCGCGCCTCGTCGGCGGTCAGACTCCGCGCCTCGGGCGTGGAGGGCGTGCGATAGGGGGCGACGGCCTCCTGCACGTGCGGGCGGAGCTGGACGTGCTTCGCCGCCTTGAGCATCAGCTCGATCCACTCGGGCGACGAGGCAGCCGCGTCGCCCTGGGCCTTGAGGGCATCGAGCCGCTTCTCAATCGGCTCGATCTCCTTCCAGCGGGCAAGCTGTTCGGGCGACTGGCTCTTCCACTGCCGGTCGGTGAGGGGCTTGTACTCGGTGGCGAGGCCGGCGAGGCGCTCGGCCTCGCGGGCGACGAAGCTGTTGCCGCGAGCCGACAGGTAATCCATCGGGCTGGTGCCCGTCAGCGCCGTGAAGCGGTCGAAGTCGTCGGGGAACGCCGCCTTGAGCTTGGCCCGTGCCGCGGCGAGGAGCTTCGGCGTGGCGGGAATCTTCTTCTCGACGAGGTTCTTGCGCGAACTGGCGAGGGTCTCGGCGAAGGTCTTGCCCACGGTGAAGAATGCCTGGAGGTCGGCCTCGACGTCGCGGTAGAACTTCTCGAGGGCTTTGAGCCCGTGCTTGTGGAGCGCGGCCACCTCGTCGGCAGAGAGGGCGTCCTTGTAGATGCGCAAGTCGTCCATCGAGCCCTGGTAGCACTCGCCGCCGTTCGACGAGCCGATGCAGCCTGGGGCCGAGCCGCCGGCAGCGAGGGTGCCGGCCCGCTCCAGCGAGCCGATCGCGCGGCCGTCGAGGTAGACGCGCATCGTCCTGCCGTCGAACGTCGCGGCGCAGTGGTGCCACGAGCCGTCGAGGAGTTGCGCGGGGGTGATCGTCGCGTCGCACTCGGCGTAGCCGCCGGCGTTCAGGCCGAACGACAGCACCCGCCCGGACTCCTGGAACGAGAAGAGCACGCGGTTGTTGCCATCCTCCTTGCGGAAGATCTCTCGGTAGCGTTCCTTGTCGAGGGTGAGGGGCAGCACCCAGGCGCTCAGCGACAGCTTCTGCACGCCGGTCAGGTCGGGCTTGCCGGGCGCGGCGACCATGTGGTGGCCCGCGAACGCGGCCGCCGCGCCATACACGCCCTCCACCCGCCCGAGAGTGCCGCGTCCGCCCTGGGCCGAGGCGTCGCAGCCGTTGCCGCTCGAGTCGCGGCAGAGGGCCGGCGAGTCCTCGTCGAACGTCCAGTAGGCCAGCAGCGGCCTGGCGATGGCGGGCGGCGCCGAGGATGGCGCGGGCGCGCCATCCGCTGCGCCGGGTTGGGCTGCCCCGAGAAGAGAGGCGACCAGGAGGAGGGCGTAGGGGCTTGCTTGCACGAGACCATTCCGTCAGGAGATGAGGCGGTGCTTCACGCCGAAGTGCTGCGCGCAGCGTGCGAGAGGCTTGTCCGTGGTCAGGAGCGTCAGGTCGTTGGCGAAGGCGGCCGCCATGTGCAACGCGTCGAGCGCGCGGAGCGGCACGGCGAAGCGGCCGATCCACTCGCGCGCCAGGCCATACTCGCGGGCCTCGATGGGCACGACTCTGTACAGGCGGTCGGCAAGGTGAAGCTGGAACACGGACACAATCCTGTTGGCCGTCGCGCTGTCGAGCTCACGAGTCCGGACCTTGAGCGCGACGGCGGAATAGAGTTCGACCTCGACGAGGGGGCTGATCGTGGGGTCCTCGGCCTCGCGGATGGCCCTCTGCGCCGCCGCGCTGAGCGGCTCGGGGCAGTAATAGGCCGCGAGCAGGCTCGTGTCGAGGTAGGCCATCAGTAGCGTTCCTCGTCACGGAGGGCAAGCACCGTCCGAGACAGCGGCCGCCCCTTCCGCGCGATGGCGGCCCGGAAGGCCCTGAGGTCGGGCAGGGAGCCGGCGGCCGACTCCCCGACGGGCGCGATCCGCGCCACGCTCTTGCCCCGCCGCGTGAGGACCACCGTCCTGCCGCGCTCGGCGGCGCGGACAAGATCGCTGAACTGCTTGCGAGCCGCCTTGATGTTCATTGACGCCACGGCCATGCTCCTGAGGGTTACACTTCAAGTGTACACAATGCTGTGGCGATGTCAAGGTCAGAACGCCGGAGCGTCATGCGATCACCCCGATCTCCGCGAGGAGCTTCTTGAACTCCTCGGCGTTCACGGCCGCGTGGCCGGCGTGGCAGTTGTTGAAGAAGATGTAGACGTTCTCGGCCTCGGTGTCGAGCTGGCGCACCTTGGGGAGCCATTCCTCGAGTTCGTCCTGCCTGTAGAGGTAGTTGTAGCGCTCCTTGCCGCCGCCCTCGTACCACTTGCTGGCGTCGCGGCTGTGGAAGCGCACGTAGGCGGTCGGGGCCGTGGCGACCGCCACGCGCGGCATCAGGCCGCGAATTGCCGGCTCGTCCACGCAGCAGAAGCCGAGCTTGTTCGCACGCAGAAAGCTGAACACCGCCTCGTTCGCCCACTGCGCGTTGCGGAACTCGACGACGAGCGGGTCGTGGGGGAAGTCTTCCGGCAGCGCCGCCAGGTAGGCGCGGCTGCGCTCCGTGTTGCGGAACGAATAGGGGAACTGGCACAGCACGCCGGCGACGCGCCCCG
This sequence comes from Planctomycetota bacterium, assembly GCA_035527715.1. Taxonomy (GTDB): domain Bacteria; phylum Planctomycetota; class PUPC01; order DSUN01; family DSUN01; genus DSUN01. Next base: position 3,492 of record DATKZY010000085.1, on the reverse strand, counting down.
CGTCGCGTGCCGGCTTCATCGCCTCGTTGAAGGCGGCGGCCACGCTGCGATCCTGCTGATGCGTTGTCGCCTCGTTCGCCTTCACCCAGAACGTGAAGTCGGGTGGCGTCCTCCTCACCATCGCCTCGATGGTGCGGAAGTTGGGCATGCGGTAGTAGGTGAAGTTCAGCTCGACGGTCTTGAAGCGTTCGGCGTAGAAGGCCAGCTCGCCTCCCTTGGGCAAGTCGTCGGGGTAGAAGGTCCCCTTCCAGTCGGAGTACTGATAGCCTGAGGTGCCGATGGCGATCATGGGCCTGGACCTCCGTGGGAGAGCGAGGACCATCGGGCGCAGGGGCTATTATAGCGCGTCGGGCGAGGCGCGCCACCCGCAAGGGACTCTCTGCCGCTTGACTTGTGGCCGGGCGGGTGCTATAACGCGGCGGGGGGTGCGACGCGACTCGTCCCTGGCCGGAGGCCGATCGTGAAAACGGAGATCTTCGCGCTGTGCGACGCCGCCACGCAGTCGGGCGGCAAGCTCAACATTCTCGGCACGTTCGACACCATCTTCTCGCCGCAGCTCCCTGCGACCCATCCGCAGTGCTCGATCGCCCTGCGCCTCCGCTTCGAGAGGATCGAGGAGGGCGAGCACCGCATCAAGGTGAACATCGTGGACGAGGACGGCCACCTGGTGATGCCGAGCTTCGACCTGAACGTGAACGTGCGGATGGGGGAGGAGGCGCAGACGGTGTCGGCGAACTGGGTGATCAACATCCAGCGGCTGGGCTTCGCCAAGTATGGCCAGTATGCCATCCACCTCGCCGTGGACGGCCGCAGCGAGGCCACCCTGCCGCTGCTCGTCCGCGAGGCCCCGCCCCGTCCGCCCGGCCCGCCGCAGGAGGCGTGACCGGCCTGGTCTTCGAGCGTGGCCACTGGTTCTGGCAACCCTCTCGGCACCGAAATTCAAGACTCGCGCCCTTTTCCCCCCTGCCTGGGCGCGAGTCTTGCCACGGCCTGCCAGCCGCGTTGCCGAAGCCGTAAGTCTAGTTGCTGCGATGGGTTAGGCCGATCCGTAGGATGCCACCGGCGAAGCACCCATCAAGACTCGCGCCCTTTGAGGGGCGCGAGTCTTGAATCGCCGCGCTCCTCGCACTCCCCACGTGCCGCAACCACTGTCCACTGTCTACTGTCGTCCGTCCTCTGTCCCCTGTCGTCTGTCGTCTGCCCTCTGTCGTCCCCCCTCCGTCCCTCCTCGCCGCACTGCCCCAGAAACGCCCAAACTCGCCGCAAGACTCTGGTCAGCAACGACTTATGGTTTGGCGGCTTGACAGCCACGTTGCTCGCTGTCCACTGCCCACTGTCCACTGTCTACTGTCGTCTGCCGTCTGCCATCTGTCGTCTGTCCTCCCCCCTCCGCCCCGCATCGCCGCGCCGCCCCCGAAACGCCCCAATCCGCCGCAAGCCGCTGGCTGGCAAGCGCTTATGGCTTGGCAACGTGACAGGCAGGTTGGGCGCGCCTCTACCTCCCTCGGATGGCCCTTTCGACCTCCTCGGCTGCGGGTTCCTTGCCGGCTCGCGCCCTGCCCATGAAGCCCATGACGCGGCGGTGGACGGCGGAAAGGTCCACCCCGCGCAGCCGCTCGTCGAAGAACGCCATGGCCTCCTCCTGCGCCACCGTTGCGGCCAGCGTCGCGTTAATGTAGTTATTCAGCGACACCCCCTCGCGCTCGGCCAGCGCCGCCACCTTCTGCTTCAGAGAATCACGCACGCGCAACGACAGGGTAGCCATCAGTATGCCTCCTCGACGGGATAGCGAGACAGGAATTCTTGCGGCGTCATGGCCGCCCAACCGTAACGCGGGAGATCCGCATCCCGGAAGTCTGCTGCGTTGTAGGTCACGATAATCGCGGCACCCTCCACAGCCGCATCAACGAACTTGTTGTCCGCTTCGTCGCGGAGGTTGGGTCGCCACTGGAAACTCACGTTGACCCGTTGCGCAAGCCCGATGAGATCCGTCACCAGGTCGAGAGACTCGGCGGGCGAGAGCCCCGTCAGCGCCAGTACGCGCGGCCGGAGGAGCACGTCCTGATACTCCAGCGCGATGCCGGGCGTCAGCACCAGCGGCACCTGCCCCCGGAGGACGCCCATCAGCACGCGATACGCCAGGCTGCCGGCGCGTCGGCAGGCCCCGGCCACCAGCACGTTGGTGTCGAGCACGATGGGTGGCGTCTGCTTCTCGGTCATCGCACTTCCCTCAGCGGCCAGCTACCCGAATGATACCATATGTCATGCGCAATTGCAAACGTGGTTCCTGCCACTGCCAGCGCCCCCCGGGTCTACTGGGGGGTGGGGCAGGCACACAGCCAATCAAGCAACACGTCCCCTGCGTTCTGAAGGACGGTTCCCTGCTGTCCACTGTCGTCTGTCCTCTGTCGTCTGTCCTCTGTCGTCCGCCCCCTCCGCCCCGCCTCGCCGCAAGGCATCCGAAATGACCAAGCTCGCTGCAAGCCGCTGGCCAGCAAGCGCTTATGGCTTGACAAGGTGCCAGGCACGTTGGTGCGTTAGTCGCGTTGGTCTGGAACCCGGCTTCGCTGTCACCGCGCTCCAGCAGGATTTCCCCGACAGGCTCCTAGTAACCGCGCTATCTCAGCCTCTTTCTTGGAAACAGCATACTGCAGAGGGGTCCACCCAAGTTTGTTTCTGACAGATGGGTTGGCACCGTGCTCAAGCAGCAATTCTACCGACAACTTATCACCCTTCCCCACGGCGAGTATGAGAGCGGTGTCGCCATCTTCAGTAACGGCATTGACATCGGCACCTTGCCGGATGAGAAACGCAGCAACTCCAATATCTCTCTTAACGCCGGGGTGAGGATTCACGGCGCAGTGCAGAGGTGTCCGTCCATGAAACTCTTCCTTAGCATCGACTACCGCCCCCTTCTGGATCAACAACTCCACGAGGAGCAGGTTCGACTTCGTGGCCGCACCGTGCAAGGCGCTGTATTGGGTTGGCTTTGCTGGATTAACAACGTCTGCGCCGTTGGCAATGAGTAGCGCGGCAGTCTCAGCCGAACGGGCATACATGAGAGGAGTTTGCTGACTATCGTTTTGAGTGTTAACGTCAGCCCCTTTCTCTAGAAGTTGCTGGATTCGCACAAGATCTCCCTTGCTCACGGCGTCGAACAATTCCGAAGACGCTACGATAGCATCTCTACTACGATCACCACCTCTGCAATGAGGGTTCCGGCAGGATCGGCTGCGACCGTCGTCCGTGATACGATCATAGCTACTTAAGCCCTGCCGACAATTGTGACACGCATGGACCTCAAAATGACTGCAACTGCCGTCGCGATGTGTCTGCCACCAATCGTATCCATGAGTCAATGCTATTTTCAGTTGAAATTCTGCGGCTCCCGGAAGTCGGTCATGCCACCTCCTTTCCTGCCAGTTCCTCGGCTTCGTGAGTTCCCTGGCCGAGCTGGCTGAGTTCCTGCTGGATGGCCCGCCGCAGCCGCGG
>DATKZY010000084.1:0-28328 GCA_035527715.1 Planctomycetota bacterium | reverse complement strand
CCGCCCTCGCCCGAGGGCCACGACCTCAACAAGTGGGGCATCGGCCTCCTCTTCATCGGCGAGAAGGGCCAGATCGTCTGCGACTACGGCAAGCACATCCTCCTGCCCGAGGCACAGTTCAAGGACTTCAAGCCGCCCGCGCCGACGATCCCGAACTCGGTCGGCCACTACCGCGAGTGGCTCAACGGCTGCAAGACCGGCTCGCCCACCCTGTGCAACTTCGACTACGCCGGGCTGCTCATCCAGAACAACCTCTTGGGCTGCGTGGCCTACCGGGTGAACAAGAAGCTCGAGTGGGACCCCGAGAACCTGAAGGCCAAGAACTGCCCGGAGGCCGACAAGTTCATCAAGCGGCCCTACCGCGCGGGTTGGAGCTTGTAAGGCATTGGGCGAGAGCGGGCGCTTGCCCCTCTCTTGCGGGGTCACCCTCACCCGCCTCATCCGCCGGCGGCGGATGAGGCGACCTCTCCCTTCCGGGGAGAGGGGTTTCCGACCCCCCCTCCCTTCCAGGGAGGGGCAAGGGGAGGGTCGGACTTCAGCCGCAGGAGAAACGTCTTCGCGTCCACCGCTTGACGCGCGGCGGGGGGATCGCTATCATCATTGCCGCTTTCCGGGCCGGGGAGTGTGCGTTTGAAGCCCTCTGCATGTCCCACACACGATCCGTGAGGCCACCATGGCAACCCTGTCCTGGAACTCCCCGGAAGGCGCGCAGCAGCGCCTCCTCGGCGACCTGACCCGCATCGGCCGCGGCCCCGACAACGAGCTGTCCTTTTCCGACGGCGCGATGTCGGGCCTCCACGCCCGCATCGTCCGCCAGGGCAATGCCTGGGTGCTCGAGGACAACGCGAGCCGCAACGGCACCTTCGTGAACAACGACCGCGTGAGCCGCCGCACCCTCCGCGACGGCGACGTGGTGACGGTGGGGCGCATGCAGTTCCTCTTCCGCGCCGACGCGCCGGCCGCCCGGGCGGCCCCCGGGCCCACCGTCGAACCGGGCCAGACCCTGATGTGGCGCCGCGGCCAGCCCGGGCCAACGGACGGCCGCCCGAGCACCGTCGCCAGGGCGCTGCCCCTCGAAAAGCTCCTGCGCTCCGACACACACGGCGCCACCGTTCACCCCGTCAGCACCTTCGCCGTGTCCCGCGCCGCGGCCGCACGGCCCGACGCCGACGCGGCGCAGCTCGCCCGCCGCCTCAAGGCCACCTACGAGATCTCGCAGGCCACCGCCGCCACCCTCGACACCTCGGAGCTCCTCGACCACGTGCTGGCCGCGCTCTTCGGCCTGTTCGAGTCGGCCGACCGCGCGTTCGTCCTCCTCGTGGACCCCCAGACCGCCGAGGTCACCACCGCGGCGGCCCGATGCCGCGCGGCCGGGCCGGCCGCCGAGGGCGGCATCTCCAAGACCGCGCTCGACCAGGCCATGCGCTCCCGCGAAGCCGTCCTGTGCCAGGACGCCGCGGCCGACGAGCGCTTCGCCGAGGCCGTGAGCATCCTCGGCCTCGGCATCCGCTCGCTCATGGTCGCCCCCCTGGTCTTCCGCGACGAGGTGCTCGGGGCCGTGCACGTGGACACGGTGCGCGGCACCCGCGCCTTTGCCGACGCCGACCTCGAGCTGTTGTGCGTCGCCGCCAACCAGGTGGCCGGCGCCCTGGCCAACGCGCGCCTCCACGACAAAGTCGTCGCCTCCGAGCGCCTCGCCGCCGTCGGCCAGACCCTGGCCGGCCTCACCCACTGCATCAAGAACATCCTCCAGGGCATCAAGGGCGGCGCCTTCATCCTCGACAAGGGACTCACCCAGAACGACCTCGAGCGCGTGCACAAGGGCTGGGGCATGGTGCGGCGCAACAACGCCTTCATGGAAGAACTCGTCTACGACCTGTTGACCTACTCGAAGCAACGCACGCCCGAGTACTCGCTCACCGACCTCAACGCCCTGTGCGCCGACACGTGCGGCTTCGTCGCCGAGCGGGCAAGGAGCCTCGGAGTCGCGCTCACCGTCCAGCCCGACCCGGCCCTCGGCCCGGTGGAGGTGGACCCCCGGGGCCTCCGCCGCTGCCTGCTCAACTTCGTGGGCAACGCCGTAGACGCCTGCGCGAAGACCGCCGGCTCCGTCACCGTCGAGACCCGCAGCCCGGCCGCCGACGGCCTCACCCGCATCGTCATCCGCGACACCGGCTGCGGCATGGCCCCCGAAACCCTCGCCAAGCTCTTCACCGTCTTCTTCAGCACCAAGGGCTCGAAGGGCACCGGACTCGGCCTCCCCGTGAGCCAGAAGATCATCGAGGAGCACGGCGGACGCATTGACGTCGCGTCCGAAGTCGGCAAGGGCACCACCTTCACCCTCTGCCTGCCGCCGCGCCGCCTGGACACCGCGACCCTCTGAGGACCCCCCATGCCCGACAAGAGCAAGAGAGTGCTGATCGTGGACGACGAGGCCGACCTGCGCGACTTCGCGCAGGCGGCGCTGGAGGACGACGGCTATCAGTTCGCCTTCGCCACCAACGGCGCCGAGGCCCTCGAGCGCGCCGCCGCCGAGCGGCCCGACCTCATCGTCATGGACGTTCAGATGCCCACCAAGGACGGCTTCGCGGCCCTCTACGACATCCGCCACGACCCCGCCCTCAAGGCCATCCCCGTCATCCTCCTCACCGGCATCGCCGAGAAGACCGGCGTCCGCTTCAACGCCGATACCGTCAAGGAGTACATGGGCGAGCAGCCCGACGCCTACTTCGACAAGCCCGTGGACCCCGCCAAGCTCCGCGAGGCCGCGCGCAAGCTCCTGGGGAAATGAGTGGGGAGGGAGGACGGGCGCACCTGGCGCACCATCCTCCCCCCTCACGGCCGCCGGCGGCTGCCGCAGGGGCAATCGAGAAAGCCGAATTGTCAAAGAGCCACGCGGGCCTCGCTCCGGTCGCCGCTCTTGTGTATTGAAGCCGGGCCTTCCGCGAAGCCTTTCCGCACCACGCGGTTCCCCAAGTCGTCACCCTCAGTCGTGGCACGGCTGGCTTGCCCAGCCGTGTCCTCACTGCGGGTAACGAGCACTGCTGGACAAGCCAGCAGTGCCACAGTGGGGCGTGGCGGGCCTCGTCGCAGGTTGGGTAGCTGTGTCGGAGGCCGCCGCCACTGGAGCGCATGGGCGTACGAGGAAGAGGCGACCGCTCGCGGCCACACTCTCCCTCCACCTATTGCCGTGAGTCGCTAATGAACTCGCCCATCGGCCAGGGCAGAGAAGTGGCCGGAAGCCAGAAGTGCATGAACAGACATAGCTTGCAGCGACGAAAAAAGTTCGCCAGAATCGCTCTGACTCGCTCTTCACTCGCTTTGTGCTCGCTAATGCCTCCGATTCTCAGCGTTGCGCATGAGCGGCATGATAAACAATGACCACTCGGCGGTGCGGGCGCGGCGGGGAGACGTAGCCGCGAGCGTCCCGCTTGCGGCCCTCGTCGGCTCACTCCTCGTCCCCACGCTCCCGCGTGGGGATGCGCTGTCTCGGACGCTCTTGAGGTCGTGAAGGAATCACACGGACAGACACGGGCAAACACGGACGGGCAGGCTTCTCCCTCAGAGGCCCCCGTCCGTGTTCGTCCGTGTAGGTCCGTGCAATTTCTTCAGAAGTTCCGGAGGGTCCAAGCCATGGCATCCCGACGGGGGACCGTCGGGACGAGAGGGAGGGCAAGAGAGCCAAAGGGCAAGGAGCTACGCCCGGCGCCTTTTCCTGCGAAGCAGCGCCGCAACGCCGATGCCGAGCCTAGGAGCCTGCAGAGGGACTCCTCACCCTCGGCACGGCCCCGGTCAATCCACGCCCCGGCGGCCCCGCCGTACGCTCAGTGCCCTGCATTCATCCTCACAGGCACTTGACAAGACCCCGCCCTGATCCTACACTTGAGTTGGTAGCAAACCGGGGGCCGAACAGTACTGGTGTGACAGGCACAATTACGCTGGCTCTCTGTGGAGAGACTATGGCCATCAGCTTTCGCTGCGGTCACTGCAATAGGGCATTGCGCGTAGAAGATCGATTCGCGGGACGAAAGGCCCCCTGTCCGGCTTGCGGCCAACCCACTGAGATTCCGGGAGGGCCATCGCCTTCCGCCGGGCGTGACGTGGGAGCCAAGGCATCTGACTGCGGAGTCCGGGCGGCTCGGTCCGATGGCAGCACGCTCACCGCACCGGTGGTATCTGGCGAAGGGACGGCGTCTACACGCATGCACCTTATCCCGGGCGGGGTCTTCGTGCAAGTCAGCGCTCGAGCCATATGGGATGAATTCGACCGGGAAGTCAGAGGCGAGTCCCCCAAGGTGGCCCCTCCCCCTCCCACGGCCGGCGCCTGGGTGCATGAGGCATCTCGCTGGCCCGAAAGGGCATCGCGAGCCATCCGCCGAGCTGGCGAAGCAGGCTTCCTGAATGGTCCGTTGCAGGCCTGCCAGTCGCTTAGACGGAAGTCGGTCGGTTTCCTGGAGCAGCTCAAGGGCAGCCTTGCTAAGCGTGCCGCTATCCGCTGCCTCGCGGCCTACATGGGTCTGTTCCTCGTGTTGTTGGGCAGCCTTGCAACCGTGCTCTTAATAGGCCCCGCGTACGGCACGAACCTGCTGTGCCGGGCAATTCCCGGCTACCGCGCGCTTGTCCGGGGAATCTTGGGGCTGCGGCCCTGGTACCTCCGGGCGCTGGCTGCTTCGCCGCTCTACCTCGCGGGCCTGATGGTCGGCTTCTACGCCCTGCTCTTCTACTACGTGCCCAAGATGCTGCTTCTTTCCTTCCTGCACGGCAGGAGACGTGATTGGGCGATGGCAACGGCGGATCGGGTGATATTCTACAGCGGAGCGACGGACACCCTCATCGTCCTACCGAAGGGGTGGCCCGTTTCCCTCTGCCGGCGTCGGCGCTGGATGTCCTTCTTCTTCCTCCCGTTCCTCCTACTGCTGCCGGCGCGCCGGGGTGTGAGCTTCCCCCTCGCCTATCACGAAAGCTGGCCTCCACACGCCTCTCTCTGCCGGGTTGAGATGTCTCCTGAAGTCGCCAACTCATTGGGCATCGAACCTGTTGAAGAGCCCCCGGCTCCGCAGTTCTGGGCTGATCTTGAGTCACGGGGAAAACCTGCTCAGGACACTCCTCACGGAGCTTCCACACCTTCGGGACGTTAGCCCAACTTCCGCAGTCGAACTCCTTAGTAGTGCACCTTTCCCACCTTGAGCCAGAGGGTGCGCTGGAGGTTGATGGTGAAGACGGCCGAGGCGATGGAGAGGAGCTTCGACTCCGCGTTGTCGGCCCGGCTGGTGAGGACCACGGGCACCTTCGCGCCGACGAGAAGCCCCGCCAGGCGGCAGCCGCCCAGGTAGACGAGTGCCTTCGCCAGCATGTTCCCCGCCTCGATGTTCGGCACGAGCAACACGTCGGCCACGCCGGCCACCGCCCCCGTGATCTTCTTGTGCTTCGCCGCCAGCTCGCTCACCGCGTTGTCGAGGGCGAACGGGCCGTCCACCTCGCACTCGACGGAGAACTGGCGGCGGCGGCTCATCTGGGCCAGGGCCGCGGCGTCCATCGTGGCCGGCATGGCGGGGTTGATCAGCTCGACGGCGGCCATCACGGCCACCTTGGGCCGCATCACGCCGAAGGCGCTGGCGATGTGCACGGTGTTGAGCAGGATGGCGGCCTTCTGCTCGAAGGTTGGCGCGATGTTCATCGCCCCGTCCGCGATGAAGACCAAGCGGTCCATCTCGCGGTTCTCGGCGATGAACACGTGGCTCATGATCGAGCCGGAGCGCAGGCCGACCTCTTTGTTGAGGATGGCGCGGAGGAAGTCGTCGGTGTGGATGTAGCCCTTCATCACCATATCGGCCTCGCCCTTCGACGCCATGGCCACGGCGCCGAGGGCGGCCTTTGCGGGGTCGGGCTCGTGGACGATGGCTTCGTCGCGGGGCGAGTAGCTGGCCCGCTTGGCCGCGGCCAGGATGGCCTCGCGGTCGCCGAACAGGACGCCCTCGACGAGGCCGCGCTCCTCGGCATCCTTCACGGCTGCGAGCACCGTGTGGTCCTGGGCCGCGGCCACGGCGAGCCGCCGCCGCGGCTGGTGGGCCACCAGCTTCAACAGCGAATCGAAGTTCTTCATCGCACCTTCCTCCTTTCCTGAGGGGAATGGAACACGAGTTCCCGGCCACGGCGGGCAAGGGTACACTTCTGTTGGGCGTGGGTCAACCGGATGCCCGGTGCCAAGGGGCATCAGGAGGCCGTTGATCCGCGCTTCGTTGTCGTATAGGCTTGGTCTGGACGGTTGGGTTGGTCAGGATACTTGCGGGCGAGCAACCCTCTCCGCACCATTCCGCGGAGGAAGCGGCCGCTCAGCCCCTGCGGGTTCCGACCCATAAGTTCACCAAGCTCGGTCGCCGTCAGGTAACCCCCTTCGCACAGGCGGAGGATGATGTTCTGCGTTTCCTTCGCGGGTAGCTTGCGGTGTTCCCGAGCCGGCGCAGCAACCATCTTCAGCCACTGGAGTTCCTCTGCTGAAGGGGGCTCATGTGGGGACTCCTCTATCTTATGTGTGGAGTCCCCCCCGATCTGTGCGGAGTCCACGCCAATCTGTGTGGAGTCTCTCCTCACACTGGCGCCTTCCGAAGGGAGGCGGTACACAGTCACCGGAGTATCGTCCCTGCGGAACAGGTCCGGCTCGAGCCGGAACGGCACCTTGAGGTCCGCCGTGAGTCTGGGCATCACCCGCGCGAAGAACTGGAACACGTTGGCTTCCCACGTTCCGTCGGGCGTTAGCCGGTCCGTCCAGCGCACCTCGGGGTCGTCCGAGAGCCGTTCCCGATAGTCGAGGTGAAACTCCGGCACTGCCAGGGGATCCCGGAGCGCCTCCGCCTTGCCGAACATGAGCAGGCCTGCCAGGGTAGGGCCCCGCTCCCCCGTGGCTCGGTCCTTGCGCCAGGCCCCGAGCTTCTCCAAGAACCCCAGCAGGTCTTCCCCCAACCACGGATGGGCCGGCGCGCGCGCCGAGAAGCGCTGCCTGTACTGCTGGATGCTCGCTTCGTCCAGGTCCTCGACACGAAAGCTTCCGAGAACCTGGCTGTCTGCCGGCTCCTCCGAGCGGTCGGCAAGCATCCGGCCCACTTCCTTCTCGGTGCAGCGATAGTCGCCTTCGTAGTTGCGCCGGAACGTGCCGAGCAGCGGGTTCTGGCCGATGTAGATCGGGCGCTCGTGGCGGGTCGCGCGAGGCACGCGGATCATGAGGAGCCGCTTCCCCTCGGCCTCTCGCTCAGAGACGTCTTCGTCCCTCAGCAGGTTCGCGCTGACCTTGCCGCGGTTGTTCACGGTGTTCCAGAAGTCCCGCCTCACCTGCGCAGGATCATCCATGCCAACCACTACGTACGAATCACCCTGGGGCTTGATGCCGAGCACAATGTGCCCGCCATCGGTATTGGCCATGGCGCTGTACGTCTCCCACAGGCTGCCGGGCAGCCCCCCCCTTGCAGACTTGAACTCCCAGTCCTTGTCCTCGCCCAAGCCAATCGCCAACAGAATCTCCTGGGCGTCCATATCACTTCCCCTTTCCCGAGGATGCCTCAGGCTTCGATGCGGGTGCAGGCGGCGGCGTCATCGAGTGGATGGGCGGAGGGCACACCTTCACGGGCTGGTCCACGTCGCGGAAGGTGGGCTCCAGGCCGGCGGCGGCGATGATGGCCTTCGCGGACTCGGGGAACTTGGGGTCGTCGGGGGCGACGCCGAAGCTGTTGTCCTTCCAGGTGTGATCCGCCTGCTTGTTGCGGTTGAAGCGGATGGGGGCCTGGACGGTCGAGTGGATGACGTTGCCCTCGACGAGGAACTCGGTGCTGCCCTCGTCGAAGAAGATGCCGTTGTTGGGCGCGCTGCCGGCGAAGGTGCTGCGGCGGATGTGGTGGATGTGGTTGCCGCGCAGCACGGTGCCCGGCTGGCGCCCCAGGCTGTAGATGCCGCCGCCGTCGGCCAGCAGCATCATCGCGTCGTGGATTTCGTTGCACTCGATCAGCGCCTCGCGGCACGAGGTCGGCTTGTCGTTCCAGCTCCAGCCCACCGAGACGCCCGTGTAGGGGAAGCGGCGGACGACGCAGTGGCTCACCCGCGTCCGGGCCGAGATGCCCACCCAGACGCCGAGGGCGGAGAAGTGGTCGAGGCCGCCATCCGAGATGACGCAGTTGGCCACCTCGTTGCCGACGGGGAGGAAGGGCTCCTTGGCGTTCACGCTGGTGATGCCGACGAGGATGCCTCCGCCGCCGAGGTCGAAGAGGCGGCAGCCGACGACCTCGTTCTCGCGGCAGCCTTGGCCGAGGCGCACGGCGTAGCCGCCCAGGTGGGCGAGGGCGCAGCGCTCGAGGCGGCACTTGCGGGCGAACTCCGCGTGGACCGCGGCCGGCAGGTCAATCATCCCCTGGCCCGAGCTGTAGCCCTTCGGCGGCAGCGCCCAGTTCGTGTGGGCGAGGGTGAGGCCGCGGAAGACCACGTGCTCGACGTACTGCGGCGGCTTCACGATGAAGCGCGGGTCCGATTCGTCAATGGGAAACGCCTGCTCGCCCTTGCCGACGAGGCGGATGAGCTGCTCGATGCGGGGCGCGACCACGGTGAGCTTGTCCATCTCCTCGCCGGGCAGCGGGCGATAGGCGAGCGCGCCGGTCGGCCGGTCGAGGACCCACTCGCCGGGCTTCAGCCCCGCCTCCTTCACGTTTTCCACGTAGTAGGGATTCCGGCCGCCCTTGTACCAGTGGCCGATGCGGTAGACGGGGAAGCCTGTGAAGCGGACGATGTGGTTCGCCAGGTCCAGCTCGCGGATGCGCAGGCGCGAGGCGCTCCAGTCGTGGAGGGCGACCACCTCCACGTCGCCCAGGCTTGCCCACTTCTCGATGTCGCCTGGGGCGAAGCGGAACTCGTCCTGGGCCTCACGGTGGCGCATCTTGGTCTTCACGGGCGGGGCGTTGGTGAGGCCGGCGACGACGAATGCCCCCCTGGTCGGGCGGTAGCGCCGCTCGAAAAAGGCCCCTGGTACCTTTTTCGCCACGAAGAGCTGGCGGAAGGCCCACTTGCCCTCGCGCACCTCGGGCAGGGTCACTTGATAGACGCCCTGCTCCTCCTGCGCCCAGCCCGTGACGAGGCGCCCGCCGCTGAGGATGGGCGTCTCGCCAGGATAGGCGGCGTAGGTGACCGGGCAGGCCTCGGTGCCGGAGTCGCGGGGCACGAACTCGACCGGCTCGGCGAGCCAGTAGGTGCCGCCGCGGAGGAGCACGGTGACCGGGTGCTTGTGGACGCCGCCCAGGCGGTGGCGGAGCGCGGCCACGGCGTCGCGGGCGCGGGGGAGGGTGGCGAACGGCCCGTCGCCCTTCTCGGCGTTCGGCTCGGCGAGCGTGCCGCTCCAGGCGTCGTTGCCATTCGTCGCCACGTAGAAGTCGGCCCTGGCCGCCTCGCCGGCGGCGGCTGCGCCAACCATCGAACCACAACTCATGACGAACGCCCCAACAGCGATGAGCAGACAGCCTTGCATCTCAGCCCTCTTTCAGTGGCATCCACATGTGGAAATGGAAATGGCTCTCGCTTGGATAGATTCCGCGCACGGCACGCACGTCGTCCGCCAGGGGCAGCGGCAGGAGCGTCGAGAAGCTGTCCCTGCCCAGGGCCTGGATTCGGCCGGCGCCATAGGCGACGGCGCGCCGGATCAGCTCCGCGTCCTCCCTGCGGTCCGGGGGCACGAGCACGTGGAGCCAGGAGCCGGTGAAGAAGACCGCGGCGTCCTGGCCGCCCCATCGCAGTCGCTCCGCAAAGGCGCTCTCGTAGCCCGGCTCGCCCCGCGCCTTGCGGTTGAACGTCACCGACCAGAGGTAGGGGAGGCAACTGAACCGCCCAAGCACGTGCAACAACCCTTCCCAGGGCCGCGCGGCGGGAGGCAGCGGCAGGACGGCGTCTGCGAGGGGCTCGGGCAGGTCGCCCACGACAGCGAAGGTGGTGCACACGCTCCGTTCGACGCGGCTCATCCCGCACGTGAGATACAGGCCCTCGGAGCGTTCGTCGTCCGGACTGCTGCCGAAGCGCGTGCAGCCGAGCGCGGCGCAGCGGCGGATGGCCTCCCTCACGAGTGCGGTGCCAATGCCGCGGCGGCGGAAGTCGCGGTGGACCTCCAGTGCTTCCAGGAAGCCCCAGAAGCCGCGGGGCTCCGGCTCACGGGTCGGGATGAACTCGCAGTGCCCGATGACCCTGGCCTGCTCGACGGCGATCAGCACCGTGCCGCCGATGGGGTCGAGCTTGTCGAACTGGCGGCGCACGCACTCCGGCGTCTCCCAGTGCAGGGGCCAGGTCTGCTGGTACATGGCCGCGATGGCCTCGGCATCGTCGCGGCTCGCCTCGCGAACAAGGGGTCCAGCGGCCATCGAGCAGCCCCTCGCACCCTATGGGCGCCAACGCCTGGGAGCGCCCGGATTTGCCTCGACCCATCTCACGCCGGCGATGGTAGCACGCGAGCGCGGCGCCGTCAAACTGCGCGACGGCGTAGGGCGGAGACGGCCGTGTCGCTGAAGCATGTGGGTGAGGGCGAGCTCTGAGGAGGAGACAGGAATTGCATACTTGTTCAACTATGCAATTCTCGTCATCCGCCGCCTCACGGTGCGCGGGGAGGCCACTGCCAAAGGGCCACGGCCTGGGGCGGAGACGGCCGCGTCGCTGAAGCATGTGGGTGAGGGTGAGCTCTGAGGAGGAGACAGGAATTGCATACTTGTTCAACTATGCAATTCTCGTTATGGCTGGCTCACAGCGCACGGGGAGGCCCCAGCTACAGGTCCCGCGGACACTCCTTGAGCCGCTTGGGGACGATGACGTCGGCGTGGGGGACGAGGGGCTGGACGCGGCGGCGCTCGGCCGCCAGGTCGAGGTTGCACAGGAAGGAGCCAGGGTGGAAGCGGTCGCCGTGCATGAGGACCCAGACGGGGAAGCGGACGGCCTCGGCAAATGCCCCGATCGTCGCCTCGTGGTCGTGCGGCCACCAGAAGAGGGCGCTCACCTGCCGGCCGCGAAGGGCGGGCGGCACCTCGTGGCAGTCGCCGCCGTAGAAGAGCGTCGTCTCGCCGCACGTGATGAGGGCGGAGAACTTGTTGGGGCGGCCCCGGGCGTCGGCCGAGTCGTCGTAGCCGGCCATCGCGGTGAGCGACAGGTCGCCCTCCGTCACGACCTGCCCGTCCGCCAGCGCCACCAGGCCATCGGCCGCCTCGCCGCGCTCGCACAAGTCATCAACCACCTCGGGCGGCCCGAGGACCCGGCAGCCCGTCGTGCGGCGGATGCGGGCGATGGCGTCGGGGTCGTAGTGGTCGCCGTGGATGTGGGAGACGAACAGGAGGTCGCACTTCGCGATGGCCTCGGGTGGGAAGGCGGGCGGCGAGAGGTACTGCTCGATGTGCCCCTGCCACTCGAAGGCCCCCGCAAACATCGGGTCGGTGAGCAGCACGGTCCCCGCCCGCGAGCGGAAGAGGAAGGCCACGTGGGCGAGGAAGTGCGCCTGGATGTCGTGGAAGCGCAACGGCTCCGCGTCGGGCTGGGTTGGCCGGCGGGTCACAGCGGGTCCTCCTTTGCCCCCGGTAACACTTCAGCCGCCTGAAGTAGGGGCATCAACGACCCTTGTGGGTGCCACCCTCAAGCGACGCTTGAGGGTGTCTTACCGAGGCTTTCCCGGTTTGCACCCTCGACCTGTCGGTTGAGGGTGGCACCCCTCAGGTGGCTGAAGTGTTACTGCCCCCGATTGTCGGCAAAGCGGGGCGACGCGTCAAGCGCCCCGTACCCTTTGGCAGCGGAATGGGCCTAATGGGACAGGGGGGCTTGAAACGGACCGTGGGGGAAACTATGATAGAGGGGCGCGACCGAGGCCGGGGCGCGCGACGGCTGAGCACCATTCTCGCGCGGCCGGCCCCTCAATGGCCCGCATCCAGGAGGACAGAATGAGCCCAGGCCACCGCATCGTCGCCTTCTCCCTCGACCACCCCAAGGCCGTGACGGGCCTGATGATCGCCCTCACGCTCGCGCTCGGGGCCATGATCCCGTGGGTGAAGGTGGACACCGATCCCGAGAACATGCTCTCGGAACACGAGGCCGTGCGCGTGTTCCACCACGAGATGAAGCGCGAGTTCACCCTCCACGACATGGTCGTGCTGGGCATCGTGAACGAGAAGGACCCCGACGGCGTGTTCAACCCGGCGTCGCTCGCGCGGGTCTACGAGCTGACGAAGTTCGCCGAAAAGCTCCGCTGGCCCGACCCGAAGAACCCCGGCAAGGAGATCGGGGTCGTCGAGGTGGACCTGCTGGCGCCGTCGAAGGTGGACAACATCGAGCCGGTGCCGGGGCAGCCGGGCACGGTGCGCTTCGAGTGGATGATGCCCGAGCCGCCGACGACGCGCGAGGCGGCCCGCGCCATCCGCGAGAAGGCCAAGGCCAACCCCCTGCTCGACGGCACGCTGGTGAGCGAGGACGGCAAGGCCCTCTGCCTCTACCTGCCCCTGACCTCGAAGGACCTTTCCTACAAGGTCTACTCCGCGCTTCAGGCGAAGATCGCCACGCTCACGGGCGACGAACAGTACCACATCACCGGCCTGCCCGTGGCCGAGGACACGTTCGGCGTCGAGATGTTCAAGCAGATGGCCATCTCGGCCCCGCTGGCGATGCTGGTGATCTTTATCCTCATGTTCATCTTCTTCCGCAAGCTCACGCTCATCCTCAGCCCCATGATCCTGGCGATGGTGTCCGTGATCATGACGATGGGCCTGCTCATCGGCACGGGCCACACAGTGCATATCATGAGCTCGATGATCCCGATCTTCATCATGCCCATCGCCGTGCTCGATTCGGTCCACATCATCTCGCAGTTCTTCGACCACTACCAGCGGACGCGCGACCGCCGCAAGACGGTGGTGCGGGTGATGGACGAGCTGTTCATGCCCATGCTCTACACGTCGCTGACGACGGTGGCGGGCTTCGGTTCGCTGGCCCTCACGCCGATTCCGCCGGTGCAGGTCTTCGGGGTGTTCGTGGCCATCGGCGTCGCCATCGCCTGGGTCTTCACGGTCACGTTCGTGCCCGCCTTCGTGATGCTCATCCCCGAAAAGCGGTTCGAGAGTTTCGGCACGATGCACCACGACGAGGCCCCGAAGTCCCTGCTCGCACGCATCGTCCACGGCTTCGGCGGCTTCGCCTACCATCGCGCCAAGCTCATCATCGCCCTCACGCTCCTCGTCGTCGCCGTGGCCGGCTACGGGATCAGCCGCATCGTGATCAACGACAACCCCGTGAAGTGGTTCGAGAAGGGCCACCCCATCCGTGTGGCCGACAAGGTGCTCAACGAGCACTTCGGCGGCACGTACATGGCCTACCTGGTCCTCGAGCCCGAGAGCACGGCACGGAAAGCCGACGATGTGGCGAAGGCCCTCGACGCCCGCCTCGTGAAGGCGGTCGAGGGTCTGAAGCAGGACTTCCCCGAGGCCGCGCCCACCATCGAGAAGGGGCGGGCGCTCGTCGCCGACCTGGCCAAGGAGGCCCAGACGGGCGACGCGCTGCTCGAGCAGGCTGCGCGGCGGGTCGCGGACCTGAAGGCCAAGGCGAGCGGCGATGAGGCCGACGCCTGGGCCGAGGTGGCCGGCGCCATCGGCGCCGAGCAGCTTGCGAAACAGGTCTTCAAGCGGCCCGACGTCCTCCGCTACATCGAGAGCCTTCAGCAAGCGCTCCTGAAGACCGAGGTCGTGGGCAAATCGAACTCCGTCGCCGACATCGTCCGCAAAGTGTACAAGGAGCTGATGGAGGGCAAGCAGGAGTTCTACCGCATCCCCGACACGTCGGCCGCGGTGGCCCAGTGCCTGCTGTCGTTCCAGAACAGCCACGACCCCGACGACCTGTGGCACCTGGTCACGCCCGACTACGGCAAGGCGAACCTGTGGGTGCAGCTCAAGAGCGGCGAGAACCGCGACATGGAGAAAGTCGTGCGGTTCGTGGACGCCTTCCTCCGCGACCACAAGCCGCCCGTGCCGCTCAACCACGGCTGGTTCGGCCTCACGTATATCAACATCGTGTGGCAGGACAAGATGGTGAGCGGCATGCTCACGTCGTTCATGGGCAGCTTCGCGATAGTGTTCGTGATGATGGTGGTGCTGTTCCGCTCGGCGCTGTGGGGCCTGCTCGCGATGGTGCCGCTCACGGTGACCATCGGGCTGATCTACGGCATCATCGGCCTGGTGGGGAAGGACTACGATATGCCCGTGGCCGTGCTGTCGGCGCTGTCGCTGGGGCTGGCGGTGGACTTCGCGATCCACTTCCTGTCGCGCTCGCGCGAGCTGATGCACGAGTTGGGGTCATGGGAGAAGGTGGCGGCGAGGATGTTCGGCGAGCCGGCGCGGGCGATTGCGCGGAACATCATCGTCATCGCCATCGGCTTCCTGCCGCTGCTGGCCGCGCCGCTGGTGCCGTACAAGACCGTGGGCTTCTTCATGGCCAGCATCCTGGCCATCGCCGGCGTCACCACGCTCTTCGTGCTCACCGCGCTGATCACCATGCTGGCGGCGCGGCTCTTCCGCGCCAAGGCGCCGCAGGCAGCCGCCTGCAACTGCGGGCTGTGCATCGCCGCCTCGGCGGGCATGGTGGTCGTGATCGCCCTGAGCATCAACAACTACGTCACCTGGCACTGGACCACGCTCACGTGGCTCAGCGCCCTGGCCACCGTGGTCCTCACCGCCCTCTGCGGCATCCTGTCGCGCCGCCAGGCCTGCCGACGGGCGGCAATTGGAACCGCAGATGAACGCCGATGAACGCGGATTGGATAGCCAAGGCCCTTCGGGCAGGGGAGCTCTTGACAAGCTCACGGAGTCGATCATTGGCTGTGCCTACACGGTCAGCAACACGCTGGGCTGTGGCTTCCTCGAGAAGGTCTACGAGAATGCCTTGGCTATCGAGCTGCGCAAGGCTGGCCTCGACGTTTCGCAACAGCACCCCATTGAGGTGCTCTACGGCGGAGTCGCCGTGGGCGAGTATTGTGCGGACCTCCTTGTGGACCACCGTGTCGTGGTCGAGCTCAAGGCCGTGAAGGCCATTGACGAGGTGCACATGGCCCAGTGCCTGAACTACCTGAAGGCGACAGGACTCCACGTGTGCCTGTTGCTCAACTTCGCCAGGCCCAAGCTGGAGGTCAAGCGCATCGTCCGTGGACTGTAGCCCTGTCTGCCCCAACCCTATCGGCGTACATCGGCGTGCATCCGCGGTTCCCTTCGAAGGAGAGAGCAAGTGAAACGCCTGAGCAGAGCCATCGTGTCCGTCGTTGCCGCCGCGCTCGGTGCATCAGCGGCCGCTGCCGCCGAGCCCAGCGTGGACGAGATCGTGGAGAAGGCCAACCTCGCCGCCTATTACCAGGGCAACGACGGCCGGGCCAGCGTGCACATGGTGATCACCGATTCGCAAGGGCGCACCCGCGAGCGTAAGTTCGTCATCCTCCGCCGCGACGTGAAGGACGGCGCCGACCAGAAGTTCTACGTCTACTTCGAGGAGCCGGCCGACGTGCGCAAGATGGCCTACCTCGTGTGGAAGCACGTGGACAAGGACGACGACCGCTGGCTCTACCTGCCCGCCCTCGACCTCGTGAAGCGCGTCGCGGCCAGCGACAAGCGCACCAGCTTCGCCGGCTCGAATTTCCTCTACGAGGACGTCTCGGGCCGCGGCCTCGCCGAGGACACCCACGAGCTGGTCGAGACGACCGCCGAGCACTACGTGCTCAACAACAAGCCCAAGGACCCCAGGAGCGTCGAGTTCGCCGCGTTCAAGGTCTGGATCGACAAGAAGACCTTCCTGCCGAAGAAGGCCGAATACGTGGACGCCGAGGGCAAGGTCTATCGCGTGGTCGAAGCCCTCGAGGTCAAGGAGATTCAGGGCTTCCCCACCGTGGTGAAATCGCGCGTGCAGGACCTCAAGAGCGGCGGGAACACCGTGAGCGAGTTCTCCGACGTCAAGTACGACCTCGCCCTGCCCGACGACGTGTTCAGCGAGCGCTACCTGCGCCGCGCGCCGAGGAAGTACCTGCGGTGAGGCCGGGGGAAAAGACTCCAGGAGTCTTTTTCCCCTATCAACGATGACTTCAGGAGGCCTGCGATGCGCGGTGATGCGTTCCTCGAGCAGTTTTCGGCCCGCCCGCCGTTTTCGCTGCTGCACCCGCGGCTCGCGGCGTTCTACCGCGACTACCTGGCGGGCGAGCGGGTGGTGGAGTTCAACGGCCGCTACGTGGTGAACAGCCACTACCCGCCGTATCCCAGCGGCGCGTTCGACAGCTTCGTCGGGCAGTTCCGCCGCTTGGGCGACGTGGCCGAGCGCCACATCTACTCGCTCACGTTCGCCGTGACCAATCGCTGCCCCTACCGCTGCTGGCACTGCTACAACGCGGGCCGCAGCCAGAAGGACCTGCCGCTCGACACCCTGCGGCGGGTCGTGGGCGAGATCCAGGCGCTCGGGGCCGTGCTGGTCACCCTCACCGGCGGCGAGCCGCTCGTGCGGCGCGACCTGGCCGACATCGCGGCCGCCATTGACGACCGGACCTGCGTGAACCTGAACACCACCGGCTTCGGCCTCACGCCCGAGCGCGCGCGGGCGCTGCACGACAGCGGCATCTTCGCCGCCGGCTTCAGCCTCGACTCAGGCGATGAGGCCGAGCACGACCGGCTGCGCGGCCACGCCGGCGCCTTCCGCACCGCGCTCGACGGGTTGCGCATGGCCCGCGATGCGGGGCTGTACGCGTACACCATCTCGGTCGCCACGCGCGAGTTCCTCGCCCCCGAGCGCTTCTGGCCGTTCGTGCGCTTCGCCGGCGAGGCCGGGGCGCTCGAGGTGAACCTGCTCGAGCCCTGCCCCTCGGGCAGGCTGGCGGGGCAGAGCGACGTGGTGCTCACCGACGCCGAGCGCGGCCGCATCCTCGACTACCAGCGCGAGGCCGCCGGCAACGAGGCGCTGCCCATCGTCTCGTGCCTCAACTACCTCGAATCGGCGGATGCCTTCGGCTGCGGCGCAGGGCTCACGCACCTCTACATTGACGGCAGCGGCGAGGTGAGCCCCTGCAACCTCGTGCCACTGTCGTTCGGCAACGTCGGCCGCGAGCCGCTGCGCGCCATTCTCGACCGCATGGCCCGCCACTTCAAGCAGCCGCGCGAGAGCTGCATGGGCCGCATCCTCGGGCCGCACGTGCCCGAGGGCGACACGCCCACGCCGCCCGACGTGTCGGCCCGCCTGTGCGACGAGCACCTGCCGCGCGAGCACGGCCTGCCCCGTTTCTTCGAGTTGCTGCTCGCGACCCGCGACGAAATGGACCCGGGGGCGGAGACGTGAATGCCCAGAAGGCCGGGACGGCCCTGATCACGGGAGCCTCGAGCGGCCTTGGCGCGGCCTTCGCTCGGAAGCTGGCGGCCCGAGGGCACGGGCTGGTGCTCGTCGCGCGACGAGAGGACCGGCTGGCGGCCCTCGCCGCCGAACTGGCGGGCAGGCACCCCATCGCTGCGGAAGTCCTGGCTGCCGACCTGGCCAGCATGGACGGCATCGAGCGGGTGGAACGGCGGATCGCAGAACTGGGCGCACTGGAGATTCTGGTCAACAACGCCGGCTTCGGCACGACCGGCGCCTTCGCCGAGGTGGAGATCGCCAAGCACCTGGAGATGATCCAGGTGCACGTAGTCGCCAGCGTGCGCCTCAGCCGGTCGGCCTTGCCCGCGATGCTGGCCAGAAGCAGGGGGGCGATCATCAACGTCTCGTTGCTCGCCGCCATCGCGCCCCAGCCCGGCGATGTGACCTATTGCGCGGCCAAGGCGTATCTGCGGGTCTTCTCCGAAACCCTGCACGCCGAGCTGAAGGGAACAGGGGTCTGCGTTCAGGCCCTCCTCCCGGGGTTCACGTCCACGGAGTTCCACGACCGGCCCGACATCCAGGGCTTCGACCGTTCCCGAATCCCCAGGGCCTTCTGGATGTCGCCGGACCGCGTGGCCGAAGCGTCGTTGCGGGCGCTCGAGCGGGGGCGCCGCGTGTGCATCCCGGGCTTCAAGAACCGCGTGCTTGCCGCCCTTGCTGGTATCGGCGTGCCCTCGCTTCTGTGGAAGGTGTTGGCCCCCCGTGGCCGGGAGCCGTTGAGGAGGCATCGGAGTTGAGGGGACACAGCAGCTCTCTTTCACTCGCCGGCGCAGTGCTTGTGTCGTTTGCCGCCGCCCAGTTCGCGCCGGGCGCCGAGGGCGAGGAGCGGCCGACCCTGCGCGAACTGCTCGACAAGCTGCCCTTCGGCCTCCACGGCTTCGTCGAGACGCGGGTCGGCACACGCGTGCAGAGCGACCGCTACATTTCCGAAACCGCCTCGATGGGCGAGGCACGCCTCCAGCTCGAGGCGAGCAAGACCTTCGAGATCGGCGACTACCGTCCCGAGCTGCGCGTCAAGGCCGACCTCTACTACGACGCCATCGAGAAAAAGGCTATCGCCGACCTGCGCGAGGCCAACGTCGTCTTCTCCCCCTTCGAGTTCCTCGACCTCAAGCTCGGCCGCCAGACCCTCACCTGGGGCACCGGCGACCTGCTGTTCATCAACGACCTGTTCCCCAAGGACTGGGAGTCGTTCCTCATCGGCCGCGACGACGAGTACCTCAAGGCCCCGTCCGACGCCGTGAAGCTCAGCTTCTTCACCGACGCCGTGAACGTGGACGTGGCCTACACCCCGCGCTTCCGCAGCGACAACTACGTGGACGGCGAGCGGCTGAGCTACTGGAGCGACGCGCTCGGCCGGCGGGCGGGGCAGGACTTCGTGGTGCGCGACGACGAGCCCAGCCGCTGGTTCCGCGACGACGAGCTGGCCCTGCGGCTCTACAAGAACGTCGGCGGCTACGAGGTCGCCTTCTACGGCTATCACGGCTTCTGGCGCACCCCCGGCGGCATGAACCCCCTCAACGGCAAGGCCACGTTCCCCCGGCTGGCGGTCTGCGGCGCCAGCGTGCGCGGCCCGGTCGGCAAGGGCATTGGCAACGTCGAGGTCGGCTGCTACCACTCGCTCGACGACCGCGGCGGCGCCGACCCCCTCATCCGCAACAGCGAGTTCCGCTTCCTCGTCGGCTACGAGCAAGAGGTCGGGCGCAACTTCACCGCCGGCGTCCAGTACTACGTCGAGTGCCTGATGGACTACGACGCCTACCGCCGGACGCTTCCCCCGGGCATCCGCGCCCGCGACCAGGTGCGGCACCTCGTCACCCTCCGCCTCACCAAGCTGCTCATGAACCAGAACCTTCGGCTGTCGCTCTTCGTCTTCTGCTCGCCGTCGGATGCCGACGCCTACGTGCGCCCGAAGGTGCACTACAAGGTGGACGACCACTGGTCGGTCGAGGCGGGGGCCAACCTCTTCCGCGGCGCCCGCGACCACACCTTCTTCGGCCAGTTCGAGGAAAACTCCAACATCTACGGCGGCGTCCGCTACAGCTTCTAACACCACCGCGCGGGTTCCATGCGCATCCGCGGTTGCAAGATGTTACGACTCCGGCACTTACGGTTATCTCGGCGCAGGAAAGGCCAGGGCCCTCGTCCTCACGAGCGCGGCTTGGCCGCCGGCCGCGGCAACTGGCACTGCTGCCGCGAATGCAGCTCCGTTCCCGGCGCCCAAGTCGGCCAAGGTGGCCAAGTTGGCCACTGCGCAACACACGTGTTGGCCAACTTGAATTGGCCAGGCGCTCGCCACCAACGCCTCACCGTAACCTCAGTTGTGGTAAGCACATGTGCTCACGAGCAACGACGCTGTTCAGGCCGTGGCAAGTTGGCCACCTGCTCTCGCCACAGGAGAGGTGGCAATCTTGACCGCGGGCGACACCCACATCGGGCGGTGACTCGCCCAGTCATAACACATTGGCTGGGCACGACTTATGCCTCCATAGTGTGCCAGGCACGATATGAGACGATATGAAGATGTAAGTCGCTGGACGGCCAGCACTTATGAGAGGGCCGGGCAACGCTTGGTGGGGGCCAGGTCGCGGCGGGGCCTCCGCCATTCCGTGGCGGCGGAGGGGTCCCGAGGGAGGTGAGCATCTTGAGCACCCTGGCGACACCGCCGGGCAAGGCCTCGCAAGCGGGGGCAGACGGCATCCCGGGGTGCGCCGAAGAGAACCAGCGTTGTAGTGCCAACGCGTCGCCGGAGCAGAAGCGTTCGAGAGGGAAAAGGCCGCAAAAAGACTCCAGGAGTCTTTCTGCAGAGCGTAAGGCACTGCTGGCACGGCAGTTACAATGCAGAAAAAGACTCCCGGAGTCTTTTTCGCCCGAGGGGGACGCATGAAGTGGTCGCGGAAGAAGCGCGCGCTGATCATCGCGGGCATCGCGCTCGTGCTGCTGCCCGTGGCATTCGTTCTCGTGGCGAACGCGATGGTGACGGGCGGCGCGCGGGGCTTCATCAAGCCACAGGCGGAACTGCCCGCCTGCCAGGTGGCCATCGTGCTCGGGGCCGGGGTGCGGCCCGACGGGTCGCTCTCGGCGATGCTCGAGGACCGCGTGGCCACGGGCGTGGAGCTGTACCCGGCGGGCAAGGTGCGCAAGCTGCTCCTCAGCGGCGACCACGGGCGAATGACCTACGACGAGGCCAACGCCATGCGCCGCCGCGTCCTCGCCGCCGGCCTGCCGCCCGAGGACGTGTTTCTCGACCACGCGGGCTTCTCGACCTATGAGACGATGTACCGCGCCCGCGACGTGTTCCAGGTCACGGACGCCATCGTGGTGACGCAGGGGTTTCACCTGGCTCGCTCGGTCTACACCGCGCGGCGGCTGGGGCTGGACGCTTGGGGCTGCGAGGCCGACAAGCGCCCCTACGCCACGGCCACGCGCAGCATCGTGCGCGAGTGGCTGGCCCGCTGCAAAGCCGTCGTCGAGCTTCACCTCACCCGGCCCCGCCCGCACTTCCTCGGCCCCGCCATCCCCATCGCGGGTGATGGTCGCGCAAGCTGGGACACCCCGGACTGATCTGACGGCCAGCCCAACGCCTCCTTCCTCCTCTCGTCGGAAAAAAGACACCCGCTGTCTTTTTTCAAGGCGAGCAAGCGTTAGAGAGCGTAAACTGCCTTCATGTGGACACTTATGTCAGCGCACGCGGCGGAGGGCTAGAAAAAGACATCGGGTATCATTTTCGTCCAGAGGATCGAGCCCCAGGGGGCGGAGTTGACCCTCTGGCGGCGGGATGATCACCTGAGCACGTGGCGGGGGCTCAGGACTGGGGGGCGGAAACGAGGAAGAGCCGAGCGTCCTCGGCGGGGCCCGCTACAGAGCTGGTGGCAGGGGCGGGGGCTCGGCGCGGATGATGGCGGGGACGGCCTTCCAGCCGAGCGTGCAGCAGGCGAGGTAGCGGTTCTGGCCGGCGACGATGCGGTAGCGGCCGCCCGGCAGCGGGGCGACGACGATGGGCTGGAGGAGCCCGCGGTCGCGGATGTTCTGCACGAGTTTCTCGGCCTCGGCCACGTGCTCGGGGTCCGTGGGCAGGGGGACGTCGTCGGCCTCGACGAGGCCGATGGGGATCTCGCGGATGGCGCCGGACGGCCCGGGCAGGCTGCCGCGCATGATGCCCTCGGTGCCCTTGCGGAAGGAGTAGACGAAGGGCATGGCGATGTCCACCCGGGGATTGAGCTGGAGCGCTTTGAAGATGTGGCGGACGATCTCGTGGGTGATGCGGGGGCGGTCTTTGGCCATGGTCATGTAGCGCAGGCGCATCAAGATGCCGTAGTCCCACATGTCCGAGCGAATGTAGGGCTGGTGCCCCGTCTCCTTGATGACGTCGGCCGTGACCTCGCGGGCGGCGTCGAGCAGGGTCTGCTCCGCGGTGTCCCAATCGGAGTCGTAGGTGATGCGGACGACGACCTCGTCGAGGAAGTAGGCGGCCTCGGCCTTGGGCGTGTAGTTGATGGCCACCTGGCTGAAGAGCATGGCGTTGGGGATGAGGATGTTGCGGCCGATCGCGTCCTCGCTGCCGATGGCGCCGCCGACCTGGTCGAGGACGGTGTACATGAGGCCGATGCTCTTGACGTCGCCGAGGAGGCCGATGGAGGGGAAGAGCACGCGGTCGCTGATGCGGAAGGGGCGCTTGAGGGTGACGAGCACCCAGGCGGCGACGCCGCTGACGGGGGCCTGGAGCGACCAGCCAAGGAGCAGGCCGGCGAAGCCCGCGGCGACCACGCCGATGGCCCCCAGCACCCCCAGCGAGTAGAGGAACGCCCCGGCAATGGCCAGCCAGGACACCACGCCGACGAAGCCCGAGAGCATCTTGCTCTCGCCCTCCGGGCCGCCGCGCCAGCGCACCCAGTCGCCGATCAGGATCGCCGCCGCGTGCCGGAACGCCAGCACCGCACTGGCGATGCCCAGGAGCTGCCAGAGCGTGCGCCCGGGGGCGAGCCAGACCGGCCACGTGCCGGTCAGGTGAAGCGCGAAGAAGCCCGCGGAGGCCACGGCGAACGCGATGGCGGCAACGACTCGGCCCTTCATCGGTGCCCTTTCGTCACGGCAGGCGCCGTTCGGGGACAGGGGCGATCCCCCGGTCCGCCTCCCATAGGATAGCGAATGATCCACAAAAGTAAAGGCTTGCTCCGGAAAAATGGATCGAGTAGACTTCTGCGCCGGGAGCGGAGGCCATGGGATGAGAGGACATGCCGTGGTGCGAGAGAAGTTTCGGAAAGTGCTTTCGAGCGTCGCGGGCCGCCACTGGATCGTGATCCTGGCCATGGTCAAGTCGGCCGCGGGCGGCATGCTCGCCGTCGGCCTGCCCGTGAAGCTGGACCGCCTGGGCTGGAGCGACTGGGACCTGGGCCTCTTCGCCGCGGTGGGCGCCACGACCTACACCGTCGTGTGCTGGGTCTACAGCCTGCTGCTGCACAAGGTGCCGCTCCAGCGGATGATGTCGGTGGCGGCGGCGGTGGCCGGGGCGGCGGCCATCGGGCTGTGGGCCGTGCCCTTCCGCCTCCCGCTGTTCCTCCTGGGCGCCGGCTTCTGGTTCGCCTCGGCCTTCTTCTGGCCCTCGCTGATGGCCTGGATCGGCGAGAGCGACGAGGCGCACCTGGTGGGCGACATGTCGGCCTTCAACTGCGCCTGGACGATTTCCTCGACCGCGGGCTTCGTGGTCGGCGGCATCGTGGAGTCGCTGGTGGGCGGCCTGAGCCTGGTGCTGGTAGCCGCGGTGCTGGGGCTGCTGGCGCTCGCGGCGCCGTTCGCCCACATTCGCGGCCGGGGCGCGTTCCCCGCCACGGTGGCCTCGCCGCCGGCGACGCCCGTGCTGCCGCGGCGGTTCCTGACCGCCGGGTGGCTGGCCGCCATCCTGGTCACGCTCGCCATCGCCGTGCCCGGGGCGATCTTCGTGAAGCTCAACAGCGCGCTGGGCTACTCGCCCCGCGACTTCGGCATCCTCCTGGGCCTCCAGGGCGGCGCGCAGGCATTCGTGTTTCTCGCTCTCGGTGTGCTCCAGGGCTGGCGCTATCGCCGCTGGCCGCTGGTGGCCCCGCTGGTGCTGAGTGCCGCGGGCAGCGCGCTGCTGTTCTTCCCCTTCGGGGGCGGGGCCTTCGGCTGGCACACGCTCGCCCTGGGATTCGTCCTGCTCGGGGCAGGGATGGGGCTCGGCTACGGCGCCGGCTTCTACTACACCGTCGCCTGCGGCCGCAGCCGCCGGCGCAGCATCGGCTTCTTCGAGGCCGTGGTCTCCGCGCAGCACGTGGTCGGCGGCGTGCTCGGCGGCTCGGCGGCCACGCTGCTGTGGCGGCGCGCGCCGTACGCCGTCGTCGCCGCGCTGGCCGCCCTCGGCGTCGCCATCCAGGGCAGCCTGCTCCGGGGCGTGAGCGGCCCGGCCGAGCCGGCCGGAGGCCCCGCGCCGGACAAGCCGGCGAACGAGACACCGCGTTGACACGTGGCGCACCCGCTCCTACAATAGCCGGCCGGAAGGCGGACCCGATGCGCGTGCTGGGGATTGACCCTGGGCTTCAAGTGACCGGCTACGGGCTGCTCCAGGCGCGGGGCGCGCGGGTGCGCGTGGTCGAGGCCGGCGTAGTGCGCACCAACGAGCGCCAGCCCCTCGAGACCCGGCTCCGCAGGCTCCACGACCTGGCGCGCGAGCTGTTCGGCGAGCTGACGCCCGAGGCCATCGCCGTCGAGGACCTCTACTCGCACTACCGCCACCCGGTGACCGCGATCCTGATGGGCCACGCACGCGGGGTGATCCTCCTGGCCGCGGCGGAGGCCGGCGTGCCCGTCGTGAGCTATGGCGCCACGCGGATCAAGAAGTCGCTCACTGGCACGGGCCACGCGAGCAAGGGGCAGGTGCAGCGCATGGTCCAGAGCACCCTGGGCCTCAAGGCCCTGCCCGAGCCGCCCGACGTGGCCGATGCTCTGGCCGTGGCGCTGTGCCACTGCAACGTGGTGGTCCGCGAAGTCTGGAAGAGCAAATGATCACGAGAATCCATGGCAGGCTTTCGGGGATGCGCGGCGATTCGGCCATCGTCGAGGTGAACGGCCTGTTCTACGAGGTCATGCTGCCCGGCGGCCTGGCGCAGCGCCTCACGCGCAGCCTGGCCCCCGACGAGCGCCGCGAGGTGACCTTCCACACCCTCCACTACATCGAGGGCTCCGGCGGCATGGGCAACCTGCGGCCCCGACTCATCGGCTTCACCGAGGAGCTGGACCGCGAGTTCTTCGAGCTGCTGACCACCGTGAGCAGCCTGGGCACGAAGACGGCGCTGCGCGCCCTCACCATCCCCATCGCCGAAATGGCCGCGGCCATCGAGAGCGGCGACGCGCGCACGCTGGCCAAGCTCCCCCGCATCGGGCCGCGGATGGCCGACAAGATCATCGCCGAGCTGAAGGGCAAGGTGTGGAAATTCACGCTCCTGCCGACCGGCGAGCCGCTGGCCGCGTCCGTCAAGGCCAGGCCCGCCGAGCAGCCCTTCGTCGCCGAGGCACGCGAGATTCTCCTCCAGGTCGGCTACCGCGCCAGCGATGCCGCGACCGCCATCGAGAAAGTGCTCAAGGCCCGGCCCGACACTGCGACGTCGCAGGAACTCGTCCAGGAGGTCTTCCGCCAGCGCGGCAGCAAGTGAATGTGTGACTCGTAATCCGTAATCCGTAACCAGAAAGGGCACAGAAGAACGGGACGCCAGCTCATCTCTTTTCCTGTTACGGATTACGGATTACGCATTACGGATTCTCTTCGGAGAAGGCCAGGAATGGCAGGAATCCCTGACTTGCAGGCCCAGCTCAAGTCGTCCGACGACCGGGAGCGCTGGCTCGCCGCCTGGCATCTTGCCCAGGCGGGCAAGGAGGCTGCGCCGGCCCTCGTCGAGGCCCTCAAGCACGCCGATGCCGTGGTGCGCTACTGGGCCGCGGTGGGACTCGGCAACGCGGGCGACGAGACGGCCGTCGAGCCGCTCCGCGCGGCGCTGAAGGACGACTCGGGCGACGCGCGCGTAGCCGCCGCCGAGGCCCTCGTGCGACTTGGCGCGCAGCAAGAGGGCGTGCAGGGCCTCGTCGCTGCGTTCGAGCACACCAGCGAATGGGTGCGCCTGCGCGCCCTGCGAGCCGTCGAGCGCCTCGGCCCCGCGGCCGCCGAAGCCGTGGCCGCCGCCCGCAAGGCCGCCCAGGCCGACAAGGGCTACCCCGGGCGCATGGCCGAGCACTTTGCTGGCACGTCCGAGGAGGCGCCGGCCCGCAAAGAGCCGAGGAAGGAGAGACGCGGGAACCCATGACGCGTGACCCGTGACGCGTGACTCGGACAATCGAAGACCGGCGCAGTTCCCCGCTCTTCTCACGCGTCACGTGTCACGCGTCACGGGTCACGCCACCTGTATCGAGGCACGAAACCAGGAAGCCAAGAGCAATGCCCGAGGATCGCGAACGCATCATTTCAGCCGAAGCCGCGAGCGCCGAGGAAGAGCAATTCAACTGGAGCCTGCGGCCGCAGACGCTCGACGAGGTGATCGGCCAGCGCGAGTTGGTCGAGCGCCTGCGCATCTCGCTCCAGGCGGCCAAGGGGCGCGGCGAGGCCATCGAGCACGTGCTCTTCTACGGCCCGCCCGGCCTGGGCAAGACCACGTTCGCCCACGTCATCGCCAACGAGATCGGTTCGCGCCTCTCCCAGACCAGCGGCCCCGCCCTCATCCGCGCCGCCGACCTCCTGGGTCTCCTCACCAACCTCCAGGCCCGCGACGTGCTGTTCATTGACGAGATCCACCGCCTCCCCGCCGCCGTCGAAGAGTTCCTCTATCCCGCGATGGAGGACTTCCGGATCGACTTCGTGGTGGACAAGGGGCCGTTCGCCAAGACCGTGCCCGTGCCCCTCCAGCCCTTCACCCTCGTGGGCGCCACCACGCGGGCCGGCCTCATCTCCAAGCCCATGCGCGAGCGCTTCGGCATCTACCACCACGTGGACTTCTATCCCGTCGAGGACATCCGCGAAATCCTCCGCCGCTCCGCACGCCTCCTCGAGCTGAAGACCGACGACGCATCGCTCGACGAGGTGGCCAAGCGCGCCCGCGGCACCCCCCGCGTCGCCAACCGCCTGCTCCGCCGCGTGCGCGACTACGCCGCCGTCAAGGCCAGGGGAAAAGTCACCCACGCCGTGACCCGCGACGCCCTCGCCCTCGAGGGCGTGGACCCCATGGGCCTCGACGAGCACGACCGCAAGTACCTGCGCGTCATCATCGAGTTCTACAAGGGCGGCCCCGTCGGCATCGAGGCCATCGCCTCCACCCTCAACGAGGACGCCGACAACGTCGAGGACCTCGTCGAGCCCTTCCTCCTCAAGATCGGCTTCCTCAAGCGCACCCGCAAGGGCCGCGAGGCCACCGAGCGGGCCTACGCCCACCTCGGCCTCAAGCCCGGCAGCGGACAACGAGCATTGTTCTGAGTGAGTTGCGGGGGGAGCTTTTCCGCGAAAAGCTCCCCCCGCACCCCCCGCAAAAGCTCTTATCCTTGCAGCCCCACAGTCGTGCCGCCGGCCTTCGAGCCATAGCTCCCATCTCGCCCATCTCGCCCATCTTGACCACCTGCGCGATAGGGGGGGTGGTCGAGATGGGAGCGGCGTCAAGACGTTCAAGATGCTCACGCGCGCAACACGGGAGGTGAGCATCTTGAAAGCGCCGGACAGCAGCGCGGCGACAGAGCATAACCACTGGTCACGTCAGCAGATATGGCACTGCCTCAGGGCGGGCCAGGGTTCTCCGCCGCCCCTCATCTGTCCCACAGCTCCACGCCACCCTTGACCGCGCGGCAGGCCTGCGCGAAGTACTCGGCGTCAATCTCGAAGCCCACGAAGTCCACGCCCAGCGCCTGGCACGCCAGGGCGGTGTGCCCGAGGCCGAGGAACGGGTCGAGGACGAGCTTCGTGCGCTCCAACCCGTGCAGCCGAATGCACCGCTCGGGAAGCTGGACGGGGAACGTCGCCGGGTGCGGGCGATCGCGGTCGCGGAACTTGATGGTCTCGTAGGGGATGAACCAGGTGTTGCCCCGGCACCGCAGGCCGCCGCCCGCCTTGGCCCAACGCTTGACGTTCGTCTTGTCCTGATACGGCACGCCCACGGCGAGGCGGTCGAGCTCCACGTCGCCGCTCTTGGTGAGGTGGAAGATGTATTCGTGGCAGTCGTTGACGTAGCGGCGGCTGTTGATCGGCTTGTAGTGGCCGACGGCCACGTCGCCGGCGATGCCGGGGTAGTCGCCCACGTCGGCCTTCGAGATGGCGATGCTCTTGATCCAGTGGATGACGTTCTGGAGGACGAAGCGGGAGCGCATGACGCCGAGCACGTCGAACGGCACGTGGGGGTCGCTGGGCATCGAGCCGACGTTGAGGAAGAGCGAGCCGCTGTCGGCGAGCACGGCCTTCACCACGTCGGCCCACTCGCCGAGCCAGGCCAGATACTCGGCGCGGGGCGCGGTGTCGTCGTACTGTTTGTAGCGGATGCCCAGGTTGTAGGGCGGCGACGTGACCACGACGTCCACGCTCCCGGGCTCGATGTGCTCTCTCATCCCCGCCACGCAGTCGGCCTGGTGCAGCACGATGCGGCAACGGGGGGTGGCGAGCTCGAACACGTGCTTCTCCTCGACGATGCCCTCCGTCGCATCGCCTGCGTCGCCGCGCCTTGCATCCGCCCCGCAGACGCCAGCAACGCAGGCCGCGTGGGTTCCGAGATAGTTTCTAACGGCTGGCGGCCATTCTGTCAAGGGTGCGTGTAATCTCCTTCGGTCGGAAAAGCCAGTTGCGCGATACTATCGCGGGCACCCCCAATCCCGCAGCTGACCCAACGCCCGCAGGGCGTGGCGGAGTAAAGCCCACGGCGATGCTTTGGGAGCCGTGGGTA
>DATKZY010000083.1:0-35255 GCA_035527715.1 Planctomycetota bacterium | reverse complement strand
CGTCCTTCCAGAGCCGATCGGCATAGGCAGGGGCCGCGACCACCAGGCTGTTCTTGCCGGGCTCGAGGCGGGCGGCGAACTCCCACCGCGAGGTGCCATCGCTATAGCTCGTCCCGTACTTGCTGGTCTTCGCCATTGCGCGGAAGATGACCATGCATACGCGGCCGGCAGTCACGTCGGCGTGGAAGGACTTGAACGGCCGCCAGTCGTCCAGCGGGCTGGTTGCCGAAATCGTCGGAAACCGCCCGCCGGTGAACACCAGCTTCAGCGCATGCTTGCCGCGGGTGATGCCCGAGGATGTCCACTCGATCTTGACCGGCGGTTCCGGCGGCACGGGCGCGGGCGGCTTGTACGCGGCCGCCTTGGCCTCCGCCTCGCGAAGGGCGTAGACATTGATGTTGGACCACGCTTTGACGCTGTCCTCGTCCTCAAAGTCGAAGAGGATCTTCTCCTCGGCCAGCGCGGCGCGGCCGGAGAGGAAAAGCACACCGACCGCCAGGAGACACAGCGTCCGCCACGCGCAGGTGTTCATCGCTTTCCCTTCCCCCGCAACCTGGAATGATCTAGCTCGTCCGCCACCCACAGTGAACCGCTCGGGTACAGGGATTCTAGCCCCGCGCTGCCGCGAATGCAAGAGCCGGTGGGGTCACGCGGCGGCCGGTGCCGATGAGCCGGGCGGGTGCAGAGGGTCTCGGCCCACGCATCGCCAGCCACTTGAAAACCGGCACCTCCCGGAATATAAGAGAAGCGCCACGCCGCTGCAGCGGCCCGGCAGCAAATAATCGTCGCACCCTTTTGGGCTCCCAGCAGGATATATGTGTAGAGAGGACAGCCCGGCTGTGGATCGCGATTCGCTGGAAGCCCTCGTGAGGACCCACCAGGTGGAAGTGTTCACGTACATCCACTACCTGGGCGCCCCACGGGACGTGGCAGAGGACCTCGCACAGGAGACCTTCCTGGTAGCCTTCCGGAAGTCACTGCCACCTGACGTGCTGGATGGGTCTGGGCAGAGGGCTTGGCTGAGAGGCATTGCCCGGAACCTCTTCCTGCAATACTGCGACCGACAAAGGGCCAGCCGCGTGAGGGCGGACAGCGAATCCGTGGAGCGGGCAGAGGCGGTCTGGCAGGGGCAATTCCTCCGGGACGGCGATGGCCTCGATTACATCGAGGCGCTCAGGAAATGCCTGGAGAAGCTCTCGGAGGAGCACCAACGTGCCCTGGACCTGCGCTATGCGCAGAGCAAGTCCCGGATGGAGATGGCTTTCCTGCTGAACATGACCGGGGACGGAGTCAAGTCGCTTCTGCGGCGGATCAGGGCCGGTCTCGGGAGCTGTATCCGGAAGCGCCTCCAACTCGAGGTGGCGCATGAGTGACGAGGAAGACAGGCTGATCCACGTCCTTCTCGAGAGGGAACTTGGCGGCCTCACGCCGCCAGACCTCGTTGGGAAGGTCGCTGCGAGAGCCTACCCCCGCAAGGGCCGGTACCTGTGGTGGGCGGCGAGCGCCGCGGCCGTCCTGGCGGTCGCTATCGCTCTCATGCTGGGGCTGCGCGGGCGCTATCCCGTGCCTCGGGTGGATGGGCGGGAGCTGGGTCGTGGCACCGTTGTCACCACGCAGGGCAGCGCTGCCACCCTCACCCTCGGCGGCTATTGCCATGTCCAGGTAGAGCCTGCCAGCAGGCTGCGGACCGAGGGGACGGAACGGGCGGAGGCGATCCTGCTCGAAGCGGGAGGCGTGGACTGCGAGGTGGACCGCCGCGTCGGCAGCTTCGCGGTCCGCGCCGGTGCCTGCACCGTGTCCGCCACAGGAACCCGCTTCACCGTCCGAATCCCGGAGGCCGCGGCAAAGGGGGTATTCGTGAGCGTGCAGGCCGGCACCGTCCTGGTTGCGGCTCCAGATGCAGAAAAGACGCTCCGAGCGGGGCAGGAGTGGACATGGACTGCGGCGAGTGCGCCTCCGGAGCCTGCGTTCCGGCCGGGCGAGAGAGTGACCATAACAGGGATGGCAGGGGCCCTCGTCGCCGATGCGAAGGACCCGTCGGTCGCGAATGCCACCGTGACCGTGACGGCGGCGGATGGGACCCAGGTCGTCTACGACGTCTACGGCTGGGCCGGCGTGATCGTCGCCAGGCAAGGCGACGGGAAGAGGGTCGAGGTCACCGGCGTGGTCGGTGGGAACGATGGCAAGAGGACGATCACGGGAAAGTCCGTTGATGCCAAGATCATCATCGTCGAGGAGAAGCCGAAGTAGAGGAGAGAGCGAATGCTCGGTCGCGCGGCGTGGGTTGCTTCGCTGATCGGAGTGGTTGGCCTTGCGTTCACGAGCCTCCACTGCTCCCGCACCCGGGTGAGCGGCCCTGCCCAGGTCAAGGGTCTGCCCCCGACCAGAACGGCGCCTGAGGGCGAGCAGACGGTGCCTGTCAAGGACGCGCTTCCCGCCCAGACGCCGCCCGCGGTTCGGCAGACGATCATAGGTGTTGTGAAGGCCGCGGCTCCTGAAGCCCCGGAGGCAGCCACCGTAGAGGTGGACGGCGTGGTCTACAACGTGGTGAAGGACGAAAACGGCAAAACCGTTGCCAGGGAGGCCAAAGACAGAAAGGCCGAAATCAAAGGGACTGTGGAAGAGAAGAACGGCGCGAAGTGGATCGCCGTGACCTCCGCCAAGCTCGGCCCGTATTGATGTCTGGAGTCCCCAGCAGGCTGGGGAGAGGAGGTGAGAACAGGTCAGAGCCGTTTCCCAACGAGGTGCGTTCTTCGCTTGGCGTGGCGAATCCTTGAAAGGAGAGCCGGAATGTTCCGACGCGTGATGATGTTGGCTTTGCTGGTCGGTCTCGTTGGCCTTGCGTTCACCCAAGTGGCGATGGCGGACGACACGCCCAAGTCGACGATCACGGGGATGGGGAAGGCCCTTGTCACCGACGCGAAGGACCCGTCGGTCGCGAATGCCACCGTGACCGTGACGGCGGCGGATGGGAGCCAGGTCGCCTACGACGTCTACGGCTGGGCGGGCATTATCGTCGCCAAGCAAGGCGATGGGAAGAAGGTCGAGGTCACCGGAGTGGTCGGCGAGAAGGACGGCAAGAAGACGATTACCGGCAGGTCGGTGGACGTCAAGATCATCATCGTCGAGGAGAGATAGCATGCTGTGCCGTGCGACGTGTGTCGCGCTGGTGGCCTGCCTGGTTGCCCTCGGGTCCGCCCGAGCGGATTCCGCGGGCGTAGAGACAATTACCGGCATCGTGCGCGCCGCGGAGGCGGACGCCCCCGAGGCCGCCACCGTGAAGGTGGGCGACGTCATCTACAAGATCACGAAGGACGAGAACGGCAAGATCGTCGCCAAGGAAGCCAAGGACAAGAAGGCCGAGATCAAAGGGAACGTCCAGGAGAAGGACGGTGTGAAGTGGATCACGGTGATCTCGGCCAAGCTCGTGGAATAGCAAGGAAGGGAGAGGAGACCGAGAGATGATCCAGAAGGGACTGTTCGCGCGCATCGTGACCGCGGCCGTCCTGGCGAGCGGCCTTTGGCTGGGCCTCGCCGCGCGGGCCGAGGAGAGGAGAACGCCGCCCACGGCGAAGAGCGGGAAGGTCGTCGGCATCCTCACCGACAGGAAAGACACGTACATCATGGTAAAGCCCGAGGGCACGCAGGAGTCGGAGAAGTACCTTCTGGCTCTGCCGGGCGGCACCGTCAGCGCCAGCGTAGACGCCGCGGTCAAGAAGCTCTTCGTGCCAAACCTCGTCGCACTCAAGTGGCAGAGGCAGGGGGAAGACGCCGTGGTGACTGAGATCTCCGCCCTCCTTTGCCCGCCGAAACGATCTATGCAGGTCTCCGGCGGCAAGAGGATGATCAACTACTCACTGACGGGGACTTTGCTGGGCACTGTAGTTGCTCGCGAGGTTAGCGAGAAGGCCTGTTACGTTGACGTCAAGCCAACCGGCAGACAGGACTTCATCGCCTGCGAAGGTCCGGCCGAGCTGTTCCAGAAGGCATTCAAGAGGGGCGTGCTCGACCTGAAGGGGTTCGAGATCCTCAAGCAGGACTATACCGAGTGCTACTGGCCGCCCTTTGTGATTGACAAGGCCACGAACAAGGGTGGGTTCGACCCCAAGGTGATTGAAACCATGGGGACACTGAAACCCGGAGACAAGGTGAGAATCGAGTGGTACTACGACGAGCGCAAGCGCGCGGCCAAGATCCAGGTCCTCTCCCGCGCCCCCGCGCCGAGGCCGACGGAGAAGGAGTAGGCGCGTCATCCGAAGGAGGTGCCCATGCTCCGCGCAGCACTGAGACTGAGCGCAGTGCTCCTGGCTGCCGCGCTCCCCACGGCCAGTGCGGGCGAGACGCCCGAGGGGTCAAAGGTCCTGCGCAATGTGGAGTATGCCAGGGTTGGCGAGACGCGCCTGGTGCTGGACCTCTACACCCCAACTGAGTCGAAGGGCAAGCTGCCGCTGGTCGTTTGGATCTACGGCGGCGCCTGGCGGAATTCCTGGATGCACGATGCCTTGCCGAGTGGCAACGCGGTCCGCGTTCTGGTCGGACGCGGATACGCTGTGGCCAGCATCAGCCATCGGCTCTCGCAGGACGCGGTGTTCCCGGCGCAGATCGAGGACTGCAAGGGGGCCATACGCTTCCTCCGTGCCAACGCGATGAAATACTCTCTCGACGCCGACCACATCGGCGTATGGGGCGGCTCATCCGGTGGACACCTGGCGGCGCTGCTGGGCACCAGCGGTGGGGGCAAGGAGCTTGAAGGCAACACCGGCGGGAACCTGGGCGTTTCCAGCAAGGTGCAGTGCGTGGTGGACTTCTCCGGCCCGACCGACCTGATGAAGCTCGAAGCCGGCTGCGCCGGCTTCTACAAGCCGCCGCGGCTTTCGCCGCCGGCCCAACTGGTGGGCGGGCCAACGTCGGAGCATAGGGAACTGGCCGTGAGGGCCAACCCAATCACTTATGTCACCAAGGACGCCCCGCCATTCCTGATCGCCCATGGCGAGAAGGACACCCTTGTGCCGATCAACCAGAGCGAAATGCTGTTGGAGGCCATCAAGAAGGCCGGCGTTGAAGTGACCTTCGAGGTGATCAAGGGCGGCGGACACGGCGGGGCCACGCCCGCACAAGAGGAGCGGCTGCTTCGCCTGGTGACGAGCTTCTTCGACAAGCACCTCAAAGGAGTTGAGGCGAGCGGTCCCTCTCCACAGCCGTCGTCCCCGCAAGCGATCCTGGACAAGATCAAGAACGCCCCAGCCAACACGTGGATCGAGATCCCGAAGTCGGCCCTGATGGCCGTGGCGCCAAAGCCGAACCAGTTCCCCAAGACATGGGCCGTCTGCGGGCCAGCCTCGGTGGTGATGGCCTGGTGCGGCGCAGCCTTCGACACGAAGCGCGACCGTCTCGTGATCTGGGGCGGCGGACACGCCGACTATCACGGCAACGAGCTGTACGCGTTCGACGTCCAGAAAATGGCCTGGGAGCGCCTGACCGATCCATTCCCCACTCCGGTTAAAGACCAGGAAGTCAACGCCGACGGCGCCCCCAATTCGCGCCACACCTATGGGGGCCTCGCTTACATCGCCCACGCCGATCGCTTCTCTGGGCTGGGCGGGTCGCTGGCGGGGGTAGGATTTGCCAAGTGCGACCGGACATGGACCTATGACTTCGACGCCAAGAAATGGGAGGACAGACAGCCGGGCGGGACCCTTCCCGGTGGCGGCTTCTGCCTTGGCTGCGCGTACGACCCAGTCTCGAAGAAGCTTTTCTTCGGCAGCGAGCACAAAGGGCTCTTTGCCTACGACTACGACGAGAACACCTGGGCCAAGCTCGATGGCCAGCCGGTAGATGGGCTGGGCTTTGCCGTGGACACCAAGCGCAAGCTGCTCGTCGGGGTGGGCCGAGGCCGCCTGGTCCTCTACGACATCGGCCAGAACAACTTCAAGCAGCAGAACCTCAAGATTCCCGGCGGCGGGGATGTCATCCACACCGGCAACGCGGCCGGCCTGGACTACGACCCAGTCGCAGACCGCATGGTGGGTTGGGCGTCGTGGGCGCCAGACAAGATCTACGCACTCGACCTCGACGCGAAGAAATGGGAGGTCAAGCAGGCCGATGGCGGCCCTAAGGTCACGGCCTTCGCCCGCAATGGCGTCTTTGGCCGCTGGCGATACGTGGCCAGCGTCAACGCCTTCATCGCCGTGAGCGACGCCAACGGCAATGTCTTCTTCTACAAGCACACGGCCGGATGGAAGTCCCCTGACGGAGTCCCTACACCTGCTGGAATCGGAGACAATCCTTGATGAATCGGGCTTCGCGGGTTGCTACGGTCGTACTTCACTCGTTCGCGTGCTGCGCGGTCGGCTGGGCGGTCGCTGCCGGCGAGGATGGCGGCACGCTGATCCTTGACGAGACCGCCTACTGCCGGGCCTACTACCGATTCGATGTGCAGAGAGTCGCCCCCAAAGCACTCAAGGCCGAGGGCGAGAAGATTCTGGGTAATGTCCTGATGGGCAGGCTCCAGAGAGACACGCAGAAGCGTCTGGCATCGAAGAACTACGACTGGACGAAGGAGGACTGGCGCGACCACGCCACGGTGGACGTGCAGTACAACAGCTTCGCCAGGAAGAACAGGGTGTTCCTCACGGTCGGAGGCGTCACGGACCCGCCCGCGGACGGATGGCTCGCGCCGGAGTTCGACGACTCGACCTGGCCGCACCTGCGGAAGCCAGACGGAGTCGGCTCGCCGGCGGAGTACACCGTTGGCACCACGGAGCGGAATGGCTGGCTGCGCGGGGTCTACCTGCGGTTCCACTTCGAGATTCCCGATCCCGCCGCGGCGGGAGCCGTGACGCTTAGCGCCGACTACATCGGCGGGATCAGGGCGTTCGTGAATGGCCAGGAGATCGCGCGCGGCCATCTGCCGGCCGGCGATCTCGGACCCGAGACAATGGCGGACGAGTATCCCCAGGAAGCCTACGTCGTGCCGCTTGCGGAGCTATCGGAGAAGGAGAAGGCGAGATACAAGAGCTGGGGAGGGTTCACCACGAGTGCGGACGAGGTGACCCCAGTGGGCTCGAAGCTCCATAAGGTCCGGAACCGCACCATTAGTTCCTTGGCCATTCCCCAGAAGTTGCTTCGCAAAGGGACGAACGTCCTGGCCATCGAGCTGTGCGCGGCCCCGCTGCACCCCTATGTGCTGAAACAATGGTTTGGGTATAGGGACATTGTGGATAGACAGTGGGAGCACGCGCGCTTGTCGCGCCTGGAGGTGCGCTGCGCGTCCGGGGACGTCCCCTCGTGCGTGAGCCGGGCCAAGGGAGTGCAGGTTTGGACCGAGGACATGACCCGCCGGCTATTCTCGCCGGAATACCTCGAACCCGGCGCCGCGCCGGAGAGGATCCGGCTGGTCGGAGCACGAAGTGGAACGTACTCGGCGCAGGTGGTCGTCGGAACGGACAAGGAGTTGGCCAATGTGAAGGTCACGGCCTCGGAACTCAAGAACCGTGCGGGCGCCGCGTTTCCGGCCAACTCCGTCAGAATCTTCGGGATGAAGCCTCAACCGATGAGCGACATCAGCTCGTTGGGCGAAGGACGAATCGGCATAGGCAGAATGATCGAGATTGGCGGCGGGAACACTCGGTACGGCGATTGGAGCGCACCCAAGACGCGCGAACTGGTCCGTTTCGCGCCGGAAACGCTGGGGAATCGAGGCGCTGAAGTGGCGGCGCTGAACCGGCTTCAGTACTTTGATTGGATCGCCTCGGCGTTGCCGGAGCGGATTCCGGCGAACACCTGCCGACCCTACTGGTTGTCGGTGAAGGTCCCGCCGGATGCCGCGCCGGGATTGTACCACGGCGCCGTGCGCGTCGAAGGTCAGGACTTCCCAGCCGCCACGCTGCCCCTGGAAGTGGAGGTGCTGGGTTGGCGGGTTCCGGATCCGCAGGACTTCCAGACGATCACCGCCATCGAGCAATCGCCTCTCGGCGTGGCAAAGCAGTACAAGACCCCGCTATGGTCCGAGAAGCACTGGGAGTTGATCGAGGCCAGCCTCCGCCAGCTTGCGCGGGCTGGCAACGACCTGTGGTTCGTGCCCGTGCTCTGCGACACGGAATTCGGCAATCGAGATGTTTCGATGATCCAATGGATTCGGAAGAAGGATGGTTCTCTCGCGTTTGACTACACCACGCTGGACCGCTACCTGGACCTGATCGTCAAGAACTGCGGCACACCACTCGTCATAACGTTTGTGGTCATGCATGGGTTCCAGGGCGGCGTGGAGGTCAAGATCCTGGACGAGGCATCTGGCAAGGCGGAGCGCCTCAACCTGGGCCCGAATGTGCCCGACCGGGAGAAGCACTGGCAGCCCTTCGCCCGCTCCCTCTACAGCCACATGGTAGCCAAGGGACTGGGTAAGGCAATGTACTGGGGCTATCCCTGGGACGGGGACGGCGACCCGGCCCTCAAGCCCCTTCTGCGGCGGGCGGTGCCGGAGGTGTTCTGGATCTGCGGCTCCCACGACGCCAACGTGGCGCTCTCCGTGGATATGGGGGACCTGAAATCACCATTCTACGTGGGTTCGCCCTTTGCGGCGAAAGCCTGGGAAGGCAAGGCGGACACGAGTGCGGCAGCATGGTACAAGATCGTTGAGAACATCCAGAGCTTCCTGATCGGGGGGGAATCCCGAATGGGCTGGAAGGTGCGGGAGCAAGTCCTGCTCTGCACGCCCCGCACGGACTGTGGCGCCATCGTGGTGAACGGGACCGGCACCCCCTGGACGTTCCGAATCTTCCCCGAGCGGGCCGTCTTCACGGGCTATCGGGGCACCGGGCGCATGGGGGGCGACTACTGGGCACAGTGCTATGGTGATGGCTGCAGATACTCCGGCGGAGCGCCCGGATTCTCCATCATGAAGTGCCTCTGGCCTGGCCCGGACGGCGCCGAATCGAGCGCCCGGTTGGAGGCGATGATCGAGGGCCTTCAGGAGCTGGAAGCACGCACGTTTGTCGAGCAGACGCTCGACCGGGGAATCCTGTCGCCGGAGCGGGCGCGGCGAGTCACAGAGCAACTGGCCCGCCACTTCAAAGGCACCTTCGCCGTGGGCCAGGATTGGCAGGCGCGCTCGAAGGCGGTGTACCAATTGGCCTCCGAGATCGCCGCCATCGTCCCCCTGGATGTGGACAAGAGCGAAGTCATCGTCAATATAGGACCCGAGGCACAGGTAGCCTTCAAGATCAAGCTGCGCAACTGGACGGGCAAGCCGCGGCGATGGAAGGCTGAGGCCTCGCAGAAGTGGATTCTTCCTGCCAGGACCGAAGACCTGGCAAAGGGCAGCGAAGATCTGGAGGTCCGCATTGACGGCAAGCTGCTGGAACCCGGAAAGCAGAGCGACGGGGTCCTGACCGTAACCGACTTGGAGTCGGCCCGCGCGTACCCCGTGAAGATCGCCGTCCGCACGTGGAAGGCAGCCGCACACTAGACTCAACTGCGTTGAACTGGTCGTGGATCCGCACTTCTGGAGTTCCCAATGGCCCGATGTCGCGCGTGCGCTGCAATTGTGTTCGCCCTGGCGTCCACCGCTCTGGCGATCATTAACCCTCGCTTCACCCCGCGGCACCTTGTGGAGGAGGCCGAGCTGGTGCTGGCCGGGCCGATCCAGCCGAGCGCCAATCCCCTCGAATGGCAGCTCACGGTCGCCACGCAGATCAAGGGCAAGGCCGCCGCCCGCCACGTCCTCAGCCTGACAGACTGCTCGAAGGACCACGTGGGCGACATCCGGCAGGCGCTCAAGGCCAACGACCAGGCACCTGCCATCCTGTTCTGCGGCACCCTGGGGGCGGAGAAGCGGGCGTATCTCCACGTCGCCGGCCTCTGGCTCGACGTGAAGGCCGCGGGCGACGCACGCTGGAGCGTCGCAGGCTACGCCTCCCACATGACCGGCACCTACGTCGGCGGTACCGACATGCTCATCCGCATGTCAGAGCACCTGGCCCAAGACCCCGACGCCGACGTCCCCATCACCGCAGGCGTGCGCTGGTTGGCGCACGCCAGGGCGGGAAACGTCCCCGGCGACGTCGCCGGCCTTGCCGCCATCGAGTTTCCTGCGCTCAGCAAGACCTGCCTCTTCGTTGGCTCGCCTGCCGGCGACAGGCTCTTCCGCGCCAAGGGCGACGACGCCATCGAGGAGATCACTGCAGCCGCCAAGCTCGACACGAAGTCCTGCCGCTTCGCTTGGCTCGACATTGATGGCGATGGCCTCGCTGACCTGGTCTCCTGGGATAGTACGGCTGCCGCTGTTCGCCTGGCCTCCGCGGACGGCACGCTCAAGCCGGCGCCCGTCGCGCCCGCCGTGGGGTCGGATTGCTGCGCTCTCGTTCCATGTTCAACCGATGGTCGTCCGGGCATCCTTGTGAGCACCTCCACCGCGGCGTTCCTCGTCGTGGCTGACGCGAAGGGCGAATGGAGGCGGGTCGAGCTGCCGCCGGGTGCCCAGGCCGGCAAGGGGCAACCCTCCGCCTGCATCGCGGCGGACCTCGACAACGACGGCCTTGTGGATGTTCTTCAGCCTTCCGAGACCGCAGGCGTCCTCTGGCGCGGCAAGCCCGGCGGCTTTCTGCCGCCCCAGCCGAGTCCCGTCGCAACGGGTGGCGGGACAGCGAGCGCCGCCATCGGCGACTTCAACCAGGATGGCTTCCTCGACATCTTCCTCGCCGGCCCCGGGAAGAACACCCTCTGGGAGAACGACAGCAAAGGCGGCTTCCGCGACATCTTCCGCCACAGCGGCTCCATGAGCTACAAGTGCCCGACCCGGGCCGCCGCTGTAGCAACGATGGACCTGAACCACGATGGGCGACAGGACATCTGCCTTGGGTATGTGGAGGGGGAACCGCTTTACCACTGGAACCGCGGTTTCCGCTCCTTCGGCGAGGAGGGCGAGGTGCGGCTTCCGGACGCTCAGGGCGGTGTCGCCCAGGCGCGCCCTGGCCAGCGCGCCCTGCTTGGCGCCGACTTGAACGGCGATGGCTCTTCCGACCTGGCCACCGTGCTCAGCAACGGCGATGTCATCGTTTGCTTCACCGACCAGATAGGTGTCCCCGGCGTTCGCCTGCGGCTGCCCCGGGGCACGACCGGCCCGGTCACCGCGAGTGCCTGGATCGGCGACAAGCATCCCGTGTGCCTTGGCGCCCTGCCCGTGCTAGGCCACTCGCCTGCTGCGTTTCTCTGCACCCGTTACCCGGGCAAGTGCACCGTCCGGTTCCACCTGCCCGGGAAGCCGAACCAATCCGCCACCGCCGCCGTCGAGGACGCCCCGAAGGACATCATCCTCCAGGTGACGTTGCATTGACAAGGCTCAGGCCAGGGCCTGCCAGGCTCGGGGCGCCTGCGGCTTGTTGAAGGAGAGACCGATGAACCGAGGTATGGTGGTTCTTGGCGTTCCGATCCTGCTGGCAGCCTGGATCTCCGGCGGCCCTCT
Organism: Planctomycetota bacterium; assembly: GCA_035527715.1. Taxonomy (GTDB): domain Bacteria; phylum Planctomycetota; class PUPC01; order DSUN01; family DSUN01; genus DSUN01. The sequence continues at coordinate 23,794 of DATKZY010000083.1, read as the reverse complement.
TGCGAAGGGAGAGGAGGCGCGCTACTCCAAGCAGACCTACACGTACAAGACGGTCGGCGACCTGAAGATTCAGGCGGACGTCTATCGCCCCGACAACGCACGGCCCCGGCCCGTGCTGGTGTGGCTGCACGGCGGGGCACTGATGATGGGCTCCAGGAAGTGGGTGCCTCCAGACCTGATGGCACTGTGCCGTTCTGAGGGCTACTGTCTCGTGTCGGCCGATTACCGGCTGGCTCCGCAGGCGAAGCTGCCGGAGATCATCGCTGACCTCAGAGACTTCATGCAGTGGCTCAGCGAGAAAGGGCCGGGCCTGTTCCACGCGGACGCAGGCAAGATCGTGGTGGCCGGCGGCTCGGCCGGCGGATACCTGACCATGATGACCGGAATCATCAAGCCGCTCCCCAAGGGCCTGGTGGCCTACTATGGGTATGGCGACGTGGACGGCCCCTGGTACACGACGCCGTCGGAGCACTATCGCAAGCAGCCTCTCGTCTCGAAAGAGGATGCCTACAAGGGAATGACGCCGGAGGTGGTCACGGAGTCTGTCCCAGGAGGGCTCAACCGCGGCCGGCTCTATCTCTACTTCCGCCAGAACGGCTTGTGGACGAAGGAGGTGAGCGGCTTCGACCCGGCGACCGAGAAGAACAAGCTCGACCCCTACTGCCCGGTGCGGAACATCACGCCCCAGTACCCCCCGATCGTGATGCTCCACGGCACCGCGGATACAGATGTCCCTTGCCAGGAGTCGCTGGACATGGCCGACCAGTTGAAGAAGAACGGCGTGCGGTACGAGCTGTTCGCGATTCCGGGCTCCGGCCACGGGCTGGGGGGCGGCGACAGGCAACTGGTGGACAAGGCGATGGCCCGGGCCAGGGAGTTCATCAAGGAGATGCTCAGCCCACAGCCCGCTCCGCGATGATCAGGGCGGGAAGCGCCCTGATCCCCGCGCTCAGTTCGCTGCCTTCCCCTTGTCCTGTGGAGCCGCGCCGACGCCCTTGAGATGCTTGTCGAAGAAGGCCAGCACGATGGGGATGAGCCGCTCGTACTGCGCGGCGCCGAAGTTGTGGCCGCCGCCCTTGATTGCCTCGAACGTCACGTCCACGCCGCCCTTCTTGAGGGCTTCCACGAGCAATTCGCTCTGGTTGAAGGGCACGGCATTGTCCTTGTCGCCGTGCGCGACCAGGAAGGGCGGATCGTCCTTGGTGATGTAGGTGATCGGGTTGGCCTTGGCGACAAGCTCCTTCTTGTCGGTCAGCAGGCCGCCCACGAGTTGGCAGATCGGCGACTTCGGATCGTCCACTTTGACCCAGGTCGGGTGGCCCGCGAACTTCGTGAAGTCGCTCGGGCCGCAGTAGTTCACGACGCACTGCACGCGGCTGGAGACGCCCAGATTGTCGCCGACCTGGCCTTCGAGGTCCTTGACATCGCCGCTGGTGCCCAGCAGCGCCGACAGGTGCCCGCCGGACGACTCGCCCCACACGCCGATGTGGTCCCCGTCGGCGGAGTACTTCGCCGCGTTGGCCCGCAGAAACCGGATAGCGGCCTTGCAGTCCTCGATCTGAGCCGGGAATATGGCCTCCCCTGAGAAGCGGCGGCTGATGCAGGCCACGACGTAGCCGTGTGGGACTACGGCCCCGATCGCGTTAAACCCTGGCCCGTGCAGCCTCGACCCGCCACGCCACGCGCCGCCGAAAATCCAGACGACCAGCGGCAGCTTCCCCTTGGGCTCTGTCGGCGTGTAGATGTCCAGTTGCAGGCTCTTGCCGCCGACCTTGGCGAACTCCACGTCGCGCAGGACATTGACACCTTCGGGCAGCTTGGCCCCCGGTTGGCCTGGGGTTACGGCCTGAGCGAACGCCCACGGCCCCGCTACGACCAGCAAGAAGGCTGTCATCCACGCCGCAAACACGCCACCGTTTCGCTTTGTCATGTGCTCTCCTTCCGCTTAGCGGTCCTTGTCCGGCGGGGCCTCTACGGCCACGCGGAACCGGATGACGCCTGGGTATCCCTTCTCGGGGCCGGCGTTGCTGTCCATGTACTCGACCTCGCCGATTGCGCACCCGGCATGGCCCTTGCCGAAGTGGCCGTGTTTGCGGCTCTTGTCGGCCAGGCCCTTGTCCTCGGGCGGGATGTGCTGAGGGTCCGTCGTGTCGTCGCGGTCAAGCTGGCCCGAGCCTCCTGCCAGTGCGGGCACATGTAGTACGGCTCACCCATCAGGAACTTGCCCGGCGGCACCCAAGTGCACTTCAGCGAGAGTTGGTCGTTGATCTTCAGGATCAGCGGCTCCTTGTCGGGCATGACGAAGGGCTTGTCCGGCGCCGCGATCGGCTCAGAGGGCGACGATTGTACCCGGCCGGGTGCCGGATGCAAGCCAGCCCGGCAGCCCAGCATCGGGAGATATTCTGCCGCCGATCCGCTGGGTTCCCGAAGTGGACTTGCAGGATGCGGCCTACTCGTGCATGATCCCGTGAGCCGCGGCGAGGATGTCAGCACCGAGTCGGTGCGCCGCTTCGTGGCCGAGCACGAACGCGCAATGAATGGCCGCGTCGCCAGCGGGAGAATCCTGCACAAGGGCCAATCGCGAAAGGAACCTTGGCAATGAGAAGACGGCGTCTCTGGCCGGTTGGCGCAATCCTGCTGGCGAGCGCGGCGGCGCTCAGCAGGGGGGCGTTCGGCGCGGCCACAACGGATCACGTGGCACCCGTCATCCAGTTGGAGCCGGGGCTCGACGCCCGCTGTGTGGCGAAGGTCGAGGCCGACTCGGCCGTGCTGCTCCGCGCCGTGCCGCAGTGGTGGTCGCGGAACTACAAGTGGGAGGGCGTGAGCTTCGTGTGCGGGAAGCGCGCCGCGGATGGGAGCGTTCCATTCCCCTGGAAGGTCGCCGGCCTGGGCATCGCCGGGGACGGCAGGATCGCCCCGCCGGGCGCGAGGGGCCTGACGTGGGAGTGGCGCTTGACCGCGGAGAAGGCGTGGGCGGTCGAAGGCGAGCCGGGTGCGAAGCAGCCGCACGGCGGATTGACCTTCTTCCTGGACCTCAAAGCCGTCGCCCGCCGCGGCTGCACGGCTGAGCCCGCTCTCAAGGGCGACAAGACGGGCTTCACCTGGGAACTCCTGCCGGGGAAGACCCTGGCGGTGGACTTCTCGGTGCCGCTGGCCTCGCTGTACTTCGAGCGGGGGCAGAAGAGCGAGATTCGCTGCATGTTCTACGACGCCCCCATTGAGCCAGGGAAGCTCAACCAGACGATGACGATCACGCTGCCGGAGGGCGGCTCGGCCGTCCCGCCACTGGCAGAGCGCTACGCCGCCGACGCCACCGACTGGTTCGTCGGCGCGTTGGACCCCCACGCCGCCTTCGTGGATCTGAGCTACCTGAACGAGAAGCCGGCGGGCAAGCACGGCTTCCTCCAGGCCAGGGGCGGCGAGTTGGCCTTCGCCGATGGCACGCCGGCCCGCCTTTGGGGCTTCGGCTTACAGGCCGGCACGCTGTACCTGCATACCAAGGACGGCCAGCCCAATCGGGAACTCATCGAGCGCCACGCTCGGCGTCTGGCGCAACTGGGCGTCAATCTCGTCCGGCTGACGCACGTTGACAGCGATTGGGTCCACCCGCAACTGATCGCCCCGGGAGAAACCACCGAGAACCTCGACGGCCAGGCCATCAACACCTTGTTCTACTGGATCAAGGCGCTGAAGGACCAGGGCATCTATGTCTGGGTGGACATGATCACCTACCGGCCGTTCCTCAAGGGCGACAACATCCCCGGCTTTGAGGAGATTTCGGCCCACGGGCGCAACAAGCAGCGCCCGCTCGTCGAGGGCTACAGCTATCTCAACCCGCGAATCGAGGAGCTATGGCGCAAGACGAGCGGGGACCTGGTCACGCGCGTCAACCCGCACACCGGCCTGGCCCTGAAGGACGACCCGGCCGTGGCCGGCCTGATGATCTGGAACGAGAACGATTTGACCGGGCACTTCGGCCTGGCGTTCCTGCCCGACAAGAACAACCCCTGGCATCGCGAGCTGTACCTCAAGCGGCAGGACGCCTTTGCCGCCAGGACAGGCCTGAAGCCGGCCGACCTGTTCGCCACCTGGCTCCCCGGCGCCGGCAAGCTGCTGTTGAATGACCTGGAGTACGACTGGAACCATCGCGCGGCCGAGTTCCTCCGCGGGCTGGGAGTGAAGGTGCCCATCTGCTCCGGCCACCTCTGGGGCAACATGCCGTGCTACTCGCTGCCTGCCCTGACCGCGGGCGACGTGATCGACTCCCATATCTACACCGGCAGCGATTTCCTGGGCCTGAACCCGCGTTACGCGGGCGGGCCGGGCCAGTACCTGGCCATGGCCCGGCTGGCCGATAAGCCCAAGATCATCTCCGAATACAACATGGAAGACAACGGGCCCAAGTACGACCCCTTCACGGTCGCGCCATACATCTCCACCCTGGCCGCCTTCCAGGGCTGGAGCGCGATCATGCTCTACGGCTACTCGCAGGACGGCCTGCGCGGCCGCGGCTACAGCATGTGGAGCGTTTACAACCATCCGCAGTCGCTGGCCCTCGCCCCGGCGGCGGCCCTGCTCTATCGGGAGGGGCACGTGCGGCCGGCCGCCAAGACAGTCTACGTGCCGCTCTCCCGACAGCAGGCGTTCTTCGAGGACGTGAGCGACCGGACCTCCCGCACCCTGCGCACCGTTCCCGAGCGCCACCGCCTGATGATGGGCTTTCCCGAGGTGAAGGAGCTGCCCTGGCTGAAAGCCACCGCGCCGCCGCCCGACGCCGAGACGGTGAGCGACCTCGACCGCGACTTCATCCCGTCGGGCGACGAGGCGGTCGCCGACACGGGCGAGTTCAGGCGGAACTGGGCCAAGGGCACGTTCGTGCTCGACACGCCCAAAACGCAAATGGTCATGGGCTGGCTCAAGGGCCAGACCGCCCGCACCGCCGACGTGGCCTTCACCCTTGCGGTGCCCAAAGCTGCGGTGGCGCTGAGCAGCCTCGACCAGCAGCCGCTACGGCAGTCGAGGCGAATCCTCGTCTCGACGATCGCCCGGATGGCCATCGGGCCTGACCAACAGGCCCGGACCGAGCCCGTGGCAGGCACGCTCGCCCTGGCCTCGACGATCAATGGCCTGCGGCTGGTCCCCGTGAAGAGCGATGGCAGCAAGATGGACCCGATCAAGCTGGAGGCCCAAGGCGGCGTCTATGCCATCGCGCTGCCCACGGACAAGGGGACCCACTGGTTCGTCCTGGAGGCGGAGTAGCACCCTGTCAGTCGCACGGGAAATCAAGGCGACCAAGTCATCGAACGATCCGGCAAGGCGGCATGAACCTCGTCATGGACCGGCGCAAGTTCCCCAATGGCGACGGGTGGCCCGACATCGTCGGCAAGCCCTGCTCGCCCGAGAGGACGCGACGGCCGCTCCCCGCGCTCCTGCATCGCGCCCATGCTCGCCACCGCGACCGAACCTCGTCCCACCCGTGACAAGGCACCCGCTTAGACGGCAGGATCTTCGCACGCCACTTCTGCGCTCCGATCCCGGTCTGTGGCGATCCTTGCCGGCCACCGCCTCCGCCGAGCCGCACACAGCCTTCTGGCAGCGTAGGAGAGGCGTTCCCCGGGAGCGATGGTGCCGGAAACGGTGCCAACTCCTTCGCGCCAACATGCCGCTTCGGAGTATATCCTGTGCTGGCAAAGATTTACGGCGAGTGCCTGCAGATGAGGGGCTGGGTTCGATTCCCCCCGCCTCCACCAACGCAACTTGTAAGCATCTGACAATACAATACTTATGCCTGCCATTTCCGCGCCGTTGTCCCCACGGGAGCAAAATGGGAGAGTAAAGCGCTTCCATGAGCCGCTCATCAGCCGGGATGCGTCGAGAGGACCTTGCGCGACGGTGGGCTCCGGGGGGGTTCTCCCCGCGGTGAGGGGAGGGAGACACACGAGGGCATGAGCCGAGTTGTTCGTCGGCGCGACTACGGACCCGCGCGCCCGAGAGCATGCTTCTTGCGCCTCCACACAAGGCAATGGCTGAACTTCGTAGCCTGGAGGACCCGTAGGAGCACCCAGGAGGGAGAGAACGCACCGGCCCACTGCCAAGACACGGGCAGTTCCGCTGGCCCGTCGCCAGGTCGCAGATGAGTTCGGTGGTGAGGTCCGCCTCGGCGGCGGACTCCGGCGGGCCTCGGATGAACAAGACTCGCCCCCGACGACCGCGTCGCCTCACGAAGAGACCGGCAACGCCCCACCTCCCGCGCCTGCGCGCCTCTTGGGAACTCATACGGGCCTGTGTTGTCGCGGGCTCCTATTCTCCCCTTCGCGCGGAGCCGCCGGCAGGGGCCTCATTACGCTGGAACTTGCCGATGCCCAGGCGGATGCGGCTCTCGCGGTAGAGAGAGTAGAGGACGGGGACGACGAACATGGTCAGGACCTCGATCAGCATGCCGCCGAAGGAGGGGATGGCCATGGGCACCATCACGTCGGCGCCGCGCCCCGTGGACGTGAGGACGGGCAGGAGCGCGAGCACGGTGGTGGCCGTGGTCATGAGGCAGGGCCGCACGCGGCGCAGGCCACCGTCGAGCACCGCCTGGCGGACCTCCTCGATGGTGGTCGGCTCGTGGGTCTCAAACGACTGGTCGAGGTAGGTCGCCATCACCACCCCGTCGTCGGTCGCGATGCCGAAGAGCGCCAGGAAGCCCACCCACACGGCCACGCTAAGGTTGATCGTGTGCACCTGGAACAGCTCGCGCATCTCGACGCCGAAGATCGGGAAGTCGAGGAACCACGGCTGGCCGTAGAGCCAGATGAGCAGGAACCCGCCCGACCAGGCGACCAGGATGCCCGTGAAGACCAGGAACGTGGTGACGACCGAGTGGAACTGGAAGTAGAGGATTAGGAAGATCGCGAAGAGCGCGAGCGGGAGAATGACGGTGAGGGTCTTGCGAGCGCGAATCTGGTTCTCGTAGCTGCCGGCAAACTTGTAGCTCACGCCGGCGGGGAGGACGAATTCGCCGCTGGCCCGCTTCGCCTCCAGGTAGCTCTGGCACGCCTCCACCACGTCCACCTCGGCGTGGCCGGGCGTCATGTCGAAGACGACGTAGCCGACCAGGAGGGTGTCTTCGCTCTTGATCATCTGGGGGCCGCGCACGTAGCGGATGTCGGCCACCTGGGTGATGGGCACCTGCGTGCCGTCGGGCGCGGCCACGAGGATGCGGCCCAGGGTGTCAATCTGGTCGCGCAGCTCGCGCTGGTACCGCACGCGCACCGGGTAGCGCTCGCGGCCCTCGACGGTGGTGGTGACGGTGCGGCCGCCGATGGCCACCTCGATGACGTCCTGCACCTGCCGAATCATCAGGCCGTAGCGGGCGATGGCCCGGCGGTCAATGTCAATCTCCAGGTACGGCTTGCCCACGATGCGGTCGGCCACGACCGTGTCGCGGGCGACGCTGGGGATCTCTTTGAGCAGGCGCTCGATGTCGAGCGCGACCCGCTCGATGGTCGGGAGGTCGGGGCCTTTGACCTTGACGCCCATGGGCGCGCGCATGCCGCTCTGGAGCATCACGATGCGGGCCGCGATGGGCTGGAGCTTGGGTGCGGAGGTGGTGCCGGGGATCGCGGCCGCGGCGAGAATCTCCTTCCAGATGTCGTCGGGCTTCTTGATGTGCGAGCGCCACTGGCGGAAGGGCCGCCCGTCGGGGTCGGGGATCAGGTCGCCGGCCGCGTCGCGCACGAAGTCGCCGCGGGCCGCGTCGTAGCGGAAGTTGAGCCGCTGGCCGTCCTTGCCGGTGGCGTATTCCGGCTTGTAGCTGATGTTGGTTTCGACCATCGAGATGGGCGCGGGGTCGAGGGCCGACTCGACGCGGCCGATCTTGCCGACCACGCTGTCAATCTCGGGGATCGCTCGAATCGCCATGTCCTGGGTCTGAAGCACGTCGAGGCACTCGCCGATCGAGGCGTGAGGCATGGTGGTCGGCATCAGCAGGAATGACCCCTCGTCCAGTGGCGGCATGAACTCCTTGCCCAGGCCCGGGAAGGCATGAGTTGCGTCGGCCCAAAAGGTGGTCTGCGTCACCTGTTCCGGGTTCACGCCCAGCCCGGCCGCCGCCTTGGGCACGAAGCCGAACACGTTGCCGAAGCCCATCCACACGACGAGGCCGAACACCACGAGCGCCGTGGGCACGGAGAGGAAGAGCAGCTTGTGCCGCAGGCTCCAGCGCAGGATGGGGACGTAGGCCAGGCGCACCAAGTAGTAAAGGAGCAGCAGGCCGCCGACGAGGCCGCCCACGAACACCAGGTTCTTCAGCAGCCCGCGCTCCGGCCCCAACGGTTCCCAGTGCGCGGTGAGGATCACGCCCACCACTACTGCGGCGACCACGCTCGCCGCGTAAGGCGTCCAGCGAACGACCGCGGCCGGCAGGAGCCGCTTGCCCAGGGCGTAGCCGCCCAGCACGATGAGGGCCAGGCCGGCCATCCACCAGCCGAGGGCCAGGCACAGCACCACGCCCGCGGCCACCAGGCCGCCGAGGGCCAGGGTCTTGAGCCGACCGGCCCGCAGCCGCCCCGTGAACAGGACATGCGCGCCCGAGGGCACGAGCGTGAGCGCCACAATGATCGAGGCCGCCAGGGCAAACGTCTTGGTGAACGCCAGCGGCTTGAAGAGCTTGCCCTCCGCGCCGATCATGAAGAAGACGGGCAGGAAGCTCACGATCGTCGTGGCCACCGCCGTGAGCACGGCCGAGCCGACCTCGTTCGTGGCGCGATACACGACCTCCAGGCGGTTCTCCTCGGGCGGCGCCTTCTCCAAATGGGTCAGGATGTTCTCGCAGATCACGATGCTCATGTCCACGATCGTGCCGATCGCGATGGCGATGCCCGAGAGGGCCACGATGTTGGCGTCCACGTGGAAGAGCTTCATCAGGATGAAGCACACGAGCACGGTGAGCGGGAGCGCCGCGGAGATGAGGATCGAGCTGCGGAGATGGATCATCATCGCGACCACGACGATGATCGTGACGAGGATTTCCTCGACGAGTGCGGTGTTGAGCGTGCCGAGGGTCTCGTAGATGAGGCCCGTGCGGTCGTAGAAGGGCACGACGGCAACCTGGCTGGTAGTGACCCAGGCGGGCCACTGGTCGCGGGGGTGGCTGCGCAGCCAGGCGAGCCAGGCCTCCTGGTCGAGAGCGGCGCCGGCGTAGGCCTGGAAGCCCTCGCGCTCGGCGAACTGCTCGACCTGGGCGCGGGTCGCCTTCGCGTGGTCCACCACGGCCTTCGTGGGCAGCCCGGGGGCGATCTCGGCGATCTTGGCCTTGACGTTCTTGATGGCCTCGAGGGGGTTGAAACCGTAGCGCACGACCACCACGCCGCCGACGGCCTCGGCGCCCTCCTTGTCGAGCGCCCCGCGTCGCAGCGCCGGCCCCTGGCTCACCTTCGCCACGTCCTTGATGTAGACGGGCACGTTGTCGTTCACCACGATCACCGTGTCCTCGATGTCGGCCAGATGCTTGATGAAGCCGAGACCGCGGATGACGTATTCGACCTTGTTCACCTCAATGGTGCGCGCGCCGACATCTACGTTCGACATCTTCACCGCCGCGAAGACCTGCTCGAGGGTCACGCCGAAGGCTCGCATCGCGTCGGGATCCACGTCAACCTGGTACTCGCGTACGAACCCGCCGACGGAGGCGACCTCGCTGATCCCCTCGGCCGAGGTGAGGGCGTAGCGCACCTGCCAGTCCTGCGCCGTGCGCAGCTCCGCGAGGTCCCAGCCCCCGGCGGGCTGGCCGTCGGGGTCGCGGCCCTCGAGCGTGTACCAGAAGATCTGGCCCAGCGGCGTGGCGTCGGGGCCGAGGGCCGGCTGCACGCCCTCGGGCAGCGTGCCGTCGGGCAGGCTGTTGAGTTTCTCGAGCACGCGGCTGCGCGACCAGTAGAAGTCCACGCCCTCCCCGAAGATGATGTAGATTGAGGAGAAGCCGAAGACCGAGTAGCTGCGAATGGTCTTCACCCCGGGCAGGCCCAGCAGCGCCACCGTGAGGGGGTAGGAGATCTGGTCGTCCACGTCCTGCGGCGAGCGGCCCATCCAGCGGGTGAAGACGATCTGCTGATTCTCGCCGATGTCGGGGATGGCGTCGGTGGGCACAGGGTCGCGGGGCAGGTCGCGCAGCTCCCAGTCGAACGGCGCCACGATGATGCCCCAGGCCACGAAGAACACCACCATGAGGCCGACGACCAGCTTGTTCTCGAGACAGAAGCGGATCAGGCGGCCGAGGAAGGAGGGGCGAGGGGCGCTCTCAGGGGTGCTCATTGCGCGCTCCTCCGTCGCCCTGGGAGGGTGCTGCAAGGGTCTCGGTGACTTCGCCGCAGCGGAACATGGCGGCGCCGAAGTAGGGGTTGCGCACCTCGGTGTCGAGCTGGAGCCAGTTGGCGCCGCGGTTGTTGAAGGCCATCGGGCAGTGCAGGATGTGGATGGGCCGCTCGGCGGCCAGGCCGAACACGCGCACCAGGCGCGCCATCTCGTCGGAGAGCAGGGCGAAGCCGGCCCGGGCCTTCACGATGTCCTTGCCGCCCTGCGTTTCCTCGATGGCCTTGCGCAGGCTGGGCAGCTCGCGCATCCAGGCCATGTGGGCCTCGGGGGCCAGCGCCTTCATGTCCACGGCGTCCACGGCCTTGGCCGCCTGCTGGACGGCTGCGACGGCGGCGATGAGGTCGTCGCCGGCCAGCGCGGTCTGGACCGCGAAGTAGCCCTCGAGCACCTTCGCGAGCTGGGCTTTGAAGGCGGCGGGCGCTTCGACGACGCGGGCGGGCGCGCCCGTGGCCAAGCCGAAGTGCTCTTCGAGCCGGGCCAAGTGGCCCTTGAGCGCGGCCGCCTCCTCACGCGCAGCCTTCAGATCCTGCGCCGTAGCGCCGACGACGCTGTCGTTCTTGAGGAGCATGGCCAGTTCGTTCCACTGCAAGAGGGCCTGGCCAGTGAGGGCCGCGGCGTCCACCTTGTCCAGCGCGTCGCCGAGGGCGCGGAAAGCTGCCCGAACCTTGTCGAGATCCTCCGCCGCGATCGAGCCGGCCAGAGCCGCGTGGGCGCTCTGAAGGGTGCGAAGCTGCGCCCGGAAGCCCGCGGGGACCTGCATGCCTTCGGTGGGGGCAGCCGCGCCCTCGGTGTCAGGACTCATCATGCTCGGGCGCGCGAGGATCTGGAGGGCGCTGTCGATCCTGAAGTTGCCCTGCGTCACCACCCGCTCGCCTTCCTGAAGGCCGTGGCGCACAAGGTAGTAGTCGCCCGCCCTCGGGCCAAGGACGACCTGTCGGCCGACAAACGTCGGCTTCTTGGCGTCGGGGACCTCGATGTAGACGATGGCGCGGGTGCCGGTGATGAGGGGCGCGGATGCGGGGATGACGAGCGGCTGTGCGGCCTCGACCTCGTGCACGGGCACGTAGCCCAGCGACTCGGTGGGCACGAGCGGCATCTCGCAAATATCGCACTTGCCGGCGACATCCTTGACAATCGAGGGGTGCATGGGACACATCCACTTGCCCGAGAGGTCGGGCGACATCACCCGCCCGCCGGCCGCCACGCGGGCCTGCACGACGGCGCGGACGAACATCTCCGGCTTCAGCTTCCCCGCGGCGTTCGGCACGTCCACCCGCACCTTCACGGTGCGCGTCTTGGCGTTGAGCACGGGGTCAATGAAGGAGATGCGGCCGCGGAACTCCTCGCCCGGGTAGGCCTCGGTGGTGAAGGCCACCTCCTGGCCGTAGCGCACCCAGAGGAGGTCGGATTCGTAGGCATCGAGCTTCACCCACACCTGGCTCAGGTCGGCGATGGTGTAGATGCGGGTGCCGGTCTGCACGTACATCCCCTCCTGGGCGTTCTTGTGGATGACGATGCCGCCCACGGGCGCGTAGATGGTCACGTGGTCATCGGCGCGGCCGCTCTTCTGGAGTTGCTCGATCTGCGCGGGCAGGATGCCCCACAGTTCCAGCTTCTTGCGTGTGGCGTCGAGGATGGCCTGGGCCGAGGTGATGTTGTCGGCGTCGCCGCTCTGCTTGGCGGCCTGCCAGTGCCGGTAGGCGATGAGGAACTCTTCCTGGCTTGTGCGCAGGTCGGGGCTGTAGATGTAGACCATGTGGTCGCCGGGGCGCACGGTGATGCCCGTGAAGTCCACGTAGAGCCGGTCAATGCGGCCCGCGACCCAGGCGGTGATATAGGCCAGGCGGGCCTCATCGTAGTCCACTTTGCCGACCATGCGCACGGTGGCGGAGACGAACTTGCGCTCGACGGGGCTGGTCTCGACCTGCATCAGCTTCCGGGCCGCCTCGGTGGTCACGAAGCGCCGCAGGCTCGTCCCCTCCTCCTGCGGCTCCTCGACCAGAGGAATCAGCTCCATGGCGCAGATGGGGCACAGGCCCGGCTTGGGCTGCCGGATCTGCGGGTGCATCGAACAGGTCCAGATGCGGACGTGTTGGGCCGGCGCCTCCTCCTCCTTCTTCTCGCTGGCGGGCCGCGGGGCCGCGGCGCGGCGAGGCGCGAGCCAGTAGCCGAGCGCGAACCCGATCACAAGAAGACCTACCAGGGTCGCAGGCCCGGCCTTCTGCCAAGCGGTCAGCGCCCAGTGCTTGAGGCGCTCGACGGCTCGGGTCGGCCAGCGCTGGGGCTTTGTCGGGGTGGTTTCGCTCATTGGCTGGTCCCCTTTTCGTCAGGGGGAAGGATCTCCGGGATTCCCTCGGGCCAGAGGCCGAGGATGACGAGTGACATTTCGGCGAGGACGACTTCGCGCTGGCCCTGGGCCACCGCGTGCTCGACCTGGATGCCGAGCAGGGTTTTCTCGGCCTCGAGGAGGTCGAGGAAGGTGGAGACCCCTGTGATGTAGCCGGCCCGTGCGGAGTTGAGCGCGGCCTTGGCCTTGGGCAGCAGGCGTTCGCCGAAGAGCGCCGCGTTGCGGTCGGCCTCGCGCCACAGGAAGGCGACCTCGGCGAAGCGCATGGCGAGGTCGAGTTCCTCGGCCGACAGCTTGGCCCTGGCGGCGCCCACCTGGGCTCGGCCCGCGGCGATCTCGGCGGCGATCTTGTCGCGCCAGATCGGCAGGCTGAAGCTCACCGAGGGCATCCAGGCGGTGCTGGCCTTGGCCATGCCACCGCCCGTGGGGATCTTGGCGCCCAGCCCGAAGCCGTAGTTGGGCACGGTGCTCCTGTGGGCGAGATGGAAGAGGGCGATGGCCTGGAGCACCTCGCTCCGCGCGGCCTTCAGGCGCGGGTTGCGCACGAACGCGGTGTCGAGGAGCGACTGCTCGGTGAAGTCGGGCGGGGTGGGGGTGAGTTGGGGCTTGAGGTCCGCCAGCGGCTCCTCGGGCGCCATCCCGAGGGCCGTGCGCAGGCGCGCGACGATCGGCTTGCGCGAGTCTTCCAGGTTGGCGATCTGGTTCCTCAGCCGGTCGCGCTCCATTTGAGCGCGGAGCACGTCCTGCTGCGTCACTTTGCCCACCGCCAGCCGCTCCCGGGCCAGTTTCTCGATCTCGTCCACCACCCCCAACGCCTCGCGCGTCCAGCGGAGCTGTTCCTGAAGCGTCCAGAGCTGGTACCAGGTACGCTTGACGCCGAGCGCCGTGGCGAGCATCGCGCCCTCGAAGGCGGAGCGCTTTGCCACGGACGCCTCGTAGGCGGCGTCGCCACGCAGCCCGAGCTTGATGGCGTCCGACCACATCTTTCCCGGCTGGGTCATCAGCGCCGGGGTGAAGGACTGGAGGCCCTTCATGATTTCGGCATTGAGTTGGAGCATGGGGTCGGGCAGCGACCGCTTGGTGGTGATCATCTCGACGGCGGCCTTCCAGCCGTAGAAGGCGGCCTCGACGCTCGGGTTGTTGAGGAGCGCGTAGTGGATGAGGTCGGCGAGGCCCGAGGCCGAGGTGAGCTGCGGAAGCGGCGGCCTGGGGGGCCTCACGCGCGCCACGGTGCGCGTCTCAAGCTCTGCCTTGGTCGCGCGCAACTCCTCGGCCAGAGGGGTCTTGCCCTCGTCGGGGCGATAGCGCGCGGCCGTGGCCTCGATGTCGGACCGGGCGACCCGCTCGCGCGGACGGCGCGGCAGCGCACAGCCGGCCAGGAACGGCCCCGCCGCAAGGCCAAGAGCGAGAACCCAATATGCACGCGGGCGCCTTGTCATCCCCTGCCTCCTTTCGCTGCTGGCTTCCCACGTCATCCTACCACGAGTCATACGCCATCTCAACTGAACAGGAAGGCGAGTGTCGCGTGACAGAGCGCCGCCAGCACGGTGAGGAGCGCGAGCGCCTTGTGGCACTTCAGCAGCAGCCTCGGATTCTTCCTGCGCAGGAGGCCCGTGCTGGCGGTGAGAGCGAGGAGCACCAGGGTGGTGATGCCCAGAGGCTTGAGCAGCATCCCCCACGCGAAGCCCACGGCATGCTCGTGGTTGTCGGCGTGGGCACCCTCGCCCTCCGCGAACTGCGGCAGGCGCGCCAGGTACTTCTCCGGGTCTGCCTCGAACCTGCCCTTGCAGTCCAGGCAGCAGAAGTAGACCTTCTTGCCCCTGTAGATCGTGAAGATGTCGGGGTTGATCTTGTTCCCAGTCATCACAGGGCAGTACTCTTGCGCGCCGTGGGCTTCGGGAGCGGGCGCAGCCGGTGCATGCTCGTGCGCGGAGGGCGCGGCCCCCGCCGGCGCGCAACACAGAAGTAGTCCGGTGACCACAAGCCAGGTCCTCAGTGCCCCTTTCATCTCCAGCCCCTACCAGAAAAGGTGATGTTAGGTGCGGGCAAGATCCCGCGGGTTCTCAGTGATGGCCCTTGTGCTCGTGGCTCTCCTTGGTGGCGGGCGGGGCCTCGGTGGCCACGCCCTCGTCTTCCAGTTTCTTGATGTACTTCTCGGGATCCTTCAGGAAGGGGGCCTTGCAGCCTGGGCAGCAGAAGTACACGCGCTTGCCCGCGTGGTCGGCAAAGAGCTTTGGATCGATCTTGCCGCCCATGACCGGGCAGTTCGTCTGGAGCTTTGCCAGGGTGACCCCCTCGCCCTCTAGCTTCTTGATGTACTTCGCGGGGTCCTTCTTGAACTGGGCGATGCAGCCTTCGCAACAGAAGTACACGCGCTTGCCTTCGTGGTCCGCAAAGAAGGTTCCGTTGATCTTGCCGCCCATCACCGGGCAGGCGGTTTGCGGCTTGCCGCTCTTCGCGGGGGTTTCCTCAGCGTTTTCCTTGCCGGGCTCGTGCCCATGCGCTTGATGCTCCGCCGCGAGACCCACCACGGCGACAAGAATGGCCGCGAGAGTGGTGCCAGGCTTCCACAGCTTCATTGGCTGTTCTCCTCACCGTCTCTGGGGCCGCCCGGCGGGATGAGCTGGCTGAGCTGCTCGGCTATCTCGGCGAGCGACCTGGTCTGAGCGTCCCCTGCAGCAGCAGCGGCATCGCTGTCGGTTGTCTCCTCCTCTCCCGCTGTTGCGCGTGGCGAGCCCCACCTCGAGACGCACGATGTGTGCCGCTCCGCCTGAACAACGCTTCAGTACGCATACAGACGCTGCTCCTCAACCTCGGCGGCCATGGCATCGGCCTTGCGGGCCAGGCGGTCGAGATCCGCCAACGTGCCCCGGGCGACGATGCTGCCGAAGAGGTCGAGGACAAAGAGGGCGTTCTTGGTGGCGACACCGAACCACTGTCGGACAAGCCCGGTGCCGTCGCACAGCGAGATCAGGCTCTTCGCCCTGTCCCCGCGCCGCATCACGCACTGGTCGTGCTCCTTACAGCCGCCTGCCGTAGTGCAGATCTCCACGACGGCGACGCGTCCGCGGAGCTTGGCCGCGGCCGCGGCCAGCGGCTCGTTGTGCGCGGAGCAGGGCTGTTCGATGAACGCCGCCAGCGTGGCATCCGCGTAGAAGCTCGACAGGCTGCGCAGCCGGCCCGCTTGGTCAAGGAACGTAATGTCCGGCGCGGATCCCCAGCGATGCGGGGTCACCGACACCACGGGCCCCTTCTCGGGTCTCGTCCACGGAGCAACGCAGCCCGGCGAAGCCGCCAAGCCCACAACCACGGTCAGGGCAATGGCCAGCCGGTTCGGGTTCATGTTCCGGGCTCCTACCGTGAAGTTCCGCTGGTCCCCACGCTCATGATATACCCGAACGCGCGATCGCGCAATCCCCCCAAAGATGAGGGATCAGACTCGTGCAGCGAGGGCGCGTGCGATCTCACTTGGGGCAGGTCACCACGCCCCGAGCCTCCGAAGGAGGCGGGGGGTAGAGCTCACGGCGATCGCTGGAAGCCGTGGGATGCGCCGGCGGCTTGGGCGGCCGCATGCAGCCGCCGGTCAAGGTCAAGAAGGGCCAGGCTCCGCCGCCTGACGCGCCGCCCCCCATCCCCGTGCAGCTCGACAACTACATCGCGACGGGGAAGGAATCGTGCGCCGTGGTGAAGACGGCTACCGGCCAGTGGCTGTTTGTCAGCGCGAACATGGCCGACCTTCACGCCGACATGCTGAAGATCTCCGGCAAGGGCAACAAGCCGCTCGAGGTCTACGGCTATGTGAATGAAGGCATCCTGCCGCTCCTGGTGTTCAAGGCCCCCGCCGATATGGCGCTGCCGACCTGCGAGGAGGGCTTTTTCCGGGAACCAATGCCGGCAAAGTCTCCCCGCTGAACAGGCTTGCTCCCGGGGACCCAGTACGCCTACGTGCTCAGCGTGGCGCGGCTCGCCAGGTGCTGCGGGCCCTCGCCGGGCCAGATCGACAAGGAGGGGGGACGACTGCCCCTATGTCATCGGCAACCGGCGGGGCGATGGCGGGGCCGACGAGGCTCAGAAGAAGCTGTTTCTGAATGCCGCCAGTTGCGATGCCCATTGGCGGATCATGCGCCGCCCGATCTTCTTCCTCGGCGCCTCGAACGACTTCAACTCGCCTAGCGAGAACGTCTGGAAGTCGCTCAACGCGCTTCCGCACGGAACCCGCACCGGCTGGGTGCTGGCGCCGCACTACAACCATTCCTTCGATGCGGCCCCGGGTATCGCCGACCTTATGTGGTTCGAGGATCGTCTGAAGGGAGCGTTTGCCTTCCCCGCTATGCCCAAAGCGGAGCTTGTGCTGAAGACCGATGACGGGGTGCTCGTGCCGCCCTCGTGCCTGCTGGCGGTCTCGAGACTTCCAGTCCCAGATGAATACCGGCTCCTCGTCGGCCGAGAAACGTTCTCCCCAGGTCTTCCTATCTCCTCAGCAATTCGCGGGCGGCGGCGAGGATGGGGGGCATGGCGGCGGCGAGGGAGGCGTCGAGGTTGATGCCGGCGGCGCGGCGGTGGCCGCCGCCACCGAAGCGGGCGGCGAGGGACCCCACGTCGAGGTCGTGCTTCGCGCGCAGGCTCACCCTGGTGCCGCCCTGCGGCGTCTCGCGGAAGAGCGCGATGATCTCCACGCCGCCGACCTCGCGGAGCTTGTCCACGAAGCCCTCGACCTCCTCGTCGGCGGCCCCCGTCTCCTCGAACATCGCGCGCGTGACGGTCATGTAGGCGATGCGGCCGTCGCAGTCGGACGTGAGGGTGGCGAGCGCGCGGGCCAGGAGGCGGGTGCGGGGCCAGCTCAGGTTCTGGTAGACCAGTTCGTAGATGCGGGCCGGGTCCGCGCCGCAGGCGACCAGGTCGGCGGCGTCGCGGAAGGCCTCGGGCTTCGCGTTCGGGTAGCGGAACCAGCCGGTGTCGGTCGCCAGCCCCACGTAGAGCGCCTCGGCTGCCTGGCGGCTCGGGGTGCGCCCGAGCGTGCGCAGGAGATCGAGCACGAGCGAGGCCACCGAGGCGGCATCGGTCTTCACGACGTTCACGGCCGCGAAGGCGTCGTTGGTCACATGATGGTCAATGCAGGCGACCGGCTTCCCCAGGCGTTTGATGGCCTGGCCGACGCGTCCGACGCGCCCGAGCGAACCGACGTCCACGACGACCGCGGCGTCGCAGGCCGCGATCGCCGCGTCGTCCCGCTCCGGCGCGTAGGCGCGGATGCGGCCCTCGGGGTCCAGGAAGCGGTAGATGCGCGGCAAGGGGTCCTGATTGACCATCAGGACGCTCTTGCCCAGCTCTTCGAGCACGAACGCGAAGCCGAGCTGTGCGCCGACGGCGTCGCCGTCGGGGTGCTCGTGGGTCGTCACCAGGAAACGCTGATGGGCATGGACGAATTGGATGAGCTGGTCCCACATGGGGGCGTTGGCCTCACTTGTGTGCTTGTGGCTGGCCGGGGTGGCGGAGCCCGACCTGGAACTCCTCTTCGGTCACCTGGATGGCCCGTCCCGACGCATCGAGCACCACGCGGCCGCGATGGCTCAGGACGCCGGGCACCCACCAGCTTCGCTGATGCCGCTTCGGGCAGTGGGCGAGCCAGCCGGGCGGGTTCGCGCTCGCCGCCTCGTTGAGGTCGGGCACGGGCAGATACACGTAGGGCAGCGGCTCGCCCGAGCCCGTGCACACCGGCTCGCGGTCGGGCCGCGGCCACTTCGAAGGCAGGGGAGCGCCGGGATGCCGCAGCCTGTACTCCAGGAGCGTCGGGTAGATGGCCCTGCCGAGGTTCTCCTGGCAGTGGTGCAGCTCGCGCATCATCGCCATCTCGGCGAAGACCGACGCCCACAGCCACACTGGGATGAGGACGAGCAGCGCCCCGATGAGCCCCAGCCGAATGCTCTTGCGCCACTCCCGCTTGAGCGCCCGTGCGCCCGCGTTGAGGAAGCACGCAATCCCCGCGGCCAGCGCGAACACGCTCGCCACGATGAACAGGCCGAGCAGGGCGAAGAATACGAATTCCGACACGGTAGCCGTCCAATGCCCTTGTTGCTCAAAGCGTCTTCAGCCGCCCGTAGGTGGCCCGCACTTCGTCGGCGGATGCCTGGAGGGCCTTCAACTCGTCGGGCGTCAGCTCCAGCTCGACCACCATCTCCACCCCGCCGTCGCCGAGGACGACGGGCACGCCGGCGAACACGTCGGTGAGGCCGTACTGGCCGTCGAGCCGCACGCAGGCGGGGAGCACGCGGCGCTCGTCGCGGAGGATGCTGCCGACCATCGCGACCGCCGCCGAGGCGGGGGCGTAGTAGGCGCTCCCCGTCTTCAGCAGCGCCACGATCTCGGCCCCGCCGTTCCGCGTCCGCTGGATGAGCGCCTCGATGCGCTCCTGCGGAAGCAACGCCCCGAGCGGCACGCCGCCCACCGTGGCGTAGCGCGGCAGCGGCACCATCGAGTCGCCGTGGCCGCCGAGCACCATCGCCTCCACGTCCTTCACCGACACGCCCAGCTCCATGGCGATGAACGTGCGGAAGCGGGCGGAATCGAGCACCCCCGCCATGCCCATCACCCGCTCGGGCGGGAAGCCGGTCCGCTCGAAGACGAGCCACGTCATCACGTCGAGCGGGTTCGTGACCACGACCACGATGGCGTCGGGCGCGTGCTGGCGGACGGCATCGGCAATGCCGCCGACGATCTTGGCGTTGGTCGCCAGCAGGTCGTCGCGGCTCATCCCTGGCTTGCGGGCGATGCCGGCCGTGATCACCACGAGGTCGGCCCCCGCCACGTCGGTCGTGTTGTTGGACCCCGCGATGTGGGCGTCGTAGCCCTCGACGGGAGCCGCCTCTGCCATGTCGAGAGCCTTCCCTTGCGGCAGGCCCTCTACGACGTCGAGCAGCACCACGTCGGCCAGTTCCTTCTCCACGACGCGCTGCGCCACGGTGGCTCCCACGTGGCCCGCGCCGAACACAGCAACCTTGGGTTTCGCCATGACTCTCCTCCGAACATGAAGCGGTGTGAGGTGTTGGGTGTTAGGTGTTGGGGGTGAAGAGGCAGTCAAGCTCCTCCGTGATTCTCATAGCTTCCTCCCAATCGCAGTTGGGGCGACGGGCATACACGGCCACTTCCTCTTGCACCATGTCGCCCGTGCGTGTGGTGCCGCGCCAGGCGCTGAGGGCCTCGTGGAGTCGCTCCAGCATCCGGCCGCAACTCTCGTACGCGGCATCCAGCTCGGCGAAGCGCGGAGGGGTCATGTACCCCTTCTCCTTGGCCACGTCGAGGTGGTGTTGTGTCTCGCGGATCTCGCCCATCGAGCGGTTGACGGCCTCGATGTAGACATTCGTGTGGCGGCTGCCCCATCCCTCGGCCACAAGTGCAGGGGCGGAATTGGACGACCTGCGGACCTGTGAGCCGAGCTCATAGGTCTCGAACTTCGGGAAAGTCAGCGTCAGCTTGTGAACTTCGAGGTGCCGCCTCTTCAGCTCCTGATACACCCTCAACTCCCTGAAGGACTTGAGCTTGGCCATCGTTCTCGGCTCCTCCTCTCTTCACCCCCAACCCCTAACACCCACCACCCAACACCGCTTTGATGATCGCGTCGCCCATCTCCCGCGTGCCCACCGCGGTGGGGTCATTCCGGTCGGGCTTCAGATCGTAGGTGACGCTCTTGCCCTCTGCGATCACCGCGGCCACGGCGTTCTCCAGGCGGTCGGCGGCATCGGTTTCGCCGATGTGGCGGAGGAGAAGGACGCCGGAGAGGATGACGGCCGTGGGGTTGACCTTGTTCATCCCTTTGTACTTCGGGGCCGAGCCGTGGGTGGCCTCGAAGACGGCCCCCTTGTCGCCAATGTTGGCCCCCGGGGCGACACCCAGCCCGCCGACCAGGCCCGCACACAGGTCCGACACGATGTCGCCGTAGAGATTCGGCAGCACCAGCACGTCGTACAACTCGGGCTTCTGGACGAGTTGCATGCACATGTTGTCCACGATGCGGTCGTCGAACTCGACCTCGCCGCCCTCGTAGGTCACGATGCCGTTGGCCGTGCGGTGCACCGTCACGCCGTTCTCCTCGGCCACCTGGCGGGCGACGTCGAGGAACAGGCCGTCGCTGTGCTTCATGATGTTGGCCTTGTGGACGGCAGTGACCTTGCGGCGGCCGTAGCGGCGGGCGTAGTCGAAGGCGTACTGCACGATGCGTCGGCTGCCCGTGACCGAGATCGGCTTGATCGAGACGCCCGAGTCGGGGCGAATCTTCTTCGGCTGGAGCCGTTCGCACGCCGCGATGATCTCGCGGGCCGCCTCGCTCCCCTCCGCGAACTCGATCCCCGCGTAGAGGTCCTCGCTGTTCTCGCGCACGATCACCAGGTCAATGTCGCGGTAGAGCGAGCGGACGCCTGGGTAGCTCTTGCACGGGCGGACGCACGCGTAGAGGTCGAGGACGTGGCGGAGCGCCACGTTCACGCTGCGGAAGCCCTTGCCCACGGGCGTCGTTACCGGGCCTTTGAGGGCCAGGCCGTTGCGGCGGATCGACTCCACCACGTCGTCGGGCAGAGGCGTGCCCACCTTCTCGGCCACCTCGGCCCCCGCGTGATGCGTCTCCCACTCGATGCACACGCCCGTCGCCTCGATGCACCGGCAGGCCACGGCCACGATCTCGGGCCCCGTCCCGTCGCCGGGGATCAGCGTCGCTCGGTACCTCTTCGCCATTCACAGGCTCCTGACCGTGTGGACTGTTGAGGATGCCGCATTATAGCAGAAAGGCGGCGCCTGCTCCATCTCAGCCATTCGTGCCTGGCGCCGCGTCGGCACTCTCCCCAAGACTCGCGCCCCTCGTGGGGCGCGAGTCTTGGGCCTCCCTCCCGAACGTTCCGGGGCCTCAGCCACCTGTCCGCTCTGGTGGCCGGTTCCTTGCTCATGCGATGCGGCTGCCGCTCCCGCTGACGACGCCGAAGAGATGCAGGATCTCTCCCGCGACGACCAGGTTGCCGACGGCGTTGAAGTGCCCGCCGTCGGCGTAGAGCGTGTGGTACTCCGACTGCTCGCGCAGGGCGGCGGCCTTGGCGGCGAGAGACGGCCCGATGTCCGCGTAGTGAACGCCTGCGACGTGCTCGGCGATGTCGCTGAGGATGTCGTAGAACGCGCGGCGGGCGTCCTGTGTGTCGGCCTTTGGGTAGTCCGGGCCGTGCTCGCTGAGGCCGAAGAACAGCACCTTCGCGCCCGCCTCCTCGACGAGCCGTCGGGCGTAGGTGGACATCGTTTCGCGGAACTCCTCGTGCGGCACGCCCACGCGGGCGTCATTGCCGCCCAGCGAGGCGATCACCCAGCCGGGTTTGCGGGCCAGCACACTGGCCTCGAAGCGTTCGGCCAGACCGCGACAGGTTGAGCCCCCCGACGCGGCATTGAAGAACGACAGCTTCAACTCCGGCCGCCAGCAGAACAGCATCTCCGCCATCACATCTGGCCAGGGCTTATCCCAGTTCATCAGCCGCAGGAAGGGCCACGTGTCCTGACAGGCCGTGCTTCGGCGATTGGTCAGGCTGTCGCCGTCGCACACGATGAGCTGGCCCTTCCTCAACTCCATCGCCAATCGCGTCTCCTTCACTCGGCAGTGCGGGGCGCCTTGCGGGCGCTGTCCAGCAGGGCCGTCAGCCGGGCCACGATGTCGGGCCGCTCGGCGTAGAGGTTCTTCCGCTCGCCGACGTCGACGGACAGGTCGTAGAGCTGGCCCTTCGGGTCGTTGGGGCCGGGCTTGACGCGCTTGGAGAACCCGCCGCCGTCCGTGGCCAGGATCAGCTTCCAGTGGCCCTGGCGCACGGCCCACGTGCCCCGGCCGGACTGGAGGATCGTGAACTTGCGCAGCGGTCCGGGCAGCTTCCTGCCCAGCAGGACCGGTGCGAAGGAGAAGCTGTCCTCGCCTGCCCCGTCCGGCACGGGGGCGCCCGCGACCTGGGCGAACGTGGCGAGGATGTCGGTGAAGCAGATCGTCTCGTCGCTTTCGCTGGCCGGCTTGACGTGCCCGGGCCAGCGGGCCACGAAGGGCATGCGGTTGCCGCCCTCCCACACGTCGGCCTTCATGCCCCGCAGCGGGCCGACCGAAGCATGGCCGTACTTCTCGACGTCCTGCGGGTACCACACCGGGCCGTTGTCGCTGGTGAAGACCACCAGCGTGTCGTCGGTCATGCCCAGCTTGTCGAGCCGGGCCAGCACGTCGCCGATCACGCCGTCTACCTGCGCGACGAAGTCGCCGTACAGGCTCGCGCCGCTCCTGCCCCGATACTCCTCGGCGGGAAGCCACGGCGTGTGCGGCGCCGGCAGGGCCAGGTAGAGAAACAGCGGCTTGCCGTCGCCCGCGGCGGCATGCTTGTCGAGCACTTCGAGTGCCCTGTCGCGGAACGTTGGCAGGACCTCGTCGTGACGGAAGCCCGGCGCGATGCCCCCGCCTCGCCAGAACGCGCCCTGGATCTTCGTCCAGCCGGGGGTGTTGCTGTCCGCGATGGTCCCGGTCGGCGGCTCGACGGGGCGGTCGTTCTCGATGTAGTAGTACGGCGGGATATCCAGCGACGCCGGGATGCCGAAGTAGGAATCGAACCCGCGGTCCACCGGCCCGCCGGCCAGCACGTCGCCGGCCCGCACGTCCGTCTGGCCTTTCCGGCCGGGGGGATACCGGAAGCCCAGGTGCCACTTGCCCACCATCGCCGTTCGATACCCGGCCGACTTGAGGACCGCCGCGACGGTCACCTCGCCGTCCCGCAGCCGGTAGCCCTGCGAGCGGAAGGGGTATCGCCCGGTCATCAGGCCGTAGCGGCTCGGCACGCAGAGGCCCACGGGGGCGTGGGCGTCGGTGAGCTTGATCCCCTCGGCCGCCAGGCGATCGATGTTGGGCGTCGGGCACTTGGACTGCGGCTGGAAGCACCGCGGGTCGCCGTAGCCCATGTCGTCGGCGAACAGCAGGACGATGTTGGGCCCGCGCGCGGAGGCCTCCGCGGCGGCGGAGGTCCGTCTCGTCATCGTCCCGGCCGTCCACGCCGCGGCGCCGGCGGCCAGGGCATCGAGAAAACCACGTCGGTTCATGCG
>DATKZY010000082.1:0-117040 GCA_035527715.1 Planctomycetota bacterium | reverse complement strand
CTGGACCGGCTGGGACTCCGCTTGCCGGAGCGGGTCCGCCCGCCCCGGCTTCTTGCGCGAATGTAGTGACAACTTCAGAAGTCGAATCATCGAATTCCGATGCCTATGGCCACTTTTGACAATGTGGCTGCGGAAGTTGGGTTAGGGCCGCACCCGATACCGATGCACGAGGGAATCACTCCGTCGGAGGGCCGCAGGGGAGGTGGCCACCTTGAACCAGCCCAGGGGCGGCGGGACGGAGGGGCAGGTGGTACCACATGTTCTTGCCTAGCCGATGGTTATGGTGATGCTGCCCCCGCTCAGGCCGCCAGGTCAAGGTGGCCAAGGCCTATTGCGCACACGTGGCCGCCTTGGCCCTGTTGATGGCCCCCAGTCAGGAGCCTTCCGCCAGGCATTGATCATCTGAAGAGGCTGGCGGCTGGCGTCAAGTCACTGACCTACAAGCACTTACGCGATCCTACAGATGATCAAACCCAGGCACGGGGAGTTGATCATGTGTATCTGTAGGTGTGTGCCCCGGGGGCTCGAGGGGGCGGGCCGCTACAGGGTCCACGGGGCGCGCAGGGGGCGGGTGAGCATGCGGTTGGCCTCGGGGTCGCCGGGGAAGGTTTCACGCACGGGGTCCCAGCGGAGCTTGCGGCCGAGGCGAATGGCGATGTCGCTGAGGGCGCACACGACGTAGGTGTGGTGCCCGACGTCCACGTTGCAGATCGGCGGGCGGCGGGTGCGGACGCACTCGATGAAGTTCCCCGAGTGGCTGCCGCTGCGCTCGAGGCGAACGTCGGCGGGGCCAAGCTGGATGGCGAGGAGCGAGGCGGGCTCGGCGGTGATGCGGCTGCGGTCCACATGGACCCAGCCGCGGTCGCCCTCGAAGCGGATGCCGTAGGGGATTTCGTTGGTGGAGGCGAAGAGGAGGCGGACGCCGTTGGCGTAGGTGTATTCGGTGTGCCAGTGGATGGCGGTGTCGTTGAGGCCCTCGGCAGGGATGAGGCCGCGGCCCTCGATCTCGAGGGGGCCGGTGTCGTCGGAGCCGTTGCCCCACTGCGCGATGTCCACGTCGTGCTGGCCCCAGCCGCTCATGAAGCCGATGGTGTAGTCGTAGGTGAGCATCCAGCCCCGCAGGTTGACCACGCGGTCGGCGAAGTAGGGCCTCCAGGGCGCGGGGCCGAGCCAGAGCTCGTAGTCGAGGTCGGGCGGCACCGGCTCGCTGCGAATGGCCGGCCCCTGGTGGCCGGCGGGATCGCCGACCTTGATGGTGTGGAGCTTGCCCAGGCAGCCGTTGCGGGCCAGCTCGCAGGCCTGGCGGAACGCGCCGCCCGAACGCTGCTGCGTGCCGACCTGGAGCACGCGGCCGTAGCGATGGCAGTCGCGCACGAGCGCCTGCGTCTGGGCGATGCAGGCGCCGAGAGCCTTCTCGACGTAGGCGTCCTTCCCCGCCCGCACGGCGGCGAGGGCGTGGAGCACGTGCCAGTGCTCGGGCGAGGCGATGAACACCGCGTCAATGTCGTCGCGGGCGACGACCTCGCGGAAGTCGGGCGTGGCCATGCAGCCCTTGAACGTGCCGGCGGCGGTTCGCTGGGCGTATGCCTTCTCGGCCCGCTGCTTCGCGTTCTCGCGTTTCGCGCGGAAGGGGTCGCAGACGGCGAGCACCTGGCAGTCGCCGCGCCCGAGCATGCCGCCGAGGTGTCCGCTGCCCATTCCGCCGACGCCGATGTGGCCGAGGCCGATGCGGTCGCTGGGCGCCGGCCGGCCCTGGCCGAGGGCCGAGGCGGGGACGACAAACGGCGCCGCCGCAGCCCCCGCCAGCGCCCCGAATAACTCCCGCCGTGTCGCTTGCCGTGCCATTGGTGCAGCCCTCCAGAGTTCCTCCGGATCCGTGTCGCTGTCATCCTATCATCCCTGCGACAGCGAGTAAAGCAAGCTCCTAGAGTCTCCACGGCGCGCGGGGGGCCTTCGAGAGGAGCCGGTTCGCGGCGGGATCCTCCGGGAACTGCTCGCGGACCGCATCCCAGCGGAGCCTCCGACCCGCCAGAATGGCGATGTGGGCGAGGTGGCAGAGGCTCGTGGCCCGATGGGCGGCCTCGACCGGCGCGGCCGTCCGCTCCCGCGTCTTAACGCAATGCACGAAGTCGGGGATGTGTCCCCGCGGCCGCCGCAGCACGATCTCGTGCGGCTTGATCACGCTGGACATCCGCGACTTCGGCTCCGTCGAGATGCCGTTGCACAGGGCGTTCACCTTCCCCTCCGTGCCCTCGAAGATGACGCCCATCGGGAAGGCACGGTGGTCGTCGTAGACCAGTTTCAGCCCGTTGGCGAACGCCATCTCCACGTGCCACTCGACCGCGGTGTCGGTCATGCCATCTCGCGGAATCACGCCGTGGCCCTCGATCTCGACGGGGCCGGTCGCGTCGGCGTCCATGCCCCACTGCGCCACGTCGGTGAAGTGCACGCCCTGGCCCGAGATGAAGCCGAGCGTGTAGTCGGCGATCCAGTACCAGTAGGGCGTCCGCACGCGGCGAGGCGAATAGGGCACGAAGGGCGCGGGGCCGAGCCACAGGTCGTAGTCGAAGCCCTGCGGCACGGGGGCCGGCGCCTCGTTCGGCGCCGGATGGCTCGGCTCGGAGGAAACGCGGACCCGTCTCAGCTCGCCGATCCGCCCGTTGCGGACGAGTTCGCAGGCAAACGCGAAGTTCCCCTCGGACCGCCGCTGCGCGCCGTGCTGGAAGACGCGGCCGTAGCGCGTCACGGCGTCGCAGATGGCCCGCCCCTCGGCGATGGTGAGTGTGAGCGGCTTCTCGCAGAAAACGTCCTTCCCGCTCTTCGCCGCGGCGATGCACAGGACCGCGTGCCAGTGGTCGGGCGTGCAGATCGAGACCGCGTCAACGTCGTCGCGGGCGAGGAGTTCGCGGAAGTCGTTATAGGCCGCGCAGCCCCTGTACGTGCCCTTCGCCATCAGCTCCGAGTAGTGGCGCTCGGCAGTGGAGCGTGCCGCATCGCGGCGTGCCTCCTGCGGATCGCACACGGCCACCACCTGGCTCGCGTGGAGAAACGTCTGCATATTGCTCGTCCCACGTCCCCCGACCCCGATGCAGCCCACATTCACCCGATCGCTCGGCGCGGGCCGTCCCTCGCCGCCCAGGGCCGAGGCCGACACCACCCACGGCGCGCCTGCCGCGGCCGCCAGAAAGCCCCGACGCGAGATCGCTCTTCCTCTCATGGCTTCACCTTCTCGACGTCCACCTTCTCGGCGGTCGGCTGGCCTTTGACGCGCGTGGGCCTGCCCTTCATGGTGTCGAACACGTCGCGCTTCATCGCCTCCTGGTCAATCTGGCGGATGACGCGGACGGGGGTCGGCTCGTTGGTCTTCGTCCAGCGGTAGCCCTCCTTCGGGCCGCCCACGGTCACCGGCTCGCTCTCCTTCACCCAGCCCAGGCCCAGCCGCATGCTGATGATGGCCGACAGGCAGCTCGGGTCATAGAGGGACTTGCTGTGCTTCGGGACGATCTTCCTGAGGTAGTCGCCCAGCGGGTTCGCGGGATACAGGTCGGCCTCCTTCGTCACGTCCATCTTGATGCGGCCGCCGACGGGCGCGGGCATGATCCACGTCTCGAGGCCGCTCTGGCACACGACGTACAGCGACCATGGGTCGTTGTTGCCGTTGAATTCGCCGGTGATGGCGGTGTTGGAGCCGCCGAGCCACATCACCTTCAGGCGGTCCTTGAGCTCGAGCCCCTCGGCGCGGGCCTGGAGGATGGCGCAGGCGACGTTGGTGCCCGGCCCGACGGGCACGACCCACGCGGGGTTCGACGGCGAGGCCCCCCGCGCCGCCCCGAGGATGGCCTTGCTCGCGGCGGTCGCGATGGGCACCGTGTCGTCCCACTTGCCGCTGGCCGGCACTTCGAGCCGCCGGTTGGCCCCGCGGAAGACAAATGGCTCGCGCTCCTTCGGCAGGCCGCTCTTCTTCGCCAAGTCGAGCACGTTGAGGATCTCGGCGTAGTTGATCGGCTCCTGCCCGCCGCCGTGGTGGATGCTGTTGATGCCCAGCACATCCAACTCGCTGAACAGCCCGTAGCCGAAGTAGTGCTGATCGTCCACCTCGTTCTTCTGGTCGGTGTCGAGGTGCACCTGGGGCACGTGGAGCGTTTCCTGCGTGTGGACGCGCAGGAGGAGCGGGCACTCGTCGCTGTAGTCGCCGTGGGTGACCGCGAGCGTCACCTTGTAGATGCCTGGCTTGGCGAAGGCGTGGCTGGCCCTGGCGCCCTCGACCGTGGCGCCGTCGCCGAAGTCCCACTTGTACGTCTCGATCTTGCCGATGGAGCCGCGTTCGGCGAACGCCACTGTCTGGCCGGCCATCACCGGGGCCCTGAGCGGCTCAATTCGCGCCTCGACGGGTGCGCCCTTGAGCGCGGCCAGGTTGGCCACGACCCACGACGCCCCCTCCTCGCCCCGGAAGTGGACACTCTTGATTGGCGATTGGGCGTCCTTGCTGAACACGCTCACGCGGAGGGCGTCGAAGGTGACCTGCTCGCCGCCCGGCCCGCCCCACGTGTAGCGGCCGCTGTCGTACCAGCCGCCCTTGCCGCTCGCGTGGGTCGTCCACTTCCCCTCGCGCCGAAGCTCGATCTTCCAGCACGTCTCGGGCTGCGGCTGGTTGGGGTAGACGCCGCTGAGGACGATCAGGTTGGCCTCGACGGGCTTCGGCCACTCCGCCATCCAGAAGGCTGGCTTGTCCTCGGGCACGACGCCCAACTCCTTCCCAAAGCCCACGCCGTACTCGTGCCACTGCGACGGCTTCACATACTGCTGCTGCTTCAGGTCGTAGACCAGGTGGTCGGGCGCCCCGCGCAGGCCGAGCTTGTAGCCCTCCAGGTTCCCCGACACCTTCGCATCGAGGAGCAGGTTGTGGACCGGCACGGGCAGGCGGAGGGCCTCGCCGGCGGCAGTGTAGGCCGCGAGAGACACGAGCATTGCGACCAGTCGGCTCATCAGGGCTTTTCCTTCATCGGGGGAGTCGGTTGGTAGCCGGTCACGGGCTGGGTCGGGCCGATGCGCGGCTTGGCCTTCAGGGCCGGGGAATCAGGGGCGGGAACCCCATTCGCGGCGAGCGTGGGGTCGGCGAGCAGCGAGGTTGCGTCGTGGCCCGCCGCCGCGCGAAAGGCGTCCCACTGCTCGGGACCAAAGTCCTTGCCCTGCCAACGGAAGCGGCCGGGGTGGTAGAGGTTGTGGTCGCGGAAGAAGCTCTGGCTGGTGCAGTCCAACTCCAGCTTCTGGCACTGCGCCACGATGCTGGAGG
Source organism: Planctomycetota bacterium (assembly GCA_035527715.1). Taxonomy (GTDB): domain Bacteria; phylum Planctomycetota; class PUPC01; order DSUN01; family DSUN01; genus DSUN01. The sequence goes on along the minus strand of DATKZY010000082.1, from coordinate 111,747 downwards.
AGAGGAGGCACACGGACTGGTCACGGACGACCGCCCCGGTCCCGGCTTGTGTGATGAGGCAGTTCCGCGCCGTCACCCGCGCCGTGCCGCCCACCCGCAGCCCCTCGGGGCCGCCCGCGATGAGGACGTTCTGGAGGAAGGCCACCCCCTCGCACAGCGGGTCGCTCTCGCCGCCGACCAGGTGCTTCGGCCGCTCGCCGCGGACGTTCACCTGCGCCGCGCCGTTGTTGCGCACCACGCAGTCCACCAGGCTGTGGTAGCCGCCCACGAAGTCGGCGCCGTTCGCCTCGTTCTCCTCGCACGTCACGCCGTTGAAGATCGAGCGCGAGGCATTCACGTCCTGGATGCCCCAGCGGTTGTGATGGAACCAGCCGTTGCGCACGACTGCCCCGCCGCACTCGTGGATGGAAAAACCGTCGTCGCCGTTGTTGCGGGCCACGATGTTCTCGAAGACCACGCCGCGGCAGTCGCCGTGGATGTTGAAGCCGTCGTTCGAGTGATACTCGCTCACGATGTTGCGGCAGACGACGTAGCTCGCGCCGCCGAGCGCCACGCCCGAATCGAGCAGCGTCGCCTCCAGCGCGGTGTCGCCGATGGTCTTGCCCGCCTCGGGGCGGAATCGCACGCCTTTGTCGTCCCAGAAGAACTGCCCTGCCTCGACGGCCTCGGCGCTCTTCGCCTGCGTCAGCCGCCGGCCGGCCTGCACCAGGAACGGATTGCCATAGGGCTTCTTCTCGACGGCATAGAGCCAGACGCCCTCGCCCGCCTGTTTCCAGCCCGTGGCCGGCAGGGCCCTCAGCCCCGTGACGACCGCCCCGTTGCCCTCGATGATGAATGGCTCGGCTGGCGTGCCGCCGAGGCCGCTGAGCGCGATGGCCTCGCGGTAAGCCGAGCCCGTGTTGGCCAGCACGATCGTGTCGCTCGTCTTCGCTGCCTTCACCGCCCGCGCGATCGTCGCGAACGCCCTCTTCTCGCTTCGCCCGTCGTTTGCGTCATCACCGGCCCTGTTGTCCACGTGCCAGGTATCGGCCGGGGCGCTCGCGACCATGAGGAAGCCGATGGCGACAACAGCGCCTGCCTTGGTCATCGCGATGGCTCCAAGCCCAACAGTCTGACGGCATTCTCGCGGGCGATCTTGGCGTGAGCGGCGGGGGTGAGGTCGCCTTCGGCGAGGAGGCGACGCATGAGGCCGACGATGGGGACGTCGGTCTCGGTTTGGTCGTGGCGCAGGACGTCGGTGCCGAAGAGCAATTTGTCCTGGAAGCGGTCGAGGAACTTGATGCCGATGGCGGGGTCGCGGGTGAGGGCGTTGTGGCCGCTGCCGGCCGACAGGTCGGCCCAGAGATTCGGGTAGGCCGCCATCAGGCGCGGCACGGCGCCGCCCGGGGCGACGGGGCCTTTGGGGTAGCCGCGGCGCTGTTCGGGCAAGACGTCGCCCGAGATGTCGGCCCAGAAGGCGGGGCCGTGGCCGATGAAGACGGTCTGGGGCAAATCGCGGAGACAGCGGTCGAGGCGCGGCAGGCCGGGGTCGTCCACGACGCCGTACATGCCGCCGAGCTGGGGCATCATGTCGAAGAGCACGGGCAGGCCCGCCTCGCCCGCCTGGGCGTAGAGGTTGAGGCAGCGGGGGTCGTCGAAGAGCAGGTTGGGCAGGAACTCGCCGAGGCCCTTGCAGCCGCGCTCCTTGTACTCGGCGAGGAGGTTGCGGAAGTCGGTCGTCGGGCTGTTGTCGCCGAATCGCGGGTCAATGAGGCAGAAGGGGATGAGGCGGCCGGGGAAGCGCTCGCAGGCGGCGATCACCTCCTCGGTCGTGTTCCCGAGATACCAGCCCTCGGCGTTGTCGTGGAGGGGCAGCACGCACGCCCGCTCGATGCCCCAGGCGTCCATCTTCCCGATGAGCTGCTCTGCGGAGAGCGTATCGCTTCGCCGCTTCCCGCATCGCCCGATGTGAGCATGCACGTCTATCATTCGCGCCGCCTCCTTCGCTCAGGAGCGATGGTAGCGCCGGGCGCAGTATCTGTCAACGAGCGGTGTTGGGGGGCAGAGGACGAGCGCGCTGGGGAGGCGGAGGGCGAAGGGCGCGGGACCGTCGCGCTTTCGCGCGAAAGCGCGACGGTGCCCGCGCTCGTCGGGGCGGAGGGCTTGCGGGCTTGATCGGGGCCGGGGGGCGGCTTATAATCCGTGGCGAATGATGCCCGGCGTGGAGGTGGCAGGAAGGACGCGACATGGCTCGATGGCTTCGACCTGACCAAAGCGCCGCCAAGGAACCGCGAGGAGGGGCGATTTGAAGCTCTGGACGTGGAAGTTCGATCTCTCGCTCGCGGTGGTCGCCGCGTTCCTCCTGGATGCGTTCTGGCTGGGGCCGGACCCCGTGACGGGCCACGCGCGCCATCTGCTGCCGGGCGCGGACACGGGGATCGCGTCGTTCGCTTTCCTGCTGAGTCTACTCTACATCCTGTCGCACGGTTGGCAGTGCATGATGGCGCGGGTGCGAGGGCAGCGCCCCGAGGAGCCGGAGACATCGAGACACAAGAAAAAGCGCCGGCGGTGAGCCGCGCCGGCGCGCGCGCAAAAGCGCGCGCAGCGCGTGCCTGTGCACAGTCGGTGGAAAACGCGTGGGTGCCGCAGGTGTACGGAAAAAAATCCATGCGCGGTATTCGCGGAATTCTAATACGCTTGTGGCGGATCACGCAGGGGGTCGCGCGTGGCGCGCGCGAAATCCCCTCTTTTCGGTGTTGACTTTTTTTCTCCTGGCGCTACGATGAACTGCCGCGTTGCCGCACGGGCGGCATTGTGCATAAAGCTATCTGCTACCTGAGAGCAGTGTTCGCGAAGGCGTTGGGTTCGCTCGGCAACTCCACCCGTCCTCCGGGACGCTCTTCTTCGTTCCTGCCCTCGTAAGTCCTTCTGGCGCAGTGGCCTACGTAGGGGAGGCGGGGGCGCACTTCTCTGGGAGCGAGGACGAGGGCCAGGGTGTAGTTCCACCTGCCGTCCGAGCGACACGCCGCCCGAATGCTGTGGGTAGGGTGTGGAAAAGCCCTTGCAGGGGAAAGGTAACGCACCCATGGCACCACAGGATTCCACCTGGCCTGCTATCCTTCAGGAAATCGAGCGAAACGTCCGTTCTCAGCAGTTCGACACGTGGTTCCGCAACGTCGAGGTCGCCGAACTCTCCCCGCAGGCGCTCACCCTGCGGGTGCCGAACAGCTTCTTCCACGCGTGGATGAAGCGTCACTACGTCGAAACCATCCAGCGCGCGGTGCTGGCGGTCACCGGGAATCGCCCCGCCGTCGACTTCGTGGTCCACGAGGCCCCAGGGGCGCCCGACCAGGGCGCACCCCCGGCTCCGTCGCCTCCGTCTCCTTCGCCCAGGCCGGCAACACTCAGCTCGCGCCCCGAACCACGCCGCTACTACCCGACGGACTGGACCTCGCGGCTGAACAAGCAGTATGTCTTCAGCACGTTCGTGGCGGGAGCGTCGAACGTCGTGGCTCACGCGGCCGCGCGGGCCATTGCGGAGAATCCGGGGCAGGCCTATAACCCGTTCTTCCTCCACGGTGGCGTGGGTCTCGGCAAAACCCACCTGATCCAGGCCATCACCCACCAGTTGCTCGAACTTCGCCCCGACCTGGATCTGCTGTACCTCTCGTGCGAAAACTTCATGAACCACTTCATCTCGGCCGTGCAGAATAACGAACGAGAGAAGTTCCGCGGGGTCTACCGCAACAAGGATGTGCTGCTCATTGACGACATCCATTTCCTGTGCAAGGGCGCGCGCGAGGTGACACAGGAAGAGTTCTTCCACACCTTCAATGCTCTCTACAACGCGGGGAAGCAGATCGTCCTCTCGAGTGACAGCCCGCCGCAGGAACTCACGAAGCTCGAAGAGCGCCTCGTGTCGCGCTTCAAGTGGGGTCTCGTTGCGCGTGTAGACCTTCCCTCCTACGAGATGCGCCTGGCTATCCTCAAGAAGAAGGCACAATTGCGCGGCCGCATTCTCCCCGACGAGGTTCTGCGTTTCATCGCTGAGAACGTGGACACAAGCGTCCGCGACCTCGAAGGAGCAGTGGTTAAGGTCGTCGCCTTCTCTTCTCTGACCAACCGCCCGGTGGATCTGCAATTGACCCGTGATGCCCTCCGCGACACTGTCAACCACATTCCGCCGACCATCACAGTTGACGACATCATCAAGGTCGTGATGGCCCATTTTCACATCAAACTCTCGGACCTTCAGTCGAAGAGACGCTCACAGTCCATCGCACTGCCACGGCAGATCGCCATGCACCTCACGCGCATACTTACCCGCCACTCGCTCGAGGAGATCGGCGGGTACTTTGGGGGCCGCGATCACACCACCGTCATGCATGCCTGTAACCGCGTTCGCAAGCTTGCAGAAGCGGATCCATCCTTTGCTGACATGATCGAGCATCTTACAGGCCAACTGCGCAGCAAGCGGCAGACGGCACCTTAGCAACCTGTGGGTTTCCTGAGCCACACGAGAGGGTTTACCGTGCCTCTTCTCAACCCCTTTCCCCCTCCCCCAGCACCTTCCCTGAGAGGCAGGGGAACAGCGGGGGTAAATTGCCTCTCCACACACGCATCAGCCACCAGGTACCCCCATCTATCAACATACACGTCACAATCACAACCTGCTATGCGGCAAGGACTTCCACTGCTTTCTCAACCATTGTCCCACATACCCAGAGGGCATCTTCTTATTTGCTTTTCATGTCTAACATGGTAGACTAGAAGAATGCAGGAGCTGCGTTTCCTGCTTCGATCGTCCCTATCCTGGCACACCGACTGGAGGTCAGTTGGCAATGAAGATCAAGTGTCAAACGGCTATGCTTCACACGGCGTTCCAACTGGCAGGAAGCGTGGTGCAGCAGAGGCCAACGAGGCCAATCCTTGCAGACGTGCTTCTCTGCGCAGAGAAGGGGCGGGTCGAGTTGGGTGCCACGGACCTCGAGATCGGCATCCGCCTGGATGTTCAGGGTGCGGAGATCATCGAGGAGGGACGGCTTGCCGTGCCGCAGGCGCGGGTCGCTTCGATCCTTCGTGAGACGGCAGATGAAACGGTCGAGATCCGGAGCGAGGATGGCCATTGTGTGATCACGGGATCGGATAGCGAGTTCCGTCTGCCCACGGAGGTTGCGGAGGAATTTCCTGAGTTTCCCGCCTTCGAAGAGGACAAGGCGTATGTGTTCGATCGCAAGGATTTCGTGGAGATGGTGACGAAGACATCGTTTGCTGCTCACAAAGGGAAGCATCGGTACGCGCTCAATGGCGTGCTGGTGGTAATCCGCCCGAATAAGGTAGAGATGGTGGCGACGGATGGCCGCCGGCTGGCCCACATAGAGAAGAAGAGCAAGAACCGCAGTGGGGCCGATGAGTCCGTGATTGTTCCCACCAAGGCACTGGATGAGATCATCAAGGCTCTTGTGGACGAGGACGACAAGATTCGGCTGAGCATTGGCGAGAACCAGATCGTTGCCAAGACGCAACGAGCAACCGTGTCCACCCGCTTGGTAGAGGGCCACTTCCCACCCTATGACAGCGTGATCCCTAAGGATAACGACAAGAAGGTGGATCTGGGTCGCGAGCGGTTCTACTCCGCTGTGCGGCGGGCCGCACTGGTGACCAGCCAGGACTCCAGCTCGGTCACGTTGGCCTTCGGAAACAACGAGTTGGAGGTTCGGTCCTCTGCGCCAGAGACAGGGGAAGCCCGGGTGAAGCTGCCGATCGAGTATGCTGCGGGTGACGTCCAGATCAGCTTCAACCCAGAGTTCCTCACCGACTTCCTGCGCGTGCTGGAGGAAGAGTCGGTACGCATGGAGTTCCGCGACTCAGCCAGTGCAGGGCTGTTGCGTGCAGGGAAGGATTTCCTCTACGTCGTCATGCCGGTCAGCCGAGAATGAAGAGAAAGGCGGGCGCCGAACGGATTGGCGACATACTGAGCGGCTTCCTCGATGTGGGCGGCCTGGCAGGGAGGCTCAAGCACCTTGAGGTTTACAGCGCGTGGGAGGACATCGTCGGCCCAGAGATTCTGCCCCACACGCGGGTCGCCGGCCTGGCACACTATAAGCTCTACGTGGATGTCGACTCCGCGGCTCACCTGCACGAGCTTCGAACGTTTCACAAGGGAGGACTGCTCAAGGAACTCCGGTCGAGGGTGCCCGGAGTCCTGATTCGAGATATCGTGTTCCGTCCTGCACCACCCCACAGGAGGTAGCATGCCCGCGGCGCCAGATACGGTTTACGATGCGACCAAGATCAAGGTTCTGCGAGGGATCGAGGGCGTGCGTCGCCGCCCCGCCATGTACATTGGGGACACCAGCACCCGGGGCCTCCATCACCTCATCGAGGAGGTCGTCGCCAACGCCATTGATGAGGCCATGGCGGGCTACTGCTCCGAAATCAACGTCCGGATCAACGTGGACGGCAGCGCCACCATCTCGGACAACGGGCGGGGCATCCCCGTGGATCTGCATCCCACGGAGAACAAACCCGCGGTCGAGGTCATCATGACCCTGCTCCACGCGGGGGGAAAGTTCGACCGCCAGTCCTACAAGGTCTCGGGCGGGCTGCACGGAGTCGGCGTGACCGTCGTCAACGCCCTCAGCGAATGGCTCACCGTCGAGGTGCGCGTGCGAGGCGAGGTGTACCACATGCGCTTCGAGCGCGGCCTGACCGCCTCGCCGCTCCAGGTGATCGGCAAGAGCAAGGGCACCGGCACCACGGTGACCTTCAAGCCCGACAAGGAGGTCTTCTCCGAAACGACGTTCAACTTCGACATCATCGCCAACCGCATGCGCGAGCTGGCGTTCCTGAACCGCGGCGTGAAGATCGCGCTGCGCGACGAGCGGACGGAGAAGGATCGCGAGTTCTGCTACGAGGGCGGCATCGCGGCCTTCGTCAGCCACCTCAACGAGGGGAAGAACGTCCTGCACAAGGATGTCATCTTCTTCGACAAGGAGCAGGAGGGCGTCATGGTCGAGGTGGCCATGCAGTACAACGACGGCTACAACGAAATCGTCTTCTCCTTCGCCAACAACGTGAACACCATCGAGGGCGGCACCCACCTCTACGGCTTCCGCTCCGCCCTCACGCGCACCGTGAACACCTACGCGAAGAGCCAGAACATCCTCAAGGGCGACAACCAGCCCCAGGGCGAGGACACCCGCGAAGGGCTCACAGCGGTCATCAGCGTCAAGGTCCCCGAGCCGCAGTTCGAGGGGCAGACGAAGACCAAGCTGGGCAACCGCGAGGTCCAGGGCATCGTCGAGGCGGTCGTCAACGAGCACTTGGGCCGCTACTTCGAGGAGAACCCCAAGAGCGCGCGGTCCATCGCCGAGAAGGCGGCCCTGGCCGCCGAGGCCCGCGAGAGCGCCCGCAAGGCCCGCGACCTCACGCGCCGCAAGAGCGCCCTCTCCAGCGGCAGCCTGCCCACCAAGCTCGCCGACTGCTCGAGCCGCGACGTCGAGTCCACCGAGCTCTTCATCGTCGAGGGCCAGAGCGCCGGCGGCAACGCCAAGCAGTGCCGCGACGCCATGTTCCAGGCCATCCTGCCGCTCCAGGGCAAGATCCTCAACGTCGAGAAGGCCCGCATCGCCAAGATGCTCAGCCACACCGAGATCCAGACCCTCATCCTCGCCCTCGGCACCGGCATCGGCGCCGACGAGTTCGACGTCGCCAAGCGCCGCTACGGCAAGATCATCATCATGACCGACGCCGACGTGGACGGCGCGCACATTCGCACCCTGCTCCTGACGTTCTTCTTCCGCCACATGTCCGACCTCATCCGCGACGGCTACATCTACCTGGCCCAGCCCCCGCTCTACCGCGTGCGGCGCAAGAGCCGCGAGCAGTACTACCTCACCGACGAGGATTTCCGCTCCGCCCTCATCGAGCTGGGGCTGGACGGCACGACCCTCGCCGTCCTCGGCACCGGCCACCGCCTGAGCGGCAACGCCTTGCGTGCTCTCGTCGAGCTCCTGCGCGAGATGGAGGGCCACGAGCACTCGCTCCGCAAGCACGGCGTGAGCCTGCGCGCCTTCCTCGCGCAGCGCAAGCCCGAGGACGGGCGGCTGCCCATGTTCCGCATCCACGCCGCGGCCGGCGAGCACTACTTCGCCTACTCCGAGGAGGAGGCGCGCCTGATCGCCGGCCGCCTCGGCGCCGAGCGCGACAACGGCGAGGCCCAGGAGGCCAACGGCGCCCCCAATGGCGGCGTCACCGTCACCGAAATCCACGAGGCCCGCGACATCGAGAAGACCCTCGCCAAGCTCGAGCACAACGGCTTCCTCGTCGCCGACTACTACCCCGACCCCGACCCCGACGCCCCGCCGAAGTTCCGCATCGAGTACGAGAGCGACGCCGTCCCGCTCAAGAGCATCTCCGAGATCGCCCCAGCCGTCCGTGCCGTGGGCGAGAAGGGCATCCAGATTCAGCGCTACAAGGGCCTGGGCGAGATGAACCCCGACCAGCTTGGCGTCACCACCATGAGCCCCGAGAGCCGCACCCTCCTCCGCGTCCGCCTCGAGGACGCCGTGGAGGCCGACAAGCTCTTCAGCCTCCTCATGGGCAACGCCGTCGCCCCCCGCCGCGAGTTCATCGAGCGCCACGCCCTCGAGGCCACGAACCTGGACATCTGACCCCCGGCGATGCCGGGTAGTGTAGGAGTCTTTGGGGAGGGTGTGCGGGGGAGGGACTTTCTGCGAGAAAGTCCCTCCCCCGCAGCGCTCTCCTCTGAAAGGCAGGGTCGGTGCAATGACAGGCAAGCGCGTGATGGTGGTCGGCGGCACGGGGAAGATCGGGAAGCACCTGGTGCCGAAGATTGTGGCGCTGGGCAACGAGGTGCATGCGATCGCACGCTTCGGCACGCCCGGGCAGCGCGAGCGGCTCGAAGCACTCGGCGTGCGGTGCTTCGCGACCGACGTCACCTGCCCCGCCGCCTTCCACGGTATCCCGAACGACTACGACGTGGTGCTCCACGAGGCCGCCCTCAAGTTCGGCTCGGAGGACGATCTGGACGCGACGGCCGAGATCAACGTCCGCGCCGTCGGCCGGGCGATGGAGCACTTCGCCCCGACGCGCGCCTTCCTGTTCGCCTCGAGCGGCAACGTCTACGCCGACAGCGCCGAGAGCGCGGACGAGTCGGTCCTGCCGCGGCCCCCGAGCTTCTACGCGATGACGCGCCTCGGCGGGGAGTGGATGGTGGACTATTTCAGCCGCCGCAACCAGACGCCCGCCGTCATCCAGCGCATCTTCTACGGCTACCACGAGGAGTTCGGCGTGCCCACCGACATCGCCCGCCAGGTGCGCGACGGCGAGGCGGTGGACCTCACGACCGGGTTCGTCAACTGCATCTGGCTCGACGATCTGATGGATAAGATGATCGAGAGCTGGCAGGTGGCGGGCGTGCCGCCGAGGGTGCTGAACCTCACGAGCCCCGAGCGCCACGCGGTGCGCGACATTGCCGAGCGGCTGGGCGAGCTGATGGGCAGGACGCCGCGATTCAAGGGCACGCCGAAGGAGACGAGCCTGCTCGGCGACGCCTCCGAGATGGTCCGCCTCCTCGGCCCGCCGAAGACCTCGCTCGACGAGGGCCTGCGCCGGCTCGCCCGCAGCGTCCTCGCCCGCGAGCATCCCCTCGACCACCCCACCCAGTGGGAGAAGCGCGACGGCTTTGGACAGTGAGATGAATGCGGAGAGGAACACTCTCGCAGAAAGTTCCCCTCCGCACCACCCCTCAAAGACGGGTGCGTGTAGTCTCCTTCGAGACAGGTGGCTGCGTTCTGAGCCTCCGAAGGAGGCGGAGGAATAAAGCCCACGGCGATGCTTTGGGAGCCGGGGGATGGTAGGCGCAATTGGGCCCAGCCCCCGAAGCGGGGCGGTGGAACGATGGGATGGCCAAAGGGCTTCCGCCGCCCCGCTTCGGGGGCTGAGCCCTGGGTGCTCCCTTACCCACGGCTCCCAAAGCATCGCCGTGGGCTTTACTCCGCCACGCCCTGCGGGCGTTGGGTCAGCTGCGGGATGGGGGGTGCCCGCGATCGTATCGCGCAACTGGCTTTTCCGACCGAAGGAGATTACACGCACCCCCCGCCGCCGCGCTCGTTGACACGACGCGGCGCGCCGGCTAGAATGGCCGCGTCCTGAGGCAAGGAGCAGCAAGCGTGTTCACCGGCATTGTCGAGGCGATGCGCCCAGTCACCGAGGTCCGCCGCGGAGCCGTGTGGCGGCTGACGGTTGACCTGGGGCCTCTCGCCGGCGATACCAAGCCAGGCGACAGCATCGCCGTCAACGGCGTATGCCTCACGGTCGCCGAGCTCAAGGGCAGCCGCGCGGCGTTCGACGCGATCGGCGAAACCATCGGCCGCACGAATCTTGCCCGACTCGCCCAGGGCCAGCAGGTGAACATCGAGCGCTCGCTGCGCGTCGGCGACCGCCTCGGCGGCCACTTCGTCGCGGGGCACGTGGACGGCGTCGGCACCATCCGGGCCAAGGAGGCGCTCCGCAGCGAGACGGTTCTGCGCGTGGCCGTCGCCCCGGACCTGACGAAGTTCATGGCGACCAAGGGCTCCGTGGCCGTGGACGGCGTGAGCCTGACGCTGGTGGACGTGGCCCACGACGCCTTCGCCGTGGCCCTGATCCCCTACACGCTGGGCGAGACCACCCTGGGCATCAAAGGCCCCGGCGACACGGTGAACGTCGAGGTGGACATCCTGGCGCGCTACGTCGCGCGGCAACTGGGCGGCGAAGGGCTTGCCGAGAGCACCCTCCGCGAGCACGGCTTCTGCTAGATGCTAGAAAGGATGGGAAGGCGGCATGGCCAAGGCACTCCAGTGCGTGAAACCGAACAGCGTGATCACCGGGTGGGACTTCAGCACGGGGGCCGTCAAGTGCCTGGCCTTCGACCTCGACGGCCACGTGCTGGCCGAAGTGCGGCTGCCCACCGACCTGTGGCACGAGGGCGATGAGGAGGGCGTCTCGGAACTCAACCTCATGCAACTCGAGGGCCAGGCCCGAGCCAGCGTGCGCGCCATCGCGGCCCGGCTCCGCGAGCTGGGCCGCCTCAAGGATTGGGTCGCCGGCGGCATCTCCGCCACCCACCACACCGCCGGCCGCATTGACCGCGACAGGGTACAGGTCCGCCGGGCCATCTGCTGGAACGACCACAGCCTGGCCCGTTACCACGCCATCGGCCTCCGACGCCTCGGGGGCCAGGAGCGCGTCCGCAAGCTCATCGGCGGCCCCTGGGCCATCCGCTACAGCCTCAGCCACCTCGTGAAGGACGAAGAGCGCCTCAGCGAGGCCGACTGGCTCCGCACCTGCCGCATCCTGCCCCACGGCCCCCTCTCCGCCGGCTACCTCACCGGCAACTACGACGTCACCAGCATCTCCGCCGCCGCGTCCACCGGCATCATGGACCTGCGTCGCCGCAAGTGGTGCCGCGAGATGCTCGACGCCCTCCAGTCGCCCGACTACCAGGCCCTCGCCTGGAAGCAGCTCCCGAGGATCGTCCACCACTACACCCCCGTCGGGCCCCTCGCGGAGCACGTGGCGATGGAGGCGGGGATTGACAAGCGACGCCGCCCCCTCATCTTCCCCACGTCGGACGACCAACAGGCGGGCCTCGTCGGCGGCGGGGCCGTGGACGGCGGCCAGATGGCGGTCATCCTCGGCAACTCGGCGGTGGTCAACTCCTCTTCCAGGGAGCTCCCCGCCCGCGGTGAACTGGACGTCATGGCGCTGAACTGGGGCCCCTACCTCTACATGCGCTGCTACAACAACGGCGCGCAGTTCCTCGACCAGGTCGTGGGTCCCAGGCCCGACTGGAAGGCCCTCGAGGCCGCCGCGCGGGCCTGCCCGCCCGGCTGCGGCGGCGTTGCGGTCATGCCCTTCGCGGCGCCCGAGCCGTCGCTGGGGGTGGACGCCGCGAAGGCGGGCCTCCGCTGGTTCGGGGCCGAGGAGGCTGCGGCAGGAGCGAAGTTCCGCGCGAGCCTCGAGGCCATCGCCTATCTGATCCGTCGCGGTGTCGAGGAGCATGAATTCGCTGGACAGAAGATCACCCGCGTCACCGTCTCGGGCGGCATCGCGCGCAGCGACCTGATGTGCGAAATCCTCGCCTCCGTGCTCGAGCGACGCCTCGAGCGGCTGGAGTCGGACGAAGGGCCTGCTCTCGGCGCCGCCGTCACCGCCCTGGCGGCCCTCGAAAGCCACCTGCGGAAGGAGCGGGGCATCAAGGGGCGCTGCTCGGTCGCCGACGCGGTCGCCCAGATGGTCCGCCTCAAAGCCCCCGTGGACCCCAATCCCCAGTGGATCGAGGCATATCGCGCCGGCTGGGCCACCTTCGACGAGCGGCTGGCCCAACTCTGAGCGCTTCGGGGCAGATATGACCCCACGCGAACGGCTGCTGCGGACGATGCGGGGCGAGCGGGCCGACCGGGTGCCGCTGGTGCTGCCCAGGCTGCACTTCGCGTCGCGCGAGCGACTGGCCAAGGCGGCCGATCCCCTGCAGCGGCGCCTCGCCGAACGCATCTTCGACGAGGTGCACTTCGACGTGGGCGTGCCGGCGCCCGTGAACCGAATGCTCGTGACGCCGCCGCAGCGCATCTCCACGCGGACGGAAGCGCTTGCGAATGGCCACACGCGGCACCACGGCACGATTGATACCCCCAAAGGCCCGCTGACCTTTCTCACGGAATGGGCACCCGAGTCCGCCACCACCTGGACGATCAAGCACCCCGTGGAGACGCGCGAGGAGATCGAGAAGATCGCCTCGGTGCCCTGGGAGCTTCCGCGCGGCCTGGCGGCGCCGAAGCTGGACGACTTGCCCGCGGGCTTCGCGGAGCGGGGGGTCGTGCGCACGGGGGTCTCGTCGCCCTTCGTGTGCGTGGCGGGGATGATGCCGCGGCAGTGGTTCCTCGAGCTGTGCCTGACCGACTTGCCGCTCATCCAGGAGCTGACGGAGACCTGCCGCCAGCGCATCCTGGCTTGCCTGGAGGTGTTGTTCTCGAAGCCGGGCGTCGAGTACGTGTGGATCGGGGGGAGCGAGTGGGTGACGCCGCCGATGGCTTCGCCCCGCATCTACGACGCGCTGGTGCAGGAGCAGGAGCGCAGCCTCATCGAGTTCGTGCACGCCCGCAGCAATGCCGTGGTGCACATCCATTGCCACGGCAAAGTGCGGCGCGCGCTCCAGCGGACGATCGAGCGAGGGGCGGATTTCACCGAGCCGGTCGAGCCGCCGCCCGATGGCGACATCACGATGGCCGAGGCCAAGGCCCTGGCCGCCGGCCGCATCACCCTCGGCGGGAACATCGAGGCGCGCGTCCTGTGCAATGAATCCGAGGAGGCGGTCGAGAGGGCCGTCCTCGCCGCCTTCGACGGCGGCACCGAGCGTTTCGTTCTCCACCCGACCGACGGGCCGTCGCCGTGCATCGGCGAGCGCGAGTTCCGCAACTACGAGCGCATGATCTCCGTCTGGGAGCGGCTTTCCCCGATGTAGGGAAGGAGTCGCCCGAGTGAACGCCTTCCTGGTTCGCGCGTCGGTGGGTCTCCTGGCGACTCTCGTGGTCGCCGGCGCGCTCCACGCCGAGTCGTGGTGGGAGCGCGGGGCCGACACGTGGTACTACAAGGACGACTGGAAGGGCCTCGCCCTCGAAGGCTCGAAGGCGTACTCGAGGGCCCTCGATCTGCCCGACGGCGCCGCAGGCGGCTGGATCGTCGTCTGGGGCGACCGAGGCTACACCCTCAAGGCCAGCGGCAAACTCGTTGGCAGGAACGTAGATGGCGGGCTCATTGACGACTACGATCTGAAGCCCTTCATCGAGGCGGGGGCGACGAAGGTCACGCTGCTCCTCCAGGGCAGCACCGTGTGCGCCGAAGGCGAGCTGATGGACACCAGGGGGAAGCGCCACGCCTTCACGACCGGCGATGACTGGCAGACCGCCGACCGCAAGAAGCCGAAGACCCGCAAGCTCGAGCCCGGCCCCAGCCACGGCGCCTTCCACCGAGCCCACAACGGCCGCCTCCTCAGCTACAACGACGAGGAGCGCGGCAAGGCCGCCATCGCCCGCTGCCTCGCCCGGGCGCAGCGGCTGAGGGAGCAGGGCATCTTCCTCCTGCGCCGCGCGCGCCCGGCCGACGAGGTTCTCTCCTTCGCCCCCGAGACGCCCTGGCGTCGCGCGGAGGCGGAGGCAGCCACGCTGCTGGGAGAAGCGCAGACCATCCTCAAGGCGGAGGCCATCCCCGCACAGAAGGCCGGGAACTTCGCGGAAGCCATCGCGACCGCCGCGCTCGCCGCCAGAACGATCGCGGACGCGGAGTGCCGGGTCCTCAAGGCCGCCGTGCAGTACCGCGCCGCTCGCGACGCCCTGGGCGCGGAATGCGAAGCGGGGCTCAGGGCGACCGGGCCCGCCGGGCGCTGCTCGCGCCTCGACGAGTTCCCCGACGACCGCTTCGCCTGGCTCAACGCCCGCGAGCTGATGGGCAACGACCCCGCCGCGTGGCCCTTCGCCGTGGCCCCGGCGGCGTGCGACTGCATTGACCTGGGCGGCCTGTGGGACTTCTGCACCGACCCGCAGAACGCCGGCATCCAGCGGGCACGAGGCTGGCGGAAGCTCTCGACGGCCCGCCCCTGGGAGCGGCAGGGCGTGACGCAGGACAACCCCCGAAGCCCCGACGACGCGCCCTACAAGCTCCACGACGCCCGCACCGGCGACAAGCCCTACAACGGCTTCGCCTGGTACCGCAAGAGCGTCCACGTGCCCGTCCATTGGCAGGGCAGGAAGCTCCTCCTTGCCACGGGCAGCATCGCCAACTGGGCTCGGGTGTTCATCAACGGCAAGCCGCTAGGGGAGGGCAAGCTCGGCCCGCCTCCCGAGCAGGAGATATCGCCCGATCTCTTCGCCTTCGGCAAGGAGAACGAGCTCGCCATCCAGGTCTACAACCACGACAACTTCGGCGGCATCACGGGCGGCCCGCTCGCACTCTACGTCGCCGGGGGCCGGCCCGAGGTGGTGGAGACGCCTGGGCCGCTCTCCTTCGTCACGGAGCGCACTCACCCGACGGCGGCCGGCCCCGTTCGCACGACCCTGCTCGCCGGCGCCCTGTCGCCAGGCGTCCTGGTCGCCACGGATGGCAGTTCGCTCGAGCTTCTGGGCTGGGAGGGCCGGGGGCATCCCGCTCCGACCACGATGAGCTTCGTCACCGCAAAGGGCCTTGAGTCCAGGCGCCTCAACCGCCCGCTGCCCGATGGAGTTCCGGGCGCCGACCTCGCCGAAAACTGGCTTCTCCTCCGCGCGCCGGACCGGGACGCCCTGGTCGTCCTTGGGCAGGTCCCGCTCACGGTCTCGTGGAAGGGGAACCGCCTGGGCACGATGAGCCTCGTCATCGCCTGCGAGGCCGGTCCCGTGCGCGCCGCCATCCTCGTCCTGCCGGAGGGCGAGAAGCTCGACATCGACTCCTGCCACTGGTGGGCGCGGGTGCTCCGACGCTATCCCGTGACGGCCTGCGAGCTGGTGCGGGAGGGCTCGCCCCGGACGTGTCGGATCCGCTACGGCTACGCCGACCTCGGCGGCTTCGGGGCCGCCCAGCCGCTCAGCGTCGCCCCGGTGCCGATGCTCATCAGCTTCGCCCTGAGGCACAAGCACCCCGGCGTCGCGCTCGGCAAGGCCCGAACGACCGAGTATCGCTCGGAACACGCCCCCTACATCGTCGTAGAGGACGCGGACACGGTGGAGTACCGCGTGCCGCCCGTGGACCGCTCGAAGGTGATGAAAGGCGTGGGCGAGCTGTTCGGGAAGATGAGGCCCGAGCACAACGCCCGCGGCGGCCTGGCCGAGGACGTGATGTTCCAGCGGATGGGCGAGTGGGGCTTCGACCACTGCCGCTACGCCTTCGCCTTCCACGCCAACTGGGACCTCCCGCTCGCCAAGTTCATGGGCGGCCCCATCATCGAGGACAACGAGGCGGCCTGGAAACGCCTCGACCAGCTCATCGAGAAAACCAACGCCGCCGGCGTGCAAATGATGCTCTGCTGGTTCTTCAACGAGGACCAGCCGCAGGCCGACACGGGCGGCGCCGTCCGGAACAGCACCCGCTACTGGCGCGCGCACCCCGAGGCGCAGAAGAATGCCTTCGAGTTGTGGCGCCGCATCGCGGCCCGCTATGCCGACAAGCCCGAATGGGCCATCTCCTACGACTTCTTCAACGAGCCGGCCTACATGAACCCCGCCCACTGGAACCAGGTGATCAAGGAGCTGACCGCCGTCATCCGCTCCGTGGACAAGCGGCACCTGATCGTCTGGGAATCCGCCGACGGCTGGGCGCAGCCCCACTGGTGCCTCTGGATGGAGCCGGCGAAGGACCCGAACGTCCTCTACAGCTTCCACCACTACGGCAAGCACTGGGGCTACGCCTACGACGAGTACTACCCCAGCTACAAGCGCACCCACGAGCAGACCCACGTTGATCCCTGGCTCCACGCCATCCTTTTCGGCATTCGCCACCACGTGCCGATCCACTGCGGCGAGTTCGGCATCTCGATGATCCAGCCGACCGGCAGCGGCGAGGCCTGGCTCGAGGACTACCTGGCCTTCTTCGAGCGCTTCGGCATCGGCTGGAACTGGTGGAACTACTCGGGGCAGGACATCTATCGCACGGGCCTGGCTGCCGGCGACCGCATCAGCCCCTTCGTGCCCATCCTGCGCAAATGGGCCGACGAGTCCGGCTGGGGCGCCGCCCGCCGCAAGAGATGAGGCTGGGCCGCCCTTGAGTGTCCGGGCAGGCCGTGATAGAATGGTAGGTGTGGTCCCCAGGAGGCTCAAGATGCGTACGGTCGAATTCGAGACGGATCTGAAGAAGCCAGGGAGCCTGGAAATCCCGCCTGAGGTGGCCGCGGAGCTGTCGCTCCCCATCCACGCCAAGGTCATCCTGGTCCTGGGGGAGCCCGACGAGGACGGTGACTGGCGGCTGCTGACTTACCAGCAGTTCCTCCGCAGCTACGCTGACGAAGATGCCATCTACGATGAATACGACAGACATCGAGCCGGGTGACATCTGCCTCGCTGCGATCCCCTTCACATCCGGCCTGCCGGGCAAAGTCCGCCCGGTCCTCGTGCTCTGGCTGGATGGGGAAGATTGTGTTGTGTGCTCGATCACGTCCGCCGCGGCCCGTACCGAACGCGATCTGGAACTCAGCGATTGGGCGAATGAGGGGTTGCTGAGGCCGTCAACATGCCGGCTCGGGCGCCTCAACACGTTCGACGGATAGGCCGCCTCTCCCTGACCGATGAGGGCGAAGTGCTGCGCGTCTGGCGCCGCCACGTCCGCCCCTCGTGGGCGGAGGGGTGATTGCGGAACGCAGAACGCGGAATGAAGAGAAGCAGGAGAGTGCTGCTCATCGCTGGGGTCGCCGTGGCTGTGGGTGCTGCGGCAGCGTTCTGGCGATACGGACGGGGCGTGTGGTATCCCGCGTGTCGGAGCGTGGCGGGGAAGCGCTCGGTTGACGACATCCTTCGCATCTATGGCCCTGCGGCGGAGGCGCGGCTGAAGCCGCACTTCGAGAAGGCCTGCGTCGAGTACCCACCGCCGCGCATCGCGCTCCTCGCCTTCAAGGAGGAGAAACGGCTGGAGCTGTGGGCAGGGAAGGGGAGGGGCTGGGCGCTCATCCGCTCCTACCCCATCCTCGCGGCCAGCGGCACCACTGGGCCGAAGCTGCGCCGCGGCGACCGCCAGGTGCCCGAGGGCATCTACCGCATCGAGCACCTGAATCCCAACAGCAGCTACCATCTCTCGATGAAGCTCGACTACCCGAACGCCTTCGACCGCGCGCGGGCGAAGGAGGACGGGCGGACCGACCTTGGCGGCGACATCTTCCTCCACGGCAACGCCGTCTCCATCGGCTGCATCGCCCTCGGCGACCCTGCCATCGAGGAGCTGTTCGTCCTCGCGGCCAGGGTGGGCATCGGGCGCGTGACGGTCATCAGTGCCCCCTGCGACCTCCGGAAGCCAGGAAGCACAGTGGACACGTCGGCCCTTGCCTCCTGGGTGCCGCGTCTGCACCAGGCGATTGCCCGCGCCCTGCGCGAGTTCCCGATGGCCCGCTGACGGCGGATTCAAATCCCAAGTACTGCACCACAGAGAAAGGTGTACAGGAAAGGGCGCCCATGGGCACTGGCGCCGCACCCGCCGACCCTTCGGCTTCGCTCAGGGCAGGCCCTTGTGTCGGCGGAGCGAAGGATTGGCAACTACCCAGGGCGTCCCTCACCCCCCATCCCCCTCTCCACCCCTCTCCCTTCCAGGGAGAGGGCAGGGTGAGGGTCGGACCTTGGATGGCGGGTGCACCCTCCCCCTGCCCCCTCCCTCTGAGGGAGGGGGTCGGGGCGAGGGGGTGAGGCTGGCCGCTGCTGTAGTTGCCAATCACCGCTCCACTGGGACAAGCCCAGTGGGGGCGTGGACTCCAAATCGCTGGATTGCTGGGCGCTATCTGTATCTCGGGAAGCGTGCTTCGGCCCCTCCGCCGCTCCGCTGCGAGCCACAGCGGCATCTGCGATGCCGCACTCCATATTCCTCCCGCATCGCAAGGCCGTGGACTATGGAGTGCGGTGACGAAGTCACCGCTTTGGCTCCTCGCGGAGCGGGGAGAATGGGCTCGCGACCACACGAAGGCGGAAACTGGGGGCGTGTCAGTCATCGCGCCTCTTGACAGGGCCGATCTGGGGCGGTAGCACATTGGGTGAGGACCAGGGTCCAGCGTCGCTCGCGTCCTCGTGAGCAGGCCGATGAATCTTGTGATCGCGGGCGGAGCGGCCGCTCAAGGAATCCGGTATGGTGCCCCCCCCGGACTATACGAGGGGGGAAGACTTTGGCAGCGTGATCATCTTGGACAGCAGTGTTGCTGACTGGTGATTTGTGATTCGTCCCATCGTGTACCCTGGAGGCACACATGATGAGCGCAGATGGACTGCTTGAGGCCGTGAGTGAGGCCACGAAGTACTTCGTTCCGAAGTCCAGGTGGACGAAGTTCCCCGGTGCAGTCACTGTTGAGATTCTGAGGGAGGCATTGTGCGAGCTCGGTTTTCCCGTCTCGAGGCGCGACGTGTTCATCCGGGGCGTGCCCGTCGAGGTTGATCTACTGATCGCGCGCGCCGGTGCGAAACCGCAGTACGGCCTGGTCTACGAGCCGGATGACGTGCAGGTGGTCTTTGAGGTCAAGAATTACGGCTCGTTCTGCGAGAAGGGTCTGAGCAGCCTCAAGGGGACGTTCGAGCGAATCCGGGCCAGCAACTCTCGCATCTGTTGCATCTATGTGTCGCTGAAGGACCACGAGACGTACAAATGGCTCCCGACGACGGAGAAGCTAGGTTCTCCAAGGACCTGGGCGTATACGCTCTTCTGGATCAAAGGCTCGGCACCCCCCCAATCGACGGGGGCCTGGGAGTGCTTGCTGCGCCGACTGGAGTCGGTCCGCAACGGCGAACCGTGAACTGTCCGGACGGTTCGGGGGGCGCCATACTTGATTTTCGCGTGCAAGTATGCACGCCCTACTGTGGTCTCTCATCTGCGCGCGTCGGTGCCATCCGCGGTTGCTGCCGTGGCGACGGTTGCTCCGTTTCCGCTGGGGTGAGCATCTTGACGGGGCTGGGAAGGCGGGCGGCGAAGGTGGGATGAAGGCCACAAGTAACTGCGGCCACAGACTCTATGGGCTGCGGCCCGTGCGTGCCCGGCGTGGGTTCAAGATGCTCACCCCCCGTGTTGCGCGCGTGAGCATCTTGAGCAGCTTGGTCGTCGGCGGCGTCGTGGTCGCCTGCGTGGGAAGAGCGGCTGTGAGTGCTCGGCGGGAGCCTCCATCTCGACCACCCCCCGTATTGCGCAGGTGGTCGAGATGGTCGAGATGGTAGAGATGGCGGCGGGGAGAGGGGTGGCCATCTTGACGCAGCGCTGGAACGCGGGTCGTGAAGCCAGGCATGGCTGCATGTGCTTTCGTGTGCGACACTTATGGGAATGGGCACCTGTCGAGATTCATCCCGTCAAGATGGCCACCTCCCCTTGCGCGCGCGTGGCCATCTTGAGCACCTTGCGGGAGGCGGGGGCGCCCCCCGCCCCCCATCCCGCCCCCCGCTCGTGTTGCACGGGTGGTCATGCGGAAGGGGGAGAAGCCCAGAGAATCGACGACGACGACGAGGACGACGACGAGTACGAGGAGACGGGAAAGGATACCATCGCTGGGGGCCATACTCGCCCGGTTCTTGGGCTTGCTATTTCTTCCCTCACAGCTATAATAAAGGTCTTTGCGTGTTCCAACCTGGCTGCATGGGCTCCTGGAGGACGGCATGGCCGACCATAAGACCGCGGACCTGCGGAACTTCACGATTACGGGCCACGGCGCGGTGGGCAAAACCACGCTCGCCGAGGCGATCCTGATGGAGACGGGCGTCACCAGCCGCATGGGCAAGCCCCGCGAAGGGACGTCCATCGTGGACTTCGACGACGAGGAGAAGGAGCGGCGGTTCACCATCTACTCCACCCTCCTCTACGCCAAGCACAAGGGCAAGCAGCTCCAGATCATTGACACGCCCGGCTACGACGACTTCTTCGGCGAGGTGGCCAGCGCCTGCGCAGCGGTCGAGACGGCCATCGTCGCCGTCGCCGCGGACGCGGGGGTTCAGGTGAATACCCGGCGCGCCTGGAAGCGCGCCGTGCAGCAGGGGCTTGCACGCGCCATCGTCATCACGAAGGCCGACGCTGAGAACGCGAAATTCGAGCAGGTGGTCGAGAGCGTCCGGGCCCTCTTCGGGAAGGCGTGCGTGCCGGTGAACCTGCCGATCGGCTCGGGAGCCGGCCTGACGGGCGTGGTGAGCACGCTGAACCCGCCGGCCGACGCGCCGGCCGACCTGGCGCCGAGAGTGGCCGCCGCGGCCGAGGCGCTCAAGGAGGCCATCGTCGAGTCCGACGACTCGCTGATGGAGCGCTACCTGGAGGGCGAGGAAATCTCGCCGGCCGAGCTGCTGGCCGCGGCGGGGCGCGCCGTGGCCAAAGGGGCGCTCGTGCCCATCTTCTGCTGCGCCGCCGAGAGGCGGATCGGTGTCGCCGAACTCCTCGACGGCATCTGCGCGCTCTTCCCGTCGCCGGCCGAAGGGCTCCAGCGCACGGCCACGAGGCCGGGCACCGAGGAGGTCGTCGAGCGGCCGGCCTCGGAGGATGCCCCCTTCAGCGGACAGGTGTTCAAGACCCTCTACGACCCCTACGTGGGCAAGCTGGCCTTCGTCCGCGTCTTCTCCGGGACCCTGAGGCCCGAGGATGGCCTGTTCAACGTGCGCGCGGGCGAGCGCAGCAAGCTCGGCCACATCTACCGCATGCAGGCGAAGGACCAGGTGGAAGTGGACTCCGCGGTCGCGGGCGACCTCATCGTCATCGCGAAGATCGAGTCGCTCGAGGTTTCCGACACCTTGTGCGACGAGCGGGACCCTGTGGCCTACCCGGCCATCCAGTTCCCTGTGCCCATGGTGTCGCGTGCCGCTGAGCCGAAGACGCGCGCCGACGAGCAGCGCATGAGCACCGCGCTGTCGCGCATCGCGAGCCAGGACAAGACGTTCCTGGCGGGCCGCGAGGAGCAGACAGAGGAACTCATCATCAGCGGCATGAGCGACCTGCACCTCGACGTGGTGACGAGCAAGCTGAGCCGCAAGCCCTTCGAGGTCGAGATGGACCTCAAGGAGCCCCGCATCCCCTACAAGGAGACCATCGCCGGCAAGAACAGCGCGGCCTACCGCCACAAGAAGCAGACGGGCGGCCGCGGCCAGTTCGCCGAGGTCCACCTCCGCGTCGAGCCGCTCGAGCGCGGCCAGGCGTTCGAGTTCGTGGACGAGATCTACGGCGGCTCGATCCCGCGGCAGTTCGTGCCCGCAGTCGAGAAGGGCGTGCGGGAGACGATGGCGAAGGGCGTCATCGCCGGCTGCCCGGTGGTGGACATTCGGGTGGCGGTGTACGACGGCAAGTACCACGACGTGGACAGCTCGGAGGCGGCGTTCAAGATCGCCTCGTCGCGGGCCTTCAGCGAGGCGTTCCGCGGGGCGAGGCCCCAGTTGCTCGAGCCCATCGTGAACATGGAAATCACGGTGCCCTCGAAGTACTTCGGCGACATCTCGGGCGACCTCAGCGGCCGGCGGGGCCGCATCCAGGGCATGGGCGTCGAGGGCGACCAGCAGACCATCAGCGCCCAGGTGCCCCTCGCCGAGGTCTCGAACTACTCGACGCAGCTTCGCTCCATCACCGGCGGCGAGGGCAGCTACACCATGGAGTTCTCGCACTACGAGGCGGTGCCCTCGCGCGTGCAGGAGGTCATCGTCGCAAAGGCCGCCAAGGCCAAGGCCGGCGAGGAGGAGGAATAGCCCCGCCTGACGCTACTGTGGCTCCGCGTTGCATTGCGGCTGGCCCGGCAACGTGATACGATCGGATCAGGTGGGGCCACACACTTCGGAGCGCTCCCGATGGTCATCGGCAAGGGATACGAGACGGGCCAGGTCGCCGACGCGGAAGTGCGGGAGCTGGCGGCCAGGGGGTTGGGGCAGATCGAGCTGGCGGGCAAGCGCATACTGGTCATCATCCCCGACAGCACCCGCTCGTGCCCGCTGCCGATGTTCTTCCGGCTCTTCTGCGACCTGGTTCGCCCGAAGGCGAGGAAGCTGGATTTCCTCATCGCGCTCGGCACGCACCCGGCGATGCCCGAGGACAAGATCAACGCCCTCCTCGGCCTCACGCCGCAGGAGCGGGCCGAGAAGTACGCCGACGTGCAGGTGTTCAACCACGAGTGGGACCGCCCCGACGCCCTCCGCCAGATCGGCACCATCCCCGCCGACGAGATCGAGGCGATCTCCGACGGCCTGATGCGCGAGGACGTGCCGGTCGCCCTCAACAAGCTGATCTTCGACTACGACCAGCTCATCATCTGCGGCCCCACGTTCCCCCACGAGGTCGTGGGCTTCTCGGGCGGCAACAAGTATCTCTTCCCCGGGATCGCCGGGGCCGAGATCATCAATTTCTTCCATTGGCTCGGCGCCGTGATTACGAACCCCGTGATCAACGGCACGAAGTGGACGCCTGTGCGCAGGGTCGTGGACCGCGCGGCCTCGATGATCCCCGTGCCGCGGTTCTGCTTCAGCCTGGTCGTGCTGTTCCAGGACCTCAAGGGGCTGTTCATCGGCACGCCCGAGGAGGCGTATTCGGCTGCGGCCGACCTCTCCGACAAGATTCACATCGTCTACAAGCCCAAGCCGTTCCGCCGCGTGCTCTCCATCGCGCCCAAAATGTACGACGACATCTGGACGGCGGGCAAGTGCATGTACAAGCTCGAACCCGTCGTGGCCGACGGCGGCGAGCTGATCATCCTGGCCCCGCACGTGGACGAGATTTCCTACACGCACGGGCGTGTGCTCGACCGCATCGGCTACCACTGCCGCGACTACTTCCTGAAGCAGATGGACAAGTTCCGCGGCGTCCCGCGCGGCGTCATGGCCCACTCGACCCACGTCAAGGGCATCGGCACGTTCGAGAATGGCATCGAGAAGCCCCGGGTCAACGTCGTGCTCGCCACGGCGATTCCCGAGGCCCGCTGCCGGCAGGTCAACCTCGACTACCGCGACCCGGCGACCATCAACCCCGACGAATGGCGCGGCCGCGAGGACGAGGGGGTGCTCCTCGTGCCCAAGGCCGGCGAGATGCTCTATCGCCTGGCCGACGGCTCGGTGCCGAGGATTCCGTGATCTTGGGAAGGGGCGCGTCAGATGGGGAGGTGGCGCTGGCGGATCCGGCGCTTCTCGATGACAACGATGGAGTGCGGAAGTTCTCTCTCCGCGATCCTGTCCAGGGCGGCGCTCAACCTGCCAATGGACTCGGCTTCGCTGTAGTTGCCTCCCCGGAAGAGGATCAGGCCAGGGCCTTTGGCCCCCGCAAGGGCAAGGAGGCGTGGGTAGTCCAGGTCCGCCGTGACTATGACCTGACCCTCAGCGCTGGCCCGGGCCAGGATGGCATCGTCGCTCGAACGGTCCAGACCAACTTGGAGAGCGTGAACGGCTTCGTGGCCTTGCCGGTTCAGCCAGTCTGCGAGCATGGGCGACAGGGGCATGTCGACGAGGAATCTCAATGCACCAGCTCCACCGTCTCTTCCTCGGCGAGGTAGGCGGCGTAGAGGAGCGCCTCGTCAATGTCCTCTGGCTCAAGGTAAGGGTAGGCGTTGAGGATCGCCTCCCTTGTCTCTCCCGAGGCCAGGAGGCCGAGGAGGCGCGACACGGGGAAGCGCAGGCCACGAATGCAGGGTTTGCCGGTGCAGATGTTCGGGTCCACCGTGATTCGCTGGAATTGCATGGCGTTCTCCTTGATTCTATGCTACCAGGGTCACGGCAGGATATCAACTGCTGCGTTACTCTTGACAGCGCAGGCAGGATTCTCTACGATCAAGTCTAGCGGCTGGCGCAACCGCGAGGACGAGGGCGTGCTCCTCGTGCCCAAGGCCGGCGAGATGCTCTATCGCCTGGCCGATGGCTCGGTGCCGAGGATTGGGTGATCGGCATGGAGGTTCTCGATCAGATCCCCTTCGCCTTGGACGTGGATGCTCTGCTGAAGAGCCTGCGCATCCCCGCCGAAGGCGACCGCGCGCGCGAGGTCAGGCGCCTGGCCAGGGCAGCGCAGAAGATCGCCAGGCCCAAAGCCGTCTACGACGTCTGCTTCATCGAGAAGAAGGGCGACGACCGCGTGGAATTCGGCGGCGCGACATTCACCAGTCGCGTGCTCCGCGTGAACCTCGATGGGGCAGGGCGGGTGTTCCCCTTCGTCGCCACGTGCGGGCGCGAGTTGGCCGGCTATGCGGCGTCGCTCGACGACATGGTGCTCAGCTACGCCTTCGACGCCCTCATGATCAGGGCGCTCGGCGCCGCCATCCAGCATGTCCGCGAGCACCTCAAGGAGAGGCACGCGCTCGGCAAGACGAGCACGATGAACCCCGGCTCGCTGGAGGACTGGCCGCTCTCCGAGCAGGCCCAGCTCTTCTCGGTGTTTGGCGACGTGCGGAAGCTCATCGGCGTGGAGCTGACCGACAGCTTTCTGATGGTGCCCATCAAGTCGGTGTCCGGCATCATCTTTCCGACGGAGGTCCGCTTCGAGAGCTGCCAGCTCTGCCCGCGCGAGGTGTGCCCCGGGCGCCGGGCAGAGTACGACCCGAAGCTCTGGGAGAAGCGTTACCGCGGGAAGGGGCGACGACGGGACAGCGCGGGCCGGACCGCTCCGTCTTGACTTGCCCCCCCCACTTGATAGAATGCAGTGGGAGGGGGATCCCGGGAACCCTCCCTGCGAGGAGTTGACCATGGGCAGAACCAAGGCCACGCTGGTTGTGCGAAACGCGTCCGACGTGGAGAAGGCTGCCGACCGGCTCCTTCCACAATCTGATGTGCGGGCGGTCGAGATCGAGGCCATCGTGGACACGGGGGCAACCTACGTGTGCCTGCCCAGAGCTGAGATAGAGAGGCTTGGGCTGCGCTTCGTGCAGAACGCGCCCGTCCGCACAGCCAACGGCAGAGCGGTGCGGCGGATCTTTGGGCGCGCAGAGGTCGGACTCCTTGGCAGGACCACCCATCTGGACATCATGGAAAACGATGAGGATACCCCGCCCCTGATCGGATGCGTGTTGCTTGAGCTGCTCGACCTCGTGGTGGACCCCAAGGCCGGGCAGATCACCCCAAACGCCGAGCATGAGGGGAAGTGGGTGGTGGACTGCTTCCTGACAGCTCGGTA
The DNA here is from genome assembly GCA_035527715.1 of Planctomycetota bacterium. Taxonomy (GTDB): domain Bacteria; phylum Planctomycetota; class PUPC01; order DSUN01; family DSUN01; genus DSUN01. Next base: position 85,959 of record DATKZY010000082.1, on the reverse strand, counting down.
GTGCCCAGATGCCCCCTCCCCCTTCTCCAGCAGGGAGAAAGCGTGGCGAAGCACAACAACGTCGTCGTCGCCCAGTCGGGTGGGCCGTCGCCCGTCATCAACAACTCGCTCCGGGGCGTCGTGGAGACGTGTCGGGCATTCCCCGACACGTTCGGCACCGTCTACGCGGCCTGGCACGGCGTCGAGGGCGTGCTGACCGAGGAGTTGCTGGACCTGAGCGCGCAGTGCGAGGAGGAGATCGCCCTCCTGCGCACGACCCCCGCCGCGGGGGCCATCGGCACCTGCCGCTACAAGCTCAAGGACAAGCAGACCGAGGACTTCGAGCGGATCATCGCCGTGTTCAAGGCCCACGGCATCCGCTACTTCCTCTACAACGGCGGCAACGACTCGATGGACACGGCGCACAAGGTGAGCCAGCTCGCCGCCCAGCGCGGCCTCGAGCTCATCGCGGTCGGCGTGCCGAAGACGATTGACAACGACGTGGGCGACAGCGAGTTCAAGCTGATTGACCACACGCCGGGCTACGGCAGCGTCGCCCGCTACTGGGCGTGCATCGTGCAGAACGCCATCGAGGAGAACCGCGGCGCCTGCCCGTCCGACCCGGTGCTGGTGCTCCAGGCGATGGGGCGGAAGATCGGCTTCATCCCCGCCGCCGCGCGCCTGGCCGACCCACAGCGCGAGGCATCGCTCCAGATCTACCTGCCCGAGGCCGGCGTGAAGCTGCCCGAGCTGGCCGACAAGGTGAACGACGCTCTCAAGGCCCGCGGCTGCGTGGTGGTCGTCGTGAGCGAGGGGCTCGACGTGGGCGACATCGGGGCGACGAAGGACTCCTTCGGCCACACGCAGTTCAGCGCGAGCGAGACGACCGCTGCGCAGATCGTGGTGAGCTATCTGAACAAGGTCGGCCTCGCGGCCCGCGGCGCGGCCCGCGGCCAGGTGCCCGGCTGCGACCAGCGCGACACCGCCGTCTACGCCTCGACCGTGGACCTTGCCGAGGCGTACGCTGTCGGGCAGAAAGCCGTCCTCGTCGCGAAGGACGAGGGGACGGGCTGGATGTCCACCCTGCTGCGCGAGCCGGGCTTGATCTACAGCGTCCGGTATGGCAAAGTAGAGCTCCAGAAGGTGGCCAACTCCGAGCGCGCGTTCCCGAGGGCCTGGATTGCGCCGAGCAAGGCGGATGTGACCGATGGGTTCCTGGCCTACGCGCGGCCGCTGATTGGCGAGGACTGGACGAGCGTGCCGCTTGTCGGCGGCATCCAGCGCTTCGCACGGCTCGAGCGCATCTTCGCCGAGAAGCAATGCCCGGCCTACGTGCCCCAGGCATACCGCTGAGACGGATCGAGGAGACCCGTGATGCCGGATGAAGTGCGGAAGAGGATGGAGGCCCTGCTCAGCTCCCGCTCCCCCAAGAAGGCGCCCCCGCGGGAGGAAATCCTCAAGGAAGACCCCAGAATGGTCACGTTCCGCCAGGAGTTCAGGAGGTTCTGCAAGAACATCGTGATGCCCGCGCTCGTGGACGCCGAGCGCCTGCTCAAGAGGCACGGGCACGATTGCGAGGTGGAGGAGGAGACCGCCACCGAGATCGCCACGGGCGAGAAGCTCGCGCTGTCGGCCCGCATGCGCATCTTCCCCGCCGGCTGGGGCAGGGGCTACTTTCAGAAGAGCGAGCCGCCCTACATCTGGGTCACGCCCGACGAGGCGAACCACAAGGTGCGCGTCCTCACGGGCACAGCGCTCCCCGGCAAGGAGCGCCCGCCCACGGCCAATGAGTACACCCTCGAGCAGCTCAACAAGGAGGCCATTGAGCTCGAGGTCCTCAACGTCCTCCAGGTCATCCTTGGCGAAGAGTAGGCCCGCCGGCGCGGCCCCGGAGGCCCCGATGCCCACCCACACCAGTCACTTCCGCCTTTTTCCCGCCCTTGCCTTGTGCATCGCCGCGGCGGCTGCCGAGGGCTGGCAACCGCTCTTCGAGAACGAGCAGTGGTATCGCCAGCAGCCGGGGAAGGAGATCGTGTTCCGCGGCAAGCTTGAGGCCGTCAAGGGCGCCGGCGGCCCCAGCACGCTGATGCGGACATCCTACTATCGCCTGGGCGACCGTACGATCTACACGGGGGCCAAGCGGGTCGGGGCTCTCGGCGCACTCGTCGGCAAGGAGGTCGAACTCCGCGGCAAGGCGGTGGACCTGGAGCTGGAGGGCCAATCGCTCCGCGAAATCTGGCCCGCCGCCGCACGTATCGCAGTGCCGGGTGCCGACGGCCTGGAGCGGGTCGTCCTGCGGGATGTTCAGGGCCTCTGGGGCGGTCGAGACCTGTGGCTTCGCGGCGATGGCAGGCTCATCGTGAACGTGGTGGACCCCAGGAAGGGCGACAAGGCCGTGAGCCAGTATGGCCTCCAGTTGCCCGGCGACCAAGTGGCTGCCACGGCAAAGCTGGTGGCCGAGCGCCACTTCCTCAAGATCGAAATCCCCAACCGCCCCGGCGTGCCCGACGAGGCGCGGCCCACCATCACCGTCCGCCTCACCGACGGCACCGAGAAGACCGTGGCCAAGTGGGCGAACGACAAGCACGCCGACTTCGATGCCCTCTACAAGCATCTCCTCGCCCTGTGCACGCTGGCACAGAAGAACGGCAAGCTCCTCTTCGAGGGGCCGCGCGGCTCGGCCCCGAAGCTCCCCGAAGACACCATCCCCGTTCCCAAGCCCAAATGACCCGGCCACTTGCATGAGATGCACGCAACCGTATACTGGGGGCGGCCTGCCCGCGGTGCGCGGGCGCAAGCTCATGCCACCAGGAGACCCGGGAATGCCGAGGAAGCAGAGGACGACGCGACGCAATTTCCTCCGGGGCGCGGCGGGGGCCGCGGCGGCCCCGCTGTTCGTGCGCTCCAGCGCCTTCGGGGCCAACGACAAGCTCACCATGGGCTGCATCGGCCTGGGCGGGCAAGGCAGCGGCGACATGCGCGGCTTCATGGGCTTCTCCGACCTCCGCGTCCTCGCCGTCTGCGACGTGCGGAAGGCCAACCGCGACCGCGCCAAGGGATCCGTGGACAAGCACTACAACAACCAGGACTGCACGGCCCACAACGACTTCCGCGAGGTCATTGACCGCAAGGACGTTGACACCATCCTCATCGCCACCCCCGACCACTGGCACGCCATCATCGGCGCCCACGCGATAAAGAACGGCAAGGACGTCTACAGCGAGAAGCCCGAGACCCTCACTGTCCGCGAGGGACGCATCCTGGTCCAGACGGCCCGCCGCTACGGCCGCGTCTACTCGGGCGGCAGCCAGCGCGTCTGGGGCGACTACAATTGGTTCCACCGCATGGTTCGCGGCGGCGCCATCGGGGAGGTCAAGGAGGCGTTCGTGGACTGCTGGGGCCCCTCGACCGACTGCTACCTGCCGCCGCAACCGATCCCGCCGGACATTGACTGGGAGATGTGGCTCGGCCCCGCTCCCTGGGCGCCCTACAACAGCGGACGCCTGAACTTCCGCCCCTGGCGCGACTACTCGGGCGGCGGCATGACCGACTGGGGGGCGCACAACTTCGGCGGCGCCCTGTTCACCATGAACCTCCACCGCACCGGCCCCGTCGAGGTCATCCCGCCCGGCGTCAACGGTGAGACGCTTCTGACCTTCGTCTTCGCCAACGGCGTCCGCATGCACCACAAGGGCGGCTGGGGCGGCCACCTGTGCTTCCGCGGCACCGACGGCGAGATCCCCGCGCGCGACAAGAGCCGCATCGCCCCGCCCAACATCCACATCCCGAACTACAAGGGCCACGGCGGCATCTTCGGCGACTTCCTCCACTGCGTGAGGACCCGCGAGCTGCCCTTCCGCGACATCGAGCTCGGGCACCGCACGGTCACCGTGTGCCACCTGGGCAACATCGCCTACTGGCTCGGCCGCGCCTTCAAGTGGGACCCCGAGAAGGAAGAGGTGGTCGGCGACCCCGAGGTCGCCCGCTGGCTCGACCGCCCGAAGCGCGAGCCCTGGACGCTCTAGCCGAGAGGAGGAGGGTGTGGTTCGCTCGACGATTGCCGTCGCGCTTGCCGCAGCCATCGCTGTGATGGGCTGCTTCCGCCTCGAGCCGGACGTGGTCAAGACCCAGGGGCAGGCGCAGCCTCGCCCGAAGGCCCCTCGCGCCTTCGCGCCGCCGAAGATGAGCACCGAGCCGCTCCGCCCCCCTCGCATGGGCCAGTGGTCCGACGACGGCCTTCGCTATCAGGAGCAGGAGGAGACCAGCGGCGTCCCCTTCCTTCCCTTCCCCCTCTTCCGCCGACGCACGGGCAACACGACGCCGCAGATCCGCGAGATCCAGCCTCAGAGGCCGCAGGTCATCAGAAACAGGTAGGCTCTGTCCGCCGCGCTCGCCAGCGGCCGCCCCCGTCCCTCACAGGCAAGATGCCTGTGCCACCAATCTGCCCCATCTTGGGGGTGGCACAGGCTTCCAGCCTGTGCACGGCGGGCGTTTCAGCAGAGCATGAGAAAGTGAGAATGGCGAGGAGGGCGGGGATTACCTCGCGGTCAAGCGGATGACGAGGGAACGGCGGAAGGGGGGAAGCACCGCGGTTCCTGCCTTCAACGCGAGGGGCGTGGTGCGGTTCTCCCACGGGTCGTAGGCAACGCACTCCTTGCCGGTTGCTTGATCCCCGAGAGGTGACAGGTCAAGCGTTGCGCCGCGGACCTCGTCGGGCGGGTGGGCGTCGCGCAGTTCGCTCATCCAGGTGTTTTCCTTGTCGCGGCACCAGAGGAGGGTGGTGTGCTTGCCCTTGAGGGCGTAGACGCGCAGCCGCGGGTGCTCGAGCATCGCCGGCTCGAAGCCCTCAGCGGGCGGGTCGAGGCCCTTCACGGCCTCGGCGAAGCGGCCAAACTGCCACCAGAGGTCGTTCGCCGCCACGTAGACGTCCCAGTGCCAGCACTGGCCGCACCCCGCCGCGCCGGCGAAGAAGGGGGCGAAGAGGACATCGTGGAGGATGATCCCCGCCTTGTCCTTCGCATAGAGCTTGAACGGGCCGCTGTGACTCCGCTCGACCGCGCCGCTTTCGGCCAGGATGACGGGGCGGCCGGGCTTCATCGCCAGAAGCTCGCGCACCGCGTCGGCGGCCAACACGTCCACCGGCCCGTGGCAGACCTCGAGGCGAGCACCCAGGTCGAGGTAGCGGTGCACCTGTGCCACGTCGTTGCCCTTCATCCGCGCGAGGCGGCGATAGGCGTTGCGCGCCCAGTCGCCGTCGTAGCTCCCGAGGCTCTGCATCGCGAGGTTCTGGGGAAAAAGCCTGCGCAGTTCGCCGAGCATCAGTTCGGTCCAGGCCATGTAGTCGCCGCCGTGGACGCAGTTGACCTCGTTCCACAGCTCCCAGCCGTAGACGATGGGGTCGCTGCCGTAGCGGGCGGCGAGCCAGGCGAGCTTCCTCTTGAACTGCTCGCGGCTGGCCTGGCTGTCGAACCAGTCCTTGGTCGAGGCCGCGATGCCGCCCTGCGACGTGTGGTGGAGCGCCTTGAGCGCCCAGGTCTTGCGCGGCGAGGCGGGATCGATCTCGCGGAAGTGCTCGATGGTCATCTTGATGCGGATGCCGAGGTTGCGGCCGAGCGCGAGCAGGGCATCAACCCGCTTCGCCTGCTCCTCGTCGTAGACCCCGCTCTTCGCGTGCTCGACGTCGAAGAACCCGGCGCTGAGCCACACCCGCAGGTGGTTGCCGCCGTTGTCGGCCAGGGCCTTCATCCACTGCTCCATTTGCGCCAGGCCGGCCGCCGTGTCCGTCGCCGTCCTCGGGTGGATGACGTTCAGCCCGATGGGAATGTAGGGCTTGCCGTCCGACAGCTCCAGGTACCGCGGGTCGCGCGGGCTGACGCGGACGAACGCCGCCTCGGCCTCGGCGCTGAGGCCGCGGTTGGTGAAGAGGCTGGCCACGATGAGGGCTCCTGTGGAAACGGCCGTCCGCGACATGTCACACCTTCCTGTGTCGTTCCAGAAGCTCGGCGTAAACGCCGCCCACGACCTCTGCCTGGCGCTCGAGCGAGAAATGCTCGAGGGCGTACTGGCGCGCCCGGCGGCCCAGTGCCTGGCGGCGCTCGGGGTCGCGGGCCAGCGCCACGATGGCCCCGGCCAGTTCCTCGGGCGTGTCGTCCACCAGGACCCCGCGGTCGCCGTCGGCCACCAGTTCGGGGAGCATTCCGCGCCGCGACGAGATGACCGGGACCCCCATCGCCATCGCCTCGCGCACGGCGCGGCACGAGCCGTCGGTGCCGGGCACCAGGAACACCTTGGCGTCCAGAGTCGCCAGGATGCGCACGTAGTCGTCGCCCGTCTGGTAGCCGGGGAAGAGGACGACGTCGCTGAGGCCCATCTTCCGCGCGGGGTCCACGGCGATGGCCTTCATGTGGGTGCCCCGGCCGACCAGGAGCGCCCGCAGATTGGGCAGCTCGCGGCACGCCCGCGCGATGGCCTCGAGCAGCACGTGGTAGCGCCGCCGCCACTGGACGCGCGCCACGACACCGATCACGAACGTGTCGGGCGTGAACCCGAGCTCGGCTCGCCGGTGTCCGAGGCCGCGGTCGGGGTTGAACCGTCCCAGGTCCACGGCGGTGTCGAACAGCCAGGCGCGGTCGGCGGGCAGGCGCAGGCGCTCGACGGCCTGGCGTCGCGCGGACTCGGAGAGGAGCAGCATGCCCTCGGTGAACTCGCGAGCGAGTCGCCCCTCCCAGTAGCCCCTCGGGCCGTCGCCCAGGTAGCACGAGCGGACGACGAGTGGACGGCCCGGCATCCGCCGCGCCGCCAGCGCCGCCACGACGTGGTCGTTGCGCAGGTGGCAGTGGATGAGGTCGAAGGGCTCCGCCTCCAGCCAGCCCCGAAGCGTGCGGCCGTCTGGGTAGTTGTGGAACGGGTTCATGTGCTTGTTCAGGGCAAGGCCGGTGCGAAGGGGGACGCCGCGCTCGCGGGCCTTGGCCTCCAGCGCATTCGCCAGGCCGTGCGGCGCCCGGCCACACGCGAGGGTCACCTCGTGGCCGTGCTGCCGGAGCGCGGCGGCAAGGTTCAGCGCCGGCTCGGCGGGCCCCGTCCAGCGCCAGTTGCTGAAGAGATGGAGGACCTTCATGGCTTCGCCGCCGCCGCGCGTCACGTCTTCTCCCTCGCTCGTCGCCGCTGGCCCGCGGCCTCGTGCCGCCGCGCGAGGGCGCGCGACACGTCGCGGCGGAACTCATCGCCGAGGAACTCCCGGTCGCCCGCGGCGTAGGCCGCCAGGAACGGCTCCCTGTCGGCCTCCGTCAGCCCGCCCTGTGGATCGAGCAGTTGGGCGAGGTTCTTGGCCCGGCGGCGGGGGGTCAGGCTCTTCCACGACGCCAGGCTCTCGAAGTCGAGCAGGTAGAACTCCCACCGGCCAGCATCCTCGGCGCCCCGGAAGTTCTTGGCCGACCAGTCGTCGTGGTAGATCCGCCGGTCGTGGATGCCGCGGAGCCACGCCGCGAGTTGCCGCAGAAGGGCGTGCCTGCCCTCCCGCTCTTCCTCTGAGACGCCGCGCGCGAAGCGCGTGGCCAGGAGGTGAGTCAGCGGCTGAGTCCCCTCCAGGAACCGGGTGATCAGATACGTCCGCGCGCCGCGGCAGAACAGCGCAAGCCGATCCGGCACGGCGATGCCGCTGTGGCGCAGACGCCGCGCCCCGCGCCAGGCACGCCAGGGACGGGAGATGCGGAGTAGCTCCTTGAGTCCGGCGAAGAGCCCCGTCCTCTGGTACTCCTTCACAGCCATCCGGATGCCCGCGCACTCGACGCCGGTCACAGTGTCCCGCTTCAGAACGTCCCGCCCAGCGGCGAGGGCCGCCTCGTGGGCCGACACCACTTCCTCGAGCTGGGTCGCGGAGAGAACCCCGGCCGTGCGCAGGACCCGAACGCTCGGGCGGCGGGCCGAGACGGCGGCGAACCCATCACGCGGCGGCATCGGGTCTCCTCGCGGCTCAGCCGCCCGTCATTCGCCGGACCGCCTCCCGCGCCTTGGCCGACTCGGCGGGGGAGGCGTCGGTGCCGGCCCCGGCCTCGGCCTCACGACGGCGGCGGTCCCACAGTTTGGCGTACTTCATGAACACGGTGTAGGCGGCCAGGCTGCACAGGATCAGCCCGTGCTTGCCGTCCAGGAACCCGTGGCGGAGCACGAACATGCGGAAGAAGCGCCACAGCGGGCGAAACGTCAGGTTCCCCCACGTCGCCCGCTTCCCCTGCTTGTACAGGTCGTTCGCCGACCAGGTGGTGTACCGCCCGAACTTCTCGAGGTAGTGGTCGAGCGAACGATACGTGTCGTGCAGGAAGTGCTCGCGGATGGTCCCCACCTTGCCGTCCACGATCACATCGGCGTGCACGCTCAGGTCCTCGTAGCGCCCCTTGCCGTTGCGCCACAGGCGCGTCAGGTAGTCGTGGTGCCAGCCGCAGTGGCGGATGAGCTTCCCGAAGAAGACCGTCATCCGCCGGATGCGGAAGCCGTCGCAGGGCGACCCATTCGCCAGAATGCCCTGGACGCGTGCACGCAGCTCGGGCGTCACCCGCTCGTCGGCATCCACCACCATGAGCCAGTCACCCTTGGCCTGCGGGATCGCCCAGTTCTTCTGCGTCGCCGAGTTCACATACTCGTGCTGCACGATGTGGTCGGTGAACTCCCGCGCGATCTCCAGCGTGCGGTCCGTCGAAAACGAATCTACCACGAACACGTCATCGGCCCACGCCACGCTCTCCAGGCACGCCCGGAGATTGTCCTCCTCATTGAACGTGGGGACGATGACGGTCAGCGTGGCGGGCAAGACGCACCCTCCGGGCTTCCAGGACTCTCGGCTTGCCCCGATTATATCGGCGGCCCCGCAGGGTGTCAACGATGTCCATCCCCGCATAGGCAGGGGACAGGACGACGGGGCGGCGACTGCTCAGGCGGCGCCGCCGGCAGTGGCACGGGGGGCGACGCGGGGGAGCTCGATGCGGAAGGTGGCGCCGTGGCCCGGCTCGCTCTCGACGGTGAGCTTGCCGTGGTGCTCCTCGACGATGCGGCTGACGATGTTGAGGCCCAAGCCCGTGCCGCCCTCGCGCGTGGTGAAGAAGACCTCGAAGATCTGCTGCTGAATGTCCTTGGGGATGCCAAGGCCGTTGTCGGCGACGCTCACAGCCACGCCGTCGGGCGTGGCCTCCGTGGCGACGGTGATGGTGCCGCCGCGGCCGAGGGCCTGGGCGGCGTTGAGGACGAGGTTCTGGATGGCCTGGACGAATTGCCTGGGGTCAATCTCGACGGACGGCAGGTCGCGCGCGTAGCGGCGCACGAGTTGGACCCCTTTGGCCTGGCACTGGGGCTGGAGGAGCTCGAGCACGCTGTCCACGACGTCGCCCAGGCGCACCGCCTCGGGCCGCAGGGGCGCGGGGCGCGAGAAGGCGAGGAAGTGGTTCACCGAGTCCTCGAGGCGCTCGATCTCGCCCTTGATGCGCTCGACCTTGCCGCGAAAGTAGTCGGCCTGCGCCGGGTCGCCCAGCTCGCCCAGCTTCCGCTCCATCATCTGCACGTTCATCTTCACGGAGCTGAGGGGGTTGCGGACCTCGTGCGCGATGCTCGCCGCGAGGGTGCCGACATAGGCCAGGCGGCTCTCCTCCTGGAGCTGGGCGGCGAGGCCCCGCGCGCGCTCGTGGAGCAGCACGATGTAGGCCGAGAACACGGCGAGGATGGCGACGCAGATGACCGTGATCTGGATCGAGGACCAGCGCCACGGCTCCTGGAACTCCCGGAGCTGTTCGTCGAGCACCTGAGTCGAGACGCCGACGAGGAGGTGGCCGCGCTCCTGCTTCGAGAGGCGGACACCCATGACGTACTCGGGCGTCGTCGCTTTGCCGCGCCCCTGGAGCACGCGCACCACCTCGGGCGCCGCCAGCTCGGGCGCCGCGTGGGGCACGACCTCGAGCGGCACCGTGGCGCGCCTGGGCGCGCCCGACGTGGAGTTCACCACCTGGGTCGTGCTGTCGGCCAGTTGCAGGTAGGCGATCGACGTGTCGTGGCCGACCAGCCGCTCCATGGCGAGGCGGACGCTGTCGGTGCGCGGCCCGGCCTTCTCGATGACGGGCTCCAGCTCGCCCTTGATTTCGAGAGCGCGGGTGACGCTGCGCTCGACGTGTGCCGTGAGCCGCTGCGCGGCCTCCTGGCGGCCCTGCTCGCGCGAGTAGAGGTACACGACCAGCGGCAGAAACGTCATCATCACCAGGAGCGCGACGAACAGCTTTCGCCGCAGCGACCACATTCTCGAGCGCATGGCTCAGCCCCAGCGCGGTCTCCCCTGTCGCATCAGCCACACCATTCTAGCAATCCGGCCCAAAGATCGCCAGCGCCATTCAGCGCGGCCCCTTGTCCTGACCGAGCGCCAATCGGTTCGGCCACCTGGCGCCAGCCGGTTTTTTGTTGCGGGGGCTGTGCCGAAAGACTAAATAGCTCGCCACGATTTCGACTCTTTGAGACAGAAGTGATGCAGTGACAAGATGTTGGGTCGTATGATAGAATATGCCCCCACTGGTGGTGATGTGTCTTTTCAGAAACCCAGCGGGGGCTTTGAGGATGCCAGGATACCCACGGATCGTAATCGAGTTGCGTCGCAGTGTCAAGCGGCGGCTTCGGCGACGCATGCAGAAGTGCAAGGACGCGGCGATGCGTCTCCGACTCAATATCGTCTTGCTCTACGCGGACGGCAGAGGGACAGCCGAGATCGCGGCCACCTTGGGGTGTGCGAAATCGACCGCACTCAACGTGGCCAACCGCTTCCTCGTCGGGGGGGAAGGCGGGTTGATCGACCGGCGCTGCGAGAACGGGGAACGGAAGGTGGATGACGACCTGCTGGCCGCTCTGGGGGATCTCCTGGGGAAGTGCCCGCAGGACCTCGGTTGGGCGCGTCCGACGTGGACCCTCGAACTCCTCGTGCGGACCCTGGAAGAGCTCACGCGCACTCCGGCCCCTCTGAGCCCCGACTCGCCGTTTGACGATTCTCGGCCATCCGGCTCAGAGTCGTACGGGGTTCTCCGCTTCCCGACTCGAGAATCGGCGATTCTCCCCATTCCGGCTCAGAGTCATACAGTCTTTGCAGAGTCAGACACTTTTTCGCGCGGGCGGCCTCGACCGCTGGCGCTACGGGTTGTGGCTTGCTTCGGGGATACCACAACATGCTGAGTCGGCAGAGTCGGCAGAGTCGGCAGGTTCCTGGGGGAGGTCTCGCAGGGCACACCCTACAGGTTGTGGTCTTCCCAGAGGGACACCGCAACCCGTTGCAAGTCTCCCAGAGTCTCCCAGAGTTCCCGGTTCATGGGACGGCTAGGGTCAGGTCTCAACTATCAACCAGCCCTGACCCCAGCTCGGCCTCGCAACGGCCCCTCCGCGCCGACCCCTACAGGTTGTGGGTGCCTGCGGGGCGCACCACACCCCCCTGAGTTTTCCCAGTCTTCCCAGTTTTCCCGGTTCTTGGGGGAGGTCCCGCGTGCCGGCTGTGCCACAGGGCCTATCCCCCGATTGCCGCGCACCCGGAATGCCCCACCTCGCCGCAAGCCGCTGCCCGCCAAGCGCTTATGGCTTGGCAACGTGACAGGCGCGTTGGGCAAGCTCTACCTCCGTCGGATGGCTCTTTCGACCTGTTCGGCTGCGGGTTCCTTGCCGGGCCGCGCCCTGCCCATGAAGCCCATCACGCAGCGGTGGACAGCGGGGAGGTCCACCCCGCGCAACCGCTCGTCGAAGAACGCCAGGGGATCTTCCTGTGCGACCGTTCCGGCCAGCGTCGCGTTGATATAGTTGTTCAGCGACACCCCCTCGCGCTCGGCCAGGGCCGCCAGCTTGCGCTTCAAGCTGTCCCGCACACGCAGCGACGGGGTAGCCATCAGTCCGCCTCCTCGATGGGATAGCGACACAGGAACTCCTGCGGCATCATCGCCGCCCAGCCTGGGTATGGAAACCGAAGGAATGTGGCGCCCAGTCCTGACTCCGTTGTTCTGCGCCCCTACGGGGCGTACTATATCAGCCCAGGGCGTTGCCTTCATCCTTGTCCACATGTGTGGGCTTCTGTAGCCCGCGACCGCGGGCGAGCCAAACGTAGCCCAGGGCGACCGAAGGGAGCCCTGGGAACAGGCCGCCCGAACGGGCTAGCCCCCGAAGGGGGCGATCCAGCCGCCACGAGACGCCCTCGCGGGCGTGTTACGGACCTCGCGAGGTCCGTAACACCCGAAGGGCACGATTCAGCCGCCACGAGACGCCCACTTCGGGGGCTTGGGGGCAGGGGGCTCCTGGCCCCAGGGCTCCCTTCGGTCGCCCTGGGCTACGGCTGGGTCGCCCCCTTCGGGGGCTAGCCCAGAGCGACTGGAAAGATGCGGGCAAAGATCAGGGCGTTGCCCTGGGCTGCCATAGTACGCTCCTTCGGAGCTGCGGCGCCCGACGCCCGGCGCCAGGATCGGGGGCCATTCCCGAACCAGAGGACGGCTTGACGTGCCTGCTGTGTCGCAATACGATAGCGCCTAAGGTGACGCCTGTCACTGTCGTGAGGCATCCACATGAGCACCGATACAGAGCTTCGAGTCAAGGGCTTGAGAGCGCTCAGCGACATTCTCGGCCAGGTCGAGGCGGAGAGGTCCGTCACCCTACTCCTCCGCGAGCCTTTTGACTAGACCACGTGGCGCAGGGACCTCTGGGCCGACAAGGCCGTTGGCGAGATCAGCAAGGCCGCCATGCGGTACCGCAGGGCGCCTCGCCGAAGAAGAGAACGCCGCTGAGGGGAGCTTTCTCAAGAGCCCGCATGTGGTAAGTTACGGTCTGACACCTACCTGACAATCTGGAGGTCGCCGATATGCCCGCCGATGAGCCCACGCACAAGCTGCGCAAGCTCAGGTACATGCCTCTTACCCTTGGGATCGAGACACTTGGGGGCATAGCGACTCCCCTGATACGGCGAGGAACGCCGCTGCCTGCGGTACGGGCGCAGGCCTTCTCTACAGCAAGCAATGACCAGACTGCGGTGGACATACATGTGGTTCTGGGTGAAAGCCCCATAGCGGAGAGGAATGAGACAGCTGCGAGGTTGACGCTCAAGGGGATTCCGCCGGCTCCGAGGGGCAAGCCCGAGATTCGTGTGACCTTTGAGGTAGATGAGTACGGCAAGGTGAAGGCCTCTGCCCGTGAGAAAGGGTCGGGTAGGGAGATTGAGGTCGAAACGGATGACTTGCAGCTGGACCTGTCCCCTGAGAAGGTTTCGGAGTTGCTTAAGGCGGCCGAACTCGGCAGGGAGGCTGACCAGGCCGACCTGCGAACGCGAGAGGCACGGCTGCGAGCAGAGGGCATCGCCCACCAGGCAGAGCAGTTGCTGCGTCGGCATCAGGGCAGTGGCCACCGAGTGAAGGACGAGGACAAACTCGAGTCGACCCTGGCTGAACTGGGGTTGGCCCTCCAACATGACGACGCACGGGCGATCCGAGCATGTGCTGACCGCTTGGAGGGACTCCTGCAGCAGCCAGCCACAGGGTTCGACTTCTTCGCTTCCCGACCGTTCGACTTATTCGGACAGGTTCTTGGGAAGGCCACTGAAGGACGCCAGAACCCCCCAAAGCCACAAGGCGGCAAGCCGAATCAGCCGAGGAGCGCTGGGACTGAACCGGGGGACAAGGGATCTGCTGGCAGGGCGGAGCCGCTGCGTGTTGCCGCATCGCGAGTTGAGATTGGGACGATCTTTGGTGGCGGAACGTTCGCGCCGGACCCGAATCTCTGCTTTGTCCTCATGCCATTCACAAAGGGAATGCAGCCAGTCTACGACCACCACATCAAGCCAGTCATTGAGGGTGAGGAACTCACCTGCCTCCGGGCCGACGAGATTGCTGGAACACGAGTGATCACGCGGGACATCTGGGAGCACATCAACCGTGCTCGACTGGTGGTGGCCGACCTAACCGGGCGGAATCCGAATGTGTTCTATGAGCTTGGCCTAGCTCACGCAATTGGGAAGGACGTAGTTCTCCTGACTCAGAGCATGGAAGACGTGCCCTTCGACCTGAAAGCTTTACGCTGCATCGAGTATCAGTGCACGCCAGACGGGCTCGGAGAACTGGCCAGCAAGCTCAGGCGCTTCGTCCGCGCAGTGGTTCACGCATCATAGGACACGTAGTTTCGGCGACACGTAGCCCAACTTCGGGGCCACTCCGAGCGCAGGCGTGCGCCTTTCCGACGGCGTCGCGAAAAGAGGGCATTGGGGCCAAACTCACTCTTCGCATTCCTCGGAGTGGGACGGCGGCGGCCAGGACGTGTCTCAGCGTGGCTCACAGAGGGCGAGGAGGGCGTCCAGGCGGGCGGTGGCCAGGCAGATGACGGTGTCGGCGGCGCCGTAGTAGAGCTTGACTTCGCCGTCGTCCTCGAGGATCGTGCCGCAGGGGAAGATGACGTTGTTGCGGAAGCCGCCGTCCACTTCGTAGGGGGCCTCGGGGGCGAGGAGGGGCTGCTTGCACAAGCCGACGACTTTGCGCGGGTCGGCGAGGTCGAGGAGCATGAGGCCGGCGGTGTAGCGCTTCTTCCAGGTGGGCTCCCAGCCGTTCTTGCCGCGGGTGGGGTCAATGTCCACGGCGTGGAAGGTGGTGAGCCAGCCTTTCGGGGTCTTGATGGGCGGGGCGGCGGGGCCGATCTTGGCGTTGGCGAAGGGCACCTGCTCGGTGGCGAGGACGAGTGCCGAGTTGCCCCAGTAACGCAGGTCGGGCGAGTCGGAGAGCCAGATGTCGAACAGCTCGCCGCCGCCGCGGCTGTAGACGGGGAACGGCCGCTCCAGCCGCACGTACTTGCCGCCGATCCGCTCGGGGAAGAGGACCATGTTGCGGTTGTCTGGCACGGAGAGGCTGAGGACCTCGAAGCGCTCGAAATCGTCGGTCACCGCGATGCCGCCGCGGACGCCGTGGCGGGTGTCCACGGCGAAGCACATGTAGACCCGTCCGTCAAGCACCGTGAGGCGCGGGTCGTAGGCTCGTTGGATCTCGGCGTCCTTCAGCTCGAAGCAGGGCTTCGGCTCGACCCGCCAGCGGATGCCGTCGTCGGAGAAGGCGAGGCCGAGATTCGTGCCCTCGAAGCGCGGTTCGCCCCACGTGCCGTAGTCGTTGCGGAAAACCATCACGTATCGGCCTTGGAACTTCGTCACGCCGGCGTTGAACACCAGCGTGGCCTGGTAGGGCACGTCCCTGGCCGAGAGCACGGGATTCGTCGGATGTCGCTGGATGATCGCTGTCATTGGAGCACCAGTCCCCAGTCTTCCTGGTTGGGGGGAGTGAACGTCCTGGTTCCTTCCGCGGCGTGGTCAGGCTCCCCGTGCTCGCCGGCCCGCGGGTCGAACCAGTGGGCGTCAGCGGGCCGCGGGACATTGAGGGCGACGGGTGTGCCGTCGGCGTGGACGAGGTGTCTAGCTTCTGCCCGGATCTGGCGGGCTGGCAGCGCCGTGCAGGCTTCCGGCTATCCATCGGTTGCCCCCGGATGTACCGGAAGGTACACGCGGATCCCTTCCTCGGACCAGATCTTGATGGGCAAGCCGGGCACCCTGGCGAAATGCCTTGGATTGGTGGTGACTATCCCGTGTCCGCGGGCCTTGCAGCTGGCGGCAATCCAGAGGTCATGTGCGCCGACGGCCGTTCCGCGCGATGCCAGCTCCGCCGAGAGCCGTGCATGGACGCGCGCTGTGTCCAAGTCGATGGGCAGGAGGGGAAACAACTGGATGGCGGCTTCGACGAACGCCTTGCGCTCGGAGCGAATCGCCGGGTCCCGAGCCCGATGGAGGCCGTGGAGCAGCTCACTGGCGGTGATGGGGGTGATGAAGCAATCCTCTCCGCCGAGCGCCGTTACGAGGCCCTGAAGGCCCAGGCGCCGCCGCTCGAGCGAAATGCACACGCCCGCATCAATCACGTTTCCCATGGGTCGCGCACTTCGGCCTTGTTCATCTCCGCTCGGCCCGCCTCGACATCCCGCGCAAATGCCTCCGCGTCCTCATCGGACAAATGCGGCAAGGAGTCGAACAGCCTCGGAAGGTCCCTCAACTTGACGCTGCGTGGCACCGGGCGCAACTCGGCCACGACGTCGGCGCCGCGCGTGAGGAACACGTGCTCCCCGCGGTCCGCGACCTCGGTGATATAGCCGGGCAAGTTACGCGCCAATTCGTCCACCGTCACCGTCTTGCTCATCTCGCATCTCCACAGCAATCTACCGGCATTATACAACGGCGGGCCGGAGTGTCAAACCCCGCCCCTCACCTGGCCGCTCTCTGGTAGCGGATCAGCAGGCTGGCGGGCGCCGAAGGGACCTCCGCAGTGAATTGGGCAAGCTCGGCGCCGGTGGACCTCTTCTTGCCCTTCGGTTCGTAGCCGGGGAAGAACGTGAGTTCGTAGGTGGCCTTTGGGTCGAGGCCGCGGAGGGCGACCTCGGCCGCGGTGTAGGGGCTCTGGGGCCGGCGGAAGAAGACGGCGAAGCCGGCGTCGAGGTCGGGGCGATGAAGCTGCCAGGCGATCCAGTGGCTGTCGTCGAGGGTGATGGGCAGCAGGGGATAGTAGTCGCCCTGGTAGAAGGGCCGAAGGCTCTTGGCCTCGGCGATGGCGGCCTTGGCGAGTTCGGTGGGGAAGTCCTTCGCTCGGGCGTCGGGGCAGAGGTTGACGCCTGTCGTGGCAATGCTGCGCCAGTGGTAGGGGTCGAAGGCCCACACGCCGCCCGTGTGGAAGGGCACGTAGAGGCTCAGGCCCGCCATCTGCACCTGGTCCCAGATCGGCATCGGCTTGCCGCAGCACTGGGTGTCGGACCGCCAGAGGGGCACGCTGCGGGTGAGGGTCTCGAGGTCAATGCGGCGGCCGCCGCTGGCGCAGGTGTCAATCCACAGGCCGGGGTGGCGGCGGATCAACTCGTCCCACATCTCCAGGTGGCCCTCGACGTAGCGGATTTCCGCCATGCCCTTGCGGTCGGGCGCGTCGGCGGCCTGCCAGAAGGGGAGGGGGTCAATGTTGAAGTCGTTGCGATAGATGTCTATGCCGCCCTCGGTGATGCACTTCGACAGCCAGTCGGTGAGCCACTTGCGGGCCTCGGGGTTGCCGAGGTTGAAGAGGCCGTCGCCGCCGTCGCGCCGCAGGACGAAGGCCGGGTGCTCCCTGCCGATGCGGCTGGCGGGGTGGACGCGCTCGGGCTCGAACCAGACGATGAACTTCATGCCGAGCTTGTGCGCCGCATCGCTGAGGGGCTTCAGGCCGCGGGGGAAGGCGTCGGCCCGCGGCACCCAACTGCCGACGCCGCTCGGCCAGCCGCCCTCGAACCAGCCGGCGTCGAGCCAGTAGACCTCGACGCCCAGCGGCGCCATGCGGCGAATGGAGTCCAGTTGGTTCGCCTCGGTCACGTCGTTGCCCGTGCCGAAGGTGAACCAGGTGTTCTGCGTGACGGGCGGGGTCACGAGTTCGCCGCTCACGCGCGGCAGGTAGTGGGCCATCAGGAGCCGGCGGAAGAGATTGTG
This sequence comes from Planctomycetota bacterium, assembly GCA_035527715.1. GTDB lineage: Bacteria > Planctomycetota > PUPC01 > DSUN01 > DSUN01 > DSUN01. The sequence continues at coordinate 68,471 of DATKZY010000082.1, read as the reverse complement.
GCCGGCGAAGCGGTCGTCGCCCTGCCACAGGAGCAACAGGATGCGGGGCGTGCGGATGCTCTCGCCCGGGTGAAGTTTCAAATGGGTCGTTTGCTGGCCGCCCTGAATGAGCACGCCACCGGCTTCGTCGCGGTGGAGGCGGAGCGCCCACTGGCCCGACCAGCCGATGGCGCCCACGATGCCTCCGCCCGGCCATTCGAGGTTGAAGAAGGGCAGGCGGCCGTTCGACGAGCGGCCGCCGCTGGGCGCCAGGTCAATCGCCGCCTTGGGCGCCACGGGCTGGTCAACCGGCAGGAAGTCGGTCGCCGTGCACGTGCTGCCGTGCGCGTGGTGGAGGATGACCTCGCCCTTGTCGGGCACCTTCACGTGGAGGTCGAGGGGCAGAACCTTCTCGAGGATCGGCGTGTCGGCCCGGCCCGTGTTGCGGAAGCGGAGCATGGCTTCCACGGCGGGGAACTGGTCGAAGAGCGTGACCTCCGCGGTCACCTCCAGCCCGGTCGCGGGATCCGTCCAGGTGACAGCGTGGGCCTCGCAGCCGTTCTTCGCGGGCAGCCTGGCCTGCGAGCGCTTCCAGGTGGGGAGAAGCTCGGCGGACGCCTTGCCGCCGTAGACGAAGGAGAAGGGGACGGCTGTGGACAGCCCGGCCGCCTTCCCTGTCAGCTTCATCTCATCGAGCCACACTTTGTCGCCGTTTTCGAGCATGACGAATGCCTCCGCCCAATCGGATTGGTCCCAGCCCGGCCCGTCGCCGGCGTCGCCCACACGGAGAGTGAACTCGCTTGCACCGTTCAAGTCAACTCGCACTGGCAACGGCCCATCGGAGCCGCGCCACACGTCGGAGCGGAAGACCTCCTTGCCCCCGGCCTCGACGGCGAAGACCACGCTGCCCTTCTCGGCCTTCGTGTCGTAGTTGTTGTCAATGCCCGCCTCGGCCTCGAAGCGTTTGGCCGGCTGGGGCAGGCGCACGACGATTTCACTGACCGAGTGGGTGCCCAGGCCGTGCTGGTACTTCTTCTGGCCGATCTGGAGCGGGGTCTTCAGCACCGACTGGCGGAACTGGAACTCCCCGTGGTCCTGGCGGCGCACCTCGAGGCCGGGCGGGGCCGGCGCCGCGCGCGCCGCCTCGCCGAGGAGGGCAGCCCGCACCCACGCTTCCACGCGTGCGCGCTCCGGCGACGGCTCGCCGCTCCATGCCGTAAGGCAGGAGAGCGCCGATGCCGCGAGCAGCGAGACAAGTCGCTTCACCGTCGTACCTCCAGCTACTGAGCCAGGGCTTCGCACAGCCCACTCTCGCAGACTCCTCCCGGGAAGTCAAGACGCTTGCATTGTCATCGGGCATGGCTACACTATGCGAGGGCGGGGCGCAGGGGCAAGGAGCGTGATGGCCATCGTGCGTCGGTCGGTTCGCATGCTTGCGGCATTCGTGGCTGGGCTGGGCGGGTGCGGTGCGCCACGCGAGACGGGCGAGGCGGTGGTGCGGCTGGTGCCGGCTCCGGCGCTCACGTGCAGGCCCGAGCCGAAGTACCGCTGGCTCGACTGCCTGGGGCAGCCCTACTCCGAGGCATTCAGGAAGAGCTTCGCCTACAAGGACGCCGAGGTGGATGTCCGCTTCGAGCGACGGGCGCCGGCCTTCCGCGGCACCATCTCGGCTCAGAAGCTGAAGCCCAACTTCGCCTACCAGATCAAGCTCGTTGGCCTGCCGCCGTCGCTGTGGGGCCGAAAGGGCCACGCGGCCGCCAATCGCGCCATCGGCGACGTGGGCCGCTGGTGGCGGCCTGGCAAGGAGGGCGGCAATGCCTACTTCTTCGGCGAAGAGACCGATAAGGAGGGGATGGAGGGCTACCTCGTCTTCGGCTACTTCGTCACCGACGCCGAGGGGAAGGCCGAAGTGCCGTTCTGCCTCGACAGCTCGTACCACGTGCTGTGGAAGGTGAGTCAGTGGGCGCCGAACAAGGAGGACTCGGTGCCGACCCGGCACAAGGTGGTCGCCGAGGCCGGCTGCCTGGGCTACGACCGCTCGTCCCCGCCCGGCGAGTTTGCCCTCTACGCCGAGGCCCAGATGGGGCGTCCGCCCATCGGCCAGGTGCGGATGCCGCCGGGCGACTACCGATGCTTCCTGCTCCTCACCGAGGAGAGCTTCCACGACTACATCAACGCCGACGGCGGCGACTGGGCCGCCGCCCTCGCCGCCCTGATCGAGTTCGCGATCGTCCCCCCGCCCGTGCCGGCAGGTCAGTAGCCTTCGCGGCGTGTCCGCGACAGAACGGCGGTCGTTGATGTGAGGCGACGATTTGTATTGACACATCGTCCGTGCGGTGTATACTGTTCAGCAGGGGGATGGGAATGCTCAGATTCCGATGGATTGAGTGGAACCTTGAGCATATCGCGCAACACGGGGTCACACGCGCAGAGGCGGAATGGGTGGCTTGCCATCCCACCCGTGGCTACCCTCGCAAGTGTCGGGGCGGCTACATCGGGTGGGGCAGAACACAGGACGGCCGCTGGCTTCAGGTCGCCTTCGCGCGCGATCGGTCCAGGTCGGGCTCGTACGTGTTCGTTTACCATGCGCGACCGTTGACGCCCGCCGAGAAAGGGCGAGTGATGCGATGAGGAACGCAACGCGAAAGGTGGCTGGTCACACGGTCAGCGAGTGGAAGGGTCTCTCCAAGGAGTTGGACAGGGAGGCGGCGGGAGCCCCAGAGAACACGCAGCCGCTTACTGGCGACGAGCGCCGCTGGTACCGCATGGCGGTGGCAGACACGGGGCCGAAGGTGAGGGTCACCATCCGCCTCCGCAAGTGGCAGATCGAGCGGGCCAAGGAGTTGGCTCGCCAGCAAGGCATCCGTGGCTACCAGTCGCTCATTGACCGGATTCTGACGAAGGAACTGCTCCCGTAGCGCGCCGGCCCCCTGCGAACCGGGCGGCAGTTGACATTCCCCCCGCCAATCCCTAACATGCAGGCGTGTCGAATGGTTTCGGAAGCTTTCGCCCTCCCCTGGACTAGGAGTGCAGGAATGCGTGAGCTGAAGTGGGCGTTGACGGTGCTGGTCGTTGCGGGCTTCGCGGCCGCGGCCCTGGCCGGCGAGGGACTGTGGAAGCCTGAGGGCGAGGGGTGGCTCTCGCTCTTCAACGGCAAGGACCTGACGGGCTGGAAGTTCAAGGGTGGCACGAACACCTCGTGGAGCGTCGAGAACGGCGAACTGGTGAACACCAAGCCGACCGAGAAGGGCAAGCGTGGCGTGGACATCTTCACCGAGCAGACCTCCCGCGACTTCCAGCTCCACATCGAGTTCAAGGTGCCCAAGGGCGGCAACAGCGGCGTGTATCTGCGGGGCCGCAAGGAGATCCAGGTGCACGACTCGTTCGGCGTCGAGAAGCCGGGGCCTGGGCACTGCGGTGGCCTCTACGGCAAGGGTTCACCCCTCGTCAACGCCTGCAAGCCCGCGGGAGAGTGGAACAGCTTCGACGTGACCATCGTCGGCGACACGATCACCGTGCTGCACAACGGCAAGCTCATCCAGGACAAAGTGGAGCTGAAGGGCTGCACGGGCGGCGCCCTCGACGGCGACGACACGAAGCCCGGCCCCCTCATGATGCAGGGCGACCACTCGAGTGTGTCGTACCGCAACATCTGGATCAAGGCGCTGCCCCCGCCGGAGGAGAAGAAGTAGGTTGAGCAGAGCCTGGTTCGCCCTCGTCCTGGCGGCCTGCGCGCTGGGCGGCGAGGCGGAGTTCAAGCCCGGCAAGGAGTGGCTCCCGCTCTTCAACGGCAAAGACCTTGCCGGCTGGAAGGCCGTGGGTCGCTACAAGAGCGAGTGGCGCGTCGAGAACGGCGTCCTCGCCAACCCGGTCGAGAGCGACAACATCTACACGGAGAAGGAGTTCAAGAACCTCCAGCTCCACGTGGAGTTCAAGATCCCCAAGGGCGGGAACAGCGGCGTCTTCCTCCGCGGCTGCAAGGAGGTGCAGATCTGCGACTCCTTCGGCAAGGAGAAGCTGGCGGAGGACGACTGCGGCGGCATCTTCGGCAAGCTGCCGCCCAGCGTCAACGCCGCCAGGTCGGCCGGCGAGTGGAACGCCCTCGACATCACCCTCGTCGGCCGCACGATCACCGTCGTGCTGAACGGCAAGAAGGTGGTGGACGGCCAGGTGGTGAACGGCGTGACGGGCGGGCAGATCAACGAGGACGAGGACAAGCCTGGCCCGCTCATGCTCCAGGGCGACCACAGCGCGGTGTGGTATCGCAACTTGTGGATCAAGCCTCTCGGAGGAGAGGTGGGCAAGAGCGCGAGATAGGCGGGCCTCTTGTTGGGGGCCGGCCATCGCGCGAGAGAAAGGAGTGGGCGATGCGTCGTCTGATGATGATGGTTGTGGCGGTTGGTGTGACGGCGGGCCTGTTGGTCGGCTGCGCGAAGCAGGCGGCCCCGACGACCCCCGCGACCCCGAAGGCCACCACGGCGGCCCCGGCGAAGAAGTGAGGCCGGCGAACCGCTCGGGAGGGACCCAGAGCGGACACATGCGAGGCGCAGGCGCGGTCCCCGCGCCTGCGCCTCGTGCGTCGGGAGACCCCGGGATGAGCCGACGAACGACGCGTGGCGAGTTCCTGGCCGAAGGGGGCAGGCTGTGCCTCTCCCTCGCAGCAGGCGGACTGTTGGTGCAGGGGTGCAGGAGCCTGCCGGCCGTGGACGTCGAGAAGGCTCGGCCGCCCGGCGCCCCTCGCAACGCCATCGTGGCAGAGGAAGAGGTCAAGGCGGCCTTTTACTTCGTCAAGGGCGACGTGAAGGGTGTCCTGGTCCGCACCCCCACGGGCATCGTCGGCTACGCGAACAAGTGCACCCACCAGGGCGCTCCGTGCGCCCTGAAGGAAGGCGCTCTGGTGTGCGTGTGGCACGGCTCGGCCTTCGACCCCGCCACCGGTGCGCCGCTCAAGGGCCCCGCCACGAAGCCCCTGCCCGCGCTGAAGCTGGAGTTCAAGGACGGCCTTGTGCTGCTGGCCAAGACATGAGGCCGAGCCGCCGCTACGGCACGCCGATGTAGACGAAGTCGTCTATGTTCCCCGCGATGACGTCCACGATCATCCACACGCCGCCGCACATGAGCTGGCCGAAGAGCATCCCCAGGAAGATCGGCATGTAGCGGCGATAGGCGACGGCACCCCCCGACCGCATGATGATGAGCTTCGCGAGCCAGCCCAGGAAGACGCTCCACCACGCGACCCCCGTGACCCAGCAGTCGCCGATGACGAAGCCGACGTAGTGGACCGGCCACCAGGCCAGGTGGTGCCGGGCGAAGATGAGCAGCGACATCACGACGGCCCCGATGCCGGTGAACTGCCAGCGCTCCCAGATCCACTGCGTCTCCACGGGATTCTTCAGGTGGTGCTCGCTGAACGCATAGGCGAGGCTGGGCACGCCGAACTGCCGCATGTTGGCCCCGCCCCGCGTGTAGTTCAGGTGCATCGTGATCCAGATGGCCCCCGCCATGCCCGCGATCATGGCCAGCATCATCGCCAGGAAGACGATGCGGGGCCGCCCCTTCGCGTCCTGCGCCAGCTTCATGCCGCTGATGCTCGAGGTCATCACCGACGTGCGGTACTCGGCGGCCCAACTGAACTGGAAGGCCATCTGCACGATGCCCTTCGGCCCGAGGAACTCCGGCCCGATGCCGTACACCATGAACACCTGGGGCAGCATGGGGGCCGACGTGAAGCCGATGCCCCCCACGGCGATGACGCGCGTGATCCCGAAGAAAATGAGGTAGGCCACCCCCAGGAAGATCAGCCCCGGCCCCCACGGCAGCCCCGCCGCGTTGTACCACCCGCAGATGAAGATCACGCCGAAGATAATGCCGAACACCGCCGTGCGATACGACATGATCTCGTCCGAATCGTCCACGTCGGGGGCGTTTCGGAACGCCTTTCGGAACACCTGGCGCAGATGGTGGCGGGCCCGCCAGAGCACTGCGGCGGAGAGCACGGTGAGGGCGCCGAATGCCTGGTGCGCCGTGGCCGGGCTGCTGCCCGTGAGCCACTCGTGCCGCCCGCCGACCGTGACGCCCAGGGTGTTGAAGACGCCCGTCTGGATCTTCGCCAGCAGGGAGAACAGCCAGATGCTCGCCGCAACGTCCAGGTTGATGAAATACGTGACCCCGATGATCGCGAAGTTCCAGAAGAAGCAGATCCGGATCGAGTTGCGGAAGAACGGAAACCAGTCTATCAGCTTGATCTCGGGGAACTCGTGGTAGCGGAAACGGATGGCGTTGTTGCTCACGATGAAGAACACGATCAGGAAGGGCGCCCAGAACTTCCAGGTCCGGAAGAGCGCCGGCACCACGTCACGGTCGTTCCCCTTGAGCAGCTCCATCGGCGGGTGCGTCAGCGGGAAGGTGAGCCGTTCGTGCACGATCCACTGGCGGCGCACGAGCACCATCAGGCAGATCATCACGAAGTACACGGTCACCATCAGGGCGACCCACCAGGCGAGCGGCAGCACCCAGGCCTGCCAGGGGAGCGATTCGCCACGCGGGAGGCCGTTATAGAAGTGGTACGCCACCTGCGGATCCCGCGGCGCAATCCAGCTCGGAATGTGGGGCACGATGATCTCGGTCCACGCATTCTCCGGCGTCGCGTAGTAGAAGGGCCGCGTGAGGATGTGGAAGAGATTGGTCACCAGGCCCCAGGTGGGGATCGCCGAGGCGACGACCATCATGATGTAGATGAGCAGCAACTCGGTCGTCGAGAGCGCGTGCCGCCCGAACAAGAGCTTCAGGACCGGGTTCACCAGCAGCACGAGGACGAAGAGGAGCATCATCGCCCCGGCCGTGATGTAGTCCGACGTCAGCCCCGCCACGCGCATCACCAGCACCACGTAGGGACAGGCGATGTTGAGGAACACCGAGAGCACGGTGCCGATGGCGAGCGCCCGCACCGTGAAGCCGTGGGCCGCGACACCTGGGAACGCCGGTTTCATGGCGGGCAGAGTACCCCATGCCGCCGCCGGGGTCAAGTCGCTTCGTGCGGCGTGCCACGCCCGGGGACTGTTCGCGCGACGACCCCAGGAACGGGGGGCGAACTCACCACGGTTCCTGCCATTGACATCGCTCGGCGGGGCGTGTACGATCGAGGCTGTGGCGTAGCGGTGCTTCTCAGGAGCTCAGGAGACAGCGCGTGGCACTGCCGACGACGGAGATTGGCGGACACAAGGTGTCCCGCCTCATGTGCGGCTCGAACAGCTTCTTCGGCTTCTCGCACATCAGCGCGGCGCGCGATGCGTGGATTCGGCGCACCTATACCGATGAGCTGGTCACGGAGATCATGTGCGCCGGGGCACGCCTCGGCATCAACTGCTTCATCAGCGGCCCGCTCGACCGCTTCGTGGGCATCCGCGAGGCCATCGAGAAGCAGACCGGCGTCCACACCATCTGGTTCGCCACCCCCAGCGGCCAGAACCTGGACGAGCTGAAGGACGGCATCCGCAAGACGGCTGACCTCGGGGCCGAGTTCTGCATGCCCCACACGTGCTGGACCGAGGCCTACCTGGACGTGGCGAACCTGAAGGTCCACGGCTACCCCGAGGCCGCCGAGCTGATTCGCAAGCTCGGCATGGTGCCCGGCCTCAGCAATCACCGCCCCGAATCGCTCCGCGCCTGCGTGAAGCAGAACTACGACTGCGCCACCCTCACCCTGCCCTTCAACTCCGATGGCTTCCTCTGCTCGGTCGAGACCGACTGGACGGCTCGGCTGATCCAGGACTGCCCGATCCCGATCATCAGCATCAAGCCGCTAGCGTCGGGGCGGATACAGCCGCCGACCGGCTTCTCCTTCGTCTACCGCCACATCAAGCCCACCGACACCGTGGCCGTGGGCGTCCTGAGTTGCGAGGAGATCGAGGAGGACGTCAAGCTCGCGCTCCAGTACATGGGCGCGAGCGGCGCCCCGGTTCAGGCCGACCTCACCATGTCGCGCAGCAAGGCGGCGTTGGTGAAGTGAAGCGCAGAGGGAGGGTCTCTTCCGCTTCTCCCCGCCTGGGTTGAGTAGCGCGATTGCCAGGTCAGGGAAGCGGTGCCGAGGCTGCCTGCTGCCCCAAGGTCTCACGGGAACGGTCGAGCGGACAGGCGGCCTCGACAGGCGGTGTCAAATCTTCAATTGTCGTAACACTTCAGCCGCCTGAAGTAGGGGCATCAACGACCCTTGAGGGTGTCTTACCGAGGCTCTCCCCGGTCGCACCCTCAACCTGTCGGTTGAGGGTGGCACCCCTCAGGTGGCTGAAGTGTTGCCAATTGTCAATTATCCGGCTCAAGCGAGGAGGAAATGCTGTCGCTACCTGTCTCGCGGTGTTGACAGGCAGAGAGAGGGTGAACGAGGCATGCCAGAGCCGTGTTCGACGAAGCCGCTGATCGGGAAGCTGGGGATCAAGGGCGGGTTCAAGGTCGCATTCGTCCACCCGCCGAAGGACTACCCGAAGACTCTCTGCCCGCTGCCGTAAGGGGCCGCCGTGGCGTCGGAGCTTGAGGGCCTCGATTTCATCCCGGCGTTCTTCCGCCGGTTGGGCTGGACTTCACGCCAGCCGTCCCGGGGCGCCTCGCCGCGCCGGCCCCAATCTTGCGCCCCTCTGAAGCCGCGAGGGGCGCAAGATTGGTGCCACCCGAGGGTCCCGGCGCCGGGCATCGGGGAACATTCCGCTCCGTAACCATCCGTATGCCATAGTTTTATGGCTGAAGCTGCATGCGTCTGGTCGTGTGCTCCAAGCCGCGTGGTTGCGCGCATGTGTGGGCGCGCGCAGGGGCGCAAGATCGATAGAATGGCGATTCTCCGCGGAAGTCGGCCGCTTTTCCGTTCTCGCGCCCCCTCGGATGGGACGCAAGTTCGATGGAATGACGATTCTCCCCAGCATGGGGCCGCTGCTGGCCACTTCCGCCTGGCAGGGGGGGGCGCGAGAATGGCGGCAAGGGCGGCACCGGGGCCTCGTTGGGGGTGCGAGCCGCGAGCGCACCCATCCGCTCCTCAGGAGGGAACGGGACACGGCGCTCTTCCTCTCTGACTCTCCGGTTGGGGTCTGTGTGCGGCCGGAGTGCCGCGCGGCCAGCGCGCTGGGAGGCAGCTTACCAGGCCGCCGCTGAGCGGTCAAGGCACGTGCGCGGCTCGGGTCAGTCCCTGGCCGGCAGGGAGGCGTCGTCGGCGGAGGGCGGGGAGGCCCAGCAGACGCGGTTCTTGCCCTCGTGCTTGCCGCGGTAGAGGGCGTCGTCGGCTCGCTGGATGACGGTCTCGGCGTCGGGGGCGTCCTGGGGGAAGACGGCGACGCCGAGGGTGATGGTGACGATGCTCGGGCCCTGCTCGCCCTCGAGTTGGAGGCGCTCGACCTCGGCGCGAATGGTCTCGGCGACGCGGCGGGCGCCGCGCTGGCCGGTGGCGGGGAGGATGATGACGAACTCCTCGCCGCCGTAGCGGGCGACGATGTCGCGCTGGCGGGTGTTGTCGAGGAGGATGCGGGCGACCTGGCGGAGCAGGATGTCGCCCTTGGGGTGGCCGTGGGTGTCGTTGTACTGCTTGAAGTCGTCGAGGTCGGACATGATGAGGGCGACGGGCGCGTTGAGCTGGGTGGCCCTGGCGATTTCGGCGTTGAGGGTGGCGACGAAGTGGCGGTGGTTGTAGAGGCTGGTCAAGCCGTCGTGCTCGGCGAGGTGTTCGGCGCGCTTGTAGAGCTGGGCGTTCTCGATGATCAGGCCGGCGTGGCGGGCGAAGTGGGCGAGGAGGCTGAGCTCGCGCCCGGTGAAGTCGCGCTCGCCCCGGTTGAGGGCCGCGATGAGGCCGATACTGCGGTCGGTGGCGCGGCGGCCGCGGCCCAGGGGAGCGACCATGAGGGCGGCATAGCCCTGTTGCGCGAGGTCCTGGAAGCCCGGGCTGGCGGCGAGCTGGTTGACGAGGACCGACTTCCCGTTGTGGATGACGGTGCGGCGGGTCTCGTCGCCGAGGTCGATCCGCTCGCCGCCCTCCTCGATGGAGAGGGCCAGTTCGCCCGCCTCTTCGTCCTGGAGCTGGAGCGCGACGGCGCTGACCTGGAGGGTGGACTGGAGGGCGCGGACAGCCTCGTTGAGGACGGCCTCGAGGTTGCGCGTGTGGGTGAAGACCTCGATGAGGCCGCTGATGCGGGCCATGAGGGCGAACTCGGCCTCGTCGTAGGCCTCGCGGCGCCGGAGGGCCTCGACGGTGCGCTGCAGCAGCGTGCAGTCGCGGCTCGCCTCAGCAAGGAGGCGGCGCTGCCAGAAGGCGGCGACCACGAGGACGAGTGCCACGAGCCCGGCGATGAAGGCGAGGCCGTGGGCTCGGGCCTGGCCGACCGTCATGTCGGACGGGGCCATCATCAGCGCCGTGGCGCTCAGCAGAGCTGCCACCGCGCCCAGGGAGAGGACGATGAACAGCATCGCCGAGGACCGGCGGCGGGCGCGTCGGCTGCCGCGCCTGCCCTCGGGGTTGTATCCGGGGTCTGGGGCTTGCGGGGTCAAGGGTGCCTCTTCGTGCCGTGCGAGGGCGCGGCGCAGGCTCAGGTCTCGCCCTCGATGGTGCCGACCTCGATCTTGAGGTCGCGGCGCTCCTCGATGCGGTCCACCTTGCCGTCGCGGATCCACACGATGCGGTCGGAGGCGCTGAGCATCTTGTGGTCGTGGGTAGCCGAGATGATGGTGACGCTGTTCTCCTTGTTGAGCTGCTTGAGGAGGCCAATGATCTCGGTGCCCGTCTTGATGTCGAGGTTGCCGGTCGGCTCGTCGGCGAGGATGAGGCTGGGGTCGTTGGCCATGGCGCGGGCGATGGCCACGCGCTGCTGCTGGCCGCCGGAGAGCTCGAAGGGCTTGTGCGACAGCCGGTCGCCCAGGCCGACCCGCCCGAGGAGCTCGACGCCTTTGTCCCGCGCCTCGTCGGTCGTCAGGCCGGCGAAGACCATGGGCAGGGTGACGTTTTCGAGGGCGGTCATGACCGGGATGATGTTGAAGGTCTGGAAGATATAGCCGATCTTGCGGCAGCGGAGCCAGGCCAGCTCGTACGCGTCGAGCTGCGCGACGTCCACCTCCTCGATGTAGACCTTGCCCGTGGTCGGCTTGTCGAGTCCGCCGACCATGTTGAAGAGCGTGGTCTTGCCCGAGCCGGAGGGTCCCATGATGGAGATGTACTCGCCGGCGCGGATCTCGAGGTCAACGCCGCGGAGGGCGTGGACCTCGATCTTGCCCATGCGGTACACCTTGGTGACGTCGCGGGTGCGGACGATGTTCTGTTGCATGCTGGGTGCTCCGTTCCGCTGCTCTCGGTGCGAGCGGCAGGGTTACTCCTCGATGCGCATGGCGGCCACGGGCTGCATGCGGGCGGCCTTCTGCGCGGGGAAGATGGCCGCAACGATGGAGAGGACGAGGCCGACGAGAGCCGCCATGAGCGCGGCGAACAGGATCGAGGCGAGGGAGAGATAGGTCCACGTCGCCCCGCCGTAGACGATCCATTGCCGAACGGTCGAAAGGAGGAAGCCGATGACAATGCCCGCCAGCGTGCCGATGAAGCCGAGCATGGCCGACTCGATGAGGAAGATCTTGACGATGAAGGCGTCGAGAGCGCCCAGGCACTTCATCGTGCCGATCTCGCGGAAGCGCTCCTGCACGGTCATGAACATCGCGTTCACGATGCCCACGAAGCACACGAGGAGGGCGAGGACGGCGAGCCACTTGTCGGTGGGCGACATGAAGTCGAGGAAGGCGCCAATGCCCCCCGCCCGGGGCGCGGGAGGGGCGGTCGAGGGGGCCGGCGAGTCCTTGGGCGGGGGCGGCGCATCCTCCTTCGCCTGGGTCTCTCCGCCGGCGCGCTCCTGCTGGAGAATGGTGTCCAGGCGCCCCTTGGTGGTTTCGACCGCGCTGCGGCAGGCGGCCAGGTGGTCGCGGAGGAGCTCGAGGGTCTTGGCCTCCCCCAACTCGGCTTGGAGGGCTTCGATCTCGTCTTTGAGCTTCTTCGCCTCATCGGTCGTGGCGGAGTCGAGCGCGGACTGCTTCTCGCGGATGGCGGCCTGCTTGAGGGCCCGTGCGTCCGCGAGGTCGGCGGCGTAGCGCTCCTCGACCTCTGCCCTGGTCGGCGCGCCGGCTCCGCCCTTGATGGCTTCGCGGACCACGGCGAGCCTGGCCTTGATGGCGTCGATCTCGCGCTGCGGGCCGAGGGAGAGCGACATGGTGATGGCGGTGGAGGTCCAGATGCTCATCAGGAAGGCGATGGCCAGGACGATGCTGCTCATGGTGATCATGGACCGCCAGAAGCGCACCTTGATGCTCTTGAGGGCGATCTCGAATGCCTTGCTCCACGGCAGCATCATCTGCTTGCCGATGCGCGCCTGGGCGTTGCGTGCGAGGGGCTGTGTCTCGTTCATCCCTGGGGGTCTCCGGCTCGGCCAGGAGCCGTCACCGCTCCTGCGTCCTGGGCGTTTCGTGGACGTTCAGCACCGCGATGCCAATGAGGCCCCGACGGGCCAGTTGCCGCAGGTAGGCCACGACCGAGACCTCGGCCTCCTTGCGGTGGAGCTTGTATCGGGTCGAGAGGGCGCCGACGAGGTCGCGGACGCTCCTCTTCCCGTCGCACAGGCCCCAGACGTAGCCGCCGATCTCATCGAGCACGATCCGCCGCTGCCTCGGCACGTAGAGGACCCGCGAGAGCAGCCTGGCCCACCACGCGGGGCGGAGGGGGATCACCAGGCGCAATTCGCCGGCATCGGTCCGCTCCTCCCGCACGGCCTGGTTGCGCAGCGGCACCGAGGCGAGCGATTGCTCGCGCGACAGCGGCTTCGGGCGACGCCAGAAGGGCCAAGTCGGCACGCGATCCTTTCCTGCACGTCAGGGAAAATGACACCAGGAGTCTCTTGCCGCAACGGCCCTTTGGGTGCTTCGCACAAAAGATTCCTCGTGTCGTTTTCCCGCTCAGTGACACACGATCGAATCGGCGCAGCGCTCGACCCGCGGGTCGTCGGGCTGCGACGTTTCACAGCGGAGCGCGAACAGCTTGTCGGTCTCCTCACACTGCCACGCCAGCGCCGTTGCGTAGCGCCGGCGGCGGAAGACGGCGAGGGGACGCGCCCGCAGGTTCAACTCGCCGCCGCACCGCACGGCGTCGTGGTCGCGGTAGCGGCCTGGCTGGCTCGCGCAGCGAAAGCCGCGCAAGCCCTTCGCGAAGGTGCCCCGAAGCCATTGCTCCAGGGGCGACGTCGCCAGCGTGATCGCCGCCAGGCTCTGCCGCACCACCTCCAACGTGTCGCTCCCGGCCCGGAAGAGGAACTGGAGCGAGCCGGTGCGCAACGCGCTGTGCTCCAGCCGCCAGGTGTCGGGCACGCCGAAGCGGAAGCCGAAGACCGCCCACTCGACCAACCCGTCCCTCGGCTCCAGGCCGACGCTGCCGAAGATTCTGCGGGCCAGTGCCTTGTAGTCGTTGCCCTCCTGGAAGAAGACCCGCACGTGCAGGACTCGCCGCGACTCGGCGGCGAGCGCCACGAGGCTGTGGGCGCAAAAGCTGCCGCGCCAGGTGAACACCTCGTGGTCGAGCCCGGCCAACTCCTTCACTGCCCGGCCGCGGTCCACCACCGGGTCCGGCAGGCCGCGAGGGAGCTTCTTGCGCGTCTGCTTCAGATACGCATCCACGAGCCGGGACGCGGAGGCCGGGCCTCGGCCGGCGGTTTCCCAGCGCAGCTCGAGCCGCACGTGGGTCTCGTCCTCGACGCGCAGGTAGCCGTTGGCGTGGTCGCCCTCGAGGCTGCCGGGGCACCAGTCCTCCGGCACGTCGAGCGAGATGCCTTGCCAGCCGAGCCGAACCCAGCGCTCCTGTGCCATGATCACGCTCTGCTTCCCAGCCCTGGCCGAGCCGGCTATGAATCTAGCAAAGGCGGCAGGCTTTGTCAACCACATTGACCCGCCAAAGCGCCCAGGGTATAATGCCCGCCGCGGCCCTAAACGGGGGCGGGCGGGAATGGGACCTATGGGACGGAGGGGGCCGGGGTGTGCCCCATAGGTCCCATGGGTCCCATGCGTCCCATCGGGTGGCTGCCAGGCATGAGGAGGTCCGGGCGTGGTCATCGGTGTGCCGAAGGAGATCAAGCCGGACGAGTATCGCGTGGCCATGATCCCCGTGGGGGCCGAGGAGCTGCGGCGCCGAGGGCACCGCGTGATCGTGCAGCAGGGCGCGGGGGAGGGCAGCGGGATTGACGACTCGCTCTACGCCGAGCACGGCGCGGAGATCGTGGAGGACGCCGAGGCGGTCTACGCCCTGGCCGATCTCGTCGTCAAGGTCAAGGAGCCGCTCCCCCAGGAGCACGGCCTCCTGCGGCGCGGGCAGGCCGTGTTCGGCTACTTCCACTTCGCCGCGTCGCGCGAGCTTACGGAGGCCCTTCTGAGCACGGGCATCGTGGCCATCGCCTATGAGACCATTCACACGCCCGACGGGCGCCACCCGCTGCTCACGCCCATGAGCGAGATCGCAGGCAAGATGTCCATCCAGGAGGGGGCGAAGTACCTCGAGCGCCCGATGATGGGCCGCGGCATCCTGCTCGGCGGCGTGCCCGGGGTGGAGCCGGCCAGCGTGCTCGTCATCGGCGGCGGCACCGTGGGCACCAATGCGGCCAAGACGGCCGCCGGCCTGGGCGCCCTCGTGATGGTGACCGACATCAATCTGGACCGCCTGCGCTATCTGGACGACATCATGCCGGCGAACGTGACGACGCTCTACTCCGACGCGCACACGCTGCGCGAGAAGATTCGGGAGGCCGACCTGGTGGTCGGCGCCGTGCTGGTCGAGGGGGCGCGGGCCCCGGTCGTCGTCACCGAGGCCATGGTGCGCACGATGAAGCCGGGGGCCGTGATCGTGGACGTGTCGGTGGACCAGGGCGGCTGCATCGAGACCACCGAGGCGACGACCCACCAGAACCCCATCCGCATCAAGCACGGCGTCGTCCACTACGGCGTCACGAACATGCCGGGTGCGGTGGGGCGCACCTCGACCTACGCCCTCACCAACGCCACGCTGCCGTATCTGCTGGAGATTGCCGACAAGGGCTACGGGCGTGCCGCCGCCGAGAGCCCCACCATCCGGACCGGCCTCAACCTCGTCCTGGGCAAGGTCACCAACCAGGCCGTCGCCGAGACCTTTGGTCTGCCCTGCCATCAGCTCTGAGGGAAGAGGATTCGGAAGCCTGCCTGCTCGAAGTGCACGTCGCCCGTGCTCACAGCGACACAAGCTGGGCGCGGAGGATGAGGGGGGATGCCTCGATCTCGCGGACGATCTCGGGGGTGACCGGGTTGTCTATGCTGATGACGAGCATCGAGGTGCCGCCGGGGCGGTCGCGGCCGCAGGTCATGTCGGCAATGTTGATGCCGCGGCGGGCCAGCACGGCGCTCACGTGGGCGATGACGCCCGGGCGGTCGTGGTTCCGCGTGACCAGCAGGTGGCCCTCGGGAGCCGCGTCCACGCGGTAGTGGTCCACGCGCACGATGCGCGGCGTGTTGCGCGCGAGGAGCGAGCCGGCGACCGAGAGGCTCCGCTGCCCCACGCGGGCCTCCGCCGCGATCAGGTTGGTGAAATCCCCGGCCGCGGCCGACTTGATGACGTCCACCTTCAACCCGCGTTCCGCGGCGATCACGGGCGCGTTCACGTAGTTGACGGTGCGGACCGCGGGCCGGAGCACGCCCTGGAGGAGGGCGGCGGTGAGGGGGCGCAGGTCCTGCTGGTTGATCTCGCCGCGATAGGTCACCGTGAGGCGGCCGATCCCGCCCTCGGCCAGTTGCACGAGCAAGCTGCCCAGCCGCTCGGCCAGGTCAACGTAGGGCCCCAGCACCTCGAGGAACTCGGGCTCGATGCAGGGCGCGTTCACCGCGTTTCGCGGCGGCTCGCCCCGGAGGAACGCGGCGACCTGCTGGGCGATCTGGGTGGCGACGGTGGCCTGCGCCTCGCGCGTGGTGGCGCCCACGTGCGGCGTGGCGATCACCTGGTCGAAGGCGAGGAGGGGGCTCTCCGCCGGGGGCTCCGTCTCGAAGACGTCGAGGGCGCAGCCCGCCACCTTGCCGCTGCGAAGGGCTCCGGCGAGCGCCGCCTCGTCAATGATCCCGCCCCGGGCGCAGTTGATGAGCAGAACCCCCGTCTGCATCTTCTCGAACGCTGCGGCGTCGAGGAGCCGCTCGGTCTCGGGTACGTGCGGCGCGTGAAGGGACAGGACGTCGCTGGTGGCCAGGAGGTCGTCGAGAGAGGTCAGGCGGACCTCGAGGGCGTGCGCGCGTTCGGCGCTGACGAAGGGGTCGTGTGCGGCGACCTCCATGCCGAAGGCCAGCGCCCGGCGGGCCACCTCGGAGCCGATGCGGCCGAGGCCGATGATGCCCAGGCGCTTGCCCTGGAGCTCGGTGCCCGCGGCGCCTTTCTTCGGCCACTCGCCGGCCTTGACGCGCGCGCTCAACTGCGGCAGGCGGCGGGCCAGGGCGAGCATCATCGCCATCGTCAGCTCGCACGCCGCGATGGTGTTGCCGCCCGGGGTGTTCATCACCAGGATGCCGCGGCGGGTCGCCGCCGTGAGGTCCACATTGTCCACGCCCGCCCCGGCTCGGCCGATCACCTTCAGGCGCTCCGCGCCCGACAACAGGTCGGCCGTGACCTGGGTGCCGCTGCGGACGATCAGGGCGTCGCAATCGGCCAGCGCCCGGCTCAGCTCCGCGGGCGGCGCGTTCGCGAGCTCCAGCACCTCGTGCCCAGCCTGCCTGAGAATGTCCACGCCTTCCGCGGAAAGTGGGTCGCTGATGACGATCTTCATCCCGTCCTCGCAGCAATCGGAGGCGTCGTTGAGACCATGGGGCGACTGGAACCCGTCGGACGCAGCGGCGCGCGCGCATGCTCCGCCACCCCGTTGCACCAGGGTACACCTACTGGCCTTCGGGCGCAAGAGGCCCTTGGGCGGCCTCTTCGGCGCGGCGGCGCAGGCCGGCCTCGCCCAGGGTGAGCAGGAGGACGTAGAGGGGCAAGGCATCCGCCAGCCGCGCCGCGGCCAGGGCCAGCGGCCCGATGGTGCCCGGCAACTCGTCGTCCAGCCCGTATCCGCTGCGCTCCTTGCTCACGAGGGGGCTCGGCAGGTACTGGGTGAGCGGGGAGCGGACGCCGAGCGCGGCGCCGGTGGCCACCGGGCACAGCTCGCCCAGGCTCAGCCAGGCGATGTCGGCCTCCGCCTCGCGCAGGCGCGCGCGGCCCGCCAGGAGAGCGAGGCCCGAGGCGTCCACGCCGAACAGGGCGCCGTGCACGTGCGCCACCTGTCCCGCGCCGGCCAGGTTCCGGTCGAGTCGTCCGCCGGGCGTGAGCCAGCTTGCGGCGACGAGAGCTGTGGCCTCCCCGATGGCTGCCGCCAATGCTTCCGGATCGCTGTCCCCGCTGGCCAGCCGTGCGACCGTGCGGACGGGGAGCCCAAGCTCCCTGGCGCTCGCGAGGATGGGGCTCTCGGGAGGAGCCAGCACCTCGACGCGGCCCGGCTGCGTGCGCGCGAAGGAGGCGACGGCGAGCCGCACGGCCGCCCGCTCCGCCACGGCGATGCTGGGCGGCTGAAGGCTGAAGCGGTCGAGTCCCGTCAGGGTGGCGAGTGCCCGCGCCACGTCGTGGAGGATTTCGAGTGCGCCTTGCAGCGTGGGCGGGGGCTGCTGGGGATGCAGCGCGCTGAGCCCCGCGAGCCCTGCGACTCGCGCGGCCGCGGCGGCCCCCGGCCACACGGGTCGAGGCATGGCCGTGAGCTCCGCGAAGTGCGCGCGCAGCGCGCCCTCGTCGAGCGCCGGCAGCGCCGGCGGAGCAGCCCGTCGCAGGGCCGCGGGGAGCTGTGCAAGGCACTGGAGCGCCTCGGTGCCCGGCTCGGGGAAGTGCCGCGCGGCGCCCGCGGAAGTCGCCCGTTCGGTGATCAGCGGCTTAGGCATCGTCGGCGTCCAGGCTCAGGTCGTCGCCGCCGCCGCCCATCTCGCTGAGCAGTTCCAGCGTGTGGCGCAGCAGCTCGATGTCGGCGCGGCTCCGCCGCTCCGTGGCGGCGAACAGCATGCAGTTCTCCATCTCGGGATAGTCGGCCCGCAGCGGCAGCGCGCCCAGGACGTTGCTCTCGAGCAGCGCCTGGGCGAGGTCGTCGGGCTCGCCGTCGCACTCGATCACGAACTCCTTGAAGTAGGGCGCTCGGAACCGCAGCGTCAGGCCCTCGATCGTGGTGATGCGGCGCTGCGTGGCGTGAGCCAGGCTCATCGAGAGCGTGGCGGCTCGGGCCAGCCCCTCGGCCCCAAGGGCCGCCAGGTAGGCCACGGGCCGCACGACCTGGTCCGCCCGGACCCACTGGTTCGCAGTGCCCACCGCGTGGAAGGCGTCGCCGCGTCGCTCCACCCGCCAGCCGCCGAGCGAGGGGCCAAGCGTCTCGCGGCAGGCGAGGAGGCCGAGCGACTCGCTGCCGTAGAGCGGGCGGGCGCCGAGCGGCTGGGCATCCGCCACGGCGATGTCGCCGCCGACGGCCCCCGGCGGCGCGAGGATGCCGAGGGCGATCGGGTCGGCCTTCACCACGAGCAGCGCGCCGCGGCGATGAGCCACCTCGGCGAGCGCGGCCAGGTCCTCGAAGCACCCGAGGAAGTTCGGCTGCTCGACCACGACGCACGCGATGCGGTCCGAGAGCAGGCGCTCGACGTCGCTCGGCCGCGTCGCCCCGGCGTGGTAGCCGGCCTCCTGGAGGGCGAGCGGAGGGGAGAGGAGCGACCTGGCGATGCCGCGGTAGCGCGGCTGCATGGTCCTGGCCAGGATGGCCCCATCGCGCCCCGTGGCGCGCGCGGCCGTGCGAATGGCCTCGGCCAGAGCCGAGGGGCCATCGGCAAACGGCGCGCACGACAGCTCCAGCCCCGTCAGCGCGGTGAAGAGGCCCTGAAGCTCGAACACGGTCTGGAGCACGGGCTGCGGCGACGACGGCGCGACGACGCACGGGGGCACGCTGCCCGCCAGCTCGTCCACGATGGCGGGCACATAGTGGTCCCACGTGCCGCCGCCGAGGAAGCACACGGCCTCGTCGAGGTGCGTGTTGGGCGAGGCGAGCTCCAGCAGCCGCGCGGTCAGCTCGGCCTCTGCGAGGGCGGGCGGAAGCTGGAGCGGGCGCGACGGCCGAAGCTCGGACGGGACCCCTGCCAGGAACCCCTCCGCGGGGGACGGCGTGCCGCCTTGGGGCTGCGCGTCATTCATGTTCGCCTTCGACCCGGATCACGACCGGCGGGCCCTCGACGATGCCCTGCGGCTCGATGGCGGCGAGGGCGTGCCGCAGGTCGGCCTCGCGGGCCTGGTGGGTCATGATGATCAGCGGCACCGCGCGCGTGGCGTGGCGCTCCTTCTGGAGAACCGAGGCGATGCTGATCTGGTGGTGGCCGAACTCCCCGGCGATCTTCGCCAACACCCCCGGACGATCCAGCGCGCTGAAGCGCAGGTAGTAGCGGGTCTCGATCTCCTCGATCGGCCGCACCCGCACGCTCTCCGTGCGGCCGGGGAGCAGCCGCAGCCGCTCGAACGTGTGCTTCGCCTTGCCGATGAGAATGTCCACGATGTCCGACACGATCGCGCTCGCTGTCGGCATCTGGCCGGCGCCGCGCCCGTAGAACATCGTGTCGCCCACCGCGCTGCCGCGCACCCAGATGCCGTTGAACACGTCGTGCACCGAGGCCAGGGGGTGCTCGGCCGGCAGCAGCGTCGGATGCACCCGCAGCTCCAGTTCGTCGCCAAACCGCTTGCCAATGGCCAGGAGCTTCAGCGTGTAGCCCAGCTCGGAGCCGTGGGCGATGTCCACAGGGTCGGTGCGGGTGATGCCCTCGATGTACACCTCGTGGTAGTGGAAGTCGGCGGCGAAGCCCAGGGCGGCCAGGATGGCCAGCTTGTGCGCCGAATCAATGCCCTCCACGTCGAGCCGCGGGTCGCGCTCGGCATACCCGTGACTCTGGGCCTCGCCGAGCGCCTGCTGATAGGTCGCGCCCTCCGCGGTCATCCGGGTGAGGATGTAGTTGCAGGTGCCATTGACGATGCCGATGATGGACTCGATGTCGTTGGCGATCAAGCCGTCGCGCAGGGCGGCGACGATGGGAATGCCGCCGCCGACGCTCGCCTCGAAGGAGATGGACACGCCGCGCTCGTGCGCGGCCCGGAACAGCTCGCGGCCCGCCTCGGCCAGGAGCGCCTTGTTCGCCGTCACCACCCGCTTCCCGGCGGCGATGGCCCGCAGCGTGATCTCCTTGGCGACGGTCGTGCCGCCGACCAGCTCGACCACCACCTCGATCTCGGGGTCCGCGAGAACTGCGTTCAGATCGCTCGTCAGCACCCCGGCGGGCACGGCGACCCCGCGGTCGGTCGTGAGGTCAATGT
Organism: Planctomycetota bacterium; assembly: GCA_035527715.1. GTDB lineage: Bacteria > Planctomycetota > PUPC01 > DSUN01 > DSUN01 > DSUN01. The sequence goes on along the minus strand of DATKZY010000082.1, from coordinate 48,085 downwards.
CGCAGATCCGCTTGAGAACGACGTTGATGCCCGTCTTGGCCCGGAGCTGATCGGCACTGTTCAGCAGGATCTTGGCGACCCCGCTGCCCACCGTGCCGAAGCCCACGAGCCCCACGCAGCAGGTCTTGGTGTCCACGCTCGGCCTCGATTCTTCGGGAGTTCGCACGTAAGCCATGAGTATAGATATGCCTCCGGCAAAAGTCAAACACCGGGAGACGCCGGGCCCGACGCATGCGCCGGCGCCGTCGCGCGCCCGGCGCGGAGCACCGGATTGTCAGTTGTCGTGCGCTCATGTCAACATTTGTAAGAAAGCCTTGCTTGTGCGAATGGAAGTGCTAAAGTGAATGTAAGCGCTTGCCGGAAGGCGCGCGCCCACCTCGAGGGCCCTCTGGTCAGGAGCGTACAGCACACGATGGGCAAGTCCTGCACTTGGCTTAGCTTCCTCCTCGTGGTTTGTGTGGCGGCTGCGGCTGGGGGAGAGGCTGCGACGCCCGCGCCGCCCGGCCCCGCCAAGGCGCCGAGCGGTCCCACGGAGGCGCCCGAGCGCGCCTCGACCGTCCTGCCGGTCGCAGGGGATGCGGCGGCGCCGGGAGACTCCGAGCGCGGCTCGATCATCGGCAAGAACCTGTGGGAGACGTTTCTCGCCGGCGGCGTGCTGATGTGGCCCATCCTGGCCGCGTCGATCATCGGCCTGGCCTTCATCTTCGAGCGCGCCGTGGCCCTGCGGCAGAGGGCGGTCATCCCCCCAGGCGTCGGCAAGGCGGTTGTGGACGCGGCACGGGGCGCGGGCATCGCCGAGGCCCAGCGGCTGTGCGAGGAAAAGCCGTCGGCTCTCAGCCGCGTGCTGGCGACCGGCCTCGCCGTGGCCGACCGCTCGCGCGAGGAGATGGAGACGGCGATGGAGGAGGCGGGCGAGCGCGAGCAGTGGCAGATGGACCGCTTCAACCGCCCGCTGAGCATCGTGACCAGCGTGGCCCCGCTGCTGGGCCTCCTGGGCACGGTGCAGGGCATGATCATGGCGTTCGACGTCGTGGCCCAGAAGGGCGCGATGGGCGACCCGCGCCAGCTCGCCGCCGGCGTGGCGACCGCGCTGCTGACCACCTTCGCCGGCCTCGCCGTGGCCATCCCCTGCTACTGCTTCTACCACTACTACCGCGACAAGGCGGACCGGATGATCGTGCAGATCGAGGACTCCGCTTCGCACTTGGCTGATGCCCTGAAGGGAAGCCCCAAGCATGCGGATTCATCGCCGCCGTGAGGAGGACGAAGGGCTGCCGATGACGCCGCTCATCGATGTCGTCTTCCAGCTCCTCTTGTTCTTCCTCACCGCCACCAGCTTCCACAGGATCGAGAAGGACATCAAGGTGGACCCGCCCAAGGCCAGCGAGGGCCGCTCCACCCAGCACCCCGAGCGCGAGATCACCGTTAACGTCCGCAGCGAGGCCGACGGCGGGTTCCTGGTCATCAACGAGAAAATCCTGACCCTCGAGCAGGTCACCCGGAGGCTCTTCCAGGGTGTGAAGGACAACCCGAATCTGGTCGTCATCATCCGCGGCGACAAGCACGCCTACCACCAGCGGGTCGTGGACGTGTTGAACGCCTGCAAGAAGGCGAACGTGAAGCACTACTTCATCGCGACGGCGTTCGAGACTCATAAAGAGTGAGGGATAGGATGGTGTTCCGCCGGCTGCACGCCCTGTTCGCCGCCTTCTGCCTCGCGGCAGGCGTCGCATTGTCGGCGGAGCCCTCGATGGGCGCGAGGCAAGGGCAGGCGTTGCGCCTCGACGTCGTGCGGGCGGAGGCCCAGGGCGCCGCCCTCGACGTGCTGCTCCGCATCGAGGTCCCCAGCAGCTTCTCCGAGGAACTCACCGCCGCCGACTTCGCCGTCCACATCGCCCCCGCCGAGCTGTCGGCGGCCGCCGCGGCGGCGGAGCGCTATCGCCTGCGACGCATCTTCCTCAAGCGATTCGGCAACAGCTACTACCTCGACCTGCGCCAGCTCCCGCCCGACGCCGGGACGGGGGCGTGCCAGCTCGTGGTCCGCGTCACCCGCGGCGGCCAGGTGCTCGCCGCGCACCGCCTCGCCCGCTTCCTCGATCCGGGCGGGGAGGAGTTGGACGTCGCGCTGCTGATTGACGAATCGCTCTCGATGCGGCGGACCGACCGGGAGCGGCTGCGCATCGCCGCGGCAAAGACGTTTGTGGACCTCGCTGCCCGCAGCCCGCGCATCGGCCGCATCGGCATCGTGGCCTTCAACCACGAGGCCCGCACGCTCGCGCCCCTCACCTCGCCCGCGGAGGCCAACGCCCTCTACGAGGCGATTGACCAGGTGGGCGCCGAGGGGCAGACCGACATAGACGGCGCGCTCAAGGAGGCGCAGGCCCTCCTGGCGAAGTCGCCCAACCCGGCCAAGGCCATCATCCTCCTCACCGACGGCAAGGACGAGCCGGGGCGCTACGAGGACGCCCACCGCGCCTTTGCCGAGCACCACTGGCGGGTCTACACCGTCGGCCTGTCCGAGCGGGCCGACGCCGAGGTCCTGCGGCGCATCTCGGCCGACACGGGGGGCGAGTACCACGGCGCACCCACCAACGCCGAGCTTCAGGACATCTTCGGCAGAATCTGCCTCACCCTCCAGAAGAAGGTCGCCATCCGCTCCCGCAGCCTGTCGCTCCAGGCCAATGCTCCAGCCGAAGACACCGTGTGGGTGGACGACACGATCTCGGCCTTGACCGTGAGCCTGAACGCTCACGAGCCGGACCTGGCGTTCGCGCTGCGCACCCCTGCCGACCGCTTGCTGACGCCCGAGGTCCCGAAGGGCGAGCGGGGCATCGCCTTCGGCCGCAAGGCCAACTACCAGCACTACGACCTCTGGACCCCGCCGCCGGGCCGCTGGGTGGCGCGCGTTGCGGCGCCGCGCCCGGCCGAGGTCGCCCTGGCCGCCACGGCGGCCACGCCGCTGCTGCTCCGCGCGTTCCCCCTCAAGCCGACCTATCTCCGCGGCGAGCCGATCGAGATCGCGGTCAGCCTTGCCAACGGCGACACGGTGCCGGCCGATGCGCGCGTCGAGGCCCGCGTCAAACCGCCCGGCGGCACGGGCTCCCAGCCCGTGGCCATCTATGACGACGGCCGACACTCCGATACCGCCGCGGACGACGGCGTCTTCGCCGCCTTCCTCCCAGGCTGCGAGCAGGCGGGGGAGTGTGCCATCCTCCTGGTGGCCTCGGGCACCACGCCGGCGGGCCACCGCTTCGAGCGCGAGCTCCACCTCACGACGACCATCTCCAGCGAGGGATGCTCTAAGCTCTGGGCCTCGGTGGGCCAGCTCGACTTCGGCACCCTCTACAGCGGCGAGTCCGCGGAGAAGACGTTCGACCTCAAGCTCGCCGCCCCGCTGCCCACACGCGAGGACGTTGCGTTGCGGATTTCTGACCTGGGGCTGCCGGCGGAGATCCGCAGCCCGCAATCGCCGGTCCGCAATCTCCACTCGGGACGGCTCACGTCCATCGCCGTCGCTCTCCGCGTGCCGCCCGGCCAGAAGGCGGGGCGCTACAGCGGCACCATCGAGCTGGCCAGTAAGTACGACCGGCTCTCCCTGCCCGTGGCCGTCGAGGTGCGGCACCCCAAGCTGGTGCTCGACAGAGCGACGCTCGACCTCGGGGCCATCGAGAGCGGGGGCAAGGCAGAGGCGGTCTTTGAGGTCCGGCTCCACCCGCGCGGCGCCGTGCCCGCGCGGCTCGCGGCCTCCGAGCCGCGGCTCACGGTGGTCCCAGCGGCCCTCGACCTCGGCCCGAAGCAGGCGAGCGTGCGAGTGGCACTGGCGTCCGCGCCCGACCAGGCAACGGGCGAGGTGAAGGCGAAGGTTGTCGTCGCGACGCCGGTCGGCACGGTGGAGGTGCCCGTGGTGGCGCGCGTCGTACGGCCGAGCTTCGCCGTGGCGCCTGCCGCCCTCGACTTCGGCGAGGTCAGTCCCGGCCAGGCGGTCGAGCGCCAGCTCACGCTGAGCATCGAGGGGCTGGCGCCGCGCGAGGCGGCCATCAGCGCCTCGCCCCTCGCCGGCCCCAAGGGCGTCGCAGCGCTGGCGTTGGAGCCTCTGGAAGTGGTGAAGGTCAAGCCCGAGGAGCCGACGGCTGTCCAGGTCCGCCTCCACGTGCCGCCTGCCCAGCCGCCCGGCGCCTATCGCGGCGAACTGGTCGTCCGGACGCCGCTGGGCGAGCGCAAGATCGCCTGCACGGCGATGGTCGGCGCGGCCAACACCTTCGATGTGGCGGCTGCCCTTGACTTCGACAAGGTGGCCATCGGCACGAGCAAGGTGCTTCAGGTCGAGGTCGCCTCGCTCGTGGACGCCGAGCAGCGGGTCGAGCTGAGCGTACCCGAGGCGGCGGGGGATTGGCGGCTGGCGGTCGAGCCGACGACCGTCACCCTTCCGCCGCGCGGCAAGGCGAGCGTGACGCTTCGCCTGGTCGCCCAGGACGCAGCGAAGCCCGGCCCGCGGAGTGCCACGGTGAGCCTCCGCGGCCCGTCGCGGGGCGCTTCGCTTGAGGCCCGCGCGCTCCTGTTCCGTCCGCCGCACGAGTCCATTGCCTTCGAGCCTGCCGAGCTGGACGCCGGCCGCCTCCAGGCGGGCATCGCCGAGCAGTTCCACGTGCGGGTGCGGTCGCTCGTCGCCGAGCCGCAGAGCGTTGCCATCGAGAAGCTCGATGCGCCGGCCGATCTCGTGGCCGTGAGCGCGGAGCCAAGGGAGTGCACGCTCCCTGGGTCGGGGTCTCAGGCCATATCCCTGCGCATCTTGCCTGCAACCGGCCCGGACGAGGCTGCCTTCGAGGCCACGGTCACGGCTCGCGGGCGGTCGCTGCCCGCGTCGCTTCGCATTCGCGGCAGCGTCTTCACTACGCCGCGGACCACCTTCCTGCTGGTGGGGCCGGTGCTCGACTTCGGCCCGATGTCGCCGGGCCAGCGGGCCGAGCTGGCCCTGGCCATCGAGTCCGTCTCCCGCCGCGAACAGAGAGTCTCGCTTGCGAATCCCCCGATGGCAGCGGGCCTCACCCTGGCGGCCGAGCGGTCGGGTGCCGCGCTGCTGCCCTGCGTGATGCACCCGATCGGCATCGAGCTGGCGGTGGCGCCCGACGCCTCGGCGGGCGAGCGGCGGCTCGTGTGGGAGGTCCGCGGCCCGGGCGATTCCGCCACCTTCGAGGTCCGCGTCGAGGTGGTGCCCGCTCAGGCGCCCGCGTTTGGGCACGGCATCGCGGCGACCGGGCCTGGGCCGATCGGGTGGTTCGAAGGGGCGCTCCTCTTCGTGCTGCTGTGCCTGCTCGTGGCGATCCTGGTGGCGACGTACCTGCTGGCGCGCTGGCTCCTGCGGTCGAAGCGGGTGCCGCGGATGTCGAGGTACTTCGCCGTCTCGGCGCTCCTGCACGTCGCCGCCCTGTTCGTGACCCTCGACCTTTTCCTCGCCGAGAAGGTGCGCAAGCGCGAGCTTGGCCCGCTCTTCCGCGTCGGCATCAGAGCGGGGGCGGCCGGCAGCTTCTCGAGTCGGCAGGCGAGTGCGGCCGACGAGCTTCGCGCGCAGGCCGAGCGCGAGCGCCGCCTCGACGCCGAGCGCCGCCAGCAGGATGCCGCGCGCCTGGCGCGCGAACTGCTGGAGAGCGAACGGCGGAAGCTCGACCCCACCCTGGCCCGGCTCGACAAGCCGAAAGTGGAGGAGAAGCTCGACCTGGCCCCCCGCGAGCCCGATGCGAAGAAGCTCACCGTGGAGGACCTCGCGCAGATCATGGAGGAATTACGCGACCCCTCGCGGACCCGGGAGACGCCGACGCCGAGGCCCCAGGAGGCGACGCAGGTCGAGGCGGCGCGGCTCGCCCAGCTTCGCGCACTGAGCCGTGAGCAGCTCGAGAGCGTGGTCCGCGAAGCCCTTCAGCCCAAGTCGGGCAGCCCCCACAAGACGGCGGCGACGCCCGACGTGCCCGGCCTCGCCGAGGCGCGAGCGGCCGACAAGACGACCCTTGCTCCCGCGGAGCTGGTGCCCGCAATGGAGGCCCTCCAGCACGAGCTCGGCCGGGCGGAAGGCACGGCGAAGGCACCCGCCGCGCCCGCCGCGGGCGACGTGCAGGCGCAGCGGACCACGCAAGGCCCCGTCGCCGAGCGCGGCGCGCTTCCCGGCGAACGAGTCACGGTGGCGGAAGCGCCGCGCGGCATCTCCGACTCCGAGCCGCCCGCCGAGAGCAGGAGGAGCGACAATTCCGGGTTGTCCGCAATGCGCAATCCACGATCGCCGATCGGCAACCCGCAGCAGGCCCCCATCGCGCTCGACACGCCCGCCGAGGCGATCGCGCCCGTCGAGGGCGCCGGCGTGCGGGCGGCCACGCCGAGCGGCCAGGCCGGCGCCGTGGCTCCGCGCGAGGTGACGGCGTCGAGGCCCGGAGGCGAGGCAGCCATCGAGCGGGGAACCGTTGGCGGCGAGCGAGTGCCCGTCGGAGAGGCGAGGGCTCCGGCCGCCACGGGTCGCCCGAGCCCCGAGGCCGCTGTGGTCGCGGCCCTTCCGCGCGCCATCGAGGGGCCCGTGTCGGAGCGGCGTCCCGCGCCCATTGCATTCGCGACCCCGGACGAGCAGCCGACCGCTGACCCCCTGATCGAGCTTCCCGGAACGCCGCGGGACGGCCGCAAGGAAGCTGAGCCGGTCGCCGTGGCCGTGGTGCGGGCGGTAGTGTCCGGCGGCGGCTCCGAGAAGCCCTCGGCCGCCGTCGCAGCGGCGCCGGCAGTAGCGGGGCTGCGAGGCACGGAGCCGGCGCCGACGCCTGCCGAGCGGCCGACGCTCAGCGGCGTGGGGCTGCCCGCGCGCGGGCCTGCGGCGGGCAAGCCGGGGATGAAGGTCGCTCCCAGGCTCGATAGCCTGGAGCTTGTGGAGGGGCCGCTCATCGCCGCCCGGCACGAGGCGCTCGGGGAAGGCGGCGAGTTGGGTCCGCAGCCGGTCGTTGCTCTGTGGCGTCTCAGGCCGCGGGGCGACGAGGGAGGCCGCTTCGCGATGGCCGGCGGCGCCGCCGGCGCCAGCCAGCTTGCTCCGCGCGGCGGCGCGGCGGACCGGCCGGTGGCGGCCCTCGGCATGCGCGATGCGTCGCCCGTCGCGCGTCACGACGGCTCGCGCGCCGTGGTGTCGGCACCCGAGCCACAGCTCGAGGAAGCAGTCGAGGCAGGGCCGAGGGCGGCTGCGAGCGGCCCGCGCGCCGCGGAGGTCCCCGGCCCGGGAGCCGTCGCGGCCCGCAGGGAGTCCTCCGCGGCCAGCATCGAGAGGGCAGGGCTGCCTTCCGCCGGTCCCGCGGCAGGCATCCCGCGTCGCGACGGGCCGCGGTCCGAAGGCCCTCGGCTCGCGCGCCCCGTGTCCAGCGTCGCGCACGAGGCCCTGCCTCTCCCTGGCGCGGGGAGGCCCACGGCAGCGCCTCTCGACGAGTCGCGCCCCGAGGAGTCGGTCGAGGTTGGGCCTCGCGTCGCGGGGGGCGGCGCTGGGATGGTCCCTCTTACCCCTAGCGACACCGGCGCCGCGCGGGCCGCCTCCACTCCTGGCACGGGTCCCGCGTCCCGCGTCCCGCACGATGCTTCGCGTGCCACGCTCTCTCCGCGGTCGGCGAGCCTCGCCCTGGCTCGCAGCGGCAGCGCGTGGCGGCTGCTCCTGCCGGCGCTCGCCGCGCGCGGCGAGGAGGCGGGCGCGCTCGTTGGCGACGCCTCGGGCACCGTGCGAAACATGGCCCTCACCACCATCAAGTACGGCGGAGGCGAGGCCGATTGGGACGCCCACCGTACCGCCATGCCCTTCCTGGCCTGGCAGCTCCGCGAGCGGGTCGGCTTCAACCTCGAGACCGATGTCCTCGACGTGCCGCTTGCGAGCGGCAAGATCATGGGCTCGCCGTGGGTGTTCATGACGGGCCACAAGGACTTTCATCTCACCGACGCCGAGGTGGCGAGCCTGCGCCGCTACGTGTTGGGCGGCGGCACGCTCTGGGCCGAGGACTGCACGCACGAGGACGATCCGACGTGGGACCGCGCGTTCCGCCGCGAGATCGCCCGCGTCCTCAAGGGCGACGAGGGGCACCAGCTCCGCAGGATCACCAAGGAGGACAACCACCCGGTCTTCCGCTCCTGCTTCGACCTCCGCGAGGGCTACAAGGGCTACTTCCCGCCGCCCGGCGACAAGTTCCGCCAAAGCTACATCGAGGGGATCGAAATCGGCGGGCGCCTCGCCGTCATCTACACCCGCAACGACTACGGCTGCGGCCTCGAGATCAAGCCCGACACTCATCCCGGCAAGGTCTCCCTCTCCAGCCTGTCGCCCGCCGAGATGCAGGAGTCGTCGTTCCTCATGGCCAGCAACATCGTCATCTACGCCCTCACGGGCGGCCGCGGCGTGGCCGACCGGGGCCTGGCGGGCAAGGCTGCTGCCTCGCTCCGCCGGCAGCGCGAGGCTGCTCAGGCCCAGCGCGACCCCTACGAGCAGGCGCCCGCCACGGTCTTCGACAACTTCGCCGAGGAGCGCTGGCTCGTCGAGACCGAGTGGCAGGGGGCGGCTCCTGCCAATCTGCGCCACATGCGCCGCGCCGACCCGAAGGCCGAGGGCAAGCGCCTCGCCGTGAGCTTCCAACTCCGCAAGGGCGATGCCAAGACCGTGCTCGTCCGCGACCTGCCCCAGGAGTCCGACCTCAGCGGCCAGGAACGTTGCTACATTGACGTCGAGAGCCGCCTGGAGGGCGGCGCCCGCATCGCTATCGCCCTCATCACGGTGCCCGACTGGCGGTACTTCGAGAGTCGCCCGGCCTTCGTCAAGCCGGGGCGGCAGCGGATCTACTTCGACCTCCGCGCCCCCACCTGGAAGACCGGCGAGCCCGTCGCGGAAGGGGAGAGCGAGTACTGCCGGCGCCCCGCCGGCCTCCAGGCCGTCCGCCGCTTCGTTGTCCTCCTCTACCCCGTCCAGCCCACGGGCACCATCGTGCTTGACCAGATCGAGTTCCGCTCCAAGCCCTGACGGTGGCACAGGCCTCTGGCCTGTGGGGCACAGGCGAGATGCCTGTGCCACCGCTCGTCGCCCTTGACACTGGCCGGGGCCGGGGTAGAATACGGGGGCACGGCGAGTGAACTCCAGGTTCCAGATTCCAGATTCCGAAGTCGGAGCGCCGCCCGTCTGGCGGACGCCTGAATGCTGAATCCGAGACCCGAAACCCGGAACCAGCACCGGCGCGGGCCTGCGTGGGCAGGGGCCCCTGGCCTGCGGCTCACAGGCGGGACGCCTGCGGCCCTGCTCCTGCTCCTGGCCCTCGCGGGCTGCGTGCCTCCCCCCCTCCGGCCGCCCGAGGCCGTGGTCGTGCAACCCGTCCAGCGCTCGGTGACCGTGTGGCCCACGGTGCAGGTGGACGCGGTCCCCGGGGAGTTCGCGCCGCCGTGGCCGGCACGGCCCGGCGCGGAGCTCGAGCTCTGGCAGATTGACCTCCTGGACCTGGAGCGGCCCGACCTGATGGCCTGGCTGGAGACCTGGCAGCCGCGCCGCGAGCGGCTGGCGCGCCCGGTGCCGGTCGAGGCCGCCTCGAATCCCCAGCAACGCCTCCGCCTCGCGCAACACGGCGCCTACGTGCTCCGCTCGCGCGCGGGGGGCGAGACGCAGCTTGCCCTCGTCCTCGCCTCGCGCACCCGCGTGGCGCTGAGCCTGGACGACAATGATTGCGAGGTCCTGTGCGCCGACGCCCAGACGGGCAAGCCGGTCCGCGGGGCATACGTCCAGGTCGTCTACCGCACCGAGCGCCTCGGGAGCGAGCGCGTGCTGAGGGCATCGGGGTCCACCGATGCCGACGGGCGGTGGCACACGTCGCTGGTGCGGGACCGCTTTGCGCCGTCGGTGCTTGCCACCGTGGTGGCCTGCCGCGGCAGCGAGTACGCGATCGCCACGGAGCGGCGGGCGCTCGACCACTCGGAGACGTCGTGCCGTCTGACGCTGCGCGCCCGCAGCCAGGTGCTCCGCCCCGGCCAGACGGCGGAGCTGGGCGGCGCGCTCCAGGCACGCAGGGGGCCGCGGCTGGCTCCCTGGACCGATGCCCAGCTCCGGCTGCTGCTCCTCGACCCGTCGGGGGTCGTGGCCGGCACGGCCCGGGCGCGCACGGACGAGGTGGGCTCGTTCGCCGCGGCGTTCGAACTGCGCAAGGACGCGCCGACCGGCCCCTACACCGTGGTCGCAACCGTCGAGGACGCCTCGCGGCCCGCCGCCGCGGCTCCGTCGTGGGCCGGGCCGTGGCGCTTCGACGCCTTCTCCGTCGCCACGCCCACGCCGATGCCCTTCCGCCTGAAGCTCTCGCTCGACCGCGCGATCGTGGCGCCCGGCGACACCCTCGAGCTGAAAGCCGAGGCGACGCGGGGCGACGGCACGCCCATCGCCGGCGCCCGCGTCCGCCTCCTCACCTGGGGCTATCCCGTGGCGCTCGATGGCTCCCCGCGCTGGGCCACCGAGGGGGAGGCGCTGGACCCCGCGAGGATCGTCGTGCTGCCCATCCAGCTCCCCGTGGTGGCGGAGACGGACGCCCAAGGCTGCCTGGCCCTTCGCTGGCAGGTCACCCGCGCCGAGCTGCCGCAGGAGGACCTGTTGTGCGGGGTGCAGGTCGAGGTGCTCGCCCCCGACCTCGGGGCGGTCGAGCGCGCCGCCGAGTTCGTCCTGCTGCGCCAGGCGCACCCGGTGAGCTTCGCCGCGAGCGCGCGTTTCTTCCGCCCGTCCGACCCCATCGAGCTTTCCCTCACCAGCCCCCTCCCGCCCGCCGAGCAGGCCAAGACGATGGCCGCGTGCTCCCTGACACACGAGGACCGCGACGGCGTGCCGCACACGCGCGAGGTCGTCCGCGCCCCCATCGCATGGCTGGTGAGCCAGCGCCTCAAGACCACGGCCACCAGCCCGGGGCGCTACGTCTTCCGCGTCGAGGCCGCGGGCGTGTCGTCCGAACTCGCCGTGTGGGTCGTCGAGGGCGAGCAGGACGCGTATGGGGGCGTGGCGGGCGCGCCCGCACTGATTGCCGAGAGGCCCTGGCTGCGTCGGGGCGAGAGCATGCAGGCGGTCGCGGCGGCGCCCGGCCGGGACGCCCCGCTGGCCCTCACCCTTCGCGCGGGGGCCTCGGTCGCCTGGCGCACGGTTCCCCTCCGGACCGGCGCGCGGGGCCTGCGGCTCCAGGCGGGAGAGCGGGACGAGGGTCCCGTCGAGATCTCGCTCGTCCAGATCGCGGGGGGCCAGGGGCGGGCGGGGCGCGCGCGCCTCGGCATCGAGCCCGGCGGCCGGGGCCTCGACGTCCAGCCACGTCTCCTGTGGGTGCGCCAGGGCGAGTGGTCGGGCCGCGGCTACGGCATCACCACCCGCGACCCCGCCGGCCAGGCCGTCCAATCCGTCGTCCACCTCGAGCTCATCCGGCCCACGTTCCAGGGCACTCCGCCGGCCGCCGTCCTGCGCAAGACCGTTCACTGGCACCCCGGCAAGGCCACGAGCGAGGGCGGCGAGATCGAGGTCGGCTTCCACGACTCGCTGCTCGACAGCGCGAGCACACTGTTGGTGGATGCCCTCACGCCGAGCGGGCGGTCGGGCCTGCTGCTGATGGCCATTCGCACCCCCGCCTACATCCCCGACTTGAAGCAGGGCGTGAGCCCCGGCCCGCGCGCTCGCCTTGCCGCCCTGGCTCAACACGGCCTCGACACCCGGCTGGCGCAGTGGCTCGCGGCGCGGCTGGTCGCCGGCCACCCCGAGCTGGCGGACGAGTTGCCCGGGCTTCTGGCCGCCGCGAAGGGAGATGAGGAGGCGATGGCCATCGTCGCCCTCGGTGTCGCCCACCCGCCCGCGGCGCGGGCCATCGTCGAGGCCGCGGTCCGGCGCGGCGGCCCCGTGGCCCAGGGCGCCCTGGCACCTGCGGCAGGCTGTCTGCCGGAGCTGCTGCCCGTCTTCGAAAGCGCCTTGGCGGCGGGAGCGAACCCCCTGGTGCGCGCGGCCGCGGCGCGGGGCCTCGCACGAGCGTTCCCCTCAAGCCGCAAGGCCCTTGTGGAGGCCATGGGCGCCGATGAGGACCCGATCGTTCGCGCGGCGGCAGCCGCCGCGCTCGGGCATGCCGGGCAGGCCGCGATCCCCTCGCTCGCCGATGCGGCACGCGGCGACCCCGCCACCGCCGTCCGTCTCGCCGCCATCGGCGCGCTCCAGCAGGTGGGCGGCATTCCCGCCGCGACCGTGCTGCTGGACCTCACGGCCGATGCGAGTGACGAGGTGGTCGCCGCCGCCTTGCGGGCACTCGAGGAGGTGGGCTACCGCGGCGCCGACGAGCGCCTGTTCCGCATCCTGGGCGCCGGCGCCTCCGACGCGCGCGAGGCCGCGGCACGCCTCCTCGCCCGCACCGATGCCCCCGAGGTGACCCAGCGGGTCATCGCAGCGGTGCGCGCCGCGCCCAGCGGTCCCCTGCTCAGGGCATTGGCCCCCCTGCGGTCGCGGGCCGTCCAGGCGGCCATGTCGCGCTGGCTGTCGCACGGCGACCCCGAGGTGCAGCTCGCGGCCGCCGAGTACCTGGCCTCCATCCAGCACGAGAGCGCTCCCGCCGCGCTGCGGAAGTTCCTCGAGCCCGATGCTCCCGCCGCCGCGGCCGATCGCGCGGCCGCCGCGCTGCTCGCGCTCCGGGACACCACGGCGGCGCCGAAACTCGTCGCGCTCCTGGAGAGCGGCCGCCTCAGCCCGGCCACGCGCCGCGGCCTTGTCGAGACCGCTGGCAAGCTGGGTCTCCAGCAGGCTGGCCCCGCACTCATCGCCATCCTCTGGCGTGGCCTGGCCGACCCCAGCCGCCTGCGCCAGCCCGAGGAGCGCCAACTCTGGGCCAGCGCCCTCGAGGCCGCGGCCAGCGTCGGCCCCATCTGGAGCCCGTTGATCGAGAGCGCGGTCGGCTCGGTCCCTTCCGGGTCCCCGTATGCCCCGGCCTTCGTGGCCCTGCGCGCCGAGGGGCTCGCCGCCTTCCTGGCCGAGTTGTGGCGGTCGCCGCTGCCCGACGACCTGCGGCGCCACACGGTCGTGCCGTTCGCCCGCCTGCGTGGGGCCGCTGGGGTGTCGCAGGTCGTCGAACTCCTCGAATCGCCCGTGTTGCAGGGGCCTGCCATGCGCGCGCTGGGCGAAGCGGGAGCGGTGGACGCGCTGCTCGCCGCGCTGCCCGGGCGCTCGGCCGTCACGCGGTCGGCAGTGGCCGCGGCGCTGGGCGCCGCGGGCGACGCCCGGGCCGTGCCCAGCCTCCAGCCCCTCCTGGCCGACGCCGACCCCTTCGTCCGCTGCGAAGCGGCGCACGCGCTCGCCGCCATCACGCGCCAGGCGATCGCCTACACGGATTGTCTGGGGGAACCCCGCCAGGCCAGCCCATGACCCGCCATCACTTGCCCGGCTGCCCGTACCACGAGTGGTAGCGGCCCCACCACTTGGCGATTTCCTCAGGAGGCAGGGGCTTGGGCATGGGCAGGTCGAGCGCGGCGCGCATCGTGAGGGCGTAGTACATCGTCCGAGCCGCGTCCTCGCACATGATGGCCGCCTTCACCGCCTTCTCGGGGCTTGCCGCGAACGTGAAGACGCCGTGGCTGCCGCAGATCACGGCCGGCGCGCGCGTCATCGCCTTCAGAATCGAAGCCCCGATGTTCTCCGCCTCGTTCGACGCATACGGCGCGCACGGAATCTCCCCGCCGAACTCGTCCGCCATCCCCGTCATGCAGCACGGGATGGCCAGCCCCAGCACCGCGAACGCCGTGGCGTGCGCCGAGTGGGTGTGCACCACGCCCATCAGCTCGGGCCTGTGGTTGTAGAGGTAGAGGTGGTTCGGCAAGTCCACGGAGGGGTTCAGCTTGCCCTCGACCACTTTCCCCTCGAGGTCCGTCACGACCATCGCGTCAGGCGTCATCTGGTCGAAGGAAAGGCCCGATGGCTTGATCACCACGTACTGCGGCGTCTCCGGCGTGCGGCCCGAGACATTGCCGCTCGTGCTCGTCACAAGCCCCTCAGCCGGGAGCACCTTGTTCAGTTCGCAGACGCGTCTCTTCAGCTCTTCCAGCATCGCAGGCTCCAGAATAGCCACGAATTCCCACGAAACCGCACGAATCGAGACCCATCCAGGGTTGGAAAAGAATAAAGACGAATGAACAGGAGCCTACCGCACGAGGCGCCTCGTCTCGAGGCCCTTGGGGCCGAAGTTGATGATGATCGCCAGCCGAAGCCGGGTTGCGGCCAGGTAGTGCAGGGCCTGGGCCACATGCTCGTCCACAATGGCCTTCGCCGCCTTCAGCTCCAGAATGATCTTGCCATCCACAAGCACGTCGAGCCGATGCTCGCCGACGACTTGGCCGTGATAGTGGACCGGAACGGCCTTCTCCTCTTCGGCCGCAATGCTGCGCTCCCGCAATTCGATCAGGAGCGAGCGCCGGTACACGGCCTCCAGGAACCCGTGTCCCAACTCATTGTACACGGCCATGGCCGCGCCCACGACCGCGTACGAAAGGTCCTTGTGGAGGATCTCCTTCTGGTCTTCCATTCTCCCTCTCCCCTCCTCGGTTCTCGTGGCTTCACCTTTCGTGCCGCTTCGTGTCACTTTGTGGCTATTCCCTCCTCGCCTGCTCGAAGTGCAGGGCTTTGAGGGTCTTCATCACGGGGTTCTGGTAGCGCCCGAAGTAGTCGTGGAGCTTCTCGTATTCGGCGTAGAGGCGGTCGTAGACGGCCTTGGCCTTGCGACTTGGGCGGAAGACTTCGCGGCGGACGCCGGCCATCTTCCTCGCGGCCTGCTCGATGGTGTCGTAGCCGCCGCCCTTCTTGCCCGCCGCCAGTGCGCCGAACATCGCGGAGCCGAGGGCACACGTCTGCTCGCTGCGGGCCACCTTGATCGTGCGGCCCGTCACATCGGCGAAGATCTGCATCAGCAGCTTGTTCTTGTACGGCAGGCCGCCGCAGGCATAAAGCTCATCCACCCGCACGCCGCTCGACTCGAAGGAGTCAATGATCTTGCGGGTGCCGAAGGCCAGCGACTCGATGAGGGCGCGGTAGATCTCCTCGGGCTTCGTGGCGATGGTGAGGCCGAGCACCATGCCCGAGAGGTCCACGTTCACGAGGATGCTGCGGTTGCCGTTCAGCCAGTCGAGGGCGAGGAGGCCGCTCTCGCCGGGCTTCAGTGTCCCCGCCTTCTCCTCGAGGACGCCGTGCAGGTCCTTCCTTCGCTTCGCGGCCTCGGCGTGGTAGGCGGGGGGCGCCGCGTTGTCCACGAACCAGGCCAGGATGTCGCCGGCGCCGCTCTGCCCCGCCTCGAAGCCGTAGTAGCCGGGGATGATGCCTTCCCACACATAGCCGCACATGCCCTCGACCTTCCGCGGGTCGGTGCCGAGGACCATGTGGCAGATGCTCGTGCCCATGATCATCAGCATCTTGGCCGGCCCGGTGATCGTGGCGGCGGGCACGGCCACGTGGGCATCCACGTTCGCCACGGCGACGGGGGTGCCGGCCTTGAGCCCCAGGGTCTTGGCCATCGCAGGCGTGAGGCCGCCAGCCACGGCGCCCTGGGGATAGATGTCGGCCGAGAGCTTCTCCTCCACCAGGCTCGCCCAGTCGGGGTTGACGGCTGCGAAGAAGTCCCTGGGCGGATAGCTCCTGGTCTTGGGCTCGAAGGCGGCCTTGTAGCCCGCGGTGCAGGCGTTGCGCCGCTCGTTCCCCGTCATCTGCCACACCACCCAGTCGGCGCCCTCGATCAGGCGTGCCGCCTCGTGGTAGATGGCGGGGGCCTCTTCGAGAATCTGAAGGCTCTTGGCATACATCCACTCGCTCGACAGCTTGCCGCCGTAGCGGTCGAGGAAGTCGCAGCCCATGCGCCGCGCGGTCTCGTTGATGCGGTCGGCCTGCCCCTGGGCGGCGTGGTGCTTCCAGAGCTTCGGCCAGGCGTTGGGGTTCTTCTCGTACTTCTTGATCTTGCAGAAGGGCGTGCCGTCGGCGGCCGCGGGCAGCATGGTGCAGGCGGTGAAGTCAATGCCGATGCCGATCACGTCCTCGGCCTCGACCTTCGACGCCTTCATCGTGGCCCGCACGCTCTGCTTCAGAGTCAGCAGCCAGTCGTCGGGCGACTGGAGCGCCCAGTCCTTGCCCAGCTTGGGGCCGGTGGGCAGGGCCTCGTCAATCACGCCGTGCGGGTATTTCGCCACGTGGGTGGCCACCTCGCGGCCGTCCGCCACGTCCACCAGCAACGCCCGGGCCGATTCGGTTCCAAAGTCAACTCCGAGGGCATACTTCGCCATCGCTATCGCCTCCAAGTGGGGGATTCCGGCACACTCGCGATCCGGCAGCCACAGTTTATCCGTTTGCACCCCTGTGTCAAGCGCGTGGTCCCCCATCCCTATCCTGCTCGTCGTCCTCGTCCTCGCTCCTTGCTTCGCGGCACGGCACCCCAGAGTGGATCAGAACTCCACCCAGAGTGGATCAGAACTCCGAAGGCCGCGTTTTGGCGATTCTCGGCCCTCCGGCTCAGAGTGGATCAGAATTCCCCAGAGTGGATCACATTTCTCCCAAGGGGTTGTTCCCGGGCGGCTGTCGGGGGCGCCTGGGGGCGCGAGGGCCTGGCCCCGAACGGGCCGGCTCGTGGAGCGGAGCGCCCAGTCGCTGCTCTCGGCGGCGTAGGAAGCTGCTGCGTCACATGGCGGACCTCGAAGGCCTCGCACGTTCCGGGTCCTCCAAATGGTCGACGTCCTGCGGCGACGCGCTCTGGTGGGGGGATTTGGCGGCTCGGGGGGCGCTGGCGAGCCGTGCAGCCCCGCATCGGCGGCAGGAATGCTGTCCCGAGCAGGCGTCCTGGGCTGCTGCTAGTATTATACCACACCACTTGCCGTTGTCAAGTGCAGCGCCACAGTATTTTTTCCGCGCAGGGTATCACAAGACTGCGTCTTGAGTTACATTCCGGGCTCATCCGACAACGGGATACTCGCTTCTCCCAGCCGCGGGAGGTGTACACGAATCACGCTCCGCGGCCTTCGTGCCGAAGGCACGTCAGGAGTTAGCCGGCGGCTTCAGCCGCCGGGCTCGGGTGCCAGAATAAGCCCAGTCCCGAAGGGACCGCAGGATGGCTTCCCTGCGCGGGTTCTGCCGCCCCCTGCGGGGCTGAGGGCCGGGGACCGCCGGCGTTCCGGCGGCTGAAGCCGCCGGCTAAGTCCTGGCGTCCCTGCGGGACGAAGCCCGAGGAAATCCCGCCTCATGATTGCGCACCTTTCTCCGTGGAGCGGTACTAGCCCAACTTCCGCAGCCGGGACGATTTTGGCGGTGGTTTCAGGCTTTTTTCGGGCGTAAGTGGTTGGCACTGCTGAGGGGCGTGTGCGAAAAGGCCATGTAGTGCCAACCCACCCTCTTGAAATGGCCTTGCCTCTGGGCCATAATGGTGATCGAATGGAGCATGCATGATGACCGCGTTTGCGTGGACGCGAGAGGCAAGAAAGCCACCTGGCGTGGGTCAGGAACGCTTCAGGAACCGTCTGCACGGCTCGCGTGACGACCACATGTAGTGACAACGTTCGATCCTCTTTCCGCGTTTTCCGCGACGAATCACCGTTTTGGCGATGTCACTGCGGAAGTTGGGCTAGGCAGGCGACCGGGGCTGGGCCCACGCGAGCCCCGGGGGATGGGACCAGGGGAAATGATCGGTTGAGTCGGATGAGCCCGCAGTATGCTCTCCGCTGCAGCGCCTCCTGGAGTGCGAGACAGATTCCCCGTGTGCCCGCCCTTGATCGCGCAGAGCCGAGAGGGCTATAATGGCGGTCGCACAGGAGGCCGACCCGCATGGCTCACACCCTCGACGACGTGCTTCGCGTGGCCGACGACCCGAAGGTCCAGAACTCCATCGTGCATCTCCTCACGCACTTGATGGCCGTGGACACGACGGTGGGGCCGGACCTGGAGCGGGTGCGGCGGCATGAGGAGCAGGCGCTCGACCTGTGCGCCCAGGCGGTCGAGACGTTTCTCGGCTCGTCGCACGGGGTCGAGCGCGTGCCGATTGATCCCCGCATCGAGGCCGACCCCTACTACACGCCCGTCCACTACACGAAGACGTCCGAGCGCCCCGAGGGCCTCGGGGCAGCCGATGCCTATCGCGGCCGCAGCAATCTCGTGGTGCGCGTGCCGGGGCAGGGGAGGGGCACGCTGGCCCTCAACGCCCACGTGGACGTCGTGGCGCCCTACATCGAGCCGCGTGTGGAGGGCGGGGTCGTGTTTGGGCGCGGGGCGTGCGATGACAAGGCGCAGTGCGCCGTGATGCTCCTGGCCCTCTACCTCATCGAGCACGCCCGCTGGATGTGCGACCTGCTGCCACCCGCCGACCTCCTTTTTGAGTTCGTGATTGACGAGGAGCCGGGCGGCAACGGCAGCCTGTCGCTCGCTCTCGACCGCCGGTTCGCGTTCGATGCCTTGGTCGTGCTCGAGGCCACGAAGCTGGTCGTCCACCCGGGCAATCGCGGCGCCGTGTGGTATCGCCTGGAGCTGAATGGGTCGGGTGCGGAGGAGAGGGCGGCGGGCGCGCTGATTTCGGACTTCGCGAAGTCCGAAATGCGCAGGGAGGCGCCAACCGGCAGGATTGACCTGGTTGCCCTCGCCGCCGCCGCCGTCCTCGCCCTTGAGAAGGAGGGGGCGGCGATCAAGGCCGAGAGCAGCCATCCCCTCTTCCCGCACCGTCCCGTGCAGACCTGTCACGGCATCCTCGGCCCTTGGGGGAAACACCCCTCCGCCGTCAACGACCACGTGGAGCTTGCCTTTGCCTTCGATGGCGACGCAGGCCGTCTGAAGGCCGTCGTGGACGAGGCGGTCGCCGCCTATTGCACCGCCTATGGCGACAAGACGAAGGAGCCCGACCCCGAGACCGGCCGCCCCAAGGTGGATCATCACTACGACCTGACGGTGGACGGCAGGGGCGCGCTCCTCGTGTTCCACGGCAAGGCGGGCCACATGGGCGCCATCCTGCGCTGCGACGACGCGATTACAAAGGCGGCCTATGTGGTCCGCGCTCTGGAATCCGAGCCGGCGCTGCGCATCCGGCAGTTCTCCCTTGACACGAAGGGGATGGATGGAGGAATGGATGAATGGATGAGTGACAGGGGGAAAAGCAGGACCGGCCTTTCCCCCTCTTCCATTCATCCACCCATCCAATCATCCACTCATCCCCGTGTTGTTCCAGCCAACGCGCTTGTCGTGGAAGGTGGCCAGGGCTTTCTGCCCACGCATTCGCTCGACGAGGTGACGAAGCGCATGCGCCGCGCCGTGGCCGAGGCGGCCGAGGCGTATTGCCGCGACAGAGGCATCCCCTTCGACCCGCGTCTGGCGAAGATGACGTTCGACAAGCTGCACAACGACGCCTTCGCCCGCGACCCGGACAGCCCGGGCGTGCGAGCCTTCGTCGAATGTTGCCGAGCCGTTGGCATCCGTGTCGAGGAGCCGCTGCGGGGCTTCGACGTGAGCTGCGACGCGCGCGTCTTCGCCCGCGAATACCCGGAGCGCGACATCATCACCTTCGGCGCCGGCGCCCTGGAGCACGCTCACTCCGCGCAGGAGCAGGTGCGGATCGCCGACATCGTGGCCGCGGCGAAGGCAATTGCGAGGTTCGCGCTGACCCATGAGCCGAAGCGGCATGACGCGTGACCCGTGACGCGTGACAGGAGAGTACCGATGGCGAAGAAGGGTCGTGTGGCTCGAGTAGCAATCATTGGCGGCGGAAAGTTCGGCGAGATGCACCTCCGCGCCTTCACGCAACTCGAGCGCGACGGGCACGCGAAGCTCGTCGCCCTGTGCGACATCAACGAGGAGTTGCTCGCCCAGCGCCGCAAGGAGTACGGCGTCAAGGGCTACGCCGACTACGCCGAGATGCTCGCTAAGGAGAACCTCGACGGCGTGACCGTGGTGACGCCCGACCACCTGCACCGCCGCTTCGTCGTCGCCTGCTTGAAGGCCGGCAAGCACGTGCTCGTCGAGAAGCCGCTCGACGTCACGGTCGAGGGCTGCGACGAGATGATCGCGGCGGCGGACAAGGCGGGCCGCATCCTTCAAGTGGACTTCCACAAGCGCTTCGACCCCTACCATCGTCAGATGGCGGCCCGCGTGGCCGCCGGCGCCATCGGCCAGCCCCTCTACGGCTATGCCTGGATGGAGGACCGCATCGAGGTCCCTCGCGACTGGTTCCCCCACTGGGCGCCCCAAAGCTCGCCCTTCTGGTTCCTCGGCGTGCACATGGTGGACCTCATCCGCTTCTGCACGAGGGCCAAAGGCGTGAGCGTCTTCGCTGCCGGCTCCAAGAAGAAGCTCGCCAGCCTGGGCATTGACGCCTACGACTGCGTGAACGCCCGCATCGTGTTCGACGACGGCTCGACCTTCGCCGTGGACGCATCGTGGGTGCTGCCCGACCGCTTCGAGGCCGTCGTGAACCAGGGCATCCGCATCGTCGGCACCGAGGGCATCATCGAGGTGGATTCGCAGAACCGCGGCGCCGAGGCCTGCACTGCCGCCGACGGCCAGCACACCTGGAACCTCGGCTTCTTCCTCGAGGAACGCGACAAGGACGGCTCGACCCGCTGGAGCGGCTACGGCATTGAGTCCATCGCCGACTTCGCCCACAACATCAACTTCCTCCTCCGTGGCGGCGCGAGGGAGCAGCTCGCGGGCAAGTTCGTGGACGGCCGCGAGGCCCGCGAGGCCACGCGCGTCGCGGTGGCCGCACACGAGAGCCTGCGAACCGGCAAGCTGGCTCAGTGCATTGCGTGAGGCGGTTCCTGCGGGCTAGATCAGCCACCAGTGCTCAGGGGAGACGGCGGGGAGCTTGAAGGCGCGGTGGTCGTCGGCCAATGAGGCCAGGAGTTCCTGGGCCTTCTTGCCGATGGCCTCGGCTGCCAGCTCGACGTTTCGCTCGCCCACCTGCGGCGTGGCGTGCTTGCGCGGGTCGAGGCCCCCGATGCCCGAGGGGGGCTTCATGTCGAGGTTGAGCGGGCCGTCGCCCAACTCCTTCATTTCCACCAGGCGCGGGTAGAAGAACATCATGTTCGACGTCTCCCACTTCGCGGCGTGGTCGGTGGCGGACTCCGGTCCGCAGCTGAGGGTGATCTCCCAGAGGCCGATGCCGGCGACCGTGCCGTCGGCCACGACGGGCTTCAGGGCGTCGTCAATCATGGCGATCTGTTCTTTGACGTTGTGGCCCGAGACGCCGATGATGACGCGGAAGCCGGTCCTCTTGAGGCGCTGAAAGAGGTCGGTGAGGACGGGCACGAGGTGCTGGCGGTTGAACCCGGCGTGGAAGTAGACGGGCGGATAGACGACGCCGCCGAACTTCTCGGCGCACTTGACCAGGATGCCGTGGGCCTTCAGCGCGTCGTTGCCCAGCGGCAGATGCCGCCCGTGCCACTCGATGAGCCCGAAGGGCACGTAGACGACGGGGAACTTCTGCGCCGCGGCCTCCAGTTGCCCGGGGCGCAGGAATTGCATCTGGACCGCGGGGCTCAGGCGTGCATCCATTGTGGCTCCTTTCGCGGAGTGGCGGGGGTCACTTCAGGAATGCCGCAATCTTGTCGCCCAGGACGATGAGGGCGAAGTAGCCGTAGAAGGCGCAGGCCCAGACCATAGCGACGAAGCGGATCTTGCCCATGCCGAGCCAGCGCGGCAACACCCGCAGGTTCAGCCACAGCAGGATGAAGGCGTAGCCGGCCATCACGATGCCGTTGAGGCATGCGCTCATGACCAGCAGGGGGATCGGCTCGCGGAAGCCAGCGAGCAGGATGCCGCACCCCACCAGGATCTCGCTCCAGAGGCAGATGTAGTAGATCTTCCGGAGGGACCAGGTGTCCGACGCCCGCGTCCAGGCGGTACGGACGATGTCGGCGGTGACCCGCGCGACCATGTCCATGATGGCCAGTTCGGTGGTGAAGAGGACGAGGAAGCCCGCGGCCCAGAGCCCCAGCTTGGCCAGGGAGCCGAAGGCTCGCTCGAGCACGGCCCCCTCCTGGCGGATGAAGTCCATCCCGTCCTTGAGCTCCAGGCCGGCGAGGGTGCTGTGGGCGATGCAGGCGAGGGTGATGAGCGACAAGGCGCCGAGGAGAAAGAACACGATGAAGTGCTCCCTGTTGGCCGCGCGCCACCAGAGCTTCCACCTCCTGGCGTTCTCTGCGGTGGCCCTGGGGAGGAAGCCTGTGTCGGGGATGGCCTCGACCTCGCCCGTGATGGGGCTCGTGATGCGCCCGATGAAGGCGCCCATGGCGTACGACTTGTCCTTGATGTAGTTGCTCTGCGCGAGGTTGAGCGAACCGCCCGCGCCTGCGAAGGCGATGGCGCCGAGGAGGAATGGGAGCGCGATGCCCTCCGGGATGTGGCCGAAGCGGACCGCGCCCGACGCCATCTGGGCGATGCTGTCCATCCTGACGACCGCTACGAACAGAATGAGGATGAAGACCAGGAGAGCAGCGACCATCACGAGTTGAAGCCGCTCGACGGTCTTGTAGAGCACGGGGCCGAGGCTGAGGACCGCGCCGATGAGGAGCATGGAGCCCACGCCATAGATCACGGGCTTGCCGCCGACGAGGAACGACAGACACGTCGCCCCGCCCATCGCCCAGCCCGGCCACGCCCAGGGGATGGTGTTGCACAGGAGGAAGACCCAAGCCCAGTGTTTCCAGAGCCGCACGAAGCCGGTCACCGTGCTCTCGCCCGTGGCGAGGGTGTACCGCTCGATCTCCATGTTGACCCAGAATTGGGTGAGCAGGCCGAGCATGCAAGCCCACCAGATGCCGAAGCCCCAGTGGGAGACGATGTAGGGCCAGAGCACGAACTCGCCGCTGCCAATGGCGGCGCCGAGGAGGATGACGCTCGGCCCGATCATCCGCCGCAGCGGGATCGGCTCGGGCAGGTTGCCGTACTTCAGAGGGGGGAGGGCGCCGCTCGGGAAGACGGCGTCCGGGACAACTTCGTCGTCGGGCATCGTGCGGCTCCTGCTGAAGGGCTGGCCGGCGAGGCTATTCTACAGGAGCAGCGGCCTGGGTCAAGCGATGAACCCAGGGCAGCGCTCACGGCGGGCGCAGCGATCACCTGGGGTCCGTGTCGGTTCGGAACGACACGGCGGGGAAGCCCTCCTTGTTGAGGAGGTTGTACCGTGCAAGGGCGTGCCACCCGAAGCGGACGAATTTCGGCTCCGCCACTTGCGGCGAAGACACCGCGATGGTCTCAGGCCCGACGATGCGGGCCTCGGCCTTGACGTAGCGGAGCTTCCTGCCATCGCGGGTGCCGTCGGACAGCTCGAACCAGTTGGGCGGCTCGTTGTCGTCGGTGGCGAGGCCGCTGCCCGTGTGCTTGAAGCGGACGATGATCCTGCCGTCGCGGGCCTCGTGCGAGGTGTACATCGGGCCGTAGAGCACCTTCTTCGGCTGGCCGTAGGTCTCGACTAGGGCGATGTCGGCCAGGCGGGCCGCGATGCGGGGCTTGCCCGTCGGGTGCGGGTTGCTCCCGCCGGCAATCGGCCAGCCGAGCGTCTTCTCGTCGCGGCGCTTGAAGCCGCCATTGGTCGTGCCCTCGTAGATGTCGTTGCTCACGGCCATGCCCGTGTGCGGCACGTGGTCCATCACCCACTGCTGGGCCTCCCATACGCCGAGCATGCCGCTGGCGTAGGTGGTCGCGGCGATCTGGGCGTAGTAGAAGGGCAGGTCGGGGCGGGTCCAAAGCTTCCGCCAGCTCTCGATGAGGTTCTTGAAGTCCTCGGCGTACTTGGAGTTGCGGCCATCGTCCTCGCCCTGGTACCACACGATGCCGCGGATGGGGAAGGCCACCATGCCGCGGAGGCGCACCCAGTAGAGCAGGCCGTCGCTGTGGGTGATGCGCTGGATCGGCTGGTCGAGGGGCAGCTTGGCGCCGGTCTCGGGGAACGGCGTCCAGTCCCTCGCCGTCGAGCCGCCGCAGTTGGCCTGGATGAGGCCGACGGGGACTTTGAGGGTCTGGTGAAGCTTGAGGCCGAAGTGGTAGCCGACCTCGGTGAAGGGGCGGCGGCCCTTGTCCTTGCCTTGCGAGTCGCCGGCCGTGAGAATCGAGGTCGGCGAGCAGACGAGCCAGCCAGTCGTCTCGTCGAGCCCATCGGCGCGGGGCGTGTTGCCCGAGGAGTTGAAGAGGCGGATTGGGGGGTAATCGGCGGCCTTGGCCGCCTCGCCATCCAAGGGCCGGCCCATGTTCGACTGGCCCGAGCAGAGCCAGACCTCGCCGAGCAGCACGTCCTTGAACTCCAGCGTGTTGTTGCCCTTGACGACGAGGGAGCGGGGCCGGCCGTCGGCCTTCATCGCGGGGAGGGTGATGCGCCACGTGCCGTCGTCGGCGGCCTTCGCCGTCGCCTTCTGGCCGTTGAACTCGGCCGCCACGGCCTCGCCGGCCGCGGCCCATCCCCAGACGGCGACGGGCATCTCCTGCTGGAGGACCATGTGGTCGGTGAAGATCTTCGGCAGCCGCACATCGGCCCGGGCGGCGGCTGCGACGCACAGCAGCAGACAGATGGCGTGCCTTGCGCGTAGATGCATCGTGTGGCCTCCTTGGGAAGCGAGGTCATCCTACCGCGGCCCGCTGGGCTGGTCAAGTCAGATGAGCGCCTCATCTCGGACACCGCGCGCGCGGCCTGGTGGCGCTGGCTCGCCTGCTGGAGATAATTGCAGAGTTGTACACGTCTGCAATTATCTTGTGCGGCCTCGTCCGTGCCCGTGAACCCGATGTTCTCTCTTCGAGTCCTCGCAGCGCATATCCGTCCCGCGTACACACAGGCGGCGCCCCCGACGCGGTCATGGCTGGGGTGGTGTCCGAAAGGGGCAGCGCCCAAGTCAGATAGTGTCGTCGTTGCGGAGGAGGGGGGCCCAGACGGCGACGGATTCGCCGTAGCGGTCGCGCAGGGCGTCCACCGAGGCGAGGAACTGGCGGAGGCGTTGGCGGCGGCCGTGGTCGAAGAGGGCGAGCTGGCGCCCCTCGCCCTTGTGGGCGAGGTTGGACACGCTGACGCCGAGGAGGCGGACGGCGCGGCTCTTGTTCCAGATTTCGTCGAGCAGGGTGCAGGCGGCTGCGAAGAGGTCGCGGTCGAGGTTGATGGGGGCCTCGACGGTGCGGGCGCGGACGAAGGTTTGGAAGTTGGCGTAGCGGAGGACGAGGGTGACGGTGCGCCCCGCGTGGCCGCCCTTGCGCAGGCGGCGGCCGACCTTGCTGCACAGGCCGAGAAGCACGGTGAGCACCTTGCGCACGTCGCGGGTGTCGTCGCTCAGGGTGTAGCTGTTGCCCACGCTCTTGGCCTCGGGCTGCTCGTCGTCGGTGAGGAGGGGCGAGGAATCGAGGCCGTTGGCGGCGTCGTGGAGCATGGGGCCGATGATGCCGAATATTTTCTTGAGCGCGTCGGGCGGCGTGCGGGCGAGCTGGCCGATGGTGGCGACGCCGATATGGGCGAGCTTCTCGGCGGTCCTGGCCCCGATGCCGTAGAGTTTTTGGATGGGCAGAGGGTGGAGCTTTGTTGGCACGTCCTCGTGCCTCAGGACGAGCAAGCCGTCGGGCTTGCCGAGCTTCGAGGCGGTCTTGGCCAGCAGCTTGTTGGGGCCGATGCCTGCGGTGCAGGCGATGCCGAGCTCCTCGCGGATGCGGGCCTTGAGGCGGCGCCCCGTCTCGACCGGGCCGCCGAAGAGGTGGGCCGAGCCGCTGATGTCGAGGAAGCTCTCGTCTATGCTGAAGCACTCGACGCGCGGGGTGAACTCGCGGCACAGGTCGTTGATGCGGATGCAGGTGTAGACGTATTTCTCGGGGTCGCCCTCGAGGAAGACGCCGTGGGGGCAGAGGCGGCGGGCGGTGGTGATGGGGGTGCCGGCCCGCACGCCGTATTCGCGGGCCAGGTAGTTGGCAGCGGCGACCACGCTACGGCGCTCGGTGTTGCCGCACACCATCACCGGCTGGTCGTCGAGCCCCCCGTAGGCGCACTGCTGCTCCACCGAGGCGAAAAAGGCGTCCATATCCACGCAGAGGATCACGCGCTCGAGCGACCCTGGACACAGGCTGGAAGCCTGTGCCACCCGGTCGGGACACAGGCGGGACGCCTGTGCCACAGGCGGAACAGGGGGAGTCCCGGCCCCCTTGCACGTTGCGGCGCCCGCCAGGAGCCGGGACTTCCCCGCGATGGCGAAATGGTGGTCGAAGCCCAGCATGGGATCGAGCCACGAGCGACGAGCTTCGAGCCGCGAGCTTTAAGAAGAGCGGTGTTGTGATTCCCCTCTTCAAGGCTCGTGGCTCGTGGCTCGGCGCTCGCGGCTTCTCCTGTTATCCGGCTCATGCGCCTGAAGCGATCACCCGGAGCGGCCCACCCAGGCGCCCCGCGCTAGGCGCTCACCCCCCATTGCGCACACGTGAGCGCCTAGAGCAACTAGCTAGCTGCGTGGGACTCTCCACTGGCTGTAACCTTCGGCAGATTGGGCTCTTACGGCCATCAAGGCATTTACTCCGCCGCCCCCCGCTAGGCGCTCACCCCCCGTGGCGCACGGGTGAGCGCCTGATGGGCGAGACGCGTGTCGAGAGCCGCGCGGATGATCGCTCGGGTCGGATGAGCCTTTTATCCTTCCATCTGCACCTGGAGGAGCGACCATTGCATGGTCTGGGTGTTGAGCACGATTTCGTAGAGCTGGCTGTCCTGGGTGGTGATGGAGAAGTGGTGGACGGGGTAGGCGCCCTGCCGCGTGACCCAGCGGTAGGCCACGTGGGTGACGGGGTAGGTGCGCCCACCCCATCGGAACTTCACGGGGGCCATGCGCCCCTTGCGGAAGACGGTGACGACGTCAATGGGTTCGTTGAGTTCTTGAATGGTGGCCATGGGAAGTTTCGTTTTTCGATTTCCAATTTGCGATTTCAGAGTCCTCAGAGGCGTCGAAGCACGCCGATGACTTTGCCGAGGAGGGAGACCTCGGCGTCGCGGGGCGTGAGGTAGATCGGTTTCATCGTGGGGTTTTCGGGCTGAAAGCGGACGCGGCGGCCCTCGTGGAAGAAGCGCTTGACGGTCGCCTCGTCGTCGAGCAGGGCGACCACGATGTCGCCGTTGTCGGCCGTGGCCTGGCGGCGGACGATGACGTGGTCGCCCTCGTAGATGCCGGCGTCGCGCATGCTGTCGCCCTGGACGCGCAGGGCGAAGAGCTCGCCGCCGCCGAAGAGGGCGGGGTCAACGCCCAGGAGGCCATCGGGGCTCTCGAGGGCGAGGCTGGGGGCGCCTGCGGCGATCTCGCCCAGCAGGGGGATGGCCCTGCGGGAGCGCGCCGGGGGCCGCGCAGGGCGTGGGGCCGAGCGCACGACGATGCCCCGGGAGAGGTGGCGGCGGCGGTCAATGCAGCCCTTGCGCTCGAGGGCGTGAAGGTAGTCGCGGACCGAGCCGGTGGAGCGGAGGCCGAAGTGCGCGCCGATCTCGCGGATCGTGGGCGGAAAGCCCCGGCGAGCGGTTTCGCCGCGGAGGAACTCCAGGATCGCCTTTTGCCGGGCGGTGAGAGCCTTGGCCATAGAGCGCCTTCCTTTCTGGGCAAATGATACCACACATATGTGTGCATGTCAAGGAGATTCCGGTGAGGAACGCAGGAATCCAGGGAGGGGAAACCTGCATCGGGCCGCACTCCGCGTCGGCGTCGGGGCTTTCCGCCGCGGGGGCTTTCCGCTATAATGCCGGGAGACGCAGGCACCGAACTCTATGGGAGACGCTTTCATGGACCTCGAGGCGATCAAGGCGAAGATCGAGCTTCGGGAGGGCGACATCACGGAGATCGAGGTGGACGCGATCGTGAACTCGGCGAACACCGATCTCATCCTGGGCGCGGGCGTGTCGGGCGCCATCGGCCGCAAGGGCGGCAAGGCGATCCAGGAGGAGTGCGACGCGATTCGCTCCGTGCCGCTGGGCGAGGCCATCGTCACGACGGCCGGCGAGCTCAAGGCCAAGTGCATCATCCACGCCGTCAGCATGGAGATCGGCCACTTCACCACGGAGGACAACGTGGCGCTGGCGACGCGGAACGCGCTGCGGCGCGCCGACGAGCGGAAGCTGCGGACGCTGGCTTTCCCGGCCATCGGCACGGGAGCGGCCGCGCTGGCGCCGGAGTACTCGGCCCGCGCGATGCTGGAGACGGTGGCGGAGCATCTGGCCGGCGGCACGGGCCTCGACCGCATTTACTTCGTGCTGTTCAAGGACGAGATGCTCCAGGCGTTCCGCGAGGCGCTCGACCAGCTCGGCACGCAGCGCCGGACGCGGCGCGGGCGGCCGGGCTAGATCACCTGGAGGCCCCGGTGGTCGAAGACGAAGTCAAGCACGCGCGCCCCTGCCTCCTTGAGGGCCTGGCGCACGAGGTGCTCACGGTCGGGCTGGGCGAGGAAGACCAGGCAGCCCCCGCCGCCGGCCCCGCAGGCCTTGCCGCCCTCGGCCCCCGACTCGGCCGCGATGGCGAACAACTCGTCCATCCGCGCGTTGGTCACGGAGGGGTGGAGGCGCTTCTGGTTCTCCCAGTTGTCGCTCATCAGGCGGGCGAAGCCCCCCAGGTCGCCCAGGAGCAGGGCATCCTTCATCTCGCGGGCGATGCGCTTGAGGTTGGCGATCGCCCCGGTCGTGGCGGCCTCGCCCTTGCGGAAGGCGTCGGTGACGCGCTGGTGAATGTCGCCCGAGAGGCGCGGCTGCTCGGTGTAGCAGAGCACGAGGTGCTTCTGGAGAGCGAACTCGGTGGCCGGGGCGAGCCGGAGGGAGGCGGCCCGCACGGTCTCGCCGAAGAACTCCATGAACTGGATGCCGCCGAGGGCGCTGGCGTACTGGTCCTGCTTGCCGCCGAGGATGTGCAGCTCCTCCCGCTCGATCTCGCTGGCGAGCTCGGCCACCTCGTGGTCGAGGAGCGGGCGGCCGACGAGGTGGCTCAGGGCGCCGATGAGCGCCACGCCCATGCCCGCCGAGGTGCCCAGGCCGCTGCCCGGCGGGGCGTCCGAGCGCGTGGTGATGAGGAAGCTCTCATCCACGTTCAGGTGGCGAATGGCCGCCTTCACCAAGTCGGCGTTGCCGTCGTACTCGAGGCGGCGGATGTCGGCCGCCTCGATGTAGAGGTCGAAGTCGGCCGCGTAGATCTTGATGCCGCTCCGCGCTCGGTCCTCCTGGTCCCGGCGGACCGAGGCATAGGAGTAGATGCTGATGGCCGCGTTGACCACGGCCCCCGGCGTCTCCTGGGCGAAGAGGGCCACATCCGTCCACCCCCCCGCGAAATCGATCCGCACCGGCGCGCGCGCGCGAACCATGTCCTTGCTCCTTTCCGCCGCACGGCCTCGGCGTGCGGCGACGACTGGATTATACCGTCGGGGCCGCCAACTGTCCACAGGAGACACTGAATGAGCAAGCTGGATGCCTTGCGCGACGTGGATGCCCGCCTGGTCGGGGAGGCGATGCTGTCGGACGAGGGAGCGACCGTGCTCCGCACGCTCTGCGAGGACTACGGCAGCCGGTTCGCGGGCAGCGCCGACGAGTGGCGGGCCGGCGAGTTCCTCCTCGAGCGGCTGCGCGCCTGCGGGCTCAGCCGGGTCCACGCCGAGGCCTTCCGGTTCCTCGGCTGGCGACGCGGCAGGAGGCCCACCCTCCAGATCGTCGGCCCCCGCAGGGAATCGCTGGACTGCATTGCGCTGCCCTATTCGCCTCCGGCGCGGAAGGGGGGCATCGAGCTCGAGGTGGTCAACCTGGGCGAAGGGCTGCCCGAGGACTTCGCCCGCCAGCGTCGGGAGATCAAGGGCAAGGCCGTCCTCGCCACCAGCGAGTCGCCCGGCTACTACCATCGGTGGGTTCACAGGGCCGAGAAGTACGCCCGCGCCGTCGCTGCCGGCGCCAAGGCGTTCGTCTTCATGAACCACTTCGACGGCCTGCTCGCACCCACCGGGGCGCTGCGATTCAACCGGCGTGGGGAGATCCCGGGCGTCGGAGTGTCGAAGGAGACGGGTCTCCGCCTCGTCCGACGCCTCCGCGAGGGACCTGTGCGGGTCCACATCGAGACCCACGACCGCTTCGTTCGCGCGCGCAGCCGCAACCTCGTCGGCGAGCTGCCTGGCACGGAGCGCCCCGACGAGGTGGTGGTCGTGGGCGGCCACTACGACGGGCACGACATCTCGCAGGCGGCGGCCGACAACGGCAGCGGCGTGGCGACGGTGGTCGAGGCCGCCCGCCTCCTTGCCCCGTTCCGCGGCCTGCTCAAGCGCACCGTGCGCTTCGTGTGCTTCGGCGCGGAAGAGGTCGGGCTCCTGGGCGGCGAGGCATACGTCGAGCGCCACGCCGCCGAACTCGCCTCGACCCGCCTGATGGTGAACCTCGACGGCATCGGGAACGAGCGGGGGAAGGGCTTCGACTTCATGGGCTGGGACGAGGCCAAAGCTCCCCTCGCCGCCCTGGCCCGCGAGATGCGGCACGACATCGCGTTCGCCAGCCGCCCGAACCCCTACTCCGACCACTTCCCCTTCATGGCCGCGGGCGTGCCCGTGTGCCGGCTGGGCGACGTGGGCGGCACGCCGAAGGGCCGCGGCTACGGCCACACCGCGGCGGACACGCTCGACAAGGTGGGCCGGGCCGACCTCCGCGAGACGGCGGCGCTCCTCGCCCGCAGCCTCATCCGCTTCGCCAACGACCGCTGCTGGGCCCTCCGCCACAAGACCGCCGCCCACGTCCGCCGCATCCTCGACCGCTACGAGCTGATTGATGTGATGAAGACGGAGGGGACACTGCCAAGAGTGCTGCGATGAGAGAGACCCGTCATGCGTCCGGACTTGCTCTCATTCGCGCGCATAGACGGCAGCCAGCAGCACGCCCTGCTTTCGGACAGCATAGACAGGCTTCTTCTGCGTGAGGTAGCGCAGGGCGGCTTCGTTCTTGTGCCACAGGAGCATCGCCTTGCGGGCGTTGATGACCACGAAGTCGTACCGCGGCGCGTGCTCGAGGCGTACGGCCATCAGGCCCCGCCGCTGCGGGTCGTTGAGGTAGAAGGTGTCGTAGTAGTTGGCGACGTGCCTGCCATCCATCGGGGGGAAGACGACGGTTTCGCCGACGGGGGTGAAGGCAACCGTCTGGCCGATGGCGCAGCGGCGGTTGAGCCAGCGGAACAGGTCGCGGTTCACTACGTCGTGCCAGTAGGTGGTCTCGAAGCCCAGCTTGTCGGCGCCCCACAGGCCGCCGACGAGGGCGTTGTAGTAGCTCAGCTCGCACGGGTGAATCCACCACACCGCGCCCGCCTGGGTCACGAAGAATGCCGCCGTGACGAACAGCGGCCGCCACGGGCGCTTCCGCGACCGCTGTACGAGCCAGTCCCAGCACCGCTTCCCCGCCAGTCCCGCCAGTATCGCCAGGAACGGGAAGGCCGGGAGGAAGAGCCGCACGCCGTCGTACTTCGGCACGCCGGGAATCATGAAGACGCCGATGATGTAGGCCGCGTTGATGGCCACGAGCGACAGAATGGGCTGGCGGCGGAACTCCCGCACCGCCCGCACGGAGCCGAGGACGACGAGGAACAGGATGCCCACTGGAATTGTGACCAGCGTCATCACCAGCGGGTAGTGCCACGCCGCTGGCTTGTCCCACTGCCCGAAGTACATGACGGGGA
Source organism: Planctomycetota bacterium (assembly GCA_035527715.1). Classification (GTDB taxonomy): domain Bacteria; phylum Planctomycetota; class PUPC01; order DSUN01; family DSUN01; genus DSUN01. The sequence continues at coordinate 16,453 of DATKZY010000082.1, read as the reverse complement.
TGGGGACGCGCCACTGGGGGGCCAGGTACTCGACGAGCCGCCGCAGCGTGTCGTGCCACAGCCACGGCCAGCCGACGAAGAACACGGCCGGGCCGAGGAGAAGGGTCCAGACGAGCGGCTTCAGCGCCCGTCTGCCGTGGAAGCCGAGGCCCCAGCCTGCAAGCACCAGCGGCAGGAAGATGCCGTTGACCTTCGTCAGCAGTGCTAGCCCGAAGCAGATGCCCGACAGGGCGCAGGAGGCGTGCGTGCCTCTCTCGATGGCCCGGGCGAAGGCCATCACCGCGACGAACCAGGTGAGAGACATCGGGACATCGAGCGCGGCGAAGTGCGCGTGGCCGAACACGCGCGGCATGCACAGCAGGCTCCCCGCGGCCACCAGCCCGGCGAGGCCGCCGAACGAGCGGCCCGTGAACTGGAAGACGAGCTCGACGAGCAACGCGAAGAGGAGCGCGGTGACGAGCCGCGAGGCGAGGATGGGCGAGCCGTCGCGCATCACGGCCTGCGAGATGCCCATCAGCAGCTTCGCCAGCGGCGGGTGCTCGTGGTTTGGCCCCCAGTGCCGGTCAAGGGTCTCGGCCCGCAGCGAGGGCTCCGCGAGCCACGAGGCGTACGAGCCGCCGGCGCCGATCGAGAACGGCTCGTCCCACGCCAGGCCCGGATCGTCCACCGTCAGGGCCACCAGCCCCAGCGCCACGACGAACACGAGCGCGGAGACGGGGCGCCAGTAGCGCGAGGGGCCTTCTTCGTTGTGGGTCCTCGCGGCAGGCACTACTTGCGCAGCTCCTCCAGGGTCACCTCGGCGCCGTTGCGCTCCTTGCTCTTCTGCGCGGCGATCATGAACTCCACGATCTCGAGCGTCTCGAGCGGGTCAATCGGCGCCTCGCCGGTGTGGAAGAACTTCGCGATGGCCTCGACCAGAGCGTTGTAGCTGTAGCCGAGCTTCCCGGTGTCGGCCTCGCCCTCGCTGCCCCACACCTTGACGAGGGGATGATAATCGCCCTTCTTCACGCCGCGGAAGACCCCGACCCGCCCGTCCTTCCACTTGCCCGTCGTGATGTCGAGGTCGCCCTCGAGCTTGCGGCTCACCGACACGCAGCCGCGGCCCATGACGGTGTAGAGCGCCTCGACGCCGTGGATGCCGTACCAGAAGAGGTCGGGGTGGTGCGGCTCCATGCTCATGGGCGAGCTGCCCTGGGCCTTCGTGAGTTTGCCCACGCCGGGGTTCGTGCGGAGCTTGGCGACCTCGGGCTGGAAGCGGACGCACGAGCAACTGAAGAAGGGCACGCCGCTCTCCTTCGAGAGCTTGAGGATTTCGCGGGCGTCCTCGAGGCTCGCCGTGAAAGGCTTATCAAGGAACAGCGGCTTCTTCGCCTTGAACACGGGGCGGGCCTGCTCGAGGTGCGGGCGGCCGTCCACGCTCTCGATCAGCACCGCGTCCACCTTCTCGCACAGGGCCTCGACGGTGTCCACGATCTCCACGTTGTGCTGCTTCTGGAGGTCTTCGGCATACTTCTTCACGCGGCCCCAACTCGACGGGTTGTCGGGGCTGCCGCCGGGGAAGGCGGCGACGACCCGCACCCGCCATTCGGGATGGCGGTGCAGGAGGCCCGTGAAGGCGCCGACGTGCGACGTGTCGGTGCCGATGATCCCCGCCTTGATGTCCTTCTTCGCCCACTCGGGCGGCGGGGCGCCGGCGACTGCAACGCCGCCCGCCAGAGCCATCCCACCCACTGCCGCCCACAGCACCCTGCACCGCATGGCTGGCCTCCTTGACAAGAGACGAGGGTTCGACCGTCCGTGGCTGCCAGCTTAGCCGGCGCGAATGTCCTTGTCAATCGTCAGACCCCCCCGCACGCGCTTGACGCCAGCGGCAGAAGGAGTAGAATGCGAAACGGGCTGAGGAGCCACGGGGCCGCTTGGGCATGGAGGGTTGGGGTTGGACCTCGGGACGGTAGCGGTTTTCGGTGCGGGCGGGAAGATAGGCCGACACGTCCTGCGTGTGCTCGAGCGGCGCGGGCTCCGGTGCCGCGCGCTCGTCCACACCACGCCCTTGGAGGCCAGGGGCGTCGCCACCGTTCGCGGAAGCGTGACCGACCCGAAGGCGGTGGCCAAGGTGGCGCGGGGGGCCGACGCCATCGTCCAGCTCGCCACCACCAAGGAAGACCCCGCAACGTTCTTCGACGTGAGCATCCGTGGCACCCTCAACATCCTGGAGGCCTGCCGCAACGAGCCGGTGAAGCAGCTCATCCTCTTCGGCGGCGACGCGGCGATGGGCATCTGGTTCTACCCTCAGCCGATCCCCATTGACGAGAACCACCCGCGAATGGCCTACCCGGGCTGCTACGCCTTCTCGAAGGTCATCGAGGAGGTGATGGCCGAGCAGTACGGCATCCAGTACGGGCTGCCGTTCTCGGTCCTGCGCTCGTCCTGGGTCTTCGACGGCGACGACCTGCTGAACCACTTCTCGATCCTCAAGAACGTGGACCCTGCGGAGAAGGGCCACGGCTTCGGCGACGTGAGCGAGGAGGTCATCGCCCTCGTGCGGGCCGGGCAGGAGCGAATCCCGATCCTGGTGAATGGCGAGGGCGTGCCGTTCCGCCGCCACATTGTGCACATTGACGACGTGATGCAGGCGTTCGACAAGATGCTGGGCAACCCGGCGGCCCTCGGCCAGTCGTTCAACATCGCCGGCCCCGCTCCGTTCGACTATCGCGTCGCGGCCAAGTATCTGTCGAAGAAGTCCGGCATCCCCACGGTCGAGATGTGCTGCCCACGGTACCATTCCTTCGAGATCAACATCTCGCGGGCGCGTTGCGTGCTGGGCTATGCGCCTGAGAACGACTTCTTCCGCATGGCCGACCGGGCACTCGAAGCCAGGAGAAGGAAGGAGCAGTAGCATGCGCCAGTTCCACCACATCGGCTTGCCGACCGACCAGAAGCAGCCGGGCGAGGTCTACGTGCCCGATACGAAGGTGTGGGTGACTAGCCCCGATGCCCACCCGTACCGGGTCGAGTTCCTCCGTTACGAGCGCGACTCCCCGGTCAGAGGCCCCGTCCGCGACATGGGCCACATCGCCTTCAAGACCGACAGCCTCAAGCGCGAGATCAGGGGCCAGGAAGTCATCCTCGGCCCCTTCCAGCCCATGCCGGGTCTCCAGGTGGTCTTCATCCTCAAGGACGGCGCGGTCTTCGAGTTCATGCAATTCGACTAGGGGGCGGTTCGATGAACCTGAAGAGCAAGGTTATCATCGTCACGGGCGGAACGTCGGGCATTGGCGAGGCGTGCACGGTGCACTTCGCCGAGGTTGGTGCGAGGGTCGTCGCCGCCTCCATTCAGCGCAAGGAGGGCAGGGCGCTCGAAAGGGCCGAGCGTGGCGAGGGGCGCGACGTGCGCTTCGCCTGCACCGACGTGGCGGATGAGAAGAGCGTCAGGGCACTCGTCGCGCGCACGCTCAAGCTCCACGGGCGCATTGACGCCCTGGTCTCCAACGCCGGCGTGCTCAGGATGGGGCCGGTCACCGAGTTCGACGACGCGATCTGGGACGCGGTGATGGGCGTGAACGTCAAGGGCAACCTGTGGCTGGCCAAGCACGTGGCGCCGGTGATGAAGCGGCAGGGCAGGGGGGTCATCTGCATCACCACGAGTGTCGCCGCCTTTGTCGGCTTCCCGAACCACACGCTCTACTGTGCATCGAAGGCCGCGCTGGAGGCGCTCGTGCGCTCCCTCGCTGTCGAGCTGGCCGGCTACGCCCGCGTCGTCGGCGTGTGCCCTGGCACCATTGACACCCCGATGCTGGCGTCGAGCTGCAAGGGCTGGGACAAGCCGGTCGCCGAAATCTACGCCGAAGTCGAGAAGAAGATCCCCGTCCGCCGCCTCGGCACCCCGCTCGACATGGCCCGGGCCATCGCCTTCCTCATCAGCGACGAGGCGAGCTACATCGACGCTACCTGCCTGGTGATGGACGGCGGCACCCTCGCCCTCCCGCCGTGGTGAGCCGATGGCCTACTTCCGCTTCGTGGCGAGCCTCACAACGCGGCCGGTGGCGGCGGAGCGCTCGGCGGCGAGGCAGGCCTCGACGGCGCGGAGCGATTCCTCGGGGCTGATGATGGCCGGCCGCTTCCCGTCCTGGATGCAACGGACGAAGTAGCTGAGCTCCTCGCGGAGGGCGCCGGCACGGACGCCGTGCAGCTCCGGCCAGTAGGTGGTGTCGGGGCAGTGCCAGCCGTCCTTGTCGCAGATGGAGAGGTTGGGATGGGTCTCGTGGATGTGGATGCTGCCCTCCGTGCCGATGATCTCCATCCGCTCGTCTATCTGGAACGCCGTCTTGTCGGGGAGGAACCAGACGTCCTCGAGGACACCCGTGGCGCCGGTGTCGAAACGGTACATGGTCCAGCCGAGGTCCGGGTGCTTGAGGTGGCGGACGTCCACGGTCTGTGCATAGGCGCTGACGATGTTGGCGCCGGTGTACCAGAGCATGAGATCGGTGTCGTGGACGCCGTCGCCGATGATGGGTCCGATCTTTGGGAGGACGGCGGCGCCGACGGCGGCGGGGATGTTGCGGCGGGCGTAGAGTGAGACGATGCGGCCGATTCGGCCCTCGTCAATGGCCTGCTTCGCCGCGGCGTAGCGGGGGTTGAAGCGGCAGATGTGGCCGACCATGAAGAATGACTTTGCGGCGTTCGCGGCCTTGACGATGGCGCGGCAGTCCTGGAGGGTGGAGGCCATGGGCTTCTCGAGAAAGACGTGTTTGCCGGCCGCGAGTGCGGCGAGGGCGGGGGCGGTGTGCTGGTCCCACATCGTCACCACGCTCACCGCCTCGAGCTGGGGGTCTGCCAGCATCTCGTTGTAGTCGGCGTAGAGGCGCGAGACGCCGAACGCCTTGCCGAGGGCCCTCAGGCGTGACTCGGTTCGTGTGCACAGCGCGTGGAGCTGCACGGTGGCGAGGCCCGCGAGGGCCGCGCAATGCTTCTCGCCGAACCAGCCGAGGCCGATCACGCCGTACTTCACCTTTCCAGACATCGTGTCGCTCTCCTTTCCTCGGGTTGCCCAAGCGGACGAGCCGGTCCGACCCACGCATAGTATCACGCGCCCGGCAGAAGTCAAGGAGCGCTCTGAGTCGGCTACCCGACCTTGATTCTGCCCCGCAGCGGGGTATAATCTCGGAGAGGCCACGGCACGCGCTGAACAGACTGGAGGACCAGCTTGGACGCAGAACGCACCCAGCGGATGCTCACGGCGTGGAAGACCCGCTTCGGCGAGCCCGATGGCCTGACGTGGTCCCGCGCCCCCGGCCGCGTGAATCTCATCGGCGAGCACACCGACTACAACAACGGCTACGTGTTCCCCATCGCGATTGACCGCGACATCGTGGTGGCCTTCCGCCCGAACGGCACGCGGATGGTGAACCTGCACGCGCTGAATCTCGACGACGACGCGAGCTTCGCGCTGGTGGACCCCAAGGCCGACCCCGCGCATCCCTGGATGGTCTATCCTATGGGCATCGCGCGCATCCTGGGCGAGAAGGGCGTCGCGGTGCCCGGGCTCGACGTGGTGTTCCACGGCACAGTGCCGACGGGGGGCGGGCTGGCGTCGTCGGCCGCGCTCACGGTCGCCTTCGGCCTGGCCTACGCGCATGCGGCGGGCGTCGAGGTGGACCGCCGCGAGCTGGCTCTGATGTGCCAGCAGACCGAGCACCGCTTCTGCGGCGTGCGGTGCGGGATCATGGACCAGTTCGTCTCGCTCCACGCCGAGCGCGGGAAGGCGGTGTACATTGACTGCCGCGACCTGCGGCACGAGCTGGTGCCCTGCGCGTTCCCTGGCGCCCGCTTCGTCGTGTGCGACACGCGGGTGAAACACGAGCTGGCGTCGTCCGAATACAACAAACGCCGCGCCCAGTGCGAGGAGGCGGCGCACGTCCTCGCCGAGTTCCTCGTGGGCGTCCAGAGCCTCCGCGACGTGTCCATCCAGCAGTTCAAGACCTATCAGCACCGCGTCCCGTCGCCGATGCGCGAGCGGGCGCGGCACGTGATCACCGAGAACCATCGCGTCGTGGCCGCTCGCCAGGCGATGCTCGAGGACGACCCGCTCCGCCTCGGCATCCTGATGGATGCCTCGCACGACAGCCTGGACGCGGATTACGAGGTGACATCGCCCGAGCTGAACCTGCTGGTCGGGCTGGCCCGCGACTGCAAGGGGGTGTTCGGCTCGCGGATGACGGGCGGCGGGTTCGGGGGCTGCACGGTGACCCTTGTCGCCGCCGAGCGCGTCGAGGAGCTGTGCGAGCGCGTCCGCAAGGGCTACCGCGAGCGGACGAATGTGGACCCCCACATCTACGTGGTGGAGGCGGAGCAGGGGGCCGAGATCTTCAAGCCGTGACGCGTGACGCGTGACGCGTGACCAGGACAGGAAGAAGCCATGATCAAGGAAGCCATTGGGAAGCTGGTATCCCGTGCCTCGCTCACCGCTGCCGAGGCGGAGGAGGCGATGAACGAGATCATGTCGGGTGGGGCGACGGATGCGCAGATCGCCGCGTTCGCCGTCGCGCTCCGCATGAAGGGCGAAACGGTCGAGGAGATCACCGGCTGCGCCCGCGCGATGCGCGCCAAGGCCACCCGCATCGAGGCCCCCGCCGCCGTGGTGCTCGACACCTGCGGCACGGGGGGCGACGCCAGCGGCACGTTCAACATCTCCACCGCCGCGGCCCTCGTGGCCGCGGGGGCCGGCTGCTGCGTCGCCAAGCACGGGAACCGCTCGGTGTCGAGCGCCAGCGGGAGCGCCGACGTGCTCCGCGAGCTGGGCGTGAGGATTGACGCGCCCGTGCCCCTCGTCGAGCGCTCGCTCCGCGAGGCGGGCATCGGCTTCCTCTTCGCCCCCGCGCTCCACGGCGCGATGAAGCACGCCATCGGCCCGCGCCGCGAGATGGGCATCCGCACCGTCTTCAATATCCTGGGGCCGCTGACCAATCCGGCCGGGGCACAGTGCCAGCTTCTCGGCGTCTACGACGCCGCGCTCCTCGAAACGATGGCCGCCGTCCTGGCCAACCTCGGCAGCGTCCGGTGCCTCGTCGTCCACGGCGACGATGGCCTCGACGAGCTGACGACGACCGCGGCCAGCCGCGTTTGCGAGATGGCCGAGGGAACGACGCGGACTTACACGGTCACCCCCGAGCAGGTGGGCCTGCCGCGGGCGCGGCTCGATGACTTGAAGGTGGCCAGCCCCGCCGAGAGCGCCGCGGCCATCCGCGCCGTGCTGGCCGGCGGGACCGGCCCGCACCGCGACATCGTGGTCCTCAACGCCGCCGCCGCGTTGCTGGCAGGGGGGAAGGCGAGCGGCCTGGCCGACGGCTGCCGCCTCGCCGCCGCGGCCCTCGATTCGGGCGCCGCCGCCAAGGCCCTCGAGCGCCTCGTCGGCATCACCAACGCAGGTTGACCGGCCTCACTTCTTGCTCGCCGCCTGGAGCTTCTCGACGAGCCGCGCGACCACCCCGTCCATGGCCCGGAACGTCGTGTACTCCCCGCGATAGGCGATCGTGCCGTCCGGCCCCGCGATGAGGGTGACGGGGATGCTGCTGATGTTGTAGATGGCCGCCCCCGTGCCGCGCGGGTCCAGGAGCATCGTGTAGGCCACCTGGCTCTTCTTCGCATACGCCTGCACCGTCTTGAGGTCCTCCTGGAGGTCAATGTCCACGACGGCCACGAGGTCCTTAGGGTACTTCGCGGCGAGCTGGTTGAGGTGGGGGATCTGCTTGGTGCAGTAGGGGCACCAGGAGGCCCCGAACTTGACGACGGCCACCTTGCCCCGGGTTACCGCGGCGAGACTCGTCTTCTGCCCGTCGAGCGTGTAGAGGGCGAAGTCGAGGAGGCGGTCGCCCTCGGCCGGCTTCGCCGCAGGCACCACACAGCCCTGCACCAACGCGAGCAACAACGTCCCTGCCGCAATCCAACCCGTCTGCCTCATGCCGTCTACTCCTGGTGATCAGGGAACCCGCGCGGCCTCCCAAGCTCCATTATAGCGATCGGGGGTTCGCGCTCAAGCGGCGCCGCTCTACCAGGGGAGGCCCTGCTGGCCGCGGCCGGGCGAGCCGCGGGCGAGGAGGGCGTCGAGCTGGCGCACGGAGCCGACGGGGAGCGCACCCGCCGCCTCGGCCGCCGCATTGCCCGTCGCGCTGAGCGCCGGGGTGCGGAAGCGGACGGCAAATGCCCTGCGACCGAGCGCGATGGCGTGGCGGATGGTGCTGAGCGCACCGCCGCGCTCGCGGGCCTCGACCACGAGCACGGTATCGCTGAGCGCCGCGATGAGGCGGTTGCGCGCGAGCGCGGCCGGCGTGGTCCACGCCGCCTCGGGATGGCACTCGGACACCGCGGCGGCGAGACGCCAGAGGCCCTCGGGCGGCGGATAGCCGGACCGTGGGCGGAACTGGAGGATGCCCGTGGGCAGCACCAGCACGGTGGGCCGGCGGGCGCCGAGGGCCGCGCGGTGAGCCGCCGCATCAACGCCTTGCGCGTGGCCCGACACGATCACCCAGCCGCGCTCGGCCAGGTGCCGGGCGATGGCCGAAGCCACCTCGGCCCCGTGCTCCGACGGCTCGGTGGTGCCCACGATGCCGAACGTGCGGCGGCTCTCGCGCGGCAGGCGGCCACGCACGTAGAACAGTGGGGGAGGGCTGGCGAGCACGTGCAGCCGCTCGGGATACCCCGCGTCCCCGCGGCGGAGGGCCCCCGCGCCCTCCGCCAGCAGGCGTTGGGCGACCCCCCGGTGCCGCTCGATCTCCTGCGCGGCTCGGCCGATGCCCTCCTGGATCAGGTGCGGCACCTTGGGCACCGATGCCAACTCGTCGGCTGTGGCCGCGAGCACGGCTTGGGCCGAGCCGAAACGCGCCAGGAGACGGCCGAGGCACACTGCCCCCATGCCCTCTACCGAGTGGAGGGCGATGAAGGAGGCCAGCTCGTCATTTTCGATTTTCGGTCTTCCATTCTGGATTGCCCGGCTTCCCCGCGCCCTGTCCTGTGTGCAGGCGGCAGCCGGCAATGCCCTACAGTCGGCGCAGCTCGACGCGTCTGAAGATGCCGCCGTGGAAGTGGAAGAGGGCGCCCTCGCACTCCTTGAGCTCGCCGCCGACGTCATCGAGCGTCCACTCCGGCATCGCGGCGAGAATGGCAGGCTCGATGCTGCCGCCGTGGGAGACCACCAGGGCGTTCTTGCCCCACGGCAACTCGGCCGCGAACTGGCACAGCTTGTCGAAGAACTCCTGCCCGAACTGCTCGAGGATGAGGTGGGTCGCCGGGATCGCCATGTAGGCCTGGAGCGTGGAGCAGCCGGTGCGGCTGCGGAGGGCCTCGACGTGGTGGTCGTGGCTGGCCAGGTCGCGCGGCAGAAGGCCAAACTCGGGGACGATCTTGTACTCGGTCACGCCGAAGAGCTTGAGGGTCTCGATGCAGCGCTGCTTGGGGCTGGAGCAGGCGGCGTGGAAGCCGCCGGTCAGGGAGGGGGCGACGCGGCGGGCCAGCTCGATGCCCTCGGGCGACAGTGCATCGCCCTCGCCGCGCAGGCTGTGGCGTCGGACCTCGATGATCTCGCTCATCGCACTCGCCTCCGCTGTGCGGCTACTCTTCCTTCTCGCCCTCGGGTGGCCTCTCGGTCCTCCGCCCGGCCACGAGGGGGCGGCGGAAGTACAGCCAGTCGTTGGACGCGGTGACCAGTTGCCAGCCCTCACGGGCGAGGCGGTTGGCCACGGTCTCGCTGCGGGAGCGCAGGCACTGGTACTCCCAGACCGTGCTGGGGTCGAGCGCCGCCAGGGCGGGCCGAAGGCTGTCGAACCGCTTGCCGATCAGGTCGGCCAGCTCGGCGAGCCGCGCGTCGAGGGCCTTGGTCGCGGCAGCCGTCTGCGCGACCTCCTCGCGGAGGCCCTTGGGGTCGGTCACGGCCTGGCGGAGCGCGGCCATCTCGGCGCGCAGGGCCGCCAGCTCCGTCTGGATCGGGCTCAGATCGATCGTGGCGACGAGGGTGGACTGCGCCTGTTGCCGGGCCTCCTGCGCGTTAGAGAGGACGGCCGGGACGACGAGGGCGCCCACGACAACGGCACCGGCAACGGCAGCAGCGGCGAACGGCTTCATGCGACGCCTCCTTTGTGTCAGGGATCCGCACGTGGGGGGACGGGGCGTCCCCTGAAGCGGATTATAGCCGCTGCGCCACGGGGAGTCAACGCGACAGGCTTGCGCGAGTGCGGGCCGGCATCGCGGGTGGAACGTTCTCGCCGCAGACAGGCAAGCGGAAAAGACACCCGCTGTCTTTTGCCGGAACGGCCCTACGGGTGCTTCGCACAAGAGACAGCGGGTGTCCTTCCCGCGCCCGTGGGGGTGGTTGCACCTGTAATTCCGGCTCGCACCCGGCTTGCGCGGCGGCGGCGGGCCACCTATAATGGGGCGCGCACGAGCCAGAGCCGCGGGCTGCTGGCGGCCGCGGGGTGATCCAAGGAGAGGCCCTCGATGGCAACGAAGCGAGACCGCGACGCCGTGGCGATGGCCCCCGCCCACGACGGCGCGCTGGTCATCTGCGATACGGTGCTCGCCGAGATCGCGTACCTGGAGGCGATGGGCACGCCAGGCATCGTGCCGCTGCGGGAGGGTTTTGTGCAGGGGGTCCTGCGCCGCAAGAAGCTCAAGGGCGTCCTCGTCGAGGCGTCGGCCAACGAGGTCGCGTTTCTCCTCACCCTCGGGGTGCGCGAAGGGGTGCGCATCCCCGAGGCGGCCAACGAGGTGCGCCGGCGGGTCGCCGCGGCCGTGACCGCCAAGACCGGCTATGCCGTGCGCGCGGTGAACGTGCTCGTGGACCACGTGGTGTTCGACAAGGGGTCGTGAGGGACCCAGGGGTGTGCCATGCCCGATGAGGCACCGCAGGCGGCGTCGGCAACGATGCAGCAGGAGTTGGGGACGCTCGAGGTGGCGGACCAGGTGTTCCGCGACCTGGCGCTGAAGGCGGCGAGCGACGTGGCCGGGGTGGCGAGCGTGGGGCGCTCGTCGGGCTTCTTTCGCCGCCGCTCGGGCGCCGAGGCCGTGCAGGTCGAGCGCGCCGAGGGCGAGGTCGCCTTCTCCCTCCACCTCTCGGCCCGCTACGACGCCCGGATTCCCGAGATGGTGGACGAGGTGCGCCGGCGCGTGAAGGCCCTGGTCGAGGCCACCACCGGCTACAAGGTGCGCGCGATCAACATCACGGTCGAGCACATCCTGCCGCCCGAGTCCGGGCACGAGCGCCCTGAGGCCCCAGCGCCCCCTCCCGAGCTCCCCAAGAATTCCTCGGGCCCCGGCCCGCAGTAGGACGTTTGCTTCGGGATGATCGTTCTCGCGATCGAGACATCGAGCCGGCTGGGAAGCGTGGCGCTGTGGCGCGACGGGCGCCCGCTGGGCGAACGGACGCTGGCGCAGAGCCTGAACCACGGCTCGCTGTTGTTCGTGGAGTTGCGCCGCCTCCACGCCGATGCGGGCATCGGCCCCGCCGCCGTGGACCTGTTGGCCGTGAGCCAGGGGCCCGGCTCGTACACGGGCCTGCGGATCGGGCTGGCCACGGCGCGGACGGCGGCCTACGTGCTCGCCAGGCCCCTGCTGGGCGTGCCCAGCTTGGACGTTCTTGCGGAGAACGCGCCGGGCGACACCGCCCACGTGGCCACTGTGCTGGACGCGAAGCGCGGCGAGGTGTATGCCTGCCTCTACGCGCGGCAGGGCGGGCGCCTCGAGCGGCAGACGGCTTATCGCGTCGTTCGGGCCGACAGGCTCGAGTTGCCGACGCCCTGCCTGGTGCTGGGCGACGCGGTGGAGCGTCACGGCGCGGCGCTGGCACGCCCGGGAGTGACCTGGGCAGAGAGGGATGCCTGGCGCCCGCGCGCTGCCGTGGTGGCGCGGCTGGCCGCCGCGCGCTACGATGCAGGCGAGCGGCAGGAGCTCCACGCCATCGGGCCGATCTATCTGCGGCGGCCCGAGGCCGAAGACCGTTGGGAAGCGAGGGCCGCCGCGGTGAGCCGGGCGCAGGCCCTCTGACTGCCGGTGTCTGACTCCGCAGTCGCGGGACCTCAGTCGTTCCTCTCGTGGGTGGCACGGAGGGGGTAGCATGAGCGAACAAGCTGGCACGGCGCGACCGGACGGGCGGCGAGCGTGGGTGTGGCTGGGGTTGTGCCTCGTCGTGGGGCTGGCGGCGCGCCTCGGCGTCGTCGCGCTCCCGCACGTGGCCGGCTCGCTCACCGTGTCCGGCTGGCCGATCTCGCGATGGGTGTACCAGCCCCTTTTCCCCGACTCGCTGGAGTACCTGCGCATCGCGAGCAACGTGCGCCAGGGCGACGGCCTGGGCCTCGACCGGGCGAGCCAGATCGGCAGGATGCCCGCGTATCCCGTCTTCGTCGCCGGCGTCCAGGTGCTGTTCGGCGAGCGGCTGGTCGCGGTGCGGGTGGCCGACGCCATCCTGGGCACGGCGGTGATCGCCCTGGTGTTCCTGCTGGCGCGCGAACTCTACGGGCCGCGCGAGGGCGCGGTGGCGGCGACCGTGGCCGCCGTCTACCCCTTCTTCGTCGTGCAGGCGCTGCTCACACTCTCCGAAACCCTGTTCACGGTGTTCCTCGTGGCCGGCGCGTGGCTCCTGGTGCGGGCCTGGCGGGAGGCGGACCTCAAGTTGTCGGCCTTGGCGGGCCTGGCGTTCGGGCTTGCCACGCTCACGCGCGGCTCGTTCCTGGGCGTGGCGTTCCTGGTGGCCGTGGCGTGGGGGGCGACCCGGCGGCTGGACCGGCGGGCCGTGCTGTGCGCGCTCGCCATGGTCGGAGCCTTCGCCTTCGCCATGGCGCCCTGGGTGGCGCGGAACTGGCGCGTCAGCGGCGGCCACCTGGTGCTCACGACCCTGCGCGTCGGGCCGTCGCTCTACGAGGGCCTGAACCCCAAGGCCGACGGGGGGCCGATGATGGACCGGATCAACTGGGACGAGGGGACTGCTGGGCTGAGCGAGTACGAGCGCGACCAGCACTGGCGGCGGATGGCGTTCGAGTACGCGCGGGAGAACCCCGGCCGCGCGCTCGCGCTGGCGGGGGCCAAGCTGGGGCGCTTCTGGAACCTCGTGCCCAACCTGGAGCAGTTCCGGGGCGCTCTGGCCTGCGCCGTGGTCGGGATTCCCTACGCGCTCGTGATGCTGCTGGCCGCGGTGGGGCTGGCTCGCCCGGGGCGTCGCGCCGAGGTGGCCTTGATTCTTCTCCTGCCGGTGGTGTATTATTGCGTGGTGCATATGGTCTTCGTCGGGTCCGTTCGATACCGCGAGGCCCTGATGCCGCTGCTGGTCGTCGTTGCTGCCCACGGAGTCACCACGATTTGGGGCTGGGCACGAAGTGGCCGAACCAGAACTGACGGTGATCGTGCCGGTGTACAACGAGGAGGCGACGGTGACGTGTCTCCTCGAGCGGGTGCTGGCGGTGCCGGTGACGAAGCAGGTGGTGGTGGTGGATGACGGCTCGAAGGACGGCTCGCGGGCCGCGCTCGAGCGTTTTGCCCAGGCCCATCCCGAGGTCGAGCTGGCCTTCCACGAAGTGAACCGCGGCAAGGGGGCCGCCATCCGCACGGGGGTGGGGCGGGCGCGCGGCGCCTACACCATCATCCAGGATGCCGACCTCGAGTACGATCCCTGCGACTTCGAGCGGCTGCTCGCCGTGGCCAGGGAGCGCGGCGCGCGCGTGGTCTACGGCTCGCGTATCCTGGCGCGCCAGCCCTACTCGTATCGCCGCTACTACTGGGGCGGGCGCCTGGTGAGCCTCGTGGCAAGCCTGCTCTACGGGCAGCGGATCACGGACGAGCCGACCTGTTACAAGCTGTTCGAGACCGAGCTGCTGAAGAGCCTGCCGCTGCGCGAGGACGGGTTCGGCTTCTGCCCCGAGGTCACCGCGCTGGTGTGCCGGCGCGGCGAGCGCATTGTCGAGGTGCCCATCCACTACGCCCCGCGCTCCAAGCAGGAGGGCAAGAAGATTCGGTGGACCGATGGCATTGAGGCCGTCTGGATTCTCCTGAAGCACAGGTTCAAGAGGCGCGGATGATCCGCAAGTACCAGAGATACCGGGTGGGGCGGCGGTGGCTGGTGGCGCTCGCCCTGCTGGCCTGCGTCGTCTTCCACGCTGTGCTCATCGCCCGTTTTCTTCTGTCCCCGGAGCAGTTCCGGGCACGCACGCGGCTCCTCCTCCAGCAGCAGTTCCAGGGCGACGTCCAGCTCGGCGAGGCCGCCTACGAGTTCCCCGCCGGCTTCCGCCTGAAGGACCTGTGCATCTGCCGCCCGGCCGAGCAGGGCGGGGGGGAAATGTTCCGCACCAAGGCGCTGTCGGTGGACCTCGGTCTGCTCGCGCTCCTCCGCGGCAGGGTGGCAGTCGAGGAACTGCTCCTCGAGGAGCCCGAGGTGCACCTGGCCCCCAGCGACCTCGCCGCGATGAGACGCCCCCCGGCCGAGGAGCCCGGCCCGCTGCTCGGGCGGATCGTCATCCGCGGCGGTCGCGTCGTCCTGGGCAAGAACCTCCTCTTCGAGGGGAGCCCAGAGCGCGAGCTGCGCGACATCCGCATCGAACTCACCGAGGAGCGCCGCCTCAGCCGCGGCTACAACTTCGAGGGCGAGGCCAAGTCGGCGTTCTGGGGGCGTTGCGAGCTCGAGGGCACGCTCGACCTCGGCGCCCGCCGCCTCGACGCCAGGGCCTCGGCCCGCGGCATCGCCATTGACACGCGCCTGCGCGAATCCGTCCCCGAGCAGTACCGCAACTACGCCAAGGCGCTCGACGCCTATGACCTGGCGGGCCTGGTGGACCTGTCGGTGGAGGCCGACCTGAGCTGGGCGGAGGGCGGCTCCGTCGCCCTCCGAGCGGCGGTAGACCTGCGCGACTGCTCCGCCGCCTGGGAGCGCTTCCCCGTCCGCTGCACCGACATCCGCGGCCGCATCACGTTCGACGGCACCAACATCTACTACCAGAACCTCACCGGGCGCGCCGGGCCGGCCTCCCTCACCCTCTCGGGCCAGACGACCCGCGAGAAGGTCGAGATGCACCTCACCGGGCGCGGGCGGCCGCTCGACCGCGAAGTCTACGAGGCGGCCCCGCCGAACGCCAGGGCCTCCGCGCCGAATCTCAAGGGGCTTTGGGACCGCTGCGGCATCGAGAGCGGCATCATCAACATAGACCACCAGTCCACCTACTGGCGCGCCGACAAGCGCTTCGAGGCCACCATTCGCAGCGAGGTGCGCGACGTGCGGGCCACGTACAAGCCCTTCCCCTATCCCCTCGCCGAGGTCGCCGGCTCCGTCCGATGGGAGCACGGCGTGTCCTACATCGAGTCGCTCCGTGGCCGCCACGGCCACGCCCGCGTGCACGTCCATGGCCAGATCACCGACGCCGGGGTGCCCGACCTCACGATCGAGGCATCCGATGTGCCGTTCGACGACACGCTCTACCAGGCCCTCACGCCCGCGTGGAAGAAGACCTTCGAGATGCTGCGCCCCGAGGGCACCGCGGCCGTCCAGTGCAGCGTCACCAGCCCCAAGGGCGACGCCAAGGAGTACCAGTACCGCTTCGTCATCCGCCCGGAGGGCGCGGCGTTCCAGCACCAGAGCTTCCCGCACAAGGTCACGGACGTGCGCGGCGACATCCTGGTGGACGAGGCGGGCACCGTGTCGTTCCGCGACCTGCGCGGGCGCCTCGGCACCATCCCCGTCCAGTTCCTCGGCACCGTGCGCCCCGGCGACAAGGGGCCGGTGCTCGACCTCACGGTCGTCGCGCCCGAGGTCGAGCTGGGTCCCGCGGTGAAGCCCTACTTGCCCAAGGAGTGGGCCGCCGTCTACGGCGACCTCGACCCCCGCGGCAAGGTGAGCTTCACCTGGCGAATGGTCACCGACCCGGCCACGGGGGTTTCCCGCCACTCCAGCGAAGTGGCCTGCCTCCAGGACTGCTCGGTCCAGCACAGGATCTTCCCCGTGCGCGTCACCAACCTGATGGGCCGCTTCACCGTGGATGAGACGGGGCGGACCACGTTCACGGGGATGAAGGGACGGGTGGGCAACGCCCCGCTCGAGGCCCTCGTGGGCCAGTGCGCGTCGGGCGGCATGGGCACCCTGCGCCTCACCCTGCGGGCCACGGGGCTGAGCTTGAACGAAGAGGTGCGCAAAGCGGTCCCTGAGGCCTGGCAGAAGATATGGGACGAAATCCGCCCCGCGGGCGAGGCCGCGGTCGAATACCAACTCACCGGCAACCCCGCCCAGCCGGACCAGCCCGCGCAGCGGGTGACCATCGAGCCATCGGACGGCTCGTTCTGCTACTACAAGCTCCCCATCCCCGTGACCGACGTGACGCGGGGCAAGGTCGTCTTCGACCACGACGGCAACACGACCATCAGCAACCTCCAGGGCAAGGTGCGCGGCAAGACCGTGGTGCTCGGGGGGAAGGTGGTGATGGCGGCGGACGGC
>DATKZY010000081.1:0-20225 GCA_035527715.1 Planctomycetota bacterium | reverse complement strand
GGAACGATGGGATGGCCAAAGGGCTTCCGCCGCCCCGCTTCGGGGGCTGAGCCCTGGGTGCTCCCTTACCCACGGCTCCCAAAGCATCGCCGTGGGCTTTACTCCGCCACGCCCTGCGGGCGTTGGGTCAGTTGCGGGATTGGGGGTGCCCGCGATAGTATCGCGCAACTGGCTTTTCCGACCGAAGGAGATTACACGCACCCGGGCCTCGTCTTGTGCGCGGCGCCGCTCGGCGCTATACTCCGCCCACTCACGCCGCCCTCTTCCCGCAGGAAGGAGAATGGTGCGATGGTCCGGCTCACGCGCTACCCCGGCAATCCCATCCTCGAGGCCGAGCCGCGGAACCCGTGGGAGGCGCACTCGGTGTTCAACGCCGCCGCCGTGCTCAAGGAGGGCAAGGTCTACCTCTTCTACCGCGCCTGCGACCGGCCGCCCGGCCAGCCCTATGTCTCCAGCATCGGCCTGGCCACGAGCGACGACGGCTTCCACTTCACCCGGGTGCCTGGGTGGGTCTACCAGGGCCAGGACCCCAGCGAGACCCGCGGGGTCGAGGACCCGCGCATCACGCTCGTCGAGGGCACGTACCGCATGCTCTACACCGCCTACGACGGGCGGCACCCGCGCGTGGCCATGGCCGAATCCGACGACCTGCTCCACTGGCGGCGCTACGGCATCATCCTGCCGCAGCTTCACAACAAGGACTCGGCCATCTTCCCCGCGAAGATCGGGGGCCGCTACTGCCTCATCCACCGCGAGCCGCCCAGCATGTGGCTCGCCTGGAGCGACGACCTGTATCACTGGGGCGAGTTCGAGGTCCTCGCCACGCCGCGGCCGGGCACCTGGGAGCACCAGAAGATCGGCCTCTCGGGGCCGCCCGTCCGCATCCCCGAGGGCTGGCTCGTCGTCTACCACGGCGTGGGTGCGAGCAGCGTGTATCGCCAGAGCCTGATGCTGCTCGACGCGGAGGACCCGCGGCGGATTCTGCGGCAGCACCTCGAACCCATCCTCGAGCCCGAGGCCGACTACGAGCTGCACGGCGACGTGGGGAACGCCGTCTTCTCCTGCGGCCACGTCGTCAAGGGCGACACCTTCTTCCTCTACTACGGCGGGGCCGACACGGTGATGGCCGTGGCCACCTGCCCGATGGCGGCCATTCGGGCCTGGGCGGCGGGGCAGGACTGACGGACCCGCGCCGGGGGCGTTCCCCTCTCAGTCGGTGCAGGCGATGCGGAAGCCGACGTTGAAGACCCGCTGCCAGGCGGGATAGGCGAGGCGGAAGGCGGAGCGGCAGCGGGCGGGGCGATCATAGAACGAGCCGCCACGAACCACTCGCCGCGCGCCCCCCGGCTGCTCAACCGAGAGGGTCCATTCCGCCGCGTTGCCGTGCAGGTCGTGGAGGCCCCAGGCGTTGGGCTGGTAGCTGCCGACGGGCGCGGTGACGGCGGCGCGGTCGTCGAAGCGGGTGTCGCAGAGCGCGCGGCCCGCGGGGTCGAGGTGCTCGAGGCCGCCGGTGTTGTTCTTCACGGCGGCATAGGCCCTGTCGCCCACGTTGGCCCAGCGCGAGAAATCGGCGTCGAGTCCGCCGTAGCCGAGCGGCGTGGCCGTTCCCGCGCGGCAGGCCCATTCCCATTGCGCCCCGGTGGGGAGGGTGAAGGTGCGGCCCGTCTCCTTCGAGAGCCAGCGGCAGAAGGCCATCGCCTGGTCCCACGACACGCGGACGGCGGGCTGCTTCGGGCCGTTGAGGGGGAGGCCCTGGTCGTCGCTGCGGGCGTGGAGTTTCACGTCGTAGCCGCAGTCGAAGGCCGCGTCGAAGCGGCGGAACTGCTCGTTGGTGACCTCGAGCTTCCCCATCCAGAACGGCTTCTCGATCTTCACGCGGGCCACGGGCGGCTCGTCTGCATCGCCCATGACGAATTCGCCCGCGGGCACGCGCACGAGCGTGAGCGTCACGCCATCGCCGAGGTCAACTGTCTTCTCGACAGGCCCAAGGGCGGCCTGGCGGCGCTTGGCCTCTGCTGCGTCAAAGGGCCAGCCCAGAAGGGCCGGGTGTTGGGTGTTCGGTGTTCGGTGTTCGGGTACGGAGCTTGAAGCTTGCGGCTTGTAGCTTGCAGCTTCCGGAATGGCCTCGGGGTCGTCGGTCGGGCCGCCGTAGAGCCGGCGGAGTTCCATGCGGCGCTGGTGTGAATTCGTGGGGAACGGGTGCACCTCGCCCCACGTGCCGTGGCAGGGGGCGTTGAGGTCAATCCAGGTCACGAGGCGGTCCCAGGCCTCGGGGTCGAGGGCCACGCCCTGGTGGCCCTTGCGGAGCAGTTGCACCAGCTCGCTCGTGTCGGCGTGGTATTCGCCGGGCACGAGCAGGCTCACGTCGTCCTCGATGCTCACGCGGCGGACGTAGGGCAGCAACGCGTCGTAGGCAGGGGTGTAGCGGATGAGGCCCTGGGTCGCGGCCTTCATCGTCGGGTGCATCCGGTTGGTGCCGAGGCCGCTGATGCGCTTGCCCTGGTAGTCCTTGCGGTCGCGGAGGGGGCGGAGGTCGGGCCGCGCCTTGGCGCTGCCATCGTGGCAGCGGACGCAATGGGCGTCGAGGACGGGCTGCACCTCGCGCTCGAAGGAGAAGCCGCGCGGCGGGTCGTGCCAGGGGCGGATGGCGTCGGGCGGCCGCTTCGCCGCCAGCACCACGCCGGGCGGCAAGGCGTCGGCCACCCGCTCGTGGCAGCCGATGCACGACATCTCCTCGCCCGGCATCAGGGTGAACCAGCTTCGCATGAGCTGCACGGCCTTGCCCTCGGCGTCGAGGGCCTGGACGGCGAGCGGGGTGTTGGCCGGGGCGCGGAAGGCCGCCGAGCCGTCGGCGTCGAGCGGCACGGTGCCCTCGATGCGCATCACCTCCCACGGCCCGCCCTGGCCGATGAGGTCGGGACCCGCCAGGTCGGGATAGCCGAAGTGATACGAGAGCACGCGCAGGCTCTTGATCGTGCCGCGCGGCACGCCCGCCAGGCCGGGGCCGGCGTAGACGTCGTGCAGGTAGACCACGCCGTCCTTCTGCGAGGGGTCAAACCGCTCGGCGACGACGGGCGGCTTCGGCTGCTTCGCCAGCGGCACGGGCTCGAGGAGCGCGCAGCCCGGCTCCGCGCGCACGAGCACCAGGTTGTCGAAGGCGTCGGCCAGGTAGATGCCCCACTGCGACGCCCCACCCATCCAGCACGACACGAGGAAATGCTTGTCGCTCAGCGGATAGGGGTGGAGGAACTTCGGCCAGTCGTCGTCCACCAGGTTGTCGCGGACGATGCGGCGGATCGGCTCGCCGCGGCCCGAGAGGCGCTGCACGAGGCCGTCGGCCTCGTAGGAGCCGACCGCCGTGTCCACCACGACGAGCTGGCCCATGCGATGCACGCCGTGGTAGCCCGAGAGGATGCACACCAGGCGCCCCGGCCGCCCGGGCAGCGGGCGCGGGAAATAGAGGGAGTTGGGGAACCACGAGTTGCTGCCGTAGATGGCCCGCTGGCCGCTGCCGTCGGGGTTCATCACCATGAGCTGGCGCAGGAAAATGTGGCTGATGCCCGTGTAGTCCCAGCGATGGTAGACCACCTGGCCGTCGGGCAGCACGCAGGGGTGGAAGTCGTGGTCCTGGTCGAAGCAGAGCTGGCGCATGCCGCCGCCATCGGCGTTCATCACGTAGAGGTTGCTCGCGCGCTTCTGGCCGTGCCAGCAGGGCACCGCCTGGAACGAGGCGGTGGAGCCGAAGACGATCTGGCCGTTCGGCAGGTAGCAGGGGTCGAAGCAATCCACGTCGTCGGGCGCGCGCGAGACCTGGCGCAGGCCGGAGCCGTCGGTGCGAACCTCCCAGATCTTCCAGTTCACTTTGTCCGACCTGGCGAAGAGCAGGCGATCGGCGTCCCAGTGCAGGTCCACCTCGCCCACGTAGCCGCCGTCGCTCGGGCGATGGAGCGTGCGCAACGCCGCATCGGGGCGGACGGCGGAGAGGATGGCGATCTCGTTGTCCCAGCCCGTGCGCTTGAGCGAGGCATTGCACTCGTGGTTGGTGGGGAAGCCGGGGTCGTTGGGCTTGCAGCGGCGTTTCACGACGAGCAGTTGGAGGCCATCGAGCAGCGGGTTGGCGAGGAGCGCCTCGCGCTGGAGGGCGATGAAGTCGCCCTTGCCCGTCCGCTCGATCCCGTCGAGGCGCGCGAGGTACTCCCTGGCGTTCGGGTACTTGGGGCCGAACGTCGCCGCGAGGTCCTCGATGGCCGAGCGGAGCGCCCGGAAGTTGGGGGGCGGCGCCTTCGACGCAGCGAGGCACGGGGCCGCCAGGGCCAGTGCGAGCGCGTGTGCTACGATTCGGGCCATCGCGGGCCAGCCTCTAGATCACACCAGCGGCTTGAGGACCGGTTCGAGGGCGTCGGCCATGCGGACGAAGCCGAGGTCGGTCGGGTGCGAGCCGTCCACGGTCGCCTCGGCGTCGTCGCCGAGGAGCCGCTCGCCCTGCACGAGGTGCAGCCCCTCGACGCCCGCGGCCACGAGGGCGTCGAATGCCTTCCGCAGCGCCGTGCGGCTGGTCTCGTTGCGGCTGCGCTGCGAGGGCAGGAGCCAGGCGCTGGCGTACGTGCGGTCCTCGACCAGCACGATGGGCGTCTTGGCGTGCTTGCCGCGCAGCGTCCGCACGAGCGGCCCGGTGCGCTCGGCCACGGCGGCAGCCGCCATGTTCGGCAGGCAGTCCACTACGTAGACGCACGCGTCGAGCTCGGCCATCAGGTCGGCGATCTCGGGGTCCATCGTGCCGTTGCCCGAGAAGCCGAGGTTGATGGCGGCGCGGTCCAGGCGGCGGCCGAGGATGGCCGTGTGGACCATTCCGGGCCGCGACGCGCAGCCGCCCTGGAGGATGGACGTGCCGTAGAAGACCATCGGCTTCGTCGCCCGCGGCGGCAGCGGCTCGACCGCGGCCTTCGGGTCGAGGCCGATCTCGACGGATTCCACGCCGTTGTAGAGCGGGAGGTAGAGCGTGTAGGCCCGCTTGCCCGGCGGCAGGCCGCCGACGAGTCGCGCCTGCGTCTTGACCGCCTTCGGCCGCCCGACGGCGAGCCAGCGCCAGCGGCCGGCGTCGTCGCGGGCGTAGAGGTCGAGGCCGCTCACGCCCGTGGCGGGCATGTGGTCCATCGCCAGGTTCGGCGACAGGAGGGTCCAGCGGGCCGAGATCGCGGTCGCGTCGGTCTGGAATCGCACGCACATCCCGGCCGAGCTGCGGCTGAGGCTCCACACGGCCGGTCGGACCTTCTCCTTGGCCCGCGTGGGCAGGCGGCCGAAGGGCCGCTCGGTATCGGCCCAGCCCTTGCCCTCGACGCCCCAGTCGCGGATATCGTGCCACGTGAGGCCGGCGTCGGGGTCCTTCGCCGGCGGGGTTGGCGGCGGCGCCTTCTCCGCCCCGAGCGCGGCCCCGGCCAGAGCAATAGCCCCCACGCCGCCCACTGCCCGCAGGAATTCACGTCTTTCCATGATTCGCCTCTCTGGGTTGCCTCTGAGAATGCTCACTGTCGTTCGAGCTTCACGTTGTCGAGGTAGACCACCGCCTTCTCCTTCGCCGTGCTGATGAAGCCGAGCCAGCGCAGGCTCTTCCACGCCGGGGTGCCGACGGGGAGCCTCTCGAACCGCTGCGGCGGCTGGCCCTCAACGGCCACGGCCATATCATACGTGCCCGTGGCCTGCTTGCCAAGCCCCGCGACGATCTCGATGCGAATCCACTTGCCCAACGGCACGGTCGCGAGCGGCTTGCCCTTGGCCGTGAGCTGCATTGTGGGCGGGACGTCCCCGTCCCGCGATTCGCGGCGTGGGGACACGCCGCCCACAATCGCGATCGAGGGGCCAATGAGGTAGGGCTGCGAGGCGTCGCGCCACTCGTGGACGAAGAGGGCGCCCGGCTCGAGCCGCAGGTCGAAGCTCAGGCTCGCCACGCCCCGATGGTAGCGCGGGGTGTAGTAGAGGTGCGGTTGCCAGTCATACTTCAGGCCGGCCGCGTCGGTGAACTTCAGGCTCCGCTTGCCGCTCGCGGCGACCTCGGCGGTCACGCGGATCGAGGCGCCGCCCTCCTCGCCCGAGGTCACGGCCCAGGCCGCGCGCTCGCCGACCGCGGTCGTCTCGAAGCCATCCTCGATAGTTTCGGGATACCGCGGCTTCGGCGGCGGGGGCGTGAACGGCTTGCGCACGACGGACTTCGGCCGCCTCACCCACTCGCGCTCGCCGTAGAGGCCGGCCTGGCTCGGGTCGAACGGCACGAAGCCGATCTTCGCCGCGGGCGAGCCGGAGCTCAGGGCGAAATCGGCAGGGGAAAGCGACGACCGCCTGAAGGCGGGACTACGAACGAGGAGCGGGTCGGCGATGAGCGAGCCCTTGTCGCGGCCGAGGGCCTGCCAGTCCTCGAACGGCAGGCCGTCGAAGTCGGGGTCGGGCGTCGAGGTGTCCCAGTAGAGATTCCGCTCCATCACGTAGTTGCCGTTGCTCCAGTTGCCCCAGAGCGGCTGGCCGTTGGTCGAGAGGACGATGTTGCGCTCGAAGGTGAACGAGCTGTGCTCCTCCTGGCGGTGGCGCGTGACCTCGCCGTGGAGGCTGAAGGCCCAAATGTTGTTGCGGACGATGTTCTCGCGGCCGTAGTGCTGGGAGAAGCAGCCCTGCTCGGTGTGGTAGACGAGGTTGTTCTCGATGAGGATTTCGCTGCTCCCCTCGTCGGGGTAGATGCCGGTGCCGCCGCCGATGCCGGGCGAGTAGACGTCGTGGATGACGTTGCCGCGCAGCACGGTGCCCGGCGAGATGCCGAGGGTGTAGATGCCGCCCATGTCGCCGAGCACGCCGCGGCCGACGTGGTGGATGTGGTTGAACTCGACGATGTTGTGGTTGGCCGAGCTGGGGGCGTAGCCCCACGACCAGCCGACGCTGACGCCCGTGTAATCGAGGTCGCAGATCTCGTTGTGGCTCACGCGGTTGTGGCTGCTGCGGCCGACCCAGACGCCGATGCCCGCGGGGAAGACGTGGCCGGTGTCGTGGATGAAGCAGTTGTCCACCACGTTGCGCTCGGCGGCATCGGCCTCGCCCTTGGGGCTGGCCGTCTCGCCGAGCTTCACGCCCCCGCCGCCGAGGTCGTGGAGGTGGCACTGGTGGATGCGGTTGCCCTTGCAGCCGGCTCCCAGCCAGATAGCGTACTCGCCCACGTGGGCGACCTCGCAGCAGTCCATCGTGCAATGCCGCGCGCCCTTCGCGGTGACGGCAGCGTCGAGGAACACCGCCGCCTGGCCGTCGGCCGGCCCCTTGTCCTTGATCGTCCAGTCGGCGTGCTGGAACGACAGGGCGCGGAACTGCACGTGCTCGACGAACTTGCCCGCCTCGGGCTCGCCCTCCAGGCGCACGAGATGCCGCAGCCTCGGGGCGATGACCTCGGCCCTCGCCAGGTTCTCGCCCGGCAGCGGCCAGTAGCTCAGCACGCCCGTGGCCCGGTCGAGATACCACTCGCCCGGGGCGTCGAGCGCCTCGGGCACGTTCTCGACATAGTAGCGCTCGTTCTTCGTCCAATAGCCCGTCGGCCAGTTGGCGGGCGCCGTGAAACGCACGATGCCGTTCGCCTCGTCCAGCTCCTTGATCCAGTGGACCGAGGCGGTCCAGGAGTGGAACTGAATGACGTTCGCGTCGTCGAGATTCGTCCAGCGTTTCATGTCGCCGGGCTTGAAGCGGAAGCCCATTTTCGTGTTGGGGTCCTGCCGCGCCTTCGTGCGGTCGGTCAGCGGCTCGATGGGGCCTTCGTTGAGGAGATAGCCCTCGTTGGGGATGCGGGCCCGCGTGCGGCGTTGGCCATTGACGAAGAGCTGGTGGAAATACCACTTCCCCGCCTTCACCTCGGGGATTTCGACGGTCCAGATGCGTCCCTCTCTCGGTTTCTGCCAGCCGGTGATCCGGCGGCCGCCGCTCAGGATGGGCTTCTCGCCGGGATAGGCAGCGTAGGCGACAGGCCCGCGCTCGGTCCCGGAATCCTGCGGCTCGAGAACGAGAGTCTCTTCGAGGAAGTGGGTGCCCCGGCGGACATAGACCGTGGCCCCCCCGAACAGTCCCGTGGTGGCTTTCCGCCTTCGCAGTTCTTCGCGTGCGCGGCCGAGCGTGGCAAACGGCCCATCGCTCCGCGCCCGGTTCGGCCGCGGCAGCGTGCCCGACCAGGCGTCGTTGCCCTCGGTCGCCACGAACAGGTCGCACGGCCCCGGCTTCACGCCTGCCACCCTCATCGGCCCGCAGCCTCCTGCACACAGTGCGAGGACGAGGAGCCCGCCCACGGCTTGTTTCCCCATGATGCCCCGTTCCTTCCTCATGCAGCCAGTGCGGGCGGTCGAGCCTTGAGCGAAGCAATGCCCAAGCACAGCCAGGCCAGGGCGAGCACGGCAATGAGGCCCGCGTAGGCGTAGAATCCCCAGAGGATCTCGGTTTCGAGGCCGGTGAGGAAGCCCCAGAAAACCAGCCTCAGATGCCAGAAGCCGACCCCGCCAGGCCATACACTTGGGATCGGCACGTTCGGCAGGGCCGCGAATGCGAAGCAGGCAAGGCTCAGCGCGCCGATCCCCCGGCACGGAAGTGTCGGCCACAGGAGAAGCACGGCGGAGAAGGCAGCCGCAACCACGGGGATCGCCAGCAGGTACCTGGCATGCGGCATCGTGATGCTTCGCGTGAGCGTGCCCAGCACGGCCAGCGTCTCGTAGGCAGGTGGCTTCGGTGAGGGAGCCCGCCGCGGCACCCTGGCACACGGAGCGAACAGGCAAGCAATCATCAGCCCCGTGATGCCGACGACCGTTCCCGTGGCTACCCTCATGTTCCTACCTCCCTTGGCGGCTTGATCCGAGGCACGTATCGGAGGCCAAGGCGGCGGCGGGCCTCGCCCAGGATGTCGGCCGTGGGGAGGCCGCTGCGTCCCGCGCCCAGGCTGGCAGCGGGATTACTCGACAAGGGCCTGGTCCTTGAGCAGTTGCAGGTTACGCAACGGGATGAAGCGGGAGACGGTTGCCCCGATCCGGATCCGCTGCAACACGTCCGCGGATACGGGCTCGCGCGCCACGAGCAGCTTCGCGGCCAGCGCTCCCGCGAGGGTCTGGGCCTCCGCCAGCCTCGAGTCCTGGTAGTTCACGCAACTGTCGTGCTTGATGAACGGATGATCGCCCCTGGCCAACATGCAGGCCGAGTCGCTGTCGGCCCGCTGAGTGGTCAGGTTCGCTATCAGGACGGGGGCTTCGGGGTAGTTCTCCGGATCGGAGAGAATGATCCAGAGATGTTCTTCGCGCTTCCGATCCGCGGCCTGGAAGGTGTCGCCGCCGCGCAAGGCCATCACTTGGCTCCGAGCAGTCCATCCATGGCGGCCAAAGCTCGGGCCTCCTCCTTGATGGCGCGGATATCCTTCTTCCTCCCAACCGCCTCCAGGATATGCTCGAAGGGAATGGGGCGGGAGGAATCGCCTGGGTTGTTCCTCTCCCACTCAGGGTACTGATGGGTTGTCTCCGCCACCGTCCAGTCGTCCTGATACTCGAATCTGCGCACGACCTCCTGCAGTTTCTCGATCTCATATCTGCTCAGGCGACCAGTGCCCGGGTCCTGGCGGACCTGCACGTCGCAGCCCACGTTCTGAAAGTACTCGCCCCACTCCGCAGCGCGAACGTGCTCCTCCTTGATGAGGTCACCCGTTTCGCTCAAGACAGGCCCATGCTGCATGGCAATGGCGTGGTCGCCTGTGATGGGCCTTCGTGTCTCCCGGAGGCTTTCCCTGTCCGCAATGTAAAGCAGCTTGAGCAATCGGAGTCTGCTCATGATGCGCAACGGATGCGCGCGAAGGAGCACGCCGGCGGCTTGAGCCGTCTTGAGGAGATCAAAGAGGAACATGGCAGTCATCCTCCGGAACGAGACGGATGGCCCGGCCCGTTGCCTGGCTCCGATAGTCTTGGGCTGCGGCCACCGGTAATGATACCCTCGCGGCGACGGCGAGTCAAGGCGTGCGTTCGAGGAGTGCGTGTAATCTCCTACGGGCCAGGCGTTCGCGTTTTGAGCCTCCGAAGGAGGCGAGGGAATGAAGCCCACGGCGATGCTCGGGGAGCCGTGGGTTGACGACCTCCCGTGGCCCAGCCCCCGAAGGGGGCGGCGGAGCCTCAAGCGGCTGGAGAGCTCCGCCGCCCCCTTCGGGGGCTGGGTCTTCTTCTCGGACGCAAACCCACAGTTCCGCTTCGCTGCACCGTGGGCTGTACTCCGCCACGCCCTACGGGCGTTCACGTTGCACCCTTGACCGTAGGAGATTACACGCACCCCTGTGGCGGATTCAGGGCACAAGCACAGCTTTGATGCAGGACCATTCGCCGGTGGCGAGAGCGACGAGGTCGGCGGGGGCGGAGTCGAGGGTCACGCGGCGCTCGGCGATGAGGCTCGCGGGCACGCGCCCCTGGGCCACTAGTTCCAGGCCGCTGCGGAAATCGGCGTCGGTGTAGCCGTAGGAGCCCATGAGCGTCCGCTCGCCCTGCACGATGGCGTGCAGGCTGATGCCGATGCGCGCCTCTGCGTTGCCGATGCAGGTCAGGTGCCCCGCCGGGCGCGTGAGGTCGAGGGCGAGGGCGACGGTCGCCTCGACGCCCACGGCCTCGATCGCCCAGTCCACCCCCCTCCCCTTCGTGGCCTCGCGGACGGCGGCGCGGGTGTCGTCCCTGCCCGCCAGGAGCGTGGTCGCGCCGAGGGCCTTCGCGAGGTCGAGCTTCCACGCCACCTTGTCGGTGGCGAAGAGCTGTTCGGGCTTGAGGGTCGAGAGCGCGACGAGGGTGAGCAGCCCGACCGTGCCCGCGCCGACGACGGCGACCGAGCGCGCCGGCGAGGCCGGCCCTCGGCCGAGAGCGTGAAGCGCCACGGCCAGCGGCTCGCCGAGGATGGCCAGCTCATAGGCCACACCTTCCGCGATTGGGAAGCAGCGGTCCTCGGTCACCACGGCGCGCTCGGCGTAGCCGCCGGGCATGCCCCAGGTCATGCCGTAGAGCGTGCGGTTCGGGCAGGCGTTCGGGCGGCCGCCGCGGCACAGGTCGCACGCCCCGCAATGGGTGAGCGGTTGCACGGTCACGCGGTCGCCGACGCGGCAGGCGGCGACCTGGGAGCCTACCTCGATGACCTCGCCTGCGAACTCGTGGCCCATGACGATGCCCGGCTTGCGGCGTTCCTGGGCCTCGAGCACGGCGTGCAGCTCGGAGCCGCAGATGCCGCAGGCCTTGACGGCGAGACGGACGTCCTTGGGGCCAAGCAGTGGGTCGGGGCGCTCCTCGACGCGGAGGTCGCGCGGGCCGTGGTAGACGAGGGCCTTCAAGTGGTTCTCTCCTTATCGCGTGGCCAGCAGTGCCTCCGCCTCGCGGGTGATGTGTGGCGCGGTGAGGCGGTGCAGCTCGAGCAATTCGTCGGCGCTGCCCGATTCGCCAAAGGCGTCGCGGATGCCGAGGCGGCGGACGGGGATTCGCCTGTCGGCGCGCTCGGCGATGGCCTCGCACACGGCGCTGCCCAGGCCGCCGATGATGCTGTGCTCCTCGACGGTCAGCACGCGGCCGGTCTTCGCGGCGGAGGCGAGGATGGCCTCGGCGTCGAGGGGCTTGATGGTGTGCACGTCGAGCACCTCGGCCGAGATGCCCTTGGCGGCGAGCCGCTCGGCCGCCGCGAGGGCCTCGCCCATGAGGACGCCCGTCGCGGCAATCGTGACGTCGCGCCCCTCTCGCAGGCAAATCGCCTTGCCGATGGCGAAATCTGTCACTTGACTCGTCCACGCGGGCGTCTCGTAGCGGCTGAGGCGCAGGTAGATGGGGCCTTGGTGGCTGAGCGACGCCTCGACCGCGCGCTCGGTCTCCGGGCCGTCGCAGGGCACGACGACGGTCATCTGCGGCAGGCTGCGCATCAGGGCCACGTCGAGCACGCTCTGATGCGTCGCGCCGTCGGCGCCCAGCGTGAGGCCGGCGCTGGAGCCGCACAGCCGCACGTTGAGCGCGGGCAACGCCACCTGCTGCCGCACCTGGTCGAAGGCCCGCCCCGTGATGAAGATGGCGAAGCTGTTGGCGAAGGCGATCTTGCCCGCCATCGCCAGACCCGCGGCCGTGCTCACCATGTCTTGCTCGGCAATGCCCATCTCGAAGAAGCGGTCGGGGAATTTTTGCGCGAACAGGCTCGTGCGGGTCGAGCGAAAGAGGTCGGCGTCGAGCACCACGATGCGCGGCTCGGCCGCGCCCAGGCGCGCCAGCGCCCGGCCGAATGCGTCGCGGGTGCCTTCCTTCGCGGTTGCACTCACCAGGGCTCTCCTCTATCGAAGCAGGAAGAGAGAGCCACCACGGATTACACGGATCACACGGATGAGACATGGGAAGCCGGGAAGCAGAGCTCCTGGGTGGCAACCCAAGAACCCTTCTTCGGCTCTTCTGGTTCTCTCTGCTTTCGCGTAATTCGCGTGTTTCGTGGGCAACTCGTCTTCTCTCCTATCCGTGTTCATCCGTGGAATCCGTGGTTAGTCTTCTTCTCCCTCCAGTTCGGCCAGGGCGCGGGCCACCTCGTCAGGCGCGAGGGCGGCGTTGTGGTACTGGTAGCGGCCCTCGAGGAACGACACGCCCTTGCCCTTCACCGTCCGGGCGATGACGACGCTCGGCCGGCCGCGCGTGGAGGCCGCCTCGTCGAGGGCCTGGCAGAGGGCCTTCAGGTCGTGGCCGTCGCACTCGAGGGCGTGCCAGCCGAAGGCCGCCCACTTGGCGGGGATGGAGTCGAGGCGTTTCATCGCCTCGGTCGCGCCCTGGGCCTGAAGGCCGTTGCGGTCCACGATGGCCGTGAGATTGTCGAGGTGGTAGTGGGCGGAGGTCATGGCCGCCTCCCACACCTGGCCCTCGTCCAGCTCGCCGTCGCCGAGGAGCACGTAGACGCGGTGCGCCGCCTTGTCGAGCCGGGCCGCGAGGGCGAGTCCGTTGGCGAACGACAGCCCCTGCCCGAGCGACCCTGTGGGGGCTTCGAGGCCGGGCGTCTTCCGCACGTCGGGGTGGCCCTGGAGCCGCGATCCGAGGACCTTGAGCGACGGAATCTCATCGGGCGACAGCACGCCGAGCGCCGCGAGGCAGGCGTATTGCGTGGGCACGGCGTGGCCCTTGCTCATCACCAGCCGGTCGCGGTCGTCGTGGCCCGGCTCGCCGGCGGCGTAGTGCATCTTATAGAAGTAGAGGGCGGTGAGAATCTCGACGCACGACAGCGACCCGCCGAAGTGGTGCGCCTTGCCCGAGCCCATCATGCGGAGGAGCATCAAGCGAATCTCCCTCGCTCGGCGCTCCAGCGCCAGATACTGGTCGTGAGTGGTCATGTGCCGCCTACTCTCTGTAAAACACCACCTTGTCCAAGGTCAGGTTCCGATCCTCCCCACCCACATTCAGGTCGTTGGTGAAGCGGAGCGACAGCTCGTGCTTGCCCTCGGGCAATTCAATCGCGACGAGATAGGGCCGCAGGCCGCCGCTCGTGAGCTGCACCTCGCCCGCCTTCGTGCCGTCAACGCTGATCTCGATGTGGGGATAGACGCCCTGCGCGGCCGAGCCGCCGGCCACGACCTCCATCGTGTAGCGTCCCGCGACGGCGACCTCGATGGGCGTCTTGATCCAGCCGCTGCACGCCATCGTCACGTAGGAGCCGTGGACGCCGAAGTGCGGCATCGTCGGCTGCGGCGTCATCGTTTCGGCCTCAATGGCCCAGCTTGGCCGCGACTCGAAGTCGCCCCCGAGCGCCGTCAGCAGCGAGCAGGCGTATCGCGCCGCCTTCCGCGCGTTGGGCTCCTCGGTATCCCACCTGACCTGGTCGAGAACCACGACACCCTTGCCGCGCCGGATAACCGCGACGGCAGGCGGACCGGTCAAGAAACTCACGTCTCTGTCGCGTTCGTCGAGGGCAACGAGGAGCTTGTCCACGATCAGGTTCGTGTCCTCGCCCTTCGCGGGATCGGACGCGTCGTTGATGAAGGCGACGGTGACTTTGTGCCGGCCCTTCTGGACCTCGCCGAACACGGTACAGAGGCGAGGCTGGCGCGAGTCCACGGAGGCGGAGCCGAGCGGGTTGTCCCCCACGGCAACCGTGGCGATGGGGAAGACGCCCTGGCACGGGCTGCCGCTGGCGAGCAGCCCGAAGACGTAGGAGCCGGTCTTGGGAAAGTCGATCTCGGCGCTGGCCGAGCCGACGGTGGCGAAGATCACCTTGCCATCGCGCCGCTCGACGATGCCGCCCTCGAGTGCCCAGTTCTCGACCTCGTGGGTCACGGGCTTCAGCCCATCGAGGCTCTTGGTGAAGACCCCGTCGGCCATGCCCGTGGCTCGCTGGGTTTGTGCCCACGCGATGCCCTTGTGCGCGCCGAGCCAGTAGAGGTCCTCGCGGGCCAGGCTCCCCAGGAGCGGGTCGTCGGGCTTCGGCATGTCCTCCGGGAGAGGAAGCTCGCCAAACCACGGCGGAACGGGTTCCCGCCGCGCGATGTGGCCCGAATAGGGTTGAAGCATGAGGCCGATGCCCAGCCTCTGGCGAACCGAGTCAAGGGCCTCTGCGGACAGCCGGTGGAGGAGGACGTTGCCGCCCTGTTCCACGAACTCGCGAGGCGGAACGGCATCCGTCGTGCCGCCGCGACAGATTAGGAGCGAATACGTCGAGGGCTCGCGGGGCGGGACCTTGAGGGCGTCGAAGCGCAGGCCGAGGCTGCGGAGATGGGCGTGGTACTCCGCGGAGCCGCCGATGACGGCCGTCTTGCCCTCGCGGGGGCGGTAGTCGGCGAGATAGCGGAGCAGGTTGCCGAGGATCTGGGCCGCGGCCGGCTCGGAGGCGAACTTCCTCACGAGCAGGAGTTGGGAGAGAATCAGGCAGCCGCGCGCGACCGGGACCTCCAGCAGCGGCGCGTGGTCGAGGCCGGCGGCGGAGCCCGAGACAACGATGGGAATGGCGCCCCCCTTGGCGGGACGGGACGGCTCGCCCTGGGTCACGAAATGGTCGCCGCGCCAGAACGTCAAGTCCTGCGGGACCAGGCCGCGGAGCGCCGGATGATTCGGGCGCAGGGGATACGCCATCGTGGAACGCTGGCGCGTGATGCCGAGGTCGAACAGGCCCTCGGGATACGCATCCTGTTCGAGCACGAGCACTCGGCCGCCACGAGCCAGGAAGGAAGCGAGGGCCTCGCGTTCCGGCGCCACCTGGCCGATGGCCAGCAGTCCCTTCTTGCCGGCGCCGAGAGCGCCCGCTCCGATCACCAGGACGGTGATTCCGGCGGGGGGCTTGGCGAGCGATGCCACCGGTTCCGTGCGGAGGCCGTACGCATCGAAGAGCTTGCGAGTCTCGCCAAGGGGATCGAGCAGCCCGACACGCACGCTTAGTTCGGGTAGCCGGGGCCGCGGCGAGATCAGGTAGTACAGGGCCTGATGCTGGACAATCTTCCCCCCATGTACGACATCGAGGATCCATTCGAGCGACATCGGCCTGTCCACATTGCCGGGCATGGCGAGGGTGATTGGCAGCTCGCGATGTTCAGCGGGTCCGAGGGTCAATTCCTGTCTCGTCTCGTTCTCTCGCGCGCTCGTGGCCGCGTCGCGCACCACCCAGTTCAAGACGAGCGTCGCGGGTCCCAGGGTATCATTGAAGACCTCGACGCGGCGGGTGACTTTGTCGCCGGCGTAGAAGCGCGTATCGTAGTCGAGGCAGTAGGCCGCGATGGGCTGGTAGGCCCACTTGTGGGCGCGCCAGAGAGGGTTCGTGTCGTCGAGCGGGCCGCCCTCGGTGACGGTCCAGGGGCAGATGCCGCTGACGCCTTGGACGCGGTAGGCGAGTATCTGCATCTTCCACGATTCGGCCTTCGCCAGGTTGCGGTAGCGGCGATAGTCCAGGTAGGCGTCGTCGCCGAAGAAGACGGTGTGCCACGAGGGGCCGCGGGAGGGAATCCAGAGGAACTCGCCGATGTAGAGCGGCTTGTCGCGCTTCCAGAGGAACTCCTTCTCGCCGTTGAAGAAGAAGCCGCCCCCACCGTGGCCGCGCCAGGGCTTGTCGAGCCAGTAGCCCTCGTTCGGCCAGCAGGTGTAGTCGGGATACTCGTGCGGATAGTGAATGCCGATGACGTCGGCCACGCCGCCGGGGTCGCCGTCCGATTCATACATGATGGGCCGCGTGGGGTCGAGCTGCTTGACGAGTTTGCCGAGGCGGATGAGCTGTTCCTTGGGGAAGGGCGTGTTGTCGTTGACGCGGCCGCCGGTCATTTCGTTCTCGAGGCTCCACATGACGACGGAGGGGTGGTTCTTGTCGCGGGCGACCATCGCCGCGAGGTGGGCGGCGTAGTTGTCCCAGAAGGCGGGGTCGTTGACGCGATAGATGTCGTCGTCGTTCCACACGGCGGCCTCGCCGACGACGAGGATGCCGACCTCGTCGGCCACGTCGTAGTAGGCGGCGGGCCAGGGCTGCGTGTGGGTGCGGAAGGCCACGCAGCCGCAGCCCTTGAGTCCGCGCCAGAAGGCGGCGATCTCCTCCCGCGTCTTCGGCCCGTGGGGCGGCCAGCCGCTGGAGGCGAGCAGGTGAATCTTCGAGCCGTTGAGGTAGAAGTCGGGGCCTTGGCACCAGAACTCCCGGAAGCCGAAGCGCGACGCAAGGGCATCGCCGAGTGCGGGGGGCGGAGTGCGGAGTGCGGAATTCAGGACATAGAGATAGGGGTCGGCGTGGGACCAGAGGTGGGGCTTGGGCCATGGGGATTTGAGGGTGACGGTGGCGGTCGTGCCGGCGGGGATCTTCACCGTTGCCTTCGGCAGAACGATCGCACCCTCGACGGCGGCGGAAAGCTCGACCTCGGCGTCGGCGGCCGATTCGTTCGCGAGCACGTAGTCAACGACCAACTCGCCGCGGCGAACCGAGGGCTTGATGAACAGTGCCTGGATGTAGACGGCGGGATGCGAGACGAGCGTCACGTCGTCCCAGATGCCGTAGAGGCCGTAGAGTCCGCCCACGGGCGCGAGCACGCGGTCGCGGGGCGCGTTGCGCACCTGGTCCCAGCCGCCGGCCTTGCTGAACTGCTTCGGCCCATCGGTCATCACCCCCGCCCATGTCTGGCAGCGGACGACGAGCTGGTTGGGCGCGCCGAAGCGGATGGCATCGGTGACGTCGGCCTCGAACGGCTCGTATCCGCCGAAGTGGGCGCCGACCTGTTTGCCGTTGACAAGGATGGTGCTGCTGTACTTCACGCCGCCGAAGCGGAGCTTGAGCCGCTGGCCCTTCATCGCCTCGGGCACAACGAACTCGCGCGACAGCATGGCCACCTGGTCGTCCACACCGCTCAGATAGCCGGGGATGGCGACCTTGCTCGCTTTCCCCGGCCCCACGGAACAGTCCCATCCGCCGTTGAGGCTCAGTTCCTGGCGTGGCGCGGCGGCGAGCGTAGCCGCACTCAACAGCCCCAGCAGGGCGAAGGAACGACGAATCATCGCGTGACTCCTTCGGGCGGCAGCTTAGCGCAAGCGCGGCGGGAAGGCAAGCGTGGGCGGCGCCCCTTGTTTCCCGCGCCAGCCTCTGCTATCCTAAGTGCGGGGAGGGGATGAGGAGCCGGGTGCGTGAGGAAGGCGTGGCTGGTCTGGGCCGCGGCGCTGCTGGGCGCGGCGGCGGCCCTCGCGGCGGAGAAGGCGGCGGAGAAGGCCGACCCCGCGGTTGCGCGCATCGAGGCCCTGCGGGCCAGGCTCTGGAGCAAGGACAAGGCGGACCGCGAGAAGGCCTACGATGCCTATCTCGCCGAAGGCGCCGACGGCCGCAAGCGCCTGACCGACGACCTGCTCGCCATCCGCTCCGCCGCCGTCGCCGCCTGCCGCGACGCGGGCCTCACCGACGCCACGCAGAAGAAGCTCCTCGCCGCCCACAAGACCCTCTCCGAGGCCCGCAAGGAAGCCCTCCGCGTCATCTTCGACAAGAACATCTACCCCGACGCCGACCACGGCCGCGTCGGCCAGCCCGTCGTGGACAAGGCGGTGGACGCCGTGAAGGCGGCCCACCCGTCCTACCGCCGGGCCTTCGACCCCGTCGTCCGCCGCCTCGACCGCGTGCTGCGCGCCTACGACCGCATCAAGGAGATTGATGCCCGGCTCGAGAAGCTCGAGGTGAAGGACATTGGGCTGAATCCCCCGCTCGAGAAGCTGCTCGGCTGCGACCCCGAGCTCCTGAAGAGTCTCCAGGAGGAAGCGGCGTTCGTGGCCTACAGCGAGCGCGTGCTCCGCTACAACCGCCACATCCGCACGACCGCCACCGACGGCGAACGGAAGCTGGTGGACCTCACGAACGAGTATCGCATGCAGCTCGGCCTCAAGCCCCTGGCCGTCAGCGAGCCGCTCACCCAGGCCGCCCGCAAGCACAGCCAGGAGATGCAGCGCCTCGGCTACTTCGGCCACAGCTCCCCCACCCCCGGCCGCGGCTCGCCCGGCGAGCGCTGCGCCCTCGAGGGCTACCGCCACTATCGCGGCGAGAACTGCGCCGGCGGTGGCGGGGCCGAAATGGCCTTCCGCATGTGGTACAACAGCTCCGGCCACCACCGCAACATGCTCGGGGCGCACAACGAGATCGGAGTCGGCCAAGGCGGCCCGTGGACCGAGGACTTCGGCGGCCGGCCCAACCTCGACCTCGACAATCCGCCCCGCGCGCTGCCCAAGGCCCCTCCCGCCAAGGAGGCGCCGAAGAAGAAGTGAGGAGCACCGCCATGCTCCGTCGGCCCGCACTCACCGCGGCCCTAGCCCTCCTCGCCGCCTCGGCGCACGCACAGCTCTCCTGGAACCCCCACGTGCGCGAGGTGGCCGACTTCGTGCTGGCCCAGCAGAACCAGCGAGGCTGCATCCCCGACGCGCCCGAGGGCCTGCGGGCCAACGAGGCCGGCGCCATGGGCCGCTCCCTCCTCGCCGCCGCCTATGCCTGGCGCACCCTCTCGCGCCTGCCCTACCGCAACGCCTGGCGCGAGGGCATCAAGTGGCTCGCCGTCTCGATGGAGCGCGGCACCCAGTGGGACGGCACGTGGCGCTACGCCTACGCCGGCAAGCCGCCCCACGTGCCCCTGCCCTCGTCGCCCGACGGCATCGCCCACGACGCCCGGGGCCTCACCTCCGCCGCCGGACTCTTCGCCTACCACGTCGCACTCTACGTCCACTTCACCGCCGACGAGACGGTCTCCAACGCCTGCCGCCCCCACGTCCAGGCCGCCCTCGACTTCGTGCTCGAGAAGAACCGCGGCCGCAACCACCTCTTCTACCGCGGCTGGTACCAGCCCAAGGAGAAGGGCACCGACGCCTGGGAGCTGTGCCGCAAGCAGTACGCGACCGACCAGGCCGACCTGTTGCTCGGCCTCTGGGCCGGCTCCTGGCTCGTCGGCCACGCGCGCTACCGCATCGCCGCCGAACGCCTCGAACGCGAGATCGGCGACCGCCTCTTCGACAAGCGCCACCGCGCCTTCGGCATCGCACTCGACGAGGCCGGCAGCCTCATCCCCCCCGCCGAGGACGTCGAGACCCACGTCGTCCAGGGCTACCTCACCTGGGTCCTCGGCCTCACCAAGGAGACCGAGCAGGCCATGAAGTGGCTCGACGCCCGCCTGGCCCCCGACGGCTCGTTCCGCCGGCGCCGCAGCGACCCCGCGCCCGTGCTGCCCGCGGCCGCCTTCTGCCTCGGCGCCTCGCGCGTCGCCGCCTACAGCGACGAGATGCGGAAGACCCGCCGCTGGCTGCGCGACTACGCCGTCGCGCCCAAGGGCGGCGTCCGAGCCCTCGCCGCCCCCGACGCCTCGACCCGCAACGACCTCGCCGGCTGGGTCATCCTCGCCTGGCTCGGCCCCGACCCCCGCCCCTTCACCCGCCCGCTCGACAAGCCCGCCCACTCGCTCGTCCCCATCAAGTGAGCATAGGACCTATGGGACCCATGGGACGGATGGGACCCGTTATCGCCCTCCGTCCCATCGGTCCCATCTCCCTGTCCCGCGCAAAAAAAAGTTTTCAATTCCACTTGACTTCGGTGTGTGATGTGATATACTTAGGTCGTGGGCGACGACCCGCAAGGGGTTGCTCGCCCAAAGGGTGTGCCGGCGGAACGGCACGCCCAACGGCTGTCACGGACGACGGTCGCTGCATGCCAACCCGATTCCGCAAATCCTGAACTATCAGCGGATTATGGCCACGCCAAGGCCCCATCGCGCCGCGGCGCGGGCCAAA
>DATKZY010000080.1:0-10103 GCA_035527715.1 Planctomycetota bacterium | reverse complement strand
GGGGCTGGGCCACGGGAGGTCGTCAACCCACGGCTCCCCGAGCATCGCCGTGGGCTTCATTCCCTCGCCTCCTTCGGAGGCTGAAAACGCGAACGCCTGGCCCGTAGGAGATTACACGCACCCCAGCGGAAGAGTACGGCCCCCAATCCTGGCAATCAGCCGGTCCTCCTATCGTCCTCGTCCCTCGTCCTCGTCCTTCGTCCTCGATTCCCCTGGCTTGAGGAGAGAAGAGTCGAGAACGAGGACGACGGACGAGGACGAGGACGATTGCAGAAGAACGAGGGATTCACCAGAACTAGGGGGTGGTGGGCGATACTGGACTCGAACCAGTGACCTCTACAATGTGAGTGTAGCGCTCTACCGACTGAGCTAATCGCCCAAGGCCGTGCAAGTTTACCATCCCGCCTTCATTGTGTCAAGCATGCCTGCGGATTCACCCGGGCAGCGGCGCCCCGCGGCGCGAGGGCGGCGCCACGAGGGGTTGGGGAGGCCTGCGGGAACAAACACGAGTTGTTGATTTTCTGCTTGACGTTTGGCCATGCCGTGCTATAATCCACGTATCCCCGCAAGCGGCCTCCCCGTCGAGAGGAATCCAGCCTGTGACGATCCCGGAGGGCCTCGGGCTCGGCGCCCTTCAGGGCCTCACCGAGTTCCTGCCAGTGTCCAGTTCCGGACACTCGGTGCTGGCTCGCGCCCTGTTCCGAATCGAGGAAGCGCCGGTCACGATGGAGGTGCTCCTGCATGCGGCCTCGGCCGTCGCGATCCTGGTGTTCTTCCGCCGCGAGATCGTCTCGCTGTTGACAACCCGGCGTCGGCTCGTTCTTCCGCTGGTTGTTGGCACGCTTCCCGCCGTGGTGATCGGGCTGTTGTTCAAGGACCGGTTGGAGGGGCTGTTCCAGAATCCCACGGCGGTGGGCATCGGGCTGTTGTTCACAGGCACGGTGCTGTGGGTGAGTGAGGGGCTGGCGAGCGACAGTCGCTCGCTCGACGGGGTGAGCGTGGCCGACGGGTTCTGGGTGGGTGTGGCTCAGGCCATCGCCCTGGTGCCGGGCGTGTCGCGTTCGGGGATGACGGTGGGCGCCGGCTTGGCCAGCGGGCTGGAGCGGGGCGCCGCCGTGGCGTTCGCGTTCCTCCTGGGGCTGATCGCGATTGCGGGTGCCACGGCGCTCAAGCTGAGGAAGATCGTTGATCTGGGGTCCGCTGGCTTGGGCCCCCTGGCCGCAGGGTTCTGCGCGTCGCTGGTGGTGAGCCTGGCGGCGCTGTCGCTCCTGACGCTTCTGGTGCGGCGTAAGCGCCTGTGGTGGTTCACGATATACTGCTACCTGGTGGGCGCAAGCGTGCTGCTTGCAAAGCTCGCCGGGGTGTGGTAGAATATCTGCGTTAGGCCTTTCCCCGTGAGGCGTGCTCCCCGCGCCTCGCCTTGTGCGTAGAATCCCCGTACAGACGTGGTCCCTAGTTCGAGGGCAGCCATGAAACGCCTTCCTGTCGCGCGCGTCGTCGTGTCTGTGGTAGTCCTTGGGCTGTGCGTGTTCGCCACGGTGAGCCTGCTGACGTTCAGTGCGGGCGACCTGGCGGCCTACAGCCTGCCGCCATCGTCCCCAGCGCACAACGGTTGCGGCCTCCTGGGGGCGAGGCTGGGGGCATTCCTCCTCGAGGGCATGGGAGTTTGCTCCTACGTTCTGATCGCGTTGTTGGCTGCATGGGGGGTTCTGAACCTGTTCGGCCGGGGCCTGAGGCAGATCGCCGTGCGTGCCCTTGGGGCTGTGCTGCTGCTGGTGTGCGCGTGCGCGTTCGCCGGCACGGGGAGAGAGGCGGTCGCCTCGATGCCGGGCTACGGGGGCTCGGTCGGGGTGGCGCTGAGCCGGGTGGCAGTCGAGTACTTCGGGCACACGGGGCAATGGCTCCTGGGCGCTGCGTTGACGATGATGGCCCTTCTGATGCTGTCGGTGGACGAGTTGCTGGTGCCGCCGGTGACGTGGCTGGGCCAGGCGGGGAAGGAGCATCTGCTGCCGCTCCTGAGGCGGCGGAAGCCGCGGGCGAGAGCGGCCCGCGCCGCGGCGGCCGTTGCTCGCGAGGCGGCGGAGGCCCCGCAAGGGGCAGGCGACGAGTTCCAGGAGATTGACTCGGCGGTCCTGCTCGAGGATGGCCCGGAGAGCGCCGTGGCCGAGGAGACGCCGGCCCGGGTGGCTGTCGAGCCGATTGACACGGGGCGCCCGGTGACTGTCGGCTACCTCAACAGCATCACACAGGCCGACAGGCGGGAGGCGTCGAGCGTTGCCGAGGGGAGTGTGGGTACGGGGTGCCCGCTGGACATTGAGAATGAGATCCCCACGGAGGCGGCCGGCGCGGAGGAGGAGGTGGAGGAACCCGCCGCGGCAGAGGGCGCCGCGGAACCCAAGGGTGCTGCGGGGCGTCGCACCCGCCGGGCGGCGGTGGAGGACAAGGGCGACAGCGGAGACTCCGAGGGCGGGCCGGCAGAGGGGGAGGCGTCTGCGCCCAGGCGCGCACGGCCCAGGGCAGAGAGCTACCTGCTCCCGCCGGCCACGCTCCTCGATGAGGCGCGCAGCTTGGACAAGAGTCTCAGGAGCCAACAGGTCCAACAGCAGATCGAGATCCTCGAGCGCACCCTCAAGGAGTTCGGCGTGGGCGCGCGCGTGGTGGACATTGATCAGGGTCCCGTGGTGACGCGCTACGAACTCTCGTTGGAGGCAGGGACGAAGCTGTCGAAAGTGACGTCGCTCTCGGACGATCTGGCGATCGCGTGCAAGGCCCCGGCCGTGCGCATCGTGGCACCAATCCCGGGCAAGTCCACCATCGGCGTCGAGCTGCCGAACATGGAGAAGGAGCTGGTGCGGCTGCGCGAGCTGTTCGAGAGCGACGGCTACCGCAAGCGCGACCACGCGATAACGCTGTTCCTGGGCAAGGACGCCTCCGGCAAGCCCATCATCGCCGACCTCACGAAGATGCCGCACCTGCTGATCGCCGGGGCCACGAACTCCGGCAAGAGCGTGTGCATCAACTCGGTCGTCGCCAGCGTGCTCATGACCCAGCATCCCGACGACGTGCGCCTCATCCTGATTGACCCGAAGATGGTCGAGCTGACGTCGTTCGCCGAGATCCCGCACCTGCTCACGCCCGTGGTGACGGACATGAAGCGCGCGACCTGGATCCTCGACTGGGCAACCAGGAAGATGGACGAACGCTACGACATCCTCGCCGCCGTCGGCGTCCGCTCCATCGCCGCCTACAACCGCCTGGGAGAGCAGGAGATCCGCAGCCGCCTGGGCGAGGACGTGGACTACGAGCGCGTGCCCTTCCACCTGCCCTACATCGTGATCATCGTGGACGAGTTGGCCGACATGATGATGTTGGCCTCGAAGAACATCGAGACCTCGATCACGCGCCTGGCCCAAAAGTCGCGCGCCGTGGGCCTCCACATCATCCTCGCCACGCAGAGGCCCTCGGTGGACGTCATCACCGGCCTCATCAAGTCCAACCTGCCCACCCGAATCTCGTTCCAGGTCACGTCGAAGGTGGACTCCAGGACGATTCTCGACCGCAACGGAGCGGAGAAGCTGCTGGGGTCGGGCGACTTCCTGTTCCTCCCGCCCGGCTCCTCGAACCTCCTCCGCGCGCAGGGCACGTTCATGAGCGACGAGGAGCTGCACCGCATCGTGGACTTCGTGAAGCGGCAGGCCAAGCCGGACTTCACGCTGAATCTCGATGGCTGCGCAGGCGGCGACGAGGAGAGCGACGTGGCGACTGGCGGCGAAGGGAGCAGCAGCGACGACCTGTACGAGGACGCCTGCCGCATCGTCCTGGCCAGCGGGCGCGGCTCCGTGTCGCTGCTTCAGCGCAAGCTCGAGATCGGCTACACCCGGGCCGCCAGGCTGGTCGACATGATGGCCACCGACGGCATCGTGGGCGACTACAAGGGCTCCAAAGCCCGCGAGGTCGTGATGAGCCTGGAGGAGTGGGAGGCCAGGCGCGGCAGGCCCGCCCCGCCGCGGCCGCCCGACAGTGTGGACGAACAGTACGAGCGCCTGGACGACGCGGCGGAAGACGACGGCGACGACGACTGACCCGCCGCGCCCCGCCGTTCCTGCATCGAGCGACGCCGTGGCGAACCCCCTGCCTGAGAAGCGCGTGCAGCGGCCCGGCTTGGGCGCGCGCCTTGCCCGGGTTGTCCTGTTCCACAACCTCGGTGCGATCGTGCGGCTCGGGCTGCGCCTTGTCTGCGGCACGCGCGTGGTCGGCGAGGAGAACGTCCCGCCTCGCGGGGGCGTGATCGTGGCCGCGAACCACTCGAGCCTTTCCGACGCGGTGGTGCTCCAGGCGTTCGTGCCGCGGATCCTCACGTACCTGATGAACGACAAGTTCTACTATCTGCCCGTGGTGCACCCGCTCGTGCGGTTCTGGGGCGTGCTGGTGGTGAAGCGGGAGGGCATCAACAAGGAGGCGCTCCGCGCGGCCGAAGCGGTGTTGGCTGGCGGGGACGCGATCGGGATCTTCCCCGAGGGAGGGATCACCCGCGAGGGGCCGGTGCGCGAGGCACAGCCGGGCGTGGCCCTGCTGGCACAGCGCGCCGGCGTGCCCATCGTGCCCGTGGGCATGGCGGGCACGGAGCGGCTGCTGCCGCCGGGGAGTGGCCGCCCTTACCGCGCGCGCCTGCGGGCCTTCATTGGGAAGCCCATCCTGCCCGGCGAGCGGCGTCGGGACGACCTGGCAGCAGAGGTCACCGCGGCCCTCCGCGCGTGCGCCGAGCGCGCCAGAGAGCTGTAGCGCGGGCCCGGCCCCCGATCCCTGGGAGGGGGCCCTTCTCCATAGACCCATTGTGGCTTCAGTAGATTTCCACGTCGCGGAGGAGGGAGATGCTGATGATCTCGGCGAGGCGGACCTTGGCGGCCCGGCGGTTGGTGCGGATGCCGAGCTTGTGGGACTCCATGACGTAATGGTCCTTGGTGGAGTTGGCGTCGGAGGTGTCGTGCACGTCCACGTTCTCGAGCGTCAGGCAGTCGGGGGTGATCTGGGTGAGGGTGCCGAGGATGATGTAGGTCGAGCGGGTGTCGAGGACGACCTGCTGGCCGAGATAGGGCTCGAGTCCGCTGTGGAAGGTGGGGTCGCTCATCGTTCGAGGAGCTTCTCGATGGCGTCGGCGATGCGCCGATGGGCCGCCTCGGTGGGGGTGTCGAGGAACACGTCCTGGGCATCGGGGGCGGCGTAGACGGCTTTCAGCCAGTCGTCGTGGCCCGGGGCGAGCAAGGCGTCGAGGTCGAGGAACTGCACGTGGTGGTCGCGGGCGAGCTTTGCGACGGATTGGGTGTAGAGGCGCGAGACGCGGACGTTGCGGGAGCACGGGGGCGGGGAGACGAGGATGACCTTGATGGACTTGCCGGTGGCCCGCACGGCGTCAATCATGAGATCGAAGGAGCGCGCGAAGTCGCGGTCGCCGACGGCCTGCTGCACGTCGGCGAGGCCGGGGCTGACAACAATGAGGTCGGGCAGCGGCTCGAGGACCTGGAGCGTGCGGGCGAAGAGCACGACGTCGGCGAGGGTGGGGAGGAGGCCGATGGTGCGCTCGACGAACTGGAAGGGGCGCTTGGCCCCTCCGAGCCGTTCCGCCAGAAGGGTCACGTAGTCGGGGAATTTCTTCCCGGGCGCGGCGGCTGGAGCCATGCGGTCGCCGAAGAGGAGCACGCTGCGGCGGCTGGCGAAGTGCTTCTCGTAGATGTAGCGGCTGAAGACATGCTCGAGGTGACGATCGGCGTCCTCGATCTCGGTGGAGAGCATGACCCGGCGCCCAGCATAGTCGTAAAGCGCGCCGAGGCCACGCTGAAGAAGACTCAGGTCAGTCTCGGTCACGGGCTTCCAGCCGGAGAGCGACCCGCTGAACAGGGGGGTCCAGCTCCCCGGCCCTGGTCCCTCCACAGCGGGCGTGGCAGGTGCGGCAGGCGGCTTAGCCGGGGGCTCCGGCTCGCCGCGCGGGCGCCTCCTGCCCGGGGGGGTGGGCTTTGGCCGAGGCTCGGCCGGGGCCGCGGGGGCAGCGGGCGGCGGGGCGGCTGCGCCGCCTTCGATGCGGCCGACCGCGATGTCGCGCACCGCTACGCAGGCGTTGAGGGCGGCGTGCACTCCGAAGGGCTTCATTGCCTCGAAGGCCAGGGGCAGGGCGACCTGGGCGGCCGCCCGCGGCACGTCGGCCACCTTCCGGCCGTCGAGCCAGGCCTCGACGCGGGCCTCGGTGACCCGGAGGCGGATCTTGTACCAGCGGTCCGACTCGAAAAAGATGTCCCAGGCGCGGGGGCGCAGGGTGCAGAGGGCGGAGGCGACGGGGAAGGTGACGTGGCAGAGGTCGCGGCCGGCGCGGCGTTGGGCGTGGAGGGTCACCTCGTAGTTCATTGTGGGGAATTCGCCGGTCCAGGCGACGCCGCTGTAGGGCCCGCCGGGGCCGAGGACCAGCTCGCCGTCGTC
Source organism: Planctomycetota bacterium (assembly GCA_035527715.1). GTDB lineage: Bacteria > Planctomycetota > PUPC01 > DSUN01 > DSUN01 > DSUN01. The sequence continues at coordinate 3,635 of DATKZY010000080.1, read as the reverse complement.
GAGGGCGACCGTGCCGCGCCGCGTGAGGTCGGCGAAGGGGATGACTCGTGCGGCGGCATCGAGGACGCGTTGGCCGCCGAGGCGGATCTCCAGCTCGAGCAGCGCCGGCTTGTCCTCCAGCTGCTTCATGTCGATCAGGAGGACGCAGAAGTTCTCGTTCTTGCCCTCGACGAGGAGGTCCTGGTTGACGATGACCTGCTTGTCGTCGCGGCTTTCGAGGCGGCCGATGGCGCGGACGATGACGGGGCCGAAGCCGGTGTTGCGCAGGCGGACGGCGACGCTCGTCCGTTCGTCGAAGTACACGATGTTGGCGAAGCTCACGATGTCGAGCGACAGGTTGAGCTTCTCGCTCGGGCGCGGGTCGCAGTAGACGGTCTGCTGGTACTGCCCCAGGGGCTTGCCGTCGTGCGCGACGTGGAGGGCGACCGGGAACGAGGCGACGGCGCCCGTGGCAGGCACCTCGTAGAGGTGGCCGGGGGCCTGTCCGTCGCCGCGGCTGCCGTCGCCGAATTCCCAGCGATACGTCGTCGCGTCGTCCTCCTCCACAGGGGTGAGGCTGCGGAACTGGACGAACTGGAAGCGCTTGCGGTTCTCGGCGACGACGGAGAGGGGGGCGAGGGTGGCGGCGAAGCACACCTGTCGGCGCTGGTCGCGGGTTTCGAAGCCCACGGCCTCGGCCTCGAGGCGGGCCAGGTAGAAGCTGGCCGGCACGGGCGCGAAGACGGTGGCCGTGAGCGGCTGCCAGCCCAGGCGCGTGTTGTGGAGCTTGGACGACTCGACGGCGCACAGCAGCAGGTGGTGATAGCCCTCCTGGAGCGCGATCTTGCCGCGATGCTCGAAGTTGCCCGCCACCTGGTAGAAGAAGCTCGGGCGCTGGGCCATCATCTTGCCGTCCACGAACAGGTAGGCCGGCGCGCTCGAGTCCACCGAAAACCGACACAGCCCCGCCAGGTCGGAGCGGAAGAAGCTCTCGTAGACGCTCACGTGGTAGTCCGAGTCGTAGTCCAGTGGGTTCCCTGGGCTGTTGATCACCGAGAGCGAGCGGGTGCCGACGTAGCTGGGACTGTTGCGCATTGCCGCGGCGACCCGCTCGACGGGGACCCGGCGGTAGGTGCCTCGCGACTCCTCGAGCTGGCTGAGCAACTGCCCGTCGGTGACGCGCCAGCCGTACAGCGCGACGGGTGCCGTCGGAGGCGTCCAGCGCGGGGCCTCGCCCTCCGGCTTCGAGTTCCCGTAATAGATGGAGTACTCGGCCGACGTGAGGACATCGGACTCGACCGGGATGCCCTGGGCGATGTTGGGCGTCGTCTTGTCGAGGACCCGCGCGGTGGAGGTCTTGGGCTCAACGGTGTCGACTTCGAGGGTGGCGATGCGGTTGGGGCCGGCCAAGGCGTAGAAGCGGGTGCCTGGGGCGACCGCCTTGTCGCGGCCGACGCTGAGGGTGACGGTCTTCGTGCCGTCCTGGATCGGGGTGGCGAGCTGGCCCGTGATGGTGCGGCGGGCGGGGAAGGCGACGTGCACGAGGCCGCGGCTGTCCGGGTCGTCCGCGGCGCAGGGGAGCACGTTGCCCCCGGCGTCCACAACGCGAATCTCGCGCGCGGCGCCGGCCGCGAGCTTGATCTCGCAGGCGAGGAGGGCCTCGGCGGCCACCGTGTCCTCGGCGCCGGCCGCGGGGGGCCGGTAGCGGAAGCCGAGCGGCTCGGCGGCGGCCAGGCGCACCCGCACGCGCTTGCGGTGCGACCAGGCAGGGCTCCACCAGTCGTCGCCGCCCGCAAGTGCTACGCCGCCGGGCCACAGCGCGGCGACGAGGGCCAGAGCGAGCAGGGCGGATGCAGAATGCGGAATGCGGGTCGCGGATTGGCGGGCGGGAAATCCGAAACCCGAAATCCGAAGCCCGAAATGGGGAATCATGGCGCGCACCTCAGTCCTTGCTCTTCGCCGATGCATCGAGTCCGTGGATTGTTTTCTCCCACTTGAACGGGTTCCAGAAGAGCTGAAGGAAGCCCTTCCAGGCGCCGAAGCTTATGAGCACCCAGTAGAAGGGGGACAGGATGGCGTAGGGGATCAGGCGATAGAGCCCACGGCGGATGCAGGCCCACACGTGCATGAGGATGAAGAGAAAGTTCGCAAGGAAGAGCGCGACGGTGATGAAGAAAAACGCCTGCGACCACGTGTTCCAGAAGGCGTTGCCGCGCGGGTCGCTGAACCACATCTGCCACACCCAGGGGCCGTCCCAGTTCAGCCACCGGTCCCACGGCCACTCGCCGGGCTGGAAGGTGGCATGCAAGGCGCGCGTGGCCTCCCACGACCAGCCGCTGAGCGCCAGGTCGTGCACCCAGCAGCCCGCGTAGAAGAGCAGCAACATCCAGAAGATGGGGTTGAGGATAAGCATCAGGGAGAGGCCGCCGACCGAGGTGAGGAAGCCGAACATGCCGGCGAAGCCGAGGCGCCAGACGGCCTTGAACGGGTTGCGCATGTGGACGAGATGGGTCTGGATGTAGCCCTTGACCCACCGCGAGCGCTGCCGCACCCAGTTCCACAGCCGCGAGTTGGCCTCCTCCCAGGTCGTCGAGTCGAGCACCTGGGTCCTATAGCCCATCTTGTGGAGCCGAATGCCCAGGTCGCAGTCCTCGGCCACGTTGAACGGGTCCCAGCCACCGATGGTCTTCAACACGTCCGTCTTGAAGTGGTTCGACGTCCCTCCGAGCGGGATCGGCGAGCCGAGGCGGTGGAGGCCGGGGAGGAAGAGGTCGAACCAGGTGCTGTATTCCATCGTGAACCACTTGGTGAGGAGGTTCTGATCGGTATTGTAGTAGTTGAGCTTGGCCTGGAGGCACACGGTCTGGGACGAGCGGAGGAGGCGCGACAGGAAGCCCCTCGGGGCATTGGCCCTGCGGAAGGCGACGACGGCCTTCTTGAGCTGGTCGTGCTCGGGGCGGTCCTCGGCGTCATAGATGACCAGGTAGTCGCCGCAGGCGCGTTCGAGGCCGTGGTTGCAGGCCTTCGGCTTCGTCTTCGGCTTGCAGTCGGGCACCACCACCAACTCGTAGTTGGCGGGCAGGTGGGCCCGGCGGCAGACCTCGAGGGTCGCCCGGTCGTCCGCCTCCAGCAGCAGCTTCACGTCCAGCTTGTCCTGCGGGTAGTCCAGGCGCCGAAGGTAGCGGATGATCTTGCCCGCCACCTCGGTCTCTTTGTAGAGCGGCACCAGGATGGTGTAGATAGGCAACTCGTCGTCCTTGAGCGCCGCAATCTCCTCGGGGGTGACCTTGATCTCGCATGGGCTGACGAGCGAGAGCACCACGGCCACGAGCTTGTACACGATGACGATGAGGTAGAAGGCGCAGAGGACGTGCAGGACGTGCAGGAAGCGGAGCACGTGGTAATCGAGCAGATAGAGCGCGCCCAGGACGAGAGCGAGATACCAGAGCTTCTGATGCCAGGCGACCACGCGGTTGGCCGCCTCGTTGGGATGGCGGGCTGCGAAGTTGCGCACCGTGTGGTCCGGGTGGGCCAGGGCGAACGCCTTGTCCCACCGCGCCCGGCGGAACTCCACGATCGGGAACAAGAGGACCCGCACGGGAATGAGGAGGAGTTGGAGTGGCAGGTTCCACCAGCGGCAGGGCAGGAAGAAGCCC
>DATKZY010000079.1:0-33067 GCA_035527715.1 Planctomycetota bacterium | reverse complement strand
CGCGGCGGGCACCGTCGGCCAGGCCGTCGGCGGCGGCCGCGCGGGCGCGGCCGGCGCCCTCCTGGGCGGCGGGGGCGGAGGCGGCGGCCCCGCGGCCCCGCTCGACGCCGTCCTGGCCGACATTTCGACGGCCGGCTCCCTGGCCAACAAGTCGCCCATCGCCTACAAGGACCTCCACAAGGCGGGCAAGGACCTCCGCCAGTACCGCTGCGACTACCGCGAGGTCGCCGCCAAGCTCGCCTCCGGCTACCTCAAGCCCGGCGACGCCGGCCCCCTCGCCAGCATCCCCGGCGTCGGCGGCGTCATGCAGCAGGTCACCGGCTACCTCTTCATGGCCTTCGACATCTACGCGGCCATGTACTTCCTCGTGCGCGAGAAGGCGGAGCCCGCCATCGCCAAGGCCTGCCACGACATGACCCTGCGCGCCATCGAGGGGCGCTTCACCCGCGTCTTCCCCGTCTGGTTCCGCCGCGCGTCCGACGACGCGGTGGCCGCCGAGCAGCCCGAGGAGGCCCCCGACAACGTCGTCGAGGAAGCCATCCAGAAGGTCAACAAGGCCATCCAGACGGTCCGGGACCGGATCGAAGAGGCCCGCCGAAAGGTCCAGGACCTCCTGGGAATCGAGACGGGCGAGCCGATGGCCGGAGAGGACGCTCTCGGCGAGGCATTCGGCGCCCTGGGCGAGGCACAGGAGGGGGTGCTCCAGGCGTTCCGGGTCGTCTCGGGCTGGTCCTCGCCGCCGGAGTTCCTGGAAGACGTCATGGGCGAGATCGCCTCGACCGGCGGCGGGATGCTCCAGGCCATCTACCGCACGATCCTCCTCGACAAGGGCCAGAAGCCGATCGACCAGGGCCTCATCGTGGCCGCCGGCAGGGTCTACCTGATCGAGAAGCTGGTCGGCCTCGTGGCCGAGCTCTCGGGCCTCAGCTTCCTCCAGCCCGACACCAAGCTCGTGGGCATCAGCGGCATCGGCGACGTCACGGGCAAGCAGGTCACCGACAAGATAGTCGGCCTCCTCGACTCCGCCATCGGCGAGAAGATCGAGTTCATCGTCGTCATCGCGGCCAAGGACCTGGCCGACAAGCTCGAATCGGCGCGGAAGGACGCCCTGAAGAACAAGTCCCTCACCATGGAAGTCTTCCTCGGCCGGCTGCCCTGGTTCTACACCCTCCTCTTCCGCAACACCTTCTTCCCCGTCTGGGACATCCTGGTGGAGGAAGTGTTCGGCCGGATCGGCGGGCCGTTGGCCGGGGCGCTCTCGCCCGTGAAGTCCATCTTCGGCTCCGTCAAGGGGGGCATCGAGAACGCCATTCAGTCGGCCGACGACGCGGTCATGGGCGCCATTGAGGATGGCGCCAACGCCGTCAAGGGCGCTGCGGAGGATGCCAAGAAGGCCATGGGCTCCGCCGGCGTCAGCTTGGATCTGCCCGACGCAGTCGAGGACCCAATGAAGGCCCTGGGCCTCGGCGGCGACGACGAAGGGGGTGGCCAGCAGGAGCAGCAGGCCCCGCCCTTCCCCGGCAGCCCGCGCCTCACGTCGGGAAAGGGGAACGACGTAGTGCTCGAAGACGTGAACGAGGTCGAGAGCACCCAAAAGGTCCAGCCCCAGCCGAAGGAAGATGACAAGGACTGGTGACCGCCGGCCGCTTCGAGGAGTCCTATGGCCAGCCAAGTCCGCGTCCGCGTCGCGCCCAGCCCGACCGGCGACCCCCACGTGGGCACCGCGTATATCGCCCTGTTCAACCGCTGTTTCGCGCGGCAACAGGGCGGCAAGTTCGTCCTGCGCATCGAGGACACCGACCGCGCGCGCTCGACGCCCGAATCCGAGCAGGCCATCTTCGCTGCACTGCGCTGGCTCGGCCTCGACTACGACGAAGGCCCCGACGTCGGCGGCCCTTTCGGCCCCTACCGCCAGTCGGAACGCAGCGGCATCTATCGCGAGCACGCCCAACTCCTGCTCAACAGCGGCGCCGCCTACCGCTGCTTCTGCACGGCCGAGCGGCTCGACGCCCTGCGCCAGGAGCAGCGCGCCCGCAAGCTCGACCCCCGCTACGACCGCCTCTGCCTCTCGCTGCCCGAGGGCGAGGCCGAGCGCCGAGCCGCCGCGGGCGAGCGCCACGTGGTCCGACTCAAGATCCCCGACGGCCAGACCGCCTACGACGACCGCCTCCGCGGCACCATCACCTTCCAGAACTCCACGATTGACGACCAGGTGCTCCTGAAGAGCGACGGCTTCCCCACCTATCACCTAGCCAACGTGGTGGATGACCATCTGATGCGCATCACCCACGTGTGCCGCGCCGAGGAATGGATCACCTCGACGCCCAAGCACGTGCTCCTCTACCAGGCGTTCGGCTGGGAGATGCCCGTCTTCATCCACATGCCGCTCCTGCGCAACGCCGACCGCAGCAAGATCTCGAAGCGCAAGAACCCGACGTCGCTCGACTGGTACCGGGCCGAGGGCTACCTGCCCGAGGCGCTCCTGAACTTCCTCGGCCTCATGGGCTTCTCGATGCCCGACGAGCGCGAGGTCTTCACAATGGCCGAGATGATCGAGGCATTCTCGTGGAACCGCGTGAAGACGGGCGGCCCGGTGTTCGACCTGGCGAAGCTCGAATGGCTCAACGGCGTCTACATCCGCAACCTGAGCGTGGACGCCTTGGCCGAGCGCCTGGCGGCGGTGAACGCCCGCGCCGCGGCCGCCGACCCCGCCTATCTTCGCGCCATCGTGCCGCTCATCCAAGAGCGCATCAAGAAGTTCACCGACTTCGACCCCTGGACAGATTTCTTCTTCGCCGAGCCACTCGCCTACGACCCGGCCCTCCTCGTGCCCAAGAAGGCGAGCCGCGAGGACGCCCTGGCCGTGCTCGACGCCGCTGCCGCGGCACTCGCCGAGCCGAGCGATTGGACGCCTTCGGCCCTCGAAGCCGTTGGCAAGGCGCTCTGCGAGAGCCGCAACTGGAAACTCGGCAATGCCTTCATGACCCTCCGCGTCGCCGTCACCGGCCGCACTGCCTCGCCGCCGCTGTTCGACTGCATGGCCGTCCTCGGCCGCCAGCGGAGCCTCGACCGCCTCCGCCGCGCCGCCGACCTGATGCGCCAGGCCTGAGCACACCCGTCCCCGCTTGCTTGGCCCCGCATTGCAGGGCCAGGACAGCACAGGCGGCTGTCCCGTCTTGGGCCGATTGAACCGCTGTCGTCCCCCTCTCGAAAGCCCTACCTCCTGCCGCGCCAACGACTAACGGCCACGCGGTGCCCTCGGTTGCGGTTTCTCTGCCCGCCAGCGGCATGTGACTTGCTCTCATTACCAATCGCACCGCGACGCCATCCGGCCAGAGTCACCGCTCGGTTAGGAGACAATGGCCATGCGTACGTGGAATCCCCTGCAAAGGCGCGGCTTCACTGCGATCGAGGTGTCCGCCGCGATGGGCGCTCTCGCCGTCTTGTTCACCCTGGGAGCATCGGTCTACAAGGGGGCTCGGCTGTCGGCCCGTGTGGCCACGGCCCAGAGCAACCTCAGACAGGTCGGAACCTACCTCGAGCTCTACTTCCGCAAGTTCGGCCAGTATCCCCCACAGGGCAGCGACCTCCTCGCGGCCCTCGGCGCCGTGGGCGCCGACAGCCGCGTCGTTGCCAACCCCCTTGTCGACGAGCAAAGGCCGGGCGACACCGTCAACGCCCTCTACCGCGCTCCGAGCCTCGAAGAGCTCGACAGCCCGAACACCTACCTCACCGCCATGGTGTCCGACAACGGCCACACCGCCGTCATCCTCTACACGGGCAGCCGCATTGACCGGTGCGACGACCTGGCCTTCGACCCCTCGAACCTCCCCGCTGTCCTGGCCATGCTGACCGATGCGCCGCCCCCAAGCGGCCAGGCCCCCGAACCCGAGCCAGAGCCAGACCCCGAGCCCCCGCCAGGCAACCGCGTCAGCGGCGAAGTCAACATCAACCCCAGCAACAACTCCGACTACGAGTTCGAGCTTCGCAAGCCCGATGGCTCCACCATCACCCGCGACGACCTGCACGCCTCGGGCGGCGATCTCGAGTACATCGGCCCCGCCACCTGGGTCCGCTTCCGCCCGAAGGGCAACGGCAACCAGAACAGCCTCACCCTCGACGACCAGCCCTATCCCGTCCAGAACGGCACCTGCTACACGATTGAGGTCCTCCAGGGTGGAGCCATGAGCGTCCACCTCTACAACGACCACCCGAACGGCAACGGCAAGTCTATGGGCAAGTGGTGGATCAGCATCACGGCAACCGGAGCGACCATCACCCCAGGTTGAGGAGGAGCATGCCCGTCGGCCAATGCGCCTGTGCCCGCAGACGATGCCGGGTGGCCTCCGCCCGGCATCGGCGCGCCCGGAGAGGGACGCCGCGTGGCTCCATGCGGCTCGACATTCTGCGTCATGCGCCCACCGCGCGGGGGAAGGCAACGGCGCGGATCAGCCAAAAACAACTTGATCCGTCAGGGCTTGATAGTATAATGTAGAGTTTCAGGAGATCGCGCGCGAATCGTGGCGACGCGATGCCCCAGAGTCCCTTTTCCGGAGACTGCGATTGACGACGATGTCAGTGAAGGAGTTCCTGGACGCGGGGGTGCACTACGGCCACCGCACGAGCCGCTGGCACCCGAGCATGGCGCCGTACATCTATGGGAAGCGTAAAGGCATCCATATCATAGACTTGCGGCAGACCGTGCGAGGGATAGCGAAGGCCCGGCGCTTCCTGAACCAACTGGCCAGCCAGGGGCAGCCCATCCTGTTCGTGGGCACGAAGCGCCAGGCGGCGGGGGTCGTCCGCGAGGAGGTGGGCGGCCGCGGCCTCCCCTTCGTGGCCGAGCGCTGGCTGGGCGGCACGCTGACCAACTTCCAGACGGTTCGCAAGAGCCTCGGCCGGCTCGAGGTGCTCGAGAACACCGAGAAGTCCGCGCAGTTCGCCGCCTACAAGAAGAAGATGGTGGCGATCCACATGCGCGAGAAGCGCAAGATCCTGCGGAACCTCGAGGGCGTCCGCGAGCTCACGCAGCTCCCCGCGGCACTCGTCGTCGTAGACCCCAAGCGCGACAAGATCGCGGTGAACGAGGCGGTCAAGCTGGGCATCGCCGTGATCGCACTCATTGACACCGATACCAACCCGAAGAACATGAGCATCTGCATCCCGTGCAACGACGACTCGATCCGCTCGGTCCAAGTCGTCCTGGGCTACCTGGTCGAGGCGGTGGTCGAGGGCGGGAACATGGCCGGCGCGGTGGCGACGGACAAGGCGTCGGGCACGCCCGGGCAAAGGCCCGAGCCCAGGCCCGCGCCCGCGCCGGCGCCGGCGGCCGAGCCGCCGCCCGCGGCCCCGGGCGGCGCTGGGCCCACGGCGGCTTCGTGAGTCTCTCTCTCGCGCCCCCCTCCCTCTTTGTAGCAAGGGAACGTTCATGGCCATCGGTGCTGAGGCGGTCAAGCAACTCCGCGACATCACGGGCATCGGCATGATGAAGTGCAAGGAGGCCCTCGAGGCGACCCAGGGCGACATCGAGAAAGCGGTCGAGCATCTCCGCAAGCAGGGCCTCAAGACCGCCGAGAAGCGCGCCGGCCGCGAAACCTCGGAAGGCGTCATCGCCTCCTACATCCACTCGAACAGCAAGATCGGCGTCCTGGTCGAGTTGAGGTGCGAGACCGATTTCGTGGCCCGCAACGACGGCTTCCGCCAGCTCGCGCGCGACCTGTGCATGCAGGTCGCCGCCACGCGGCCCGTCGCCGTCTCCAGGGACCAGGTGCCCGCCGACCTCGTGGAGAAGGAGCGGGAGATCTACCGCGAGCAGGTCAAGGACAAGCCGCCCCAGGCCATCGAGAAGATCGTGCAGGGCAAGCTCGACGCCTTCTTCAAGGAGCGCTGCCTCCTCGACCAGCCCTTCGTGAAGGACCCGAAGACCAGCGTGGCCGACCACATCAAGTCGCTCGTCGCCAAGCTGGGCGAGAACATCTCGGTCGGGCGCTTCGTCCGCTTCCAGATGGGAGAATAGCCGCGCATGCCCACCTCGCGCTACAAACGCGTGCTGCTGAAGATCAGCGGCGAGGGCTTCTGCAGGGAGGGGGCCGGCGGCATTGATCACGAGCTGCTCCTGTCCATCGCCCAGCAGTGCCGCGACGTGAATGCGCTCGGCGTGGAGCTGGGCGTGGTCGTGGGGGGCGGCAACTTCGTGCGCGGCCACGTCATGGCCCAGCGCGGGGTGGGCCGCGCCACGGCCGACTACATGGGCATGCTCGCCACGGTGATCAACGCCCTGGCGCTGATGGATGCCCTGGAGTCGCTGGGCGTGGTCACGCGGGTACAGACGGCGATTCACATGGCCGACGTGGCGGAACCGTATATCCGCCGGCGCGCGATCCGCCACCTGGAGAAGGGCCGCATCGTCATCCTCGCGGCCGGCACGGGCAACCCCCACTTCTCCACCGACACCGCGGCGGCCCTGCGCGCCACCGAGCTCGGAGCCGAGGTCCTCCTCAAGGCCACCAAGGTGGACGGAGTGTACTCCGCCGACCCCGTCTCCCACCCCGGCGCCCTGCTCTACGATGCCCTGAGCTACACGGACGTGATCCACGGGAACCTTCGCGTGATGGACGCGACGGCGATCACCATGTGCCGCGAGAACCTGATGCCGATCATCGTCTTCAACCTCCTGACGCCGGGAAACGTCCAACGCGTCATCTGTGGCGAGCCCCTTGGCACCCTCGTCGCCTCCGACGAAGCGGTTGCCGGGGGCCGATAGCCACCCCACGGAGGGCAACGCATGCCGTACGACGACATCTACCTGGATGCCAGCGACCGCATGGACAAGGCGGTCCAGCACCTCAAGGAGCAGCTCCGCACCGTGCGGAGCTCGCGGGCCACGCCCGGGCTCATCGAGAACGTCCGCGTGGACTACTACGGGGCGCCTACGCCGCTCAAGCAGATCGCCGGCATCGGCGCGCCCGACCCCCAGCTCCTCGTCATCAAGCCCTACGACCCCAACGCCCTCGAGGCCATCCAGAAGGCGATTCAGGCCAGCAGCCTGGGCCTCACCCCGGCCGTGGACGGCCGCCTCATCCGCCTCGTCGTCCCGCCCCTCAGCGAGGAACGCCGCCGGCAGATCGCCGGCCAACTCCGCAATATGGCCGAGGAGACCCGCGTCGCCATCCGGAACGTCCGACGCGACAGCCTCCGGGTCGCTGACCAGGAAAAGAAGGACGGGACGATTCCCGAGGACGACTTCTTCCGCCTCAAGGATGATATCCAGGAACTCACCAGCGACCACGAGAAGGCAACAGACGAGGCCCTGGAGCACAAGACGGCTGAGATCATGGAAGTGTGACCCCTCTCGCCGCGAACTGACGGTCGCCCCGGCGCGCTGACCAACCCAGGCCCTCGCGCGCCCGTTCCCCCCTGGGGCGCCCGGCGCCTTGTCCCCTGTGTGCCCAACACCCCTCCGGCCGGAGCGCACCCATTGCGCCCCGCCTGCCGCCACAACCCCGGCGCGGACTTCGGCCACTTTCCGCGGGCCGATCTGAAGGGCACTGTGTAGACCCCCCACAAAATGCATTGACGCGACCGAGAGCCTGCTGCCCAATGGAGGCGGAATTGCGACACGGCAGCAGGGGGGACAGCCGGGGGCAAGGACGCACGGCGTCAGGGCACCGCGCCGCGGTCGGAGAGGGACCCGGCGGACCGGACAGGCCGGGTCCCTCCCTTGCCAACCAAAGCCGGCTGCTGACAAGGGAAGGTACCCGCCGCGTCCGTCATCGCCCCGCGCGCTCACGGGGCGACGGCCGGCAATGGCGCGTGGCCCGCCTCGCGTTCCCGGGCCGCCGGAGGAGGAAGTGGGATGGAGTTCAGCGGTCATGGCTGCCACAGGAGTCCCCTCGCCGTCCTGCTCGGCGCGACGCGGCCCGCCCTCGCCATCGCGCTTGTGCTCCTGGCCACGCTGGCCCTGACCTCGGACCCCCCGCCCGACCCTGACCTCGACGTGGACTCGGACAACACCGACGCGTGGGGCTACCCGGACCGGAGCGACTACGAGGAGGCCATCGAAGCCGTCGTCGGCAATCCGCAGTACCCCGGCAGGTTCGTGCCGGTGAACGACGACGACGACGACGGCGACGGCATCCCCGACTTCGCCGACGGCTACAACTGGGATGGGGAGTGGGGCAACGACGACGATACGGACTCCTATTGCGATGACGACGTCGTGCCGATCGTGCTCGAGCTGCCCGAGCCCTTCGACCCATGGACGGCGAGGGTCGAAATCGTCTACGACGGCAGCCCGCCCGGGAGCCAGGTCTACCTGCCCGGCGTAGCCTGGGGGGTCGCGCGGTACGGCGACCCGCCCGTCTACGTGCCCGCGGAGGACTGGGGTGGCAGCCTGCGCATCTGGAGCGCGTGGTCCGGGTGCTCGCGCAACCCGGCCCACTACGGCAGCTACGGGGGGGGCGATTACGTCGGCCCGGCACCCTACGCGGCCTGGGAGCTCGGCTTCAGCGACGAGTGCCGCACGATCACCCTCTACGTCGAGGCCGCCAAGCCCAGCCTCTTCCTCGCCGACGCCGGCGTGTGGATGTTCGTGGACCCAGATGGAACGGCGGGCGACTACCCCTACGAGTGGCCCTACGCCGACATGGTGCGCCTCACCGCGGTGCGCATTGACCTCGACGTGGATTCCGACAACACCAACGGCCTCGACGACCCGGCCCGCACGGACTACGAGGACCAGACCGAGAACGTCGTCGGCAAGCCCGAGTATCCGGGCAAGTTCGTCCCGGTCAACGACGGCGACGACGATGGCGACGGGATTCCCGACTTCGCCGACGGCTTCAACCGCGACGCGGCGGACGGCACCGACGACGACCTGACGGGGGGCAAGCGCTTCGTCCGCCTGATGCTCGAGATCCCCCATCCCCTGTGGGACATCCCGGACGTCGCGCAGAACGGCGAGGTGACCTTCACCTACGACGCATCGGACCCGGCACAGGTCGCTCACGACGAGCAGACGGGCATCTTCACCCCCGCCCCGGGCACCCTGAGGCTCTGGCGGAAGGACGGCGGAGAGGCCCGCAGCAGCAACAGCGTGGCAGCCGCCGAGAGCCCCGGCGACTTCATCCCCAGCGGCTCCCCGGTCCGGCTCTCCGCCCTTGGCCTCACCGCGGCCAATCGAGTCGTCACCCTGTACGCAGAAGGAATCCGCCACGTCGCCGGCTCGGAGGCGGAGAGCGTCGCGGTGCGCTTCGACCCGGATGGCCAGCAAGGCCCGCTCCAGGCCATCTGCCGCGACGTCGTCCGCGTCCGCCCCGTCCGCATCGAGTTCGTGGTTCCCGATGCCTGCGAGTCCGGCACCGGCCTGCCGGCCGCCGGCGCCGCCGCCACGCCCACCAACTGGGTGCCGGTGAGCGACCCCAGGCCCGTCGTGGCCCTGGACGAGATCGGCGCGGGCAACGTCGGCATCTCGAATGGCACGGCCACCGTGACCGTGAGCGGCACCGTGCGCGACCCGATCGCCGACAACACCCCGCGCGGAGGCGTGTCGCAAGGCAGGGCGGACATCGAGTCGGTGCACGTCTACGTCAACGGGGTCGAGGCGTGCGACCCGGCAGGCGTGCAGTCGCAGGACGACGGCCAGCCCAGCCTCTTCCGGCAGCACCCCTACAGGGGGACCTTCGGCCCCGTCGCCATCAGCTTCCCCGCCTCGACAGGCACGCACACGATCACCGTCGAAACGTCCGCAAACGCCGCCGGCCGCACAGGCCGCGACAGCATCGAGGTGCGGCTCGACAGCAGGGAGGTGCCCGGGACAGCGTGCCTCGGTGGCGCGCTCACTCTCACAGCGAACCTCTACTTCCCGGCCGAGCCCGGCCCGGCCACGGCCGACGTCGTGCAATACTACTACGGCCAGCGCGAGCCGCAGGAGGGCGACCCCTTCCTCGCCGAGAACGCGGGCGAAGAGGCATCCCTGGAGTTCCACGGCCAGCTCGACGGCGTGCCCGTGCAGATCGCGGTCACGGACTTCGCCGGCCTCACCGAGCAGGCCGACACCCTCGATGCGGAGATCGCCTGCACGTGGCCCGACGGCGGGACGATGCGCCTTGCAGCCACCTTCACCGAGACGGGGCCCGCCACGCGGCTCTTCCGAGGCGCCCTGAGCCTCGAACCCTGCGACATCACCTCAGTCCAGAACCTCCACCTGCCCGCCGAGCCAGGCCCCGCAGCGGCCGACAGCATGCGGTTCTTCCTCGGCGACCGAGAGCCCGAGGACGCCGACCCCCTCCTCACCGAGGCACAGGGCGAGGAGAACTCCCTCGTCTTCCGGGGAACCGTGTGGGGCCTCCCCACCACCGTATCGGTCACCGAGTTCACCGGGCTGACGGGGAACGTGGACTCGCTGACGGCGGAGGTGCGCTACGACGCTGGCGACGGGAACGTGTGGACGCGGACCGCCCACTTCACCGAGACCGGCGCCACGACCAGCCTCTTCCGCGCGTCCACCGTCATCGAGCCAGGCCCTCCCGGCGGCGAGTTCGCCCTGACCACCCACTACCGCGTCGTCGTCCCCGCCAACCCCGACCCGAACCAGCCCGACACGCTGCGGTTCTACCTCGGCGACGCCGAGCCGCCCGACGGCGGCACAACCCTCACCGAGACCGAGGACGACTCGGGGCTCTTCGCGGCGACCCTCGAAAACGGCGCCGCCGTCCGCGTGCAAATCGTCCAGTTCAACGGCCTGTCGGACAACGTGGACCAGGCCACTCTCCGCCTCACCGTCGGCCACCCCGACCTGCCGACCTACTCGTTCGAGCGCACCTACACCGAGACGGGAGCCGCCACCAACACCTTCGACTACACCGAGCCGGGAGACGTCCCCCGCTCCACGCATCCCTGCGTCGAGGCCGTTCGCAACGTGGACGAGGCGAGCGAGAACCACTCGCAGCCGGTCACCTTGCGGATTCGCGGCCTGGCCGACGCCCAGTGCCTCACCGCGCGCATGCCCGGCGGCGCCGAGCTCCCGCTGGCCGATCCCTGCGACGGCGTGGCTGCCATCGCTTTCGGCTCCACACTGATCGTCGGAGTGGTCCTGCGGGGCGAGGGCGGCACGCAGTTCCTCTACTGGGACGCCGATCAGCAGGCCCTGGCCACGATCGCCTTCGGCGAGGGCGCCGAGCGGTGGAACGCCGAGCTGCTCCGCGGCGGCGCCTGCGTCGTCGCGGCCAGGAGCGCCCAGTTCTCCGAGCTCCGCTTCGTGGATGCGGATGGCGCGGAGACGACCTGCGTCGAGCCCGTCCCCGTCCAGATGCTCCTCGACACCCTCGGCGATCAGGAGGTCGTCCTCGAGGACCCGTGCTTCGCCAGGCTGCGCGTCCACGGCTTCAACAGCCGAACGGCGGCCACCCTCACCAGCGAGGAGCTGGCGAGCGACGGCTTCGAGCTCGTGATGGCCGACGGCTCGCCCTCGGTCGCCCGCCACGACTCGCTGCTCGACGAGGGCGACTACGCGGAGAGCGAGAAGCGCATCTGCCTCTACGAGCCCGACGCCGAACACCCCCAGCTCACCGACGCCCAGTGGCAGGCCCTCGCCGACCTCGGCATCCTCGCCGTCCACAACGCCGGCGCCGCCGGCAAGGCCGTCAACGGCGCCCAGGAGGTGCTCAAGGGCTTCCACGACCACCACCTCTTCAGTCAACTCAAGACGAACCCCCACTACTCGCGGTTCTGGACCGACGCCTTCGGTGGGGACTTCGACATTGATGACTTCACGGTCCCGGTGAAGCCAGAGAAGCACTGGGCAGATATGAACCAGATAACCAAACGGTGGACAACGTTCATCGACAAGCAACGAGAACTGATGAAGGCAGGCAAACCCATCAGGAAGGTGCAGGCACACGCCATTGATGAAATGCTGAACATTGCCGACGACCACGGGTACGACGTTTCCCAGGTCAGGCGATTCCACTCCAAGGCGCCCAGAGGGTCCTCACTGGCGAAGCTCTACCGCCACGCGCAGAAGGCCGGCAAGATTGACCTCAAGGCCAACGCCCGCTGGCGGCAGATCATAGGCCGAGCCGCGAAGCGACTCGGCAGGACCGCGATGCAGGTCCTCAAGTTCGCAGGCTATGCCCTCACCGCGTACTACGTCGTGAACTTCGCCGCCGACCCGGCAGGAGCGGCCGCCGCCGACCTCGGCATCTCCAGGGACACGTTCCTGGGCTGGATCGAGGGCCGCGTCTACGCTAGGATCGAGTTGTGGCCCAGCGCGGGAGCCGACGTGGACGCGATCGAACTGCTCGATGGATCCCTTCTCGTCTCTCGGGAATGGTACTCGGTTTCGAAGTACGACCCAAAGGACAAGAAGTTCCACCAATACAAGTACCTCGAGCTCACGAACATCGTCGTCCGAGGCATTCCCGGGACGGCTGACCTGACCTTTGACGACGGGTCTCAAAAGGGACTCACGCTGGAAGATGTGCGAAGCACAGTGCAATCGGAGCCCTAGCATGCCCACGATGAGCGCCCCGCGCAAGGCACGAGACACAAACGTGCCGACCGATTTCTCCTTCCTCGAGGAGAGCCTGGAGGAGCAGCGAATCTATCGTTTCACCATCCCAGGGTGCCTCGATCGGCTGAAGGACCCTGCCTTCCGCACCCGGATTGACGTCCTCAGGGAAGAGCCCGACAGAATGGACGTGCGCGGGACCCATGTCCTCTTCCCCGGCTGTCCCGACGGCGTTCGAGCGATCAACGACCGGCTCGGGGTGGATCTGCCACCCGAGGTGGACGACTTCTACACGCGCTGGAACGGTGGCTTACTGCTGCATCGCGAGCTGTACCGGATCCTCCCGGTGCAGGAGATCATCGCCACGGCTCTCGAGGTCCGGCGGATCCGAAGGGAGCCAAGAGACCGACGCAAACTGCCGTGGCACATGCTAAGGTTCTGCGAGGTCTGGAATGGCGACTACCTGGCCCTCAGGCGGCGGGCGCCGCACGACTGGGAGGTGATCTGGGCAGACATCGAGCAGACCGATGTGGATCTCCTGTTCCCTGCTGACCCCAAGGTGGATGCAAACGTGGTTTTGGACAGTTCGTTCCTGGCCTGGCTGAGGCGCATGGAGGAGACGGACGGCTGGCCTTGGGGCGGCAGGATCCGCGCCCCGCGCGACTGGCCCCCGGGCACCCGCATATGGTGAGCCCCGCCGCATGGCAAGGCAGTCGCGACGGATGTGTGGCTCGCCGGGCGAAAATCCCTCTTCCCGGCAGAGGCGAAATGTGCTATACTGGCGGCCAGTGGTGCCCGAGGGCGGAGGGGGGCGTAGCTCAGTGGTTAGAGCAACGGTTTTTTAAGCCGTGGGTCGGAGGTTCGAGTCCTCCCGCCCTCACCAGGACCCCATCGTCCAGCCAGGTCCAGGACACAGGCTTTTCAAGCCTGGAACACGGGTTCAAATCCCGTTGGGGTCGCCACCTCCCCGTGTGGAAGCCCCGGTGGGGGCATCCCCTCCACTTGACACGCCGATGCTCGTGGGCTATCCTGCAAGCGGACGGCCGGCGGAAGGGCACGGGCCGTCGCCTGCGTTCGGATCATGACACGGAGAGGAGCGTCCCGCCAGGCGGGACGCTGGCTGCCCAAGCCTCTGCGCGAACACTTCGCTGGGGGCACCAGCAGCCACGGGGGTGCCAGATGCGGCGGGGCAATTGCGGCATCCCCCCACCTACGCCAGGGGTGGTGGGTGAGAGCGGCCCGCACGGGCGGGATTCCAGCGCGCATCTGCCGCCGCGGGGGCGGATGCTGCGGTCGTTCGTTCCCGTGGGCTCCCCAGCCATCAGCGCCTGCCATCCGCCTTCCGCGTCCCCGCCGCTCAGGGAGCGCCGCCCGCCGGTCCAATGCCGGCCGAGCCGTTCACTTCTCCCACATCAGGTCCCCATCTCCACGAGCAAGGCTCGTGCATCGCTTCGGCCAGCCAGCGTCGGCCTCGGGACGCATTGAGGGGCGGGACGCATGAGCGTAGGGCACCCTGCTATGAGGAAGTCTGGCATTCCGGCCATAGGCGATGCCCCATGGGGGACACACGTCTGCCTCTTCTACCACACCAAGGACGATCTGCTCGATATACTCGTGCCATACTTCAAGGCCGGGCTGGAAAACAACGAGTTTTGCATGTGGGTCACGTCGGAGCCTCTGAGCGCTGAGGAGGCAAGGGGGGCCTTGGGGAGCGCGGTCAGCGATCTCGATGGATACGTCCAAAAGGGCCAGATAGAAATCCTGGACTACACTCACTGGTACACGCGGTCCGGCCGGTTCGATGCCGACGAAGTGCTGCGCGGCTGGGCCGAGAAAGAGCAGCAAGCCCTGGAACGTGGGTTCGACGGCCTGCGCTTCACCGGAAACACCTTCTGGCTGGAGAAGAAGGACTGGGGACGCTTTGCTGAGTATGAGGCAAAGGTGGACAGCGTCATCAACGCGCATCGGATGATGGCCGTCTGCACCTACTCCCTTGAGAGATGCGGGGCCGCCGAGATCATGGATGTGATGAGCAACCATGAGTCCGCCCTCGTCCGGCGACAGGGCCGGTGGGACATCGTCAAGAGCGCCCGGCGCAGCGAAGCGGTTGAGGGGCTGCGGGAGAGCGAGGAACGCTTCCGCACGGTGTTCGACGCGGGGCCCGTGGGCATGTGCCTCACGACCCCCAGCGGCCACTTCCTCCGCGTCAACCAGGCATTCGCCGACTTCCTCGGATACGACCCGGCCGAACTCCGCGGCATGCACTTCCTCGACATCACGCACCCCGACGACCGCCCGGCGAGCGACGAACGGGTCCGCCGCACCCTGGGCGGCGCCACTCAACGCTTCTCGCTCGAGAAGCGCTACCTGCGCAAGGACGGGCAAGTCGTGTGGGGCATCGTGAGCGCCCACCTGCTCCGCGACGACCAGGAGCGGCCCCTGTTCTTCATCACCCACCTCCAGGACATCACGGCCCGCAAGCGG
Organism: Planctomycetota bacterium; assembly: GCA_035527715.1. Lineage (GTDB taxonomy): Bacteria > Planctomycetota > PUPC01 > DSUN01 > DSUN01 > DSUN01. Next base: position 18,075 of record DATKZY010000079.1, on the reverse strand, counting down.
GCCGAGGAGGAGCTGCGGCAACTGCCCGCCCGCCTGCTGAACGCCCAGGAGGAGGAGCGGCGACGGATCGCGAAGGAGCTGCACGATTCGACGGCCCAGGAGCTGGCCGCCGCCATCATGGGCATGGGCACACTCCAGCGCCAGCTCGCCGGCGTCGAAGGCCCGGCGCAGGAGACGTTGGCCGACGCGTTGGCCCTGCTGGAGAAGAGCGCGCGCGATGTGCGCACTCTCTCCCACCTCCTCCACCCGCCGATGATGGATGAGCTGAGCGTCGCCGATGCCCTCCGCCACTACGTGGCAGGGTTCAGCCAGCGGAGCGGCATCAAGGTAGCCGTAGAACTGCCGCAAGGGCAGCTACCCCTTGCCGAGGAGGCCCGCGTTGCCCTCCTCCGCATCGTGCAGGAGGCCCTCAGCAACATCCACCGCCACTCCGCCAGCGCGACGGCCAGGGTCCGCTTGGCTCGCAAGGGCGCGGAAGCCGTGTTGGAGATCGCCGACGACGGGTGCGGCATCCCCGCCCCCGGCGGCACGGGGCCGCAGGCCCTCCTCGGCGTGGGGCTCGCCAGCATGCGCGAGCGAGCACGCGCCTTGGGCGGGCGCGTGGAGGTCCAGACAGGGCCGGCCGGCACCCTGATCCGCGCCGTCGTGCCTCTCGCGGAGGAGCAAGACGCGTGAGCCCCCTTCAGATTCTCATCGCCGACGATCACGAGCTGGTGCGCCAGGGGCTCCGCAAAGTGCTTGAGGCCCGCCCCGACTGGGCCATCTGCGGCGAGGCCCGCACCGGCCGCCAGGCCATCGAAATGGCCGCCCAGCAGCGCCCCGACATCGTGGTGATGGACATCGGCATGCCCGAGCTGAACGGGTTGGACGCGACACGGGAGATCCTGAAGGCGCGACCGCAGTGCGAGGTGCTCGTCCTGACGATGGAGGACAGCGAGTGCGTGATCCGCGATGTCCTCGCCGCCGGAGCCCACGGCTACCTGTTGAAAACCGACACGTCGCAGCTCCTGGTCTCGGCCATCGAGACCCTGGCCACGCACAAGCCCTTCTTTACCGGCTGCGTGGCCGGGATAATGCTCCAGGGCTTCCTCAGCCCCACGCTGGCCGCCGCGGCGGGCGTGGGCGCCCCGCGCCTCAGCCCGCGCGAGCGACAGGTCGTGCAGCTCCTCGCCGAGGGCAGGGCCAACAAGGGGGTGGCCCGCAGCCTCCACATCAGCGTCAAGACCGTCGAGGCCCACCGCTCCAACGTCATGCACAAGCTCGGCCTCCACTCCATCGCCGACCTCGTCCGCTACGCCATCCGCAACCGCATCATCCAGGCTTGAGCCGCCGATCGAATCATCAAGGGCGTGTTGCCCAAATGGGATTGTTCGCCCTCCACGGCGCCACAACGACTGGTTCATGCCAGGCATTCGTGCCGGGGTCATTCTGAGCGAAGTGGCACGGAGCGAAGAATCTCTACCGGCCTGGGAAGTGGAACGTGCCTTCGGAGATGGGCTTGCACCCCTGGGCCCGGAGAGATGCTTCGCTTCGCTCAGCATGACCCCGGTAGGGGCTGGCCTCGGCGCGTCGGGGCCGCTCCGGCAGCGTTCGGCGCGTGAGACGGTTCGGGCAACACGCCCTCAATGTCCAAGTAAGGCCGTCAAGGTCGTGGCCGCTCCCTTACTTGGTCATTGGTCATTGGGCATTGGGTATTCGATATTGGGCTTCCGATGTCACCGAGCGCTCGCCCCGCCCACGGGCTCCCCCTCCTCCTCCGCCGCCAGCTTGCGGGCCTTGTAGTAGAGGGTCTTGTAGTCCACGTTCAGGATCCGTGCGGCCTGGCTGCGGTTGCCGCCCGTGTGCGCCAGCACGCAGGTGATCACCTGGCGCTCGACCTGGCGAACGGTCTCGCGCGCAATGTCCTTGAGCGACCACTGGCCCTCAAGGACGCGCTCGAGCTCGGGGTCGGGCGCGACCGCTGCGGGCGCTGGGCGCGGCGCCGGGGCGCCGTTGCTCCCGGCCGCGCACAGGGCCTCGGCCCCGATGGTCCCGTTGCTCAGGAGGACGGCGCGCTTGATGACGTTGCGCAGCTCGCGGACGTTGCCGGACCACTCATAGGCGAGCAGCGCCTCGGTGGCCTCCGGGCTGAAGCCCCGCACGTCGCGGCGAAGCTCGGCGTTGGCCATGTCGAGGAAGCGCTGGGCGAGGAAGGGGATGTCGTCCCGCCGCTGGCGCAGGGGCGGGATCTCGATGACGAATTCGTTGAGGCGGTGGAACAGGTCGCGGCGGAAGCTGCCCTGCTCGACGAGTTGCGGGAGGTTCCGGTTGCTGGCCGCGACGACGCGGATGTCCACGTCAATCGGCTCTTTGCCGCCGACTCGGTAGAAGCGCCGCTCTTCCAGGGCGCACAGGAGCTTGCGCATCATGGCCTCGGACAGGTTGCCAATCTCATCGAGGAAGAGCGTGCCGCCGTGGGCCATCTCGAAGTAGCCCTGGTTGCGCGCGACGGCGCCCGTGAACGCCCCGCGCTCGTGGCCGAACAGCTCGCTCTCGATCAGCGTGTCGGGGATCGCCCCGCAGTCCACCCGCACCAGGCGCCTGGCGGCCCGCGGGCTCGCGGCGTGGATGGCCCGGGCCACCAGGCTCTTCCCGGCGCCCGTCTCCCCGTGCAGGATCACCGTGAGGTCCGTCGCGGCCACCTGTTCCACCAGCTCGCACACGCGGGCGATGGCGTCGCTGGGGCCCATCAGGTCGCGCAGCGACCCCGTGGCCTTGGCCCCCTCCTGCTCGCCCGCCAGGTCCTGCCGCTGGGCCAGGGCATCATCGAGGGCCCGCCCAAGCTCGGCCAAGCCCACGGGCTTGGCGAGGACGGTTTCCGCGCCCAGCTTCATCGCCCGCACGGCGGTCTCCACCGTGGCATAGCCAGACATCAGGACCACGGCGATCCGCCGGTCGATCTCCTTGATGCGGGCGAGGACGTCCAGGCCGTTCATCCCCGGCATGCGCAGGTCGAGGATCACCAGGTCGGGAAGCTGCTCCCCCACCAGGCGGATGGCCTCCGCCCCGTCCGCCGCCACACGTGCCCGGTAGCCCTCCGCCTCCAGGTACCCCGTCATCATCGTCCGAATCGCCGGCTCGTCGTCAACGACGAGCACTTCCCTCTGGTCTGCAACCCTTGCCATCCCCGCTCCCCTCAGGAAAGATGGTGAGGGAGAATCTCCCTGGTGCAGCGTATCTGAAGGGGACGACGAACTGAATTGGGAATTTCCCCGGTATCACGGCGGCACGATACCGATTGTGGGTAAGGTGTTATACCTATGTGGAAAAGCTGTGGGTTTGCGGGGTACTCCGTGCGCCGAGGCAGGGAAGGCAAGGCCACAGTTCCCCGGCGGCTCCGCGGGAGCTTTGCCCGACGAATTCCTGGGCAGCGGGTCGCGCGGCGGAGCCACTCAGACCGTGGAGCGGGCGCCAAGGCGGTCGAGGGCCCGCTCGAACGTCTCCTCGTGGCCGGAGTAGGAGCACGACTCGCCCTCGTGGGCGAAGCGGTCCTTGAGGTCGCGGAACTCCTGGAAGAAGGGGTTGCTCAGAGCCGCGGCGAGGGAGACGTCCTGGAGGCAGTCGGCGGCGAGGCGGGCCGCCGGGCAGGGCTCGAGGTAGCCGTCGGGCGAGATGTGGGCGATGCCGTTGCCGCCCGCCTGGCAGCCTCCGAAGCGCAACTCGTCGGCGGGGAAGCCGATGATCGGGATGGAGAATGCCGCCCGGCACCGCGCCAGGCCCGCCTCGATCTGCTCGGCGAGCGGCGGCGTGGTGGGAGGGCTGGGAATCTGCTCGAGGAAGAAGCCGCTGCGGCAGCCGCGGGCGACCAGCGTGCCCACGAAGTCGGGCGTGGCCGCGGCCGCCACGTTGTCGCCCGACATGGTGACCGAGAAGCCGAAGGGGATGCGGCGCTCGCGGAGCGTGTCCATCGCCGCCATAGAAACATCGTAGCTCCCCTCCCCGCGCCGCGCGTCGTTCCACTCGCGCGGGCCGTCCACGCTCACGACCCAGAGCATGTTCGGCGTGGCCAGGCCATCGTCGAGGAACGGGCGGACGAGTGCGCCGTTCGTGAAGACGATGAACGGCACGTCGGGCATCTCGCCGGGGATCTGAAAGAAGTCGCGGTGCAGGAGGGGCTCGCCGCCCGACACCACGGCAATGGCCACGCCCAGCTCGCGGGCCTCGCCCAGGATGCGGCGCGCGAGCGGCAGGGCCATGTGCTCCTTCGCGTAGCGCTGGGTGTAGCAGTGCCGGCAGCGCAAGTTGCACCGCCCCGTGACCGCCAGGAACAGCACGGAGGGCACGTGGAGCCCGCGTTCCGCGCGTGCCGCGGCCCGCAGCCGCTCGCACCGCGCCATCCGCGAGAGCCATCGCGGCACGAGCTTCAGCACGTCGGCCCGCACGGGCGGGCCGTTGAGCAGCCCGCGCCCGAGCTGCTGCGCGACGTATTCGCTGAACGTCCTCGGGGCCTTGAGCGCGCCCCAAATGCCCTTGAGCATGTCGAGCATGGCGGTTCACCCTTTCAACTGGTGAAGGGACGAGGAGGTGTGTGAGCGAGAGGATGGGCCACGGGGAGGATTCTACTCGCCGCGGCGGGGCCGCCGCCCAAGAGGCCCCGCGTTGGTCTTCAGACATTGTACACTACGTCTATGCACAAAGCCAAGTATTTTTTGCGGCCACCAGGCCACCAAGAATGCCAACTCTAGGGAGGGGGGAGTTGGCATCCTTGGTGGCACTCTTGGCCCATTGATGGAGGGAGGATGGCGCCGCCCACCGTATCGCCTGTCGCCAGCGAGCGTAAGTGTTTGCGGCTAATAGGCTTTCGGAGATTCGCCGGACGGCTCGGCGGGGAGTGGCTTGGGCGCCCAGGTGTCGTCCTCTGTGATGTCAATCGTCCACAGCCCGAGGACGAAGTCCAGCAGCTCGGCCACGTTGATACCGATCTCGAGGGAGAGCCCGGCCGTTCCCGCCATGCCAATCCAGAACCTGTCCGCGAGCTTCCCCCACTTGGGCGGCTCCAGGTCGCTGGCGTAGCGCCGCCTCGTGATGGAGGGTCCCAGCGTGCTCACGCGGTTGCCGGCGGCATCGCTGCCCTCCTCGTTGGCGACGAGGGGGAAGCCAGCCTCGTAGCCGACGTCGCCGATATAGATGTCGCCGCCGCGGGGCTTCTCCCAGCCGCGGTCGCCGTAGCGGCCGCGCCAGCCCCAGCGCTCGCGGCCCGCGACGCCCATTCCCACGACGATCCAGTCCGTGAACTTCACCCGCGAATACGTCATCAGGCCGTAGCCGATGGTGAAGCGGAAGCAGTCGGCGAGGTCCGCCCCCCGCTGCTCCAGGTAGTCCCTGGGCGGCTGCGCGCAGCCCGCCCCGACGGCACACGCCACGCCCACGAGCGCCACCCACCCTGTCCGCCTCACGTGGCTCACGCCTCGTCTCCTCGAGCGGCCTCCCGCCATCCAGTATCGCCATCGGAGGCCGTCGCGTCAAGGCGACTTGCGCGCGCCGGGCGCCACCTTGACGCGCAGGCCCCGCGCAGCGACCACCGCAGCCAGCGCAGCGAGCGGCTCGGCGAGCGGCGCCTCGATGCCCTCCAGCCCGTACTCCCGCTCGAGGCGGCGATACTTCGCCTCGGCGAAGCGGTGGTACGGCAGAAGCTCCACGTACTCCAGCCGCGGGAAGCCGCGCACGAAGTCCACAATAGCCGCCACATTCGCCTCGTCGTCCGTGTAGCCGGGGATGATGGGCACGCGGACAACGATGGGCGGCTCCGCCTCGGCGAGGCGGCGGGCATTCGCCAGGATCAGCTCGTTGCCCGCGCCGGTGGCGGCTCGGTGGCGCTCGGCGTCCATCAACTTCAGGTCGAGCAACACGAGATCGGTGTGCGGCAACGCCTTCTCAAACGCGGCCCAGGGCACGCTCGCCGCCGTGTCGAGCGCCGTGTGGACCCCCTGCGCCTTGCATCGAATGAGAACCTCGGCACAGAAGTCGGCCTGGAGCAGCGGCTCGCCGCCCGAGAGCGTCACGCCACCGCCCGAGTTGTCGTAGAACGGCTTGTCCTTGAGCACCTCGGCCACGACCTCCTCGGCGGCCACGTCGCGCCCCTCCATCACGATGGCCTCGGCGTAGCAGGCATCGGCGCACTTCCCGCACACCCGGCACAGGGTCCTCTGGTATCGCCGCTCCCACCCATCTTGTGGGCGGGGCGTCTCTGCCCCGCGTCCCTCTTCTGCGCGGGGCACAGAGGCCCCGCCCACAGGCACCAGGCGGAGCGCCCCCGTCTCGCACGCCTCGAAGCAGTGGCCGCAGCGGATGCACTTGTTCGGGAAGAACGCCAGCTCGGGCGCGAGGGCGATGGACTCCGGGTTGTGGCACCACACGCAGGCCAGCGAGCAGCCCTTCAGAAACACGGTGGTGCGGATGCCGGGCCCGTCGTGGATCGAGAAGCGCTGGATGTTGAAGACGCGACCCGTCATGCTTCCCATCCCTTCGCGCGCGAGACGGCCTCGCACCACCGCGCATAGAGCCGCTCTGCCCTGCCTCGCTCCATGCGCGGAGTGAACACACGGTCCACTTGGCGGGTGGTGAGGAACTCCTCCTGGCTCCAGAGGCCCAGGGTCATTCCCGCGGCCGCTGCGGCGCCCAGCGCGGTCGTCTCGGCCACGGCACTCCTTTCCACGGGAATGCCGAGAATGTCGGCCTGGAACTGCATGAGCCAGTCGTTGGCTGTCGCGCCCCCATCCGCCTGAAGGGCTCGGATTTCCGCCCTGACCTCAGGCGGCAGGGCTTCGACAACGTCGCCCGTCTGATAGGCCATGGCTTCGAGCGCGGCCCGAACCAGGTGCTCGCGCCGCGTGGACCGCGTGAGGCCGAGGAAGGTGCCGCGGGCCGAGCTGTCCCAGTGCGGCGCGCCCAGGCCGACGAGCGCGGGGACGAAGTAGACGCCCTCGTTGTCGGGGAGCGATTGCGCAAGGGCCTCGCTCTCCTGGGCGCTCTTGATGATCCGCAGCCCGTCGCGCAGCCACTGGATGGCCGCGCCGCCGACGAAGACGCTGCCCTCCAACGCGTATTGGAGCGGCTGCCCCTCCTTCTGCCACGCCACCGTGGTGAGCAACTTGTCCGAGAGGGCCAGGCGGGTGCCCGTGTTCACGAGCAGGAAGAGGCCGGTGCCATAGGTGTTCTTGAGGTTCTGCGGCGAGAAGCCGCCCTGGCCGAAGAGCGCCGCCTGCTGGTCGCCCAGGTCGGCCGCGATGGGCACCTCGCGGCCGAGAATCTCCTTCTGCGTGCTGCCGAAGACGGAGAGCGATGGCTTGACATCGGGCAGCGCGACGCCCTTGGCCCCAAAGAGATCCACGAGCCGCTCATCCCAGCTCCCCTCGACGATGTTGAAGAGCAGCGTGCGCGAGGCATTCGACGGATCGGTCGCGTGGACCCGCCGGCCCGTGAGGTTCCAGATGGCCCAGGTGTCCACCGTGCCAAACAGGAGGCGGCCTTGCTCGGCAAGGGCGCGCGCCTCGGGCACGTTCTCAAGCACCCAGGCGATCTTCGTGGCGGAGAAGTAGGCGTCAACGACGAGACCCGTCTTGCGGTGGACCTCGTCGGCATGCTTCGCTTTCAGCTCGGAGCAATGCTCCGCCGTGCGGCGGCACTGCCACACGATCGCGTTGTGCACGGGGCGGCCCGTCTCGCTGTCCCACAGCACCGTCGTCTCGCGCTGGTTGGTGACGGCGACCGCGGCAATGTCGGCCACGTTCACCTCGCGCGACACGCGGCGGATGCACGTCAGCAGACTGTCCCATATCTCGAACGGGTCGTGCTCCACCCACCCGGGCCGGGGGAAGTGCTGCGTGAACTCGGCATATGCCTGCGCCACGGGGCGGAAGCTGGCGTCGAAGGCGATCGCCCGATTGCCCGTGGTGCCGAGGTCAAGAGCCAAGACCAACTTCCCCATCAGCTCGTCCTCGTCGTCCTCGTCGTCGAGCCATCGCGGGGCAGAGACGCCCCGCCTACGGTCCCGCCGTCGGGTGCATGCCGTTCTCGTCCACGCGGGTCAGGCTCGGCTGGCCGTCTTTGATCACGGCGCGGTAGACGCTCCCGCAGGCTCGTGCCTCGACCGTCACGGCTCCGAGGCCGGGAATCGTCGCCGAGACCTGGCGGTCGTCGCCGCCCGCGGCCCAGGCGGTGACGAGCCACTCGTCGCGCTCGCGGTGCTTGCGGGCCACGACGCGGGCGGCCGGGTCGCCCGTCGGGAACTCGTAGGCCGGCAGGTCTTTCGACCAGCGATGCTTGTCAGGGCCGGCGAGCAGATCGCCTTTCCGGAGGAACTCCTCGAGGTGGGAGAAGAGGGCGTGGACGTGGCCAAGAGCCGTCATCTGGGCGAGCCAGTGCGGCGGCTCGGGCTGGACATCGCCGTCGAAGCCGCCCTTGGGATAGGCGAAGTAGCCCGCGCAGCCGCCGAGCATCCCCGCCGTGTAGTAGCACTTCAGGTAGCCCGTGTAGCGCGCCAGGTCGCCGAATGCCTTCTCGCCCATCTTCTCGCGCGTCCAGCCGCCATTGAGCCAGTTGTACGAGAGCGCATCGCCCTGGGCAAGATGCTGGGCGGTCGCGTTGAGGGCCTGGGTGAGCATGTCGTTGTCACCCGTCCAGCCCGAGTTGAAGTGGACGTAGTAGATGGAGCTGCCGGGCAGGTCGCACACGCGTCGCATCGGCGGGTAGTCCCAGGCCCAGGCCTTCCAGCCGCCGTGGCGGCCGCGGTGGGGGCAGCCCTCGACGTAGTAGTAGCCGTAGAGCAGGCGGTCGGGGCACGCGGCCCGGATGGCCTCCGTGATGATCATCTCCTGGTGGGCCTTCCGCTCGGTGATGTAGTCGAACCAATCCCGCTCGCCCTTGGCCTTCATCACCTTGGGGTCCTGCTGCCAGACCTTCGCGCAGTGGCCGGAGACGCTGAGGGCGTATTCGCCGCCGTTCAGGATGATGGCGATGGGGGCCTTCTCGAGCACCTTCTTGAGCGGCTCGGCGGCCGCGGCAGCGGCCCTCTGGAAGACCGCGTCGGGCGCCTCGGGGCTCCAGGTCTTCGGCTCGATGGCCTTGCCCTCCGCGTCCTGGCACCAGGTCTCCGGCGGCAGGGCCGCGACGAACTTCCTGTCGCAGCAGGCGCGGTGCGCGAGCACCGAGAGAGGGTAGCGTTTCGGGTCGGAGGCCGTCAGGGAGCAGAGCCTCGCAGGCAGGCTCTTCGGGTCGTCGAGTTGCGGGACCACGCTCGCGTTGACCTCGCCCATCTCGAGCGCGTAGCCCCAGTGCTCGGTCAACTCGAGCTGGATGTCGTACGACAGCCGCCAGCCCCAGCGCGTCAGCAGCGGCAGCGTGTGGCCCACACGGAAACGCGGCCCCGTTGTTGCCCGCAGGTGGTCGAGCGGCGTGGCAGCGGAGGCGAGCGGGCTGACGCAGATGACAAGCAGCATGCCAGAGAACAACCTGCCCATTGGATGCCCCTTCGGGTGAGTCCCAGGGTGAGCTCCGCCATCATTGTGCCTGACCCACGAAGCAAAATCAACCCCCCTCGCGCATCGGCAGCGTCGAGACCGCAAGGAGGCGATGCGAGCCGCGAGAAGGAATTGCATAGTTGTTCAAGTATGCAATTCCTCCGCTACGCGCCGCCGGCCGATAGACCGGGAGTGGAAGGAGAGTTGCATACTTGAACAACTATGCAATCCCTTTGCGGCGCAGGGCAGACCCACCCAACGACATCCCGACCCGTCTCTCTGGCCTCCGCGGGGCTCTTGACCCCAATGCCCACCTGTGCTATACAAGCAGTTGCGGGCCGGTCACACCAGACTCCGGAGGCACGACTATGCGGCGCGTTCATCTTGCCGTCCTTCTCAGCGTTCTTTCACTCCTGGCCTCGGCAGCCGAGCAGCGGAACCCAGCGTGGCCCCCGAAGGGCACGCCGCTTCGCGTGCCCGTGACCCGCGACACGTGGGTCTCGTCGTGCTCGGGCGAGACCCAGGGCAACAACGGCGGCGCCAACACGCTGAAGACCAAGGCCTACCAGGAGTTCTTCCTGGTGGACATTGACCCCGCGCCGCTCAAGGGCCGGGTCATCGCGGGCGCCGTGCTGCACCTGCACTGCTCGTCGAAGGACATTCAGAAGCGTCTCAGCGTCTCCTCGCTCGCCTCCGAATGGGTCGAGGGCACGGGCACCGGCTACGCGAAGCAGCCGGGCAGTTCCTGCTTCGAGGAGGCCGAGTTGGGCAAGCGGCCCTGGGCCTATCCCGGCAGCGACATCACCGCCGTGATGATGGGCGAAGGGAACACGCTGTGGGCCACGTGGGATTCCACGCCGCCCGACGCCAAGGGCTGGCAGACGGTGGCCGTCGAGCCGCGCGTCATCGCTGCGCGTGTGGCTGGCCTCTCCCACGGCTTCGTGGTCTTCGACGATACGGGGAGCGAGTGGACTCGCAGCGGCGAATCGGTGCGGCGACACATCTTCCCCAACCGCTTCGTCCACAGCCGCAACGCGGGCGCCAAAACCGCCCCCTACTTCACCATCTACCTCGGCGACGAGGACAAGCAGCCGCCCGCCGCCCCGGCCGACATCCGCCGGGAGCAAGCCACCCTCCCCGCCGGCGAGGCCATCGTGTCGTGGGCCTCGCCCGCCGATGCGCTCGGGTTCAAAGTCGGCGTAGTCCACCTCGGCGCCGTCGCCCGTGACGATGGGGTGAAGGACATTCCCGTTCCCCGCTATCTCATTCCCATGGCCATGCCAGGCCAGCGGGTCCAGATGCACCTGCGCGACATGGGCTTCGAGGGCAGCGAGGCGCTCACCGTCTTCGTGTCCGCCGTGGATGCCGCGGGCAATGCCGGCCCGGCCGCAACAACGGGGGTCAAACTCTCCGCCACGCCGACCACGGTCGAGATCGCCGGCTCGCCTGCCCTCGGGTTCACCGAAGCCGGCCCGTTGCCCAAGCTCGGAGCCACCGGAATCGCCGTGATTGACCCACTTGATAAGGTGAACCCCGCCTCTGGCGCCTTGATTCCATCGCACGACGCCGCCTATCTCGCCGCCAATCACCTCTGGTCGGCGAAGGACAAGCGGGTGCGCCTCTATGCCGCCAAGAACGAGTTCGTGGCCTTCCAGGTCGTGCTCAAGGGCGCGGCGGCCGAAGTGACGCCCTCCATCAAACTTCCCGAGCCACTCAAGGCCAGCCTCCTCGAATTCCGGAACGTCAAGTCCAAGAGCGGCATGCTGCCCGACCCGCTCGTCCCGATCAAGGGCTCCGTGACCTGGCAACAGGCAGGCGCCGCGCTCCTCGCCGACCTCTACGTGCCCCACGAGACGCCCGCAGGGAAGCACCAGGGCACGCTCACCCTGGCAGCGGGCGGCGAGACGCTCTCGATCGCCATCGAGCTAAACGTGTGGGACTTCGGCCTGCCCGACTTCCTGTCGTTCATCCCCGAGATGAACAGCTACGGCCTGCCCTCCCCCGAGGCGGGCTACTATCGCGTCGGCCACGCCCATCGCACGTGCGTCAACGCCCTCCCCTACAGCCAGGGCGGCAGCGTGCGCGCCGCGCCGAAGTGGGATGGCGCGAAGCTCGATTGGGCCGCGTGGGACAAGCGTTTCGGCCCGTTGCTCGACGGCTCAGCCTTCGCCGACCTGCCCCGCCGCGCCGTGCCGCTCGACTCCCTCTACCTGCCGCTCCACGAGAACTGGCCGTGCGACATCTTCAAGGCCTACAACGGCTCGTACTGGGCCGACCGCGCCTTCCCGCCCGAGTACCGCGAGACGTTTGTGAAAGTCTCCCGCCTCTTCGCCGAGCACTTCGCCGCGAAGGGCTGGAACGACACCTTCCTTCAGTTCTACCTGAACAACAAGAGCAACTTCAAGGAGCGCGGCTGGTCGCGCGGCGCGTCGCCCTGGATCCTCGACGAGCCGGCGAGCTTCCAGGACTACTGGGCTCTCCGCTGGTTCGCCGCCGCGTTCCACGAGGGGGCGGCCGCTGCTCGCGGCAAGGCCAAGGTCGGCTACCGCATTGACATCTCGCGCCCCGAGTGGGAGCGCGACTGCCTGGAGCCGCTCAACGACTTCTACGTGTGCAGCGGCGTCTTCCGCAAGTACCGCCGCATGATTCTCGACCGCCAGCGCCGCAACGGCATGATCATCTTCGAGTACGGCTCGTCGAACCCCATCGAGGCGCCGAACGTCCAGCCCGCGGGCTGGTGCGTGAGTGCGTGGTGCCTCGGCGCCGACGGCGTGCTGCCCTGGCAGACCATCGGCAACGACGGCTCGTGGGCCAACGCCGACGAGTGCTCGGTCTTCTACCCCGGCAGCAAGGTCGGCAGCGGCGAGCCAATCCCCAGCGTGCGCCTCAAGGCATATCGGCGCGGCCAGCAGGACGTCGAGTACCTGACGCTGCTCACCCAGCTTCTCGGCGCGCCCCGCTGGGCCGTGGGCCAGGCCGTGCAGGACCAGCTCCGCCTCGTCGCCACCGCGCGCAAGGCGGCGGATGCCGGCGGCATCGAGGACGCCGGCCGCATCACCCTCGACCGCCTGTCGCCCGTCGCCCTCTGGGAACTGCGCACGCAGGTCGGCGGCACCCTGTCGAAGGCCAAGCCCGCGTGGAAGCGTCGGCTCGTGGACCTCCGCACGCCCGCGCGCGACGTGAGCAAGCTCGCGACGTTCCTGCCCGAGCCGCGCCCGCCCGTCGCCGAGAAGGGCTTCGGCGCCGAGGCCGAGCAGGGCGACGCCATCATCATCCAGGGCAAGCCCGCGGTCACCGACGCCCTCATTCACTTCGAGGAGCCAACGAGGGCCTTCGGCGGCGAGGCCCGCAGCAACGCCCTCCGCCGCACCGAACGCTCCAACGCCTTCCTGGCAAAGTTCGACCTCGCGGGCAAGCTGCCGCAGGGCACCAAGGTCGCCTCCGCCCGGCTCACCTTCTGCGTCTGGGACCCCAGCAGCAAGGGCAAGACCCGCGTCGCCGCCTTCCGCATCACGTCGGACTGGGATGAGCGCGCCGTCACCTGGAAGCAGGCCGCCGCGGGCAAGACCTGGGCCGACGAGGCAGGCTTCGAGGTCGGCAAGGACACGCCCAAGGACCCCGAGGGCGACGTCATCGTCCCACCCGAGGAGGGCGCCGACACGGCCAACCCGCCGCTCGAGTACTCGATTGACGTCACGAAGTCCGTCAAGGCCTGGCTCGCCGGCGACGCCAGGAACCTCGGCCTGGCCATCGTCCCCATCATTGACCGCTCGGTGGACGACGGGCAGTACACCCGCATCCAGGTCCTCGCCTCCGAGTACAACCAGAAGGAGTTCACCCCCAAGCTCACCATCCGATTGGTCAAGTAGCCGCCTGACGCGACAATCACCAGGCACGCTTCGGCTCGCAGGCAGCCAGAAACGAGGGACTGAACGGTGGACACGGACGACGAATGCCCCGATCGGACGAAGCCGGGGCTCCAGTTCGCCGGTCTCGTTGCGTCCTCTCTCGCCGTGGTGCTGGCCGGGGCGCAATCTGCACCGGCGGGCGTGGACCTCTCGAAGCTCAAGGCCATTGTCCTCGGCCCCGCTCCGGACAAGCACGAGCAGCAGGCCGCCGGGGAACTCGCCCGATACCTCAAGCGGATGTATGACGTGACGCTGCCGGTCGAGGCCCGCGAGGGCATCGGCCCGGACACCACGGATGTCATTCTGCTCGGCAGGAAGGCGGTGGTGGCAGCCGGGGCTATCGCCGCCGGCGAGCTCGAGAGAGTGCGATGGGATGGGTATGTGATCAAGGCGAAGGATGGCCGAATCGCCCTGGCGGGAGGCCGCGGCATCGCAACGCTGTTTGCCGTAGCGGGCCTGCTGGAGCACCTGGGTGCGGAGTTCTACGGCTCCACCGAGGTCGTGCCCAGGCGCGAAGACAAGACGATCGCCGACTTCGCCCTCTCGGACAAGCCGGCCTTCGAGTTCCGCGCGGCGTCCACAGGCGACTGGCGGCTGAAGACGACCCGCGCGGGCGACTACGCCAACGTCGCGCCCGTCGCCGGCAAGGAGCTCTGGCCGAACGACTACGGCTGGCACGAGCACATCGCCGGGTACCTCGTGCCCAAGACCCTCTACTACGACGAGCATCCCGAGTACTTCGCCATGCTGGCCGACGGGAAGCGGATCGCCAAGGATAAGTTCGACATCTGGCGAACCCCGCTGTGCCTGTCGAATCCCGACGTCACGCGGATCTCCATCGAGCGGATGCGCGCGTGGATCAAGGACCAGCCGGAGTGCCGCTTCTTCAGCCTCACCTACGGCGACACGCTCACCCACTGCCAGTGCCCGGAGTGCAAGAAGCTCGACCCCGTCCCCGGCCAGCACGCCGACCGCCTGCTCCACTGGGTCAACGGGGTCGCCAAGGCAATCGGGAAGGAGTTCCCGGACAAGGTGTTCATCACCTACGCCTACGTGAACACCGACGACGCGCCCCGGCGGCAGAAGCCGGAGCCCAACGTCCTGGTGCTCTACGCCCCCTGGTATGGCCGCGGCACGAACTGCCGCGTGCACCCCTACTCGACCTGCTGGCAATCGGTCGTCGCGGCGGGGCAGATGGAGGACTGGATGAAGTGGTCGCCCGAGAGCATGGGCGTCTACGACTACGGGTTCGGGTTGGCCCAGCTCCGCGCCTTCGAGTACAAGATCAAGGACTGGGCCAAGCACGGCCTTCGCGCCTTCTACCAGTGCGGCTGGGGCACCTCGCTGCGGGCGCTTCAGAACTACGTGATCCCCAAGCTGCTGTGGGACCCGGCGCTGGACGCGAAGGAGCTGGAGAGGAAGTTCTGCGATGCCTACTACGGCCCGGCCGGGAAGCACGTGGCCGCGTACATTGACCTGTGGTACCACGAGTGGGTCGAGACCGGGTCGCACCAGATTCGCGGGCAGAAGGGCTATCCCGCCCGAGCCAAGGCGCTGCTCGACGCGGCGCGCAAGGCGGTGGCGGGGACGGCCTGGGAGAAGCGCCTGGACGAGAAGTCGGGGCTGCCCGCCTGGGACGCCAGCAACGTGAGCAGCCAGGCCGCCTACAAGCCGCAGGGCGAGGGAGAGGACTGGGGCAAGGACGCCAGGCCGATCGAGCCTGAGCCTGGCTTCCAGGGCTATGACCGGGAGCACCTGTGGCTCAGCGAGCCGCATCTCGGGCGCAAGGACTTCAAGAACGACGCGAAGCTCACGCGCATTGATGCGATTTGCGCGCCCGGGGCAGAGGCGGCCGGGCGGAAGCTCCAGGGCTACATCAAGGCGATCTACGGCATCGAGGTCCCGCTCAAGCAGATGGCGGTCGGCAAGGACACGCGCGGCATCATCGCCGTCGGCCGGCTGGCGGCGCTGGCGTCCGGGCTCGTGGAGGACGCGGACTTCAAGCTTGCCGGGCCCGAGGGCATGGTCGTGCGTGCGCGCAACGGCCTGATCGCCATATCGGCGACGAGCGACGAGCGGATCGAGACGGCTCTGGACGGCTTCCTGTTCGTCATCCGCTCACGCCACGGCGGCGTCGGGGCGGACCGGGCCCTGCCGAAGTCGCCCGTGCCGATCATCCGGGCGCTGACCCTGATTGACTGGCCGCCGTTCGGGGCCGCGGGTCTCGGCAAGACCCGGTAGGCTCGGCCACCTTTGGGTCAGGAGGAAGCGAACCACCCCACTGCGTGACTCCCGCTTGCATCACCACACTGCCTGAGGGCCACCAAGATGGCGAAATGCAGGAGACGAGTCCCTTGCTCTGTCCTTGGCGCTCTCGCGACAACGGCGGCGCTGATGCTCTCGCCGTCCGCTCTGGCGGAATCCACGATCACCATCGAGCCCGGCAAGACGTATCAGACCATCACCGGCTGGGAGGCCACGGCGTGGCTGGGACAGTGGGGGAAGGATAGCCCGTACAAGAGCTATCGGGATGAGCTGATCGACAAGGCGGTGAACGAACTGGGCCTCACGCGCCTTCGCGTGTCTGTGCGAAGCGGGTTCGAGCGCCCGGAGGATGACTTCGCCCTCTATCAGAGCGGGGCGATTGACGCCCGCACCTGGGGCAGCCGCCGGTATCAGCCGATCAACGACAACGACGACCCGCACGTGGCTGACCCCAAGGGGTTCCACTGGAGCGAGCTGGACCTCGCCATCGAGGAGATCGTGCTCCCGATGCGCAAGCGCCTGGCCGCCAACGGCGAGCGCCTTTACTTCAACCTCCTCTACATCGACTTCGGGGTCAGCCCCTTCGAGCATGGGCACAATCCCGAGGAATATGCCGAGTTCATGTCGGTCGCGTTCCAGCACATGCACGCGAAGTACGGCTTCGTGCCCGACTCCATTGAGGTCAAGCTGGAGCCGGACAAGCAGAGCGACAACTGGACCCCCGCTCACATGGCCAACGCCATCGTTGCGGCGGGCGACCGGCTGGCGAAGGAGAAGTTCCGGCCCGACTTCATCGCGCCGTCAACGATGAGGGCCGGCGCCACGGTGAACTGGGTCAAGAAGATGATGAAGGCCAATCCGCGGGTCACCGAATACCTGACCGAGCTCTGCTACCATCGGTACGGCAACCCCACCGAGCAGTCCCTCCCGGGCATCCTCGAACTGGCTCAGGCGCACAAGCTCAGGACTTCGATGGGCGAGTGGCTGAAGCCGGACTACGTCATCCTGCCCTACCAGGCTTTGTACAACGATCTGACGCAGTGCAACGGCTCCTCCTGGGAGCAGTACACCCTGGGCACACCCAATGCGAAGGACGGCGGCGGCTATTTCACCGGCAGCCGCACCGACCCGAAGAAGCTGGAGCTGACCAAGAGCGCCAGACTGCTCCAGCAGTACTTCAAGTACATCCGCCCAGGTGCGGTGCGGATCGGCGCGGCGTCGAGCGATCCGGGCCTGGAGGCGGTGGCCTTCATCAACAAAGGCGACAGACACGTGGTCGTGGTCAAGGCCGCAGCGGGGGCGACGTTTCGCGTCCGAGGGCTGCCGGCGGCGCGCTACCGCCTCGTCTACACGACCAGTTCGCAATACGCCGTGCGCCTGCCGGACGTGCCCCTTGGCGATGGCGAGTTGCTCGCCGCTTCTATTCCCGCCAAGGGCGTGGTGACGATCTACGATGAGACAAGCCAGCGGAAAGGGAGCAAGTGAACAGACGGCAAGTGATGCGGCGATTCGGGGCTGGACGCGCTGTCCCCCGTGACCACCAAACGCCGCTCAGACAGACGACCGTTTCGGATGGCGTGATTAGGAGCATCACATGAGACCAGGGAAGGCAGTGGGGTTGGCGTGTGTCCTGTGGTCCCTGGCCGCAAGTGCGGCGGCGGAGACCGGTGTCGAGGAGTTCCAGCTCGAGGAAAGAACGGGCGCGCCGAAGGCCTCGGAGGACTGGACGCACGTGTCCGAAACGTCCGCGGTGGTCTACTGGCAGACGGACGTGCCCGCCGACAGCTACGTGGAGTTCGGCGAAACGGAGCGGTACGGCTCGAAGACGGAACCGCGCGGCAAGTCGGCTGTCTCGGGCAAGCCCTTCTTCACTCACTTCCATCGCTTGACTGGCCTCGCGACCGGCAAGACGTACCATTACCGCACGGTCTCGACCTCGACGGGCGGCCACGCCACGCGGAGCGAGGACAGGACTCTGACGACACGGAAGCTCGAGGGCGCCATCCGCCTCCCCGGCGACCTGAACGACCCGCCCTACGTGTTGGACAAGGAGGGCGCGACGTACCTGCTGACGCGCGACGTGGCCGCGCCCGGGCTGGCCATAGACATCCCGGCCGGCGGGATCACCCTCGATCTGGACGGCCACACCGTCGTCTACAACGAGGAGAAGAAGACCGACTTCGACATGACGAGCTTCAACGCCCACATCCGACAAGGCGCCTTCGGCATCCGCATCCGAGGGCCGAAGACCAAGGTGACCGTCCTGAATGGCACCATCCGCCAGGGCAAGGCCGCGCAGGAGGCCCACTCCACCACGATCGGCTTCAATCCGGTCTACTGTAGCGGCACGCCCGGCCTCGAGCTGGCCGGCCTGACGTGCGAGTACTCCGGGCGCCAGGTCACGG
>DATKZY010000078.1:0-2531 GCA_035527715.1 Planctomycetota bacterium | reverse complement strand
CCTTACCCACGGCTCCCAAAGCATCGCCGTGGGCTTTACTCCGCCACGCCCTGCGGGCGTTGGGTCAGCTGCGGGATGGGGGGTGCCCGCGATAGTATCGCGCAACTGGCTTTTCCGACCGAAGGAGATTACACGCACCCTCCTTGATGTGGCCACTTTCGGCCTGTTGGGCGTAACCAGCCGCCCTTTATACACTTATGGCGAGATGGGCCTTCGCAGGGCCGTTCCGCACGCGCCGGGCGTCTCAGAATGCCAAGCCCCCCGCGCGGAGGGGGTTGGCATTGTGAGCAAATCGCCCATCCGGCTGCGTCCGGCTAGGATTTCTCAGAGTGCCAACCCCTGAGAGAGGGAGTTGGCATTCTGTGATTCTGGGCGGACCGCGGGAGAGGGGAGGGTCTTGGGGGAGTGGGGGCGGCGCCCGTGCGGCGCAGCGCTTGCGTCGCGGGGCGGCGCGGGCTAAGATGTGGCGTCAGGAGACACGGGCAGCATGCTCACGTTCTCGGTCGCGCTTGGGTGCGTCTACGCCTTCGTGCTGGGGGCTGTCACGGGCAGCTTCCTGAACGTGTGCATCCACCGGCTGCCGCGGGGCTTCCTGCTCCACAAGCCGCCGAGCCACTGCCCCTTCTGCAACGAGCCGATCCGCTGGTACGACAACATCCCCCTCGTGAGCTACCTGGTGCTCGGCCGGCGGTGCCGCTTCTGCGGCATTCGCATCTCGCCGCGCTACGCGCTCGTCGAGGGGCTGACCGGGCTGCTCTTCGCCTACGTGACCTGGCGGCTCGCGGGTGGCCCCGAGGTGGACTATGCCCGCCTGGGGGTCTACGTGGCGCTGACGATGGCGCTGGTGGCCGCGAGCTTCGTGGACATCGAGTTCCGCATCATCCCCGACGAGGTGAGCATTCCCGGGATGCTGCTGGCGCCCGTGGTGAGCCTGGCGTGGCCGCACCTGCACGAGATTCGGGAGCCGTTCCTCGTGGAGTCGGTCGCCCGGCTGGTGGGGCTGACGCCTGAGGCCTGGCCGCGGGCGTGCGGGCTGCTGGCCTCGCTCATCGGCATGGGCGTGGGGGCGGGGGTGATCGCCGCGCTCGGGGTCGTCGGGCGGGCGATCTTCCGCAAGGAGGCGATGGGCTTCGGCGACGTGAAGCTGATGGCCTTCGTGGGCGGGATTCTGGGCTGGCGGCTGGCGCTCCTGGGGATCGTGCTGGGGGCGTTCGTCGGCGCGGCCCTCGGGCTGCTGATGCTGCTGCGGACGCGCGACACGCGCATCCCCTTTGGCCCCTACCTGTCGGTCGGCTCGTTCATCGCCATGCTGCACGCGGGAGACATTGGCCGGCTGTATGAGGGGCTGGTCGCTTCGCTTCACGCCGGGTCGTAGAGATCGGGACCAATTGCCGCTTCGATGCGGCGCCGTGCCTCCCGGCTCCTGCCCGCCTCAATCCCCCGGAGAGCCTCTGCCAGAAGTCCTGCCTGCCGCTCGGTGAAGACCACGGGGCGGCCCGGCTCGTGGCGTGCTTGGCCCACCAGGGCCGCCACGATGCGGCTGGCCAGCTCGTCGAGCCCGTCGCCGCGGGTGGCGGAGACGACCGCGGCATCCGACACGTCGCGCGTCCACGGGGCCAGGCCGAGGTCGGCCTTGTTGAGGGCTGCGAGGGAATGCGGAGTGCGGAATGCGGAGTGCGGAGTGGGGGCCGAGCCGTCGAGGACGAGGAGGGCCAGGTCGGCCTCCGCCGCGGCGGCGCGGGCGCGGGCGATGGCCTCTTCCTCGATGACTGAGCCGGGCGTGCGTTCCCCCGCCGTGTCGGTGAGGAGGATGGGCAGGCCGCCGAGGGCGACGAGGGCGCTCACGGCGTCGCGCGTGGTGCCCGGCGCGGGCGACACGATCATCCTGTCCTCGCGGGCCAGCGCGTTGAAGAGCGAGGATTTTCCCGCGTTGACGGGTCCGACGATGGCCACCCGGCGCGGCTGCCACAGGGCGCGGCCGAAGCGCTCCGTGGCCAGCAGCGCCCGGAGCGCCGCGGCGGCGTCGCCAGGGCGCTCCCAGGGCAGCTCACCCAGAGCGCGTTCGAGCGCGCCGTTGAGCTGGTCGAGGAGCACCTCGACGCCCAGCGGCGTGGCCGCGTGCTGAAGGGCGTTCACGGCCTCGGACTCGATCGTGCTGCGGGCCTGACGCTCGACGAATGCCTCGGGCTCCACGGCCACGGCCCCGCGCTTCGTGAAGCACTCGAGGACGCGTTGGACGGCGACGTGGCCGCCGTGGCAGTTCACCTCCACGATCGGTTCGCCGCCACCCGCCTCCTCGGCGGGCACCAGGCGCACCAGCACCTCGTCCACCACGTCCACTCCGTCCACGATATGGCCGTAGAGAAGCTTGCCGGCATCGGGCTCGATGGCGGCGTTGCTTCGGGGGCGGAAGACTTGTGCCAGCAGCTCGAAGGCCCGCGGTCCCGCAACGTGGAGGATGCCGATGCCACCCTGGCCGAGCGGCGTGAGGATCGCGGCAACGGTGGAGGGCGGTGTTGGGTGCTGGGGGG
>DATKZY010000077.1:0-45669 GCA_035527715.1 Planctomycetota bacterium | reverse complement strand
CGGTGCAGGGCGAGCGGACCATCCATGTGCCGTGCCTCGCGCGGCTGAAGTCCGTCCAGGTGCTGCGCCTGTTCCGGGGCGGCTGCCACACCGTGCGGCTCTACCCGTGCGCGCCCGACGCGTGCAAGTATGGCGCCGCGTGGAAGAACATCGAGTCGGTGGTGGGCCACGTGCGGGAGGTGCTTCGCGAGGCGCGGCCCGAGGCACGGCTCGAGCTGTGCGTGCCCGAGGCAGAGGCGGCCCCCGGGCCGCAGGAGAAGTGATATGACCGTCATGAAGCAGAAGCCGCTGAGCTGGATCCTCGAGCGGCTCCGTCCCTGCCGCAAGGTCGTCGTGCTCGGCTGCGGCACCTGTGCGACCGTGTGCTTTGCGGGGGGCGAGCGCGAGGTCGAGGAGCTGTGCTGCGCCCTCCAACTCGCCCTGCGCGGGAGCGACGCCGAGGTGCAGCTCGAGGGCGCGACGTGCAAGCGCGTGTGCGACTGGGAGTTCGTCGAGCCGCTCGTCGAAACCCTCCGCGGCAGCGACGCCATCCTCTCGCTGGCCTGCGGCGCCGGCACGAACCTGTTGGCGGACCAGTTGCCGACGACGCGGGTGATTCCTGGAGTGGACACGACCTCTCTGGCGGCGAACGCCGGCCCCGATTCCTGGCACGAGATGTGCGCGGGGTGCGGCGACTGCATTCTCGACCTTACGTTCGGCGTGTGCCCCGTGGCGCGGTGCGCGAAGAGCCTCCTCAACGGCCCCTGCGGCGGCTCGAAGGACGGCAAGTGCGAGGTCGGCAAGGACGTGGAGTGCGCCTGGGCCAAGATCGTCGAGCGGGCCGCCGCCCTCGGCCGCCTGGAGGACCTCGAGCGGCCCATTCCGCCCAAGAACTGGTCCCCCGCGCGCGACGGCGGGCCGCGCACGCTGAAGCGGGCCGACCTCGGGCTGCGCCGGCTGGTTACGGAGGACCTCGATGAAAGCTGACTCGAACCTCGAGCGGGTGCTTGCGGCCGGCCACTTCGCGGTCACGGCCGAGCTCGGGCCGCCCATGAGCGGCGACCCGGCCGTCGTGCGGGAGAAGGCCGGCATCCTCCGCGGCTGCGCCGACGCCATCAACATCACCGACGCCCAGACCGCCGTCGTCCGTCTCTCCTCTATCGCCAGCGCCGCCCTCCTCGTCCAGGAGGGCCTCGAACCCGTCATGCAGATGACCACCCGCGACCGCAATCGCATCGCCATCCAGTGCGACATCCTGGGCGCCGCCGCACTCGGCATCAGGAACTGCCTGTGCATCGCCGGCGACCACCAGAGCTTCGGCGCCGCCGGGAAGCTCAAGGGCCATCCCGGCTCCAGGAACGTCTACGACGTGGACTCCATCCAGCTCGTGGGCATCCTGAAGAAGATGCGCGACGAAGGGCTTCAGGAGGGGGGCGACCCGCTGGAGGCGCCGGTCCGCCTCTTCATCGGCGCGGCCTGGACGCCGATGGGCGACCCCGTGGAGTTCCGGGTCATCCGCCTGGCCAAGAAGGCCGCGGCGGGCGCCGACTTCATCCAGACCCAGGGCGTCTACGACGTCGCCAGGTTCGCCGAGGCCATGCGCCAGGCCCGCCACCGCGGGCTCCACGAGAAGACGGCCATCCTCGCCGGCATTATCGTGCCGAAAAGCGCCGGCATGCTCCGCTACATGAACTCCTCCGTCGCCGGCGTCTCCGTGCCCGAGGAACTCATCAAGCGGTTCCCCTCGGTGAAGAAGGGTGCCTCGCCGGCCGAGAAGAAGGAGGCCCGCCGCAAGTCCGAGGAACTCGGCAAGCAGATCGCCGTCGAGCTGATCCAACAGGTCCGCGAGATCGAGGGCGTGCGGGGCGTGCACATCCAGGCCATCGAGTGGGAGAAGGCCGTGCCCGACATCGTGAAGGCCGCCGGGCTTCTCCCGAGGCCCACCGTCTGAGGCCCGTGCCCCCACCCGACCTCGCGTCGGTGGAGGCGAAGACATGGCGAGTGCGAAGCGCAATTGCTGGGAGGAGAAGCGCTGCGGGCGCGAGCCGGGCGGCGCACGGGCCGCCGAGCTGGGCCCCTGCCCCGCCGCCACCGACGCGAGCTGCGACGGGATCAACGACGGCACGAACGCCGGCCGCCTCTGCTGGGCAGTGACCGGGAGCCGGTGCGGGGCCGAGACCGAGGGCGCCTTCGTCGAGAAGCTCCGACGCTGCGAGGACTGCTCGTTCTTCCGCCGGGTGAAATGCGAGGAGGGCTGCCACTTCCAGTTGCTCCGGCCGGGGCTCGGCGTCTCCGATCCGGCCGAGCTTCACCGGCTCCTCAACAGCGTGGCCTCGATGCTCAGTGTCACGCGCGACATCCTCGGCCTCCTCGCCGAGGGGCCGCTTCTCCGGCACATCGTCGAGCACGCGCTCGCCGTCACCGGCTCGTCCGCCGCTTGCGTCTACCTGTTCTCGGACTCGGGCGACGAACTCGTGCTCGCCGCGCGGGCCGGGTCCCTGGCCCGCCCCGAGCGGGTGACGCTCGGCGAGAGTTGTGCCGTGGCCGAAGCGGCGCGCACGAAGCGCTTCGCCGCCGCCCCCGCCGGGGGCACGGAGAGCGCCAACGCCGCCGCCGTGCCTGTCGGCGGCCACGAGCGGCTGGCCGGCGTCCTGGAGCTGGTCAAGGATGCCCCGTTTTCCACCGACGACCAGTGGTTCCTCCACGAGTTCGCGCTCGGCGCGGCCCTGGGCATCGGCAACGCGCGGCTCGTGGACGACCTGCGCCAGCTCCGCCGCTTCGACAAGGCGAAGTCCCGCTTCGTCGCCCTGCTCATGCACCACATCAGCTCGCCCCTGGCCACGATCGCCTGCTCTCTCCAGGCCATCTCCCAGCTCGGGGAGAAGCTGCGGGACGAGGATCGCACGAAGCTGCTCGAGGTGAGTCTGGAGCGCATCGGCTCCGTTCAGGACCTCTCGCGCCGCCTCCTCGACCTCGCGGCGATCCGCAGCGGAAGGTCCCTGGGGCAACTCCGCGCCGTGCCCATCGCCGACGCGCTTCGCCAGGAGGTCGAGAATCGCCTCGCCCGCGCACGCGAGCAGGGCACTGAACTCGTCCTGGACCGCCAGGCGGGAGCCCCCGTCGTGCGGGCCGACCCTGACGGCTTGCGGGTGATCTTCGCGAACCTCCTCGACAACGCCCTCAAGTACACCACGGGCACGGTCCGGAAGGTCAACGTCGCCCTCAGCGTCGAGCGGGGCCGCGTTCGCGCCGAGGTCCGCGACACAGGGATCGGCATCCCCCGCGAGGACCAGTCCCGCATCTTCGAGGAGTTCCACCGGGCCGGCAACATCGCCTCCGCGCGCGCCCGCGGCCACGGCCTCGGGCTGGCCGTCGTCAGGGAGCTTGTGGACCGCTACGGCGGCCACATCGAGCTCGAGAGCACCGTGGGCGTCGGCACCTGCATCGCCGTCGTCTTCCCCCTCCTTCCCCCCTCCGAATCGTAGCATCACTCGCCCAGGCCGTCGCCTGGGCCGCTTGATACGCCGGGCACGTTGACTATAATGATGGCGTCACCCGCTTCCGTGGAGAACCAACGCCATGCCCCAAGTCCCATCCGAGTCCGCGCAGGGTCCGAGCCCGGAGACGCACTTCGCCCCCGCGGAGCGGGCGACGCCCGAGGCCGTCCAGCAGGCAGCCGCGGCGGTGGGCGCCAGCGCGGTCATGACCGCCACGCTCCAGAGCGTCGGCGGAATCCTCCTCATCCTCAACCCCCAGCGGCAGATCGTGGCCGTGAACGGCCACCTCCTGCGCTTCCTGGGCTGCGAGGAGCCGGAGAAGCTCCTGGGCATGCGGCCCGGCGAGGCCCTCCACTGCGTCCACGCCAAGGACAGTCCCGGCGGCGGCTGCGGCGCGGGCCCCTTCTGCCATACGTGTGGGGCCGCCGTCGCGATCGTCAGCAGCCAGCGCGACAATGCGCCCACCGAGGCCGAATGCCTCCTCACCGCCACCGTGGACGGCCAGGAGCAGGCATTCGAGTTCCGCGTCCGGGCCACCCCCGTTGTGATGGCGGGACAGCGCCTGACCGTGATTTCGCTCCGGGACATCTCGGACCTGAAGCGGCGCGAGGCCCTCGAGGCCGTGTTCCTGCACGATCTCATGAACACCGCCTCCGCCCTCCTGTACGCCGTGCGGGGCCTGGACCGGTGCCCCGAGGCCGAGCGCGCGGAGGTGCTGCGCGACATCGCCGACCTCACGCGGCGCCTCGTCGCCGAGATCGCCGAGCGGCGCGACCTGCGGGACATGGAGGCCGGCCGCTTCCGCGCGCGGACGGCCTACACCAGCCCCTCCGAGGTCCGGGAGGTCCTCGCGCACGTCTTCGCTCACCACGCCTGTGCGTCGGGCAAACGCCTCGTGTGCCAGTTCCCGGCCGAGGGCGACGACGCGCTGCTCCGCACCGACTCCGTCCTGCTCATCCGCGCGCTGACCAACCTGGTCAAGAATGCCCTGGAGGCGACGGGGGCCGGGGGCGAGGTGCGCCTGAGCTGCCGCTTCGAGGGGCACGTTGGCGTCTTCGAGGTCTGGAACGCCGGGGCGATGCCCGACGAGGTGGCCCGGCACATCTTCGTCCGCTACTACAGCACGAAGGGCCGGCAGGGCCGCGGGCTGGGCACGTATGGCGCCCGGCTCATCGTCGAGCGCTACCTGGGCGGCCGCCTCTCCTTCACCACCTCGGAGGCCGAGGGCACCACCTTCCGCCTCGAACTCCCCCGAGAGGCCGAGGAGCCAGCCGCCGCTGAGTGAGCCCAAGGGTCCCTCGGCTTCGATCCGCTCCGCTTGGATTGAAAGCGGCGACTTTGTCACCGCACTCCATCGCCCACCCCCTGGTGACGCGGGAGGAATATGGAGTGCGGCATCGCAGATGCCGCTTTGGTTCTCCGCGAAGCGTCGCAAGAGCCAGGCGCCTTCCCACCCGCCTGCGCCGAGGCTACGGCGGGCGGGCCGCTCCGCTCGGAATGGTGGGGCTTTCAGCGTGCAAGAAAAATCGTAGTCAAGCGCTTGACAAATGCATTTGCGTGTAGTATACTAGTCGCAGTGATTCGTCGCGCGAGAGTTTCGCGCAAACCCAAAAAGGGCCAGCCGCGTTGACGGCTGTCCCGTCGGCCGCTACGGACGGTGGCCGACCCACCACAACGCCTTTCCATAACAACTGATGTTCCCTGTACTTAGGGCAGAGACACGGTCCGGTGGGACTCCGGGCTTCGCGCTCCGCCCGCAGTAGGAGGAAGCCCGCGGCAAAGGGACGCTGAAGTGTCGTGTCTAGCGAAACAAGTCAACCGCAACACTTGGATGGTAAAGGGGTTACAACCAATGAACGAGTCGCTGAGCTTCGATCAACTCTATGGTGTGGTCGGGCCTGACCTGGTGTGCGCGGCCGATGTGGCGGCGGTGGCGGTCCGCTGGCTGTGGCCCGGACGGGTGCCGCTCGGGAAAGTGACCCTGGTCGTAGGCGACCCAGGGTGCGGCAAGTCGTTGCTGGCTCTCGACATGGCGGCTCGCGTGACGCGCGGCCTGCCCTGGCCGGACGAGGCGCGGGACGCCAGTCCGGAGACTCCCCGCCCCGTGGGCCGCGTGGTGCTGCTTTCGGCGGAGGACGATCTGGCCGACACCATCCGGCCCCGCTTCGACGCCGCCGGCGGGGAGGCGGGGCGGCTGGTCGAGTTGCGGTCGGCGCGGCGCGGCGAGGGCCGGAGGGGCTTCTCGCTGGCGAGCGACCTCGACGCCCTTCGCCAGGCCCTCGAGGAGACCGGCGAGGTGCGCCTGATCATTCTCGACCCCCTCACGGCCTACCTCGGGGGCTCGGCCGGGCACAGCAACGCCGAGGTGCGGGGGCTGCTCGCCCCGCTGGCCGCGCTCGCCGAGGAGGCGAACGCCGCGGTGGTGGCGGTGACGCACCTGAACAAGAGCACTCGCCTCTCGCTCATCTACCGGGCGATGGGCAGCCTGGGCTTCGTCGCCGCGTCGCGGGCCGTGTGGGCCGTGCTGCCGGACCGCGAGGAGCCCGGGCGGATGCTCCTCGCCCCGATCAAGTGCAACCTGGCGGAGCGGCCGAGCGCGCTCGCCTTCCGCATCGTGCGCTCGGCCGCGGCGCTTGGGGCGCCCGCCCTGGCCTGGGAGCCTGAGCCGGCGGACTTCGACCCCGGGGAGGAGCAGTGGGGGCCTGGCGTCGGCCGGGAGCCCCGGTGGCGCGCGGCCGCCGAATGGGTGCGGCAGGCGCTGGCCGGCGGACCGGTCGCGTGCCAGGAGGTCGAGCGGGCCGCCCGGGTGGCCGGGATCACGATGACATCGCTGTTGAAGGCCAAGCGGCGGGTGGGCGTGGAAGCCTACCGCGTGGGGTTCGATGCCCCCTGGCTGTGGCGCCTGGCGACGGAGACAGCGGGCGAGCCGGTGGGCGCACCGGATGGCTCGGCGAAGTGACATGGCGCGCGGGAGGGACGGAAGAGCCAACGTCGAACGTCGAACGTCGAGCTTCGAGCGGGGGACGCCGGGCGTCAGAGCCCGCCCCTGGTCAATGCTCGATGTTCGACGTTTGGACGCGCGATAGATGCGCGAGATGCAACAGATGGGAGAGATGGGGGGGATGACGCGGGACTTCAGCTCAGGTCGTGCCCCGCGGCGAGGTCGCGGATGCGGAGGCCGTGCTTGCGGAGGAGGGCCTGGAAGTGGGTGCGCTGCATGCCGACGTCGGCGGCGGCACGGCTGGCGTTGAAGTGGCTGCGGCGCAAGGCGGCGAGGAGGAAGGCCCGCTCGGTCTCGGCGACCGCCTGGCCGTGGAGGTCGTCCTTGCGCTGGTAGAGCTCGGCGGCGGTCGTGGGGACAGGGGGCTCGGGGGCGGGGGCTGGGATGGTGTCGCGGACGTGGGCCTGGCCGATGCGGCCCTGGGTGCACTGGACGACGATGCGCTCGACGACGTTGGAGAGTTCGCGGACATTGCCCGGCCAGTCGTGGGCCATGAGGAGGTTGAGGGCCTCGGGCGTGAAGTCGTCGATCCGCTTGTGGGACTTGGCGGCGTGGCGGGCCAGGAAGTGGCGTGCGAGGTGCGGGATGTCCACCTTGCGCTCGCGGAGAGGTGGGATGGCGATGGGGAGGACGTTGAGGCGGTAGTAGAGGTCGGCTCGAAACTTGCCCTCGGCAACCAGGGCGCCGAGGTCGCGGTTGGTGGCGGCGACGAGGCGGATGTTGACGGGGAGGGGTTCGGCGGCGCCGACGGGTCGGACCTGTCGCTCCTCGATGGCGCGGAGGAGGGTGGCCTGGAGGTCGAGGGGGAGGTTGCTGATCTCGTCGAGGAAGAGGGTGCCGCCGTGGGCGGTCTGGATGAGGCCGGGGCTGGCGGTGGTGGCGCCGGTGAAGGCTCCGGCGACGTGGCCGAAGAGCTCGCTGGCGATGAGGCCGGGCGCGATGGCGCCGCAGTCCACGGCCACGAAGCGGGCGTCCTTGCGGGGGCCGAGGAAGTGGAGGGCGCGGGCGATGAGTTCCTTGCCCGTGCCGCTCTCGCCGGTGATGAGGACCGTGGTGTCGGTGGGGGCGGCCTGTCGGACGCGGAGGATGACCTGGCGCATGGGGGGTGATTCGGCGCAGACCGAGGAGAGGCGGAACGAGCCTTCGGCGGCGATCTGGAGGGCGCGGTACTCGGTGAGGAGGCGGCGCTGGCGCAGGGCCTTCTCCACGGCCGCCAGCAGCTCGTCGGGCGTGAACGGCTTGGCCAGGTAGTCGAAGGCCCCCATCTTGATGGTCTCGACGGCGCTCTTGATGGTCGAGTAGCCGGTGATGATGATCACCGGCACGTCGGGGAAGTGGTCGGGCGCCTCCGCAAGGATGTCGGTCCCCGCGATATCGGGCAGCTTGAGGTCCACGAGGGCCACGTGGAAGGGGTCGGACAGCAGGAGCCGGAGGCCCTGGCGGCCCGTCTCGGCCAGGCACACGTCGTGGGCGGGGGCGAGGATGCGCTCGCAACTGCGGCGGACGATGGGGTCGTCGTCAATGACCAGGATGCGGGGCTTGGCGCTCATCCGATCGGGTCCTTGGGCTGAGGGTCGGGCGCCGGCGCCGGGGGCGGCGGGGACGCGGGGAGACGCACGGTGAGGGTGGCGCCGTGGCCCACCTCGCTGGCGATGCGGATCTGGCCGCCGTGCTCGGTGACGATGCCGTAGCTGACGGCGAGGCCGAGGCCGGTGCCCTTGCCGGTCTGCTTCGTCGTGAAGAAGGGGTCGAAGACGCGGTCGAGGTTCTCGGGCGGGATGCCGCAGCCGGTGTCGGCGATCTCGAATTCGGTCCAGGGCGCGCCGTTGACCTCGACGGCGCGGCTGCGGACCGTGATCTGCCCGCCGTCGGGCATGGCGTCAATCGCGTTCACGATGCCGTTGACCGCCACCTCCTGGATCTGGTTGGGGTCAATCACGAGCAGGGGAAGGGCGGGGGCGAAGCCCTCGACCACGGCGACCTGGTGGATGCGGGCCTGGTTGCGCGTGAGGTTGAGGGCGCTGCGGAGGACCTCGTTGAGGTTGGCGAGGCGCTTCTGGGGCTCGTTCTGCCGCGAGAAGTTGAGGAGGCCGCGGACGATGTCCTTGCAGCGCAGGGTGGCCTCGAGGATGGTTTCGAGGTCCTTCCTCTCCTGGGAGCCCTCGGGGGCGGTGTCGTGGAGGAGGTGGGCGAAGGTGAGCACGCCGGTCAGCGGGTTGTTGATCTCGTGGGCCACGCCGGCCGCGAGGCGGCCCACCGAGGCGAGACGCTCCGAGCGGGTGAGCTGGAGACGCGTCTGCTCCCGGAGCAGATCGTCGTGCTCCTTCAGCGACAGGCTCATGATGTTGAAGGCGCGGGTCAGCGAGCCGATCTCGTCGGAGGACTCGACGGGCAGGATCTCACCGAGATTTCCCTCGGCGATCGTGGATGCCGCGCGAGCGAGGGTGCTCACGGGGCGGGCGATGCTGTCGGCGAGCTTCCAGGCGACCGCGCCCGCGGCCAGCAGGCCCACGAAGGTGACCAGCCCGAAGATGGTGAGGGTGCGGACGATGAGCGCCTGGTACTTGCGTTCGAGCACGCCGACGTAGAGCATGCCGACCGGCCGGTCGTCCGGGTCATAGATGGGGGCGTAGGCCGAGATATACCAGTCGCTCACCACCCAGGCCCGTCCCACCCACGGCGTCTCCTGGCGAAGGACGCAGTCGTAGACCTCGGCGCTGACGCGCGAGCCGATGGCGCGCGAGCCGTCGGGCAGCAGCACGTTGGTCGAGACCCGCACGTCGTCCTGGAACACCGTGGCCGTGCCGAGGAGTTTGCCGCCGTAGCGCTCGCCGCGGAAGACCGTGTTCTGCACCTGGTCCACCAGCTCGTAGTTCCGGCTCAGGAGCGTTCCCGCGCGCAGCACCCCTGCCAGCCTGCCGTCCGCCCCGTGCACGGCGACGGCTGCGCCGAGCATCATCCCGGCGTCCAGCTCGCCGGCCGTTGACGGCTTGGCCCTGGGGGTTGGCAGGAGCGGGATCCTGGCGCGTTCGACCAGTTCTGCGCCTTCCCTCACCAGGTCGGCCAGCGGGCTGAGCAGCGTGCCCGAGACCACCTCCTCGCCGTGGAGCACGGCGCCCACGAGGCGGTCCGCTGCCAGCGAGTCGCCCGAGTCCGCGGGGCTCTGCGCGCGGTAGATCGCCCGCCCCCGCGCGTCGGTGACGCACAGCGTGTCGAGCCGCGCGCTGTGGCGGACGGCAGCCAGGCGCTTCTCCAGGTAGCTCGTGTCGGCCTCCGCGACCGCCTGGGAGAAGCGTTCGCCGATGGCCGTGTAGCGCAGGGCCGCGGTCATGGCCTCGATGCGCTGGGCGTAGAACTCGCGGGCCGCATTGAGGTCCTGCCGCACGCGGTTCTCGGCTTCCTGGCTCAGGTGCTTGTGGAGGAGGTAGCCGCCGACGAGACTCGACACGCCGCCGGAGATGGCGACCAGCGAGAGCATGCTCACGGTCACGCGAGCTTTGAGGCTCATGTCCCGGCCTCCAATCCCTCCTGGCAACCATGTTACACGAATTGGGGCGGAGGGGCAAGAAGCCGCGTCGTCCGCCTTCGTCCCACGGTTGCGACCCTCGCCCTGGCTTTTCCCCTTGCGCCTCCGGCCGTTCCGGGCTATTCTATGGGTGGCGCCAGAAGGCGGCAGACCCGCCGCTGCCCAAGCAATAGGACGGCGCCGGGCGCTGCTTCCGAAAGGGCCGGGACATGGGTACCGAAGAGGACAGAGGCTTCACCCCTCTGCACGAGGCAGCCATGCGCGGCGACAGGGCCGCCGCCGAATCCCTGCTCGCGCGAGGTGCCCACGTCAACGCCAAGGACTGCTACGGCATCAGCCCGCTCCACCTGGCGGTCTCGAAAGGCCATCGGGACGTGGCCGCGCTGCTTCTCGCCAGGGGAGCTGATGTGAATGCCGAAGACTCCGGGGGGTGGACACAGCTCCACTTGGCCACGTCGCGCGACATGGCCGAGCTCCTGCTGGCCAACGGCGCCAATGTGGGCGCCAGGAACCACTGGGGCCGCACCCCCCTGCACGCCATGGCGTTCCTGGGGTATAGGGACGTCGTGGAACTCCTGGTCGCCAGGGGCGCGGATGTGAATGCGACGGACCACTATGGGGGCACCCCGCTCCATGCGGCCGCCAGGCGCGGCAATCTAGGCGTCGTGGAGTTCCTCCTGGCGAAGGGCGCGGACGTGGGCGCCAGAGACAAGCATTGCAGCACGCCGCTTCACCGCGCGGCGTCGGGCGGCCACACGGAGGTTGCCAGAGCCCTTGTCGCCCGGGGGGCCGACGCCAATGCCAAGGACTGCTGGACGGGCGTGACGCCGCTCCACGAGGCCGCCTGGCTCGGCCACAAAGACACCGTGGCACTCCTCCTGGACAACGGGGCCGATGCGACCCTGACGGACGACGATGGCCAGCGGCCCTCCCGGGTCGCCCTCGCCAGGAAGCACGAGTCCCTTGCACGGCTCCTGCGGTCTCGGGAGTAGGCGGCTCCGTCCCACGACCCCCTCTCCTGCCAAGCCGCACATGCTGTACGTCTGCGGCATACTCCCTCGCATACGACTGTCTGGCCGCACGCCCTGGCGCTGGCAGCGGCCCTCTCTCCCCTGCGGTGGCTTAAGCCACGCCGCGGCAACGAGTTAGGTGCGAACCAGCAGATGGGCGGCCCGCGCGCCGTTCGCACGGCACGGCCTTTGCTCTTGCAACCATCAGTGGGCAAGGGGGCACGAGGCGCCCAGAACGAAAGGAGGCCATCCGATGGAAGCGTCGCGAAAGGTCCTGGTGGTGGACGACGAGCCGATCGTCAACGAGAGCTGTCGCCGCATCCTGGGGGCGCGAGGGTTCGATGTGGCCACGACCGAGAGCGGTCGCGACGGCCTGTGCCGCGCCGCCACTCAGCACTTCGACCTCGTGGTCACCGACCTGAAGATGCCCGACCTCGACGGCATGGAACTCGTCCGAGCCATCCGCAAGGAGCGGCCCGACACGGCCATCGTGATCATCACCGGCTTTGGCACCGTGCCTTCCGCCGTCGAGGCCGTGCGGCTGGGCGTGGCCGACTATATTGAGAAGCCGTTCACCCCGACGCAGCTCGCCGACGCCGTGGCCAAGGCGCTGGGACCCCCCGAACCGGAGCACGTGGCCGAACGGATCGAGGTCGAGGCCGATCTGGTGAAGCAGGTGCTGCGGCGCGCCTCGGGCGACCGCTCCTTCGCGGATGACCTGATGACCCGCCCCAGCCGTGTCCTGTGCGGCGTCGCGCTCGGCCCCGAGGCAAAGGCCGCCATCGCCTCCGGCGACGTCGCCTGGATCGAGAAGCACTGCGGCGAGTTGACCGATGGGGAGCGCACCTGGCTCGAGCAGCGTCTCGAAGCGGAAATCTGGTAAGGAGCCACCCACAATGACGCGGAAGCGTATCCTGATCGTGGACGACGAGCCAACGATCCGCGAGAGCTGCCAGCGGATCTTCGCCGAGCGCGGCTACGAGGTCGAGACCGCCGCCTCCGCCCAGGAGGGCCTCGACCGCGCCAGCCGCGGCTACTTCGACTGCGCGCTTGTGGACCTCAAGATGCCCGACATGGACGGCATGGAGGTCGTGCGCCGCGCCCGCCAGGACCGCGCCGGCATGGCCAT
The DNA here is from genome assembly GCA_035527715.1 of Planctomycetota bacterium. Lineage (GTDB taxonomy): Bacteria > Planctomycetota > PUPC01 > DSUN01 > DSUN01 > DSUN01. Next base: position 33,527 of record DATKZY010000077.1, on the reverse strand, counting down.
CGTCATCATCACCGGCTACGGCGCGGTCGAATCCGCCGCCGAGGCCACCCGCCTCGGCGTGTCCGACTACGTGTGCAAGCCGTTCCGGCCCGACGAGATCGTGGACGCGGTGGAGCGTGCCCTGCGGAACGGCCCGCAGGCGAACGTGGGCGAGACCATGGACCGCATCGTCCGCGAGATCAAGGAGAGCGCGCCGAAGCCCGAGCACTACGAGGGCCGCAGCCCCCAGGCCGTCGCCCACGCCGTGGCCACAAGCGTCGGCGTCAAGAAGGCCACCATGTCGCTCCTCAACAGCGTGGTCCTGGGTGTCCTTGCGGGCGTGTACATCGGCTTCGGCGCCCAGATGGCCACGCTGGTGGGCCAGGACGCGGCGCGCTACGTCGGCGCCGGCCTCGCCCAGGTGCTCGTGGGCGGGGTCTTCTCCGTCGGCCTCATGCTCGTCGTCATCGCGGGCGCCGAGCTGTTCACCGGCAACAACCTGATGATCGCCAGCGTGCTCGAGCGGCAGTACAGCGTCGGCCGCATGCTCAGCCGCTGGACCATCGTCTTCTTCGCCAACTTCGCGGGCTCCATCGTCCTCGCCTACATCATGTTCCTCTCGGGCCTGTGGAAGGCGAACGCGAACGCCGTGGGCGCGAAGGCCCTGGCCATCGCCAACGCCAAGGCGACGCTGCCCTTCGGCGAGGCATTCTTCCGGGGCATCGGCTGCAACTGGCTCGTCTGCCTCGCCGTCTGGATGGCTCTGTCGGCCAAGGACACCGCGGGCAAGGTGCTCACCATCTTCTTCCCGATCATGGCCTTCGTCGCCCTCGGCTACGAGCACTGCGTCGCGAACATGTACTTCATCCCGATGGGCCTGTTCCTCAAGGGCACGGCTGCCGCCGGCACGATGGCCCTCGATGGCCTCACGTGGGGCAACTTCTTCGTCCGGAACCTGATTCCGGTCACGATCGGGAACATTGTGGGCGGGGCGCTCTTTGTCGGTTCCGTCTACTGGCTGGTCTACATGCGCAAGGTTGTGAAGAAGGCCTGAACCGCCTGCGAAATGGCCCATTCAGGTCTTCCGGGCCGGACGGCCGAGGGGCGGGTCTCCCAGACCTGCCCCTCGCCATGTCACGAACTCACTGCAACGCAGAGCGCGGGTGCGAGAGCTTCGCCAGCAAGGCGTCGCGCACGGCGTCGAGGGCGGCCGCGAGGTTGGGGGCGGGGGCCTTGTCGGGCGTGTCGGCCGCGACGAACAGGAGAGGCACCGATAGCGACTGGCCCGCCTCGACCACGATGGGGCAGGAGATGCCGACGAGGCCGAAGTTGTAGCCCGCACTCGGCGCGACCAGGGGCTCGACCTTGCGGCCCGCGCGCCCGAAGAGGAGCAATGCGGCGTCCTGGTGGACGGGGGGCTTCCCCCGTCCCTCGCCGAGGGCCTGGTAGTAGCCGACGTAGGATGTCGCGAGGGGCTGCCGCAGGCTCTTGTCGGGCCAGGTGCCGCCCTCGATGCGCCGCATGGCCGACGGCGCCAGGACGGCGACGCCGGCGACGCCGGTTGCCCCCTTGTTGGTGAGGCACAGGTCCACGAGGATGCCCGTGGCGACGATGTCCTTCGCTCCCTGCGCGGCGAGGCGGAAGGAGGTGCCGCCTTCGTCGGCGGCGATGGCGAAGGGCCGCGCGGCGGCCACGACGGCCACGGGCAGCTTCTTGCCCATCCCTGCGAAGTCGGCGTTCGTCGCTCCGCCGAGGTCGAGCTCGAGGAAGGTCTTGGAGTTCGGCCGCGGCGGGGCAAGCTCCGGGTCCGACGCTGCGCGCAGCCCGATGTTGAGGGTGTAGCGGCTCCTCTGGGGCGCGCCGCCCGCGCTGCTCGATGCCTTCCACGCCACGTTCGCTCCCAGGTGAAGCCAGTCGAGTGCGCCGAACTCCTCGGTCTGCGGGTTCTGCACGTAGTCGGCGAGGGAGAAACAGGTCGGGCGCGGGGCGACCTTGCCGCGCTTGCGGATGTAGGCGGCGACTGCTTCCGTCACGTCCATCGGCACGGCGTGCATGTTGCGGACGGGGAACGACGTGTGGCCGCCGGCGAGGAACTGCTCGGGGGTCTCGAAGTAGTGGAGCTTGGGCATCTTGCTCGGCTCGGCGCCGTAGGCGGGCCGGCCGTAGTGCCCCATCGCCACGCGATAGGTCTTCGCGGAGTCCGGCTCCGCGAGGACGGTGGTGGCCGCGGCGTCCTTGAGCAGGCCGGTGAGCGCGCTGCCCGCCACGTCGCACAGGACGACGAACTCGGGCAGCATGTCCACGGTGGCGATGTCGTGCAGGGTGACCGGTCCCGCGGGGAGGCTCGAGCGCCAGTGGTTCCAGCCTGGCGTGTGGTCGGCGATGAGGCCGACGTCGGCGCCGGCGGCCTCGCGGATGGCGTCGGCGCGCAGGCGGAGGAGCTGGGTGTAGCCGAAGGGCTGGGCGAGCTGGCCGAGGGGCGTCTCGTCGGGCGCCCGCCAGGCGGCGTCGAAGATGATGTGGCGGCTGTCGAACTCGGCCTCGCGGGCCTCCACGCCCCAGGCCCGCTTGTGCCCGGGGATGCCCATCACCACGCAGTCGCCGCTGCGGAGCTTCCACGAGCTTTCCTCGCGGGTGCCGAAGTAGTCGTGCGCCGCGAAGGTGGCCGCATCGTTGAAGGCATAGAGGATGACATATTTCGTCGGATGGAGCGGGTTGGGGTGGATGAGCTTCACGCAGTGGGAGGGCAGGTCGTAGACGCGGCTGCCGATGGTGAAGCGGCCCTGGCCGAACTTCACGGGCAGGCCGGCGGCGATGCGGGCCGCGAGGCGGTTCACGTCCGGGCCGCCGTAGACGAGCAGGTTGTACCTCGCCAAGTCGGCCTCGGTGACCTCGGTGTCGGCCTTGGCCCACTCGCCCGTCCACTTCCCGAGGAGCTTCGGGTCGCCGCCCGTCGGCTTCACCCAGAGCCACTCGCGCCCGGCGACCTTCAGGAAGTTCTTGGGGCCGTAGCAGCTTCGGTTGATCTGGGCCGTTATGCCGTCGGGCATGTCGGCGCACTTGACGAGCTTGCCCGGCGCCGGGGCGAGCTCGACCGCCAACTCGTCCCGGAACGGCCCGGCATAGCACGGCTGGCCGTTGGTGACGACCGTGACGGGCTTCGCGGGGTCCACCAGCTTGTCGCCGAGCGAGAGCGTGTAGGCGGCGACGTTCGATGCTTTGACCTCGATGCGATTGCCGTCGCGGGCCTCGGCGTCAATCCAGGCGGCCAGGCACGGCTCGACGGTTCGCTGGATGGCGAGCCAGAAGGAGCGGTGCCAGGTGAGGTTCCAGGTGGCGTATCGGACCCGCTTCGGCCAGGGGTTGCGCCGCTTGGACTTCGCCCAGTCGAGGATGCGGGTGAACTCCTCGACGTCCTCGAAGGGCTGGTAGGCGTGGCCGTGGTGGCCCCACAGGCCGGCGGCGTCGGCGCCCATCGTGCGCAGCGTGTGCCAGCGGGCGAACTGGAGGCTGTTGTAGCCGCCGTCGGACCAGCCGTCCACGGCGAGCAGGGGCACGTTGCACAGCCCCACGTCGCACACGTTGCTGTACTGCCAGTTCGCGCACGTCGGGGCGATGCCGGCCACGAGGTCGGGAAAGCGCGACGCGATCCACAGGGCGGTGAAGCCGCCGTCCGACCAGCCGGTCAGGAAAACGCGGTCGAGGTCCACCGAGAAGAACCGCGCGAGCGCGGGGAGGGCCTCGCGCAGCTCGTAGTCGCCGCCCATCCGCCCCTTGATCTGGATGTTCAGGCTGCTCCAGGCGTGGAAGGTATCGGTCTGGTTCGCCACCTCGGCCGTGGGGCGATAGCCGCCCGCGGCCTTGCCGTCCTTCAAGTGGATGCCGCCGCCGCACTTGTAGTAGACGAAGAGCTGATAGCTCTTGGAGGGCTCGTAGGCGGGCGGCACGTGGAGCCAGATGGCCTCGACGCGGCGGAGGCGTTCGGACCAGTAGGGGAAGCCGAGCTGCTTGCCCGCGTAGCGCTTCGTCGGCTCGACGCCTGCGAGGAGATCGGCGAGGAGGTTCTCCAGCAGGTCGAGAGCCGTCTGCTTCTTCCAGTCGAAGCTCTCCGTGCGGCCGACGAGCTCCAGCGCGTCCTGGAGGCGTGCCGCGTGCTGCCGGGCAAGCGGCGTGCTCGGGTCAAGCTTCGCCAGCATCTCGCGGCCCTTTGCGGTGGCCTTGAGCCACTCGTCGCTCCGGCCCTCGGTGGGCAGGGCCGCCCCGGCCGCGGCGTGGGTGGCGACGACAAGAAGGCAGAGGAACGGCTTCATTGGGCTTGCCCCTGGACGGCCCTGGCGCGCTCGGCCTCGGCTGCGGCCTCGAAGAGGGCCAGGCGCCGGCCCTCCCAGCCCGAGGCGGGCCAGGAGATGTAGGTCTCGGGCGACAGATCGTGGAGCATCAGCCGGTGCCAGCGGGTGCGCTCGTCCAGGATGTCCTGGACTCGCCCCTCCAGATCGGCGGGCAGTGGCGGCCGTGCGTGGCCGCCCTCGAGGAAGATGCGGGCCTCGCACTCCTGGACGTTCTCGCGCAGCACCTGGTATCGAGCGGTGGGCGCGGGGCCGTCGGGGCCGGGGTAGAGGAGCTGGCCCGAGTAGATGCCCAGGTTGCCCTCGCTGGTGGACGGGAAGCGGCCGTACATGGTGTGGGCCGGCTTGCCGTCGGGGCCCTTGACGGGCCAGAAGTCGGCGCCGATCTGCCCCAGGCCGCGGCGGTCGGCGAGCAGCGCCTGCTCGGGCGCGGTGCGGAACTGGGCGACGGGGCAGGCGTCGAACAGGCCGCGGTCGAGCCACGTCCGCAGGCTGGGGGCGGCGGGGAACTTCCAGCCGTGCACGCGGCGGGTGGCGGGGTCCCAGTTGTCCCACCCGCCCCACACGTTGGCCTGGAAGCGGATGGGCACGGTGCCGCCTTCGTAGGCCAGCGTGTCGTTGCGCAGCGGGGGGTGGCGGTTGGCCTGCCAGCCGACGTCGGGCGCGATCTCGTGGAAGACGCCCACGGTGGCCTTGTCGGGCTGCCGGTCGGCGCAGTAGCCGAGGAGCAGCGCGTCGCCCAGGCCACGCTTTGCCAGGCGCTCGCGCAGCCCGTCGAGCACGGGCTTCCAGAAGGCCGCGGCCTCGGGCGTGCCGTGCTTCGGGCCGTCGGCGTTGGCCACCTTGCCCGTCGCGGGCTCGAGCACCGAGATGCGCGGGAACGGCCGCCGCAGGTGCGCGGGCACGCTGACGTGCATGCACGAGTCCCACACCCCGGCCACGACGAAGCGCGGCTTGCCCATTGCAGGCGGCGTGTCCCCACGCCGCGATACGCGGGACGGGGACGTCCCGCCTACAGCCAGGTCGAGATAGGTCTCCACGTTGCGGAAGTCGGGGCGGAGCCCTCCGTCGGCGCCCTTCACCCAGAGGACGAGCGACTGCGCGTTGCCGTACTGGCTCTCGGCGCCCAGCGGGAGGTAGAGCACCTTGGGGCCGAGCTTGCCCACCCACTCGAGGCTCCTCGCCACCAGCTTGCAGTGCTCGGGCGACCAGAGCGGGACGCCGTAGTGCAGGGCGGCCGCCTCCGGCGACTCGATCATCGCGATCCAGCACGCATAGTCGGCGGGGTCGGGAAGCGTCCAGGCGACGACCTTCAGCTCGACGGGCACCTCGACGGGCTGGTGGCCCTCCACGGCGATCGTGAGGGTGCCGCGGTAGTCGCCGGGCGCGGCATCCCTGGGGACTTCGGCGACGACCCACACGGGCTGGAGCGCGCCGGGGGCCACGTCGCCCGCGGTCGGCGGGCCGTGGGGCGGGCCCATGGGGGTGGGCTTGACGGCGAGCGGCACCTCGTCGGGCGGGGTCTCGACCAGGGCGTCGTCGCGGAGGCGTTGGAGCAGGCCCCACTGGAGGGCGCCCCAGTCGTAGATTCCCCCCCACCGCGAGGCCCGCGGGGCGTCGAAGCGGCCGTACCAGACCTGCACGGCCTCGGCGGGCAGCTTCGCACCGGCCGGGCCGACGAATCCACCGAGGGTCGCACGCAGGCCCTTCAGCGGCTTGTCGCTGCCCACGACGACGCGGCCCGAGCCGCAGCCGTTCCGCGGCACCACGATGGCGACTGGCCGGAGCGGCTCGTGCGGGTCGCCCCACGACACGTCGTGCACCTCCTCCGCCACGCCGGTGTTCCAGACGCGGAGTCCTGCGGGCCGTGCGACGTTTGGCTCGAGGCCCTCGGGCCTCTCGGCCTGGAGGCGCAGCTCGACGAGGCCGCAGGTCGCCCACTCGGGGTGCGCCGCAGCGAACGCCTCGGGGTAAGGCGCGGCGTGAATCTCCAGGGCCAGCACGTTCGTGCCCTTCCGCAGCAGGCCAGCGGGAACGGCGAGGCCATCGAGCCGCCGCGCCCGCAGCGGGTACGCCTCCTTGGCGATCGCCTCGCGGTCGTTCCACCAGTGCCAGGGTTTGCCAGTGTCCTTCAGATACGCCTTCGGCGGGTACATTTCGGCGGGGCAGCCGGGCTCGACCTTCCCTGGCGGCAGATGGGCGCGAGCCAGCTCCTTGCCGTTGAGATACACGACGGCCCCGCCGCGGAACACCACGGTGAGGGAGAGCGGCCCTGCCTTCGCTGGGCCTGCCCTGAGCAAGGCCGAAGGGTCGGCGACGGTGAACTTGCCGCGGAGGCTGAGCTGTCGCAGATAGGGCGAGCCGGCGCCGCCGCGCGCCCGGTAGTCCCATTCGCCGCTTTCCCATTTGACCACGAAGTGGCGCCGCGCCCAGCCCGAGTCGTCGAAGTCGGGCGCCGCCCATCCCTCCGGGGGATACAGCGTGAGGAAGCGGAAATCCGGCAGGTCGGGCGACTTGACGTTTCTCCCCGTGAGCCGCCGCTCCTGGGTGCCCTGCTTTGTCTCGATCAGCGGCGCGTTCCACGAGTAGAGGGCCCGCCACGGCGTGCGGCCGTCGAGGATCGTGGCCTCGCCGCCGCGGGTCGCCGCGGGGAGGACAAGCGTGGCGAGGAGGGGCCAGAACAGCGCTGCCGCGGGGCAGGGTCTCCTATGGGGCATTCGCGCGCTCCGGGGTCTGGGTGTTCGCGATCAGCTCGGCCAGGGCTCGGCGCAGCTCGGCGAGCCGCCAGGCATCGAGGCCGATGAACGCGAGGGCGTCGGCGTTGTCCGCACCGGCGCCCGAGGCGGTGCGCGCCCGCATCGGGACGGCTCGGGCGACCATGGCCCGCAACTGCTCGCGGTTGAGCTTACAGCGTTTGCCCGCGAGGTTCAAGTATTCGGCGATCTGCTGGCCTTCGCGGAAGGCTTTGAGGCGCAGGTCGGCCACGCACGCGACCCCGAAGCGGTCGCCCGGCGCCAGCAGCGCGTTGCCGCCGACCGCCTGGTCGCCGACGTCGAGGGCCTTGTCGTTGCCCATCGCCTGCCAGGGGAGCGCAGCGGAGGCGCCGTGGAGCCAGGCGGCGACGATCCAGGCCACGGAGCCGAGGTTCGAGGCGGTGTCGGCATTCGCCGAGCCGTAGACGCGCAGGTCGAGCGGGGCCTCGCGGGCCAGTGTCTCGCAGCGGCGAATCATCGCCGGGGAGCTGAATGCCCCGGTGCCGAAGTACACCGTGTCCACGACGCCGTCGAGCAGGCGGCCCTGCCACTGCGGACGCGAGATGTCGGCGCGGGCGACCCACTGCTTCTCTTCGCCCGGCCGCCGGCCCTCGGTCCACAGGCGGCAGAAGTAGCGGAGGGCCTGCCAGTCGTCCCAGTGATACGGCTCGTCGGTGGTCCACCACATGTTCACGCCGTACTGGGTGCGGTGGGTGGCCTTGCCGACGAAGAGGCACTGCACCTCCGTATGCGTCCAGCCCTTCTGGCGGAAGTGCTCGATGAACTGGCGCTGGACGGCGCGGAAGGCGTCGCGGTAGTCCCGGCTCAGGGCATCGGCGATGGTTGGGGCGGTGAGGTAGTGGGCGAGGAGGTGGCGAGGGTCCTCGCCCTTGCCGGGCCAGTGGCCCTGGTAGCTGTAGGTCTGCTTCGTGAGGGGTGTGGGCCAGGAGTCGCAGTAGGGCAGCGAGAGCGCCTCGATGGGCACCCCCGCTCGGCGACAGGCCTTGAATGCCTCGCCCGAGAGGAGCGGCCCGACCTGGCGGTCGTAATCGTCCCAGAGCACCTGGATGTCCTTGCCCGCCCCACGCAGCCCCGGCTGCCAGCGGCGGTAGAAGAGCACGCAGCGGTGGTCGTGGGCGAGGCGGTAGTAGTCGTGGAGGCCCCTCGGCGCGTCGTAGGTGTTGAGCTGCGGCCAGAAGCACAGCGTGTCGGGCAGCGCGAAGTCGGCTACCTCGAGCTCGATGGGAAGCGTCACCGCCCCCTCGCCCGCGGCCACCGTGACCGAGCCGCCGTGGCGGCCCGGCCGGGCATTCCCCGGGATGTGAAGGTCGAGGGTGAGGCCCTGGTTCGACTGCTTCGGGAGCTTGCGAAGCGGGTCGGGGATCTCGAAGGGCGTTCCCGCCGCGAGCGGGACGCAGTACGCGGGCTGCCAGCGCCCGTCCCTGTTGCGGACGTACCAGTTCTTGAACAACTCGACCGGTGGCACGGGCGTCTCGCCTGTGGCGGGGGGGTCCACGGTGACGCGGAGGTTCCTCAGCTCCGCGCGCGTGAGATTCTCGACGACGAGCTGGCACGAGACGGTTTCGCCGCGAGCGCCGAAGAGGCGGATGGCTCGGCCATCCCACACGGCGTTCGCCCGGCAAGAGACTTCGTCGCCGCACAGGGCTTTGCCGGTCTGTGGGCAGATCTTGATGAGGGGCGGGCAGGCCCAGACGCGGAACTGGCCGGTGCCTGGCGGCTCGGCGCCGCCGGCGGGCGGCACGAGGGCGCGGAGGGCCGGAGGCTCCCCCAGCGCGGGCGAGGCGGTTGCCACGAGCTTCGTCGGCTCCGAGGCCCTGCCCCCGGGCGACACCGCGACCACCTCGAGCTCGCACCGTGCCAAAGGCTTCAGCCCGTCGAGGCAGAAGGTCACCGGGGCGTTCGGCGCAGGGTGCTTCACCTGCCATCGGGGCACGGGCTGGCCGTCGAGCTTCAGCCGCCAGCAGAAGGTGCCGCTCGCCGGCTGGATGGTGATGCGCAGGGCGCCCGTGCCCAGGTGCGCGGGGGTCACATCTTCATTTCGCACATGGCGGCTATGTGCCAAATGAAGATGTGACCCCGCCGGCTCGGCGGCGACGGCCGGCCTGGCGGGAGCGGCGTCGAGCCGCTTGCCAAGCTCGGCCTCGATGTAGGGTGCGCTGCCCGGCGACTGGACGCTGTGGACCATGTTGTTGTGGAAGGCCGGGGTGCCGCCATCCATGACGGCGAGCCCGTCGGTGTCGCCGGTGGCCAGCGCGTAGACCAGCTCGGGCGCGAGCGCGACGCTGAGCCAGCCGTCGGCATGCTCCTCGCGCTCCGCCCAGGCGGCGAGGGTGTTGCCCGAGGTCATGATGACGTCGCAGACCTGCGAGCCGGGCCAGGCCCAGGGGCGGCGGGCCGCGCGGTCGGCGTGGTTGCACGTCGCACCGTCGCCGGGGCCGAGGCGCTCGCGGCGCGTGCCCTCCGCCCAGTCGCCGTTGACCGTGGAGACGCGGAGGTAGCGGAGCATGTCGCTGCCGGCCCGCCGCAGGAAGAGGCGGGCAGCGAGCACCTCGCGCCCCGCCGCGGGCGCGGCGTCGAAGCGGACGACGGCCAACTCCTGGATGCTCTTGAGCTTGAGAAAAGGATGCCGGCCCGCGCTGTAGTCCTCCTCGCCTGGGAAGCAGGAGAGCCACGCATCGGCCGTGGCCGGCAGCCGCACCGTATCGCCGCCCGTGGCGAGCGCCTGGACGGCGAGTGCGAACACAACCGTGTATGCTGCTGCGCGTCGTGCGACCGTTGTCACCGCCGGATGCCTCCTCAGGGGCGTAGGCCCGCCATCGCCCGGTCAGTGATGAGCAGCGGGTAGTCGAGCAGGGGGAGGCTCTCGAACGTCAGTGATCCGTCGCCCGTGGCCGCGGGAGCAAGCTTGTGCACGGTGCCCGTCAGCGGGTCAATGAGCACGGGGTCGGCAATCGCTGCGTCCTTTGGCGTGGGCGCCCGCAGGGTGAGCTTCTTCGGGGCGAACGGCTGCTGGAGGCTGGCGGGGAGCCACCAGGCGTAGAGGGCGCGACCGTTGCGGGCGAAGGCCGCGTCGTGCAAGCGCACCTTCTGCTGGCCGACCAGCTCGAGGGCCAGCTCGGGCTTGTGCCGCGTGTCTGCGTCGAAGAGGGCGCAGAGGCACTGGTAGGCGAAGTAGGCGGGTTTCGGCGTGTAGTCGTCGCCGCGCAGGAGGCCCTTGAAATTCGTCTTCCCGCGGTAGCCCACGAGGTCCACGGTGTGGAAGTAGCTGGTCAGCTCGACGTCGAGTCGAAGGTCGGAGAGGATGCGGCGGAGGAGCCACTTGGCCTGGCGCGTCTCGTCCCACTCGAGGTTGGCGAGTGCCCCTGTGCTGCCCTTGCCGCCCTTGGACGGGCAGCCGTTCTCGCCCTGCCAGAGGGCGACGCCCTTCTTGTGGGTGTCGAGGAGCTTTCGCAGGGCGGCGATCTCGCCCGCGTAGCCGGCCTCGGGCACGGGGCGGTAGGGGTGGTACGACAGCTTGTCCACGTGGTCGGCCATCCCGGCCTCGAGGCAGCCCTTGATGTAGGACATCGGGATGCCGGCATAGGCTCCGCCGATGAGCACGGCGTCGGGAACCGCCTTGCGGATCTCGGGGGCCGTGAGCTTCACGAGGGCCACGTAGTCGGCGGCGCTCGGCTTCGCCGGCTTCCAGAACTGGCTGATGTTCGGCTCGTTCCAGATTTCCCAGTGCTTCACGCGGTCGCGGAAGTGCTCGGCGAGCTTGCCCACGAAGCGCACCCAGGCCTCGCGCGGCGCGGCGTCGAAGATGGGCGCCCAGCCGACCGCCGTCTCGTCGGCCGCGGGCGTGTAGAGCTTGTTGCCGTAGCCGAGGTTGAACCAGGGCTGGACGCCGATCTTGAGCAGCGAGTCCACCACGGCGTCGAGCCAGGCGAAGTCGAACCGGCCCTTGGCCGGCTCGCAGCGGCACCAGCCGGTCTGGCAGCGTGCCCATTTGGCGCCGAGCTTTGCCAGATGCGGCACCGCGCGGGCCGGGTCGAAGTGCTTGCGGTCGAGGGTCTCGAACCCGACGGAGAGCGGCGAGGCGGCGACGGCGCGCGATTCGCGCGGCGCCACCTTGCCCAGGACCTCGAGGCCGATGGGGGAGGGCGCCTCCTCCGCTCCGAGGAGCGCGACGGGCCTCCACGCGGCAGCGGCGACCGCTCCGCACTTGAGGAACGACCGGCGGGTGAGCATGGGCTGTCTCCTTGTCTTGTGTCGGGCGCCCCCCGATTATACCGTTTGCGCAGGCGTTGGCAAGGCGGGGAGCGCTTGCGCGCACGAGGCAAATCTGGCACCCTGGCTCCTGCCCTGACTTGAAAGGACCCCCACCAATGCTGCGCCCTGGCCCTGCCGCAACCGTCTTACTGATGCTCTCGATTCCCGTGGCAGCCGCTACGCTGGCCGAGGATGGGAGGGCGACGGCCACGCTCGTCGTGGGCGAGGCCCCGACGCTGTCCGAGAAGACCGCCGCCGAGGAGCTGGCCGCCTACCTCCAAAAGGTCACAGGGGCGGCCTTCGCCACCGTGGCTGAGGCCCAAGCCCCGAAGAGCGGCACCGCGATCTACGTCGGCCACACGGCTTTCGCGACGCGCCAGGGCACAGACCCTACCACCCTCGGCCCCGAGCAGTGGGTGATCCGCACCGCGGCCAACGCCGTGGTCCTCACTGGCGGCCGGCCCCGCGGCACGCTCTATGCCGTCTATCGGTTCCTGGAGGACGTCGTGGGCGTGCACTGGTGGAACCCGTTCGAGGAAACCGTGCCTCGCAAGCCGACGGTCCCGCTCCCGAGCCTCGACCGCAAGGGGGAGCCGAAGTTCCGCTACCGCGACATCTACGTGCTCTACGGGGGCGACCGCGGCCGCTTCGCGGCCCGCAACCGGCTGAACCGCGACGGCGATGCCGGCATCGCGCCCGAGTACGGCGGCGAGATGGGCTACGGCCCGCCCTACCACGTCCACACGTTCTACATGTACATCCCGCCCGACCGCCGCTTCAAGGACCACCCCGAGTGGTTCTCGCTGCTCGGCGGGAAGCGGAGCAGCGGCCGCGCCCAGCTCTGCCTGACGAATGCCGAGCTTCGCAAGGCATTCGTCGCCAAGCTCCGGGCCTACATCGAGCAGTCGCGGGCCGTGGCCAGGCAGAAGGGCCTGCCGCCGCCCGCCGTCTTCGACATCTCGCAGAACGACTGGGGCGGCATGTGCGAATGCGAGCGATGCGAAGCCATCGCCAAGGCCGAAGGCTCCGAGGCCGGGCCGCTCCTCGACTTCCTCAATCACATCGCCGACGCCGTGCGCCCGACGTATCCCGACATCTTTATTGACACCCTCGCCTACCAGATGACCCAGCAGGCGCCGAAGTCCGTCAAGCCGCGCGACAACCTGATCATCCGCCTGTGCGACACGACGAGCAACTTCACCCGACCCATCACCCATCCCGAGAACCAGGCATTTCGCGACCACCTGCTGAGCTGGGCCAAGATCGCCAGGAACCTGCGAGTGTGGGACTACGCGGTGACCTACGCCCCCTACTACGGCCTGCCGCTGCCCACGGTTCACACCTACGCCGCCGACTACCGTTTCTACGCCGAGCACAACGTCGAAGGCGTCTTCACCGAGCACGAGTATCCCATCCTCGCCGATCTCCGCGACCTGAAGGTCTGGATGATGATGAAGCTGCTCGAGGACCCGTATCGCGACTACGAGGCGCTCCTGCGCGAGTTCACCGACGGCTTCTATGGCGCAGGCGGCGAGCACATCCGCGCCTACCTCGGCAAGCTGGAGGCTGCCGCCGAGGCGCGGCCGAGCCACCTGAGCATGGGCGCCTCGCCCAGGCAGTACCGCTATCTCGACCTGGCATTCATCCGCGAGGCGCAAGCCATGTTCGACAAGGCGGAGGAAGCCGTCGGCAGCGACGCAACGCTCTTGCGCCGCGTCCGCCACGCCCGCCTGCCGCTCGACCGCGCCAGCCTGGTGCTCTACCCGCAGCTTGTGCGCCACTGGGTCGCCGACGGCAACGACCCGCAGAAGATGCCCCTCGACCGCCCGGCCATTGCGGCTCGCGCCAAGAGGACGTGGCACGAGCAGGTTGACCTGCGTATCCCTGAGTCACGGCGCGCCGCCGAGCGGGCGAAGGCCGACGCCGAGGTCTCCGTCCTCCTCGCCCGCAAGGCCTACGTGCCGATCCCTGAGAAGTTCCGCGATCTGCCCGCCGCATCCGTCTTCCAGTACACCGCCGAGGAGACGCGGAACTGGCAGGACATCGTGAAGCGGGTGCCCGACGCGGCGGCCGAGAGCGGCATCACGAATCGCCTGGAACTCGATGCCGACACGATCCGCCCCGGCGACAAGAGCCGCCGGCCCTATCGCCTGCCCATGCCCTGGGGACTCTACGACCAGCTCAACAAGGACTTCAGCCGCAAGGGCACGATCAAGCCTGATGATGTCCCCGGCGCGGGCTACCACTGGTACAAGATGGGCACCTTCCAGGCGACGCCCTCGGACTACCTCTACTTCTTCTGGAGCTGGATCATCCAGGTGGACGTGGACGACGTGGTCGATCCCAAGCATCCCGGCCAGCGGCTCGACGTGTGGGCCTGCATCAAGTTCGAGGGTCCCGGCTTCCCCCACGGCAAGCCGGATCAGAGGAACGCCATCTGCGTCGAGAGAGTGGTCCTCGTGAAAGCTCGGCAGGAGTGAGTGCAGTGTGTGCCAGGGCAAGCTTGGTTTTCTGGCTGCTCGTGTGGGTGCGCGCGGATGCCGGCGCCCCGAAACCCGCTGTTCTGTTTGCCGCGGGGGTGCATTCGGGGTACGTGGTGAAGCCGCTGCACGCGATGGGCATCGAGGTGGATGCGTGCAAGGCCGGGCAGGTGGCCGAGCGCCTGGCGAGCGGGAAGTTCAACGTGGCGGTCGTCGGCACGCTCGACGAGGCTGGCCGCAAGGCCGTGCAGGACTTCCTGGCCAGCGGCGGCGGGGTCCTCGTGTGCAGCCCCGGGCCTTACAAGCCAGCCGATTGGACGGCGACGAACCAGTGGCTCACCGACCTCGGGGCACGCCCACGCTGGGAGGTGCTCCAGGACTCTGAGAAAACGAACGTGGTAGCCGACGTGATGGGCTGCCGCCTGTCGTGGAGCGACCAGGTGTCGCCGCCCGTCAACGAGGGCGTCCGCGGCGTGCTCGCGCTCCTGTGGGCGGGGACGACGGGCTGCGAGCCGCCGATGTCGTTCGACCTGTCGGGCGACTGGAGGGCCGCGGTGCGCGGCGCCGCCTCGATGGCCTCGCGGCCCTCCACCCGCCACGACGACTTCCTCCAGCCCTGGATGCCGAAGGAGCCCGGCCCTGCCGCGCCGCCGCTGCTCGCCATCCGCGAGGCCGGCAAGGGGCGCATCGCCGTCGGCGCCATCCGCTACTACTGGCTCTTCACGCCGCCCAGCCACTGCCCGACCGCCGAGGCGATGCTCACCGCCGGCGCCGGCGGCAAGCCGAGCGACTGGCTTCGCGTGTTCGCCAACGCCTTCCGCTGGCTGGCCGAGCCCTCGATGAAGGAGGGCAGGGGAGGGGCGACCACACCCGAGACGCTCCTCAACCCGCCCATCCAGGTCTGGGCGACCGTGCCCGTGCACGACTGGTCGAAGGACTGGAAGTTGGGCGACCAGGCGCAGACGCCCGGCCTCATCGGCGCCCGCACCGCCCTCTCGTCGGGCACGGGCACCGTTGCCGACTACGTGGCCGCCGCCAGGGCGGCCGGGCTCCAGTTCATCGTCTTCCTCGAGGACAGCCTGAAGATGGACCAGGCGAAGTGGGACAAGCTTGTCGCGGCGTGCAGCTCGGCGTCCGACGGGAGCTTCGCCGCCGTGCCCGGCCTCACCTACGAGGATGCCCAGGGCAACCACCTCTACGCCTTCGCCGATGAGGTGAAGTTCCCCAGGCCCGCGATGCTGCTGAAGGACGGCCGCCTCGCCACCAACCAGACCGGCCGCACGAAAGCCTACTTCGACTACGTCAACGAGTACATGCAGCAGCACATCCTCAGCGGCTTCTGGCGCCACAGGGAGAACCAACTCCACTTCGCCGACTACAAGCTCTACAACTCGTTCCCCATCGTGAGCTTCGAGGACGGCAAGCCGGTGGACGACGCCTTCGACGCCTACCGCTACTTCATGGGCATCGGCGGCTGCCAGGCGCCGCTGGCCTTCGAGATTATGACCCGTCCCGCCGAGGTGGCCACGCGGGCGAAGGAGGGCTGGCGCGTGGTCGCCCATCGCCCGCCCGCCGACCTGCGGACGAAGTGGCACCACGGCGCCTGGTCGTTCAGCGGCAGCGGCTCGCAGTACATCACCAACGGCCCCGCCATCCTCGCGTGGCAGGGGCCGAACCGCCTCATCCTGCCCAACGGCGAGTGGTGGCGGCCCGACCTCTGGGAGTTCCGCGTCAGCTTCCGCGTCGCCTCGGACGAGGGCCTCAAGTCGGTCGCCCTCTACGACGGCGAGCGGGTCTTCCGCCGCTGGCTGCCCGGCGGCGCGAAGTCGTTTGAGACCGAGCTGGTCTTCGCCAACGGCCAGCAACTGGGACTTTTCCTCGTGGTCGAGGACGCGAAGGGGCGGCGAGCGATCAGCGCCGAGTTCTGGAACCGCAACTGCATCATGGAGGAGTTCTTCTGCTCCGACCGCTGCAACTTCCTGGGCAACTGCCGCCTGCGGGCCCGCGACGGCCGGCAGACGTGGACCCAGGTGAGCTTCAACGGCAACATGGGCATCACGCCGTCGAAGGGGCGGCTGGGCATGTCGGCCGAGCCGGCCGTGTGCCTCACGATGGACTCGCCTACGCTGCCGATTGACGGCCGGCCGATGGGCTTCCCAACGGTTGCCCTGCGCTTCGGCCTGCCAATTCCCGGCGAGATCAAGCACCTGTTCGCCTATCCTGTCACCTACCTGGTCGGGCCGGAGATCGCGATCGGGCAGTCGGACTACCGTCTTGCCTACGACCCCGCCGAGGAGGGAGCGAAGACGACGCCCCTCGGCCATCCCTACGGGCAGCCGCAGCACGGCTGGGGCAATTCGTGGGGGAGCTGGCACAAGCTCGTGCCCACCCGCTTCCTCGCCGGCTGGGCACGCACCTACGCCTGCAACTGGATTCCGGGCGAGTTCCGCATCGGTTGGCACGAGGAGAGCATCACGCTGAAGGAGGGCGTCACGCTGCCCAAGGGCGGCGCCCAGGTGATGCATGCTTCGATGCCGGGCTGGGTGCTCCACCGCGAGGGCAAGCTCGTCGAGCTGCCGGCCGAGGGGCAGTTCGGCCGCGGCACGTTCGCCGCGCTCGAGCACCCGGGCGGCTCGGCCATTGTGGCCGGGATGGACGACCAGCTCACGTTCCGCGTGGGGAAGAAGGGCGAGCTGTCGCTCCACTACGCCCCTGAGTCGCTGGAGCTGCCGAAGGGAGCCCAGGTGCATTTCCGGATCGGCTTCGCGGGCGCGGGGAGCGGCACGAAGATGGCGAAGATCCTCGATTTCGCCCGCAAGTTCGGCGTCGCCGAGCCTGGTAGGCCCGGCTACGCGCCGCAGGTCACCCGTGGCAGGACGCTCGACACCTATCTCGTCTGGCGGCTCGACGCTCAGGGCGAGGCGGTCGTGGCCAGGGTGCCGAAGGCCGGGATGCCCGGCTTCCTCCTCGCCGAGGTCGAGGGGCTGAACGACGGCTGGTCGGTGTGGCTGCGCGACCGCGCGCGCAAGGGGCCGAACATCCGCGGCCTCCCCGTGCGCGACGGCCGGGCCTACGCCGAGCTGGACCTCGTGCCGGGCGACCTCGACCTTTTCATCGGCCACCCGGTCGTGAGCGATCGGTCCGAGGTGCGGCTGCTCGTCTCGTGGATGGAGCCTGGCCGCTGGTTCGTCGAGGCCCACAACCCGACCGACACGCCGCTGAAGGCCCGCCTCCGCTCCAGCCAGGGCTGGGACCTCTTCGGCTTCAAGGAGTCCGTCGAGCTGGCCCCCGGCGCCAGCCGCACTTGGCGGGTTCTGGAGGCGAGCGTTGCCCCACAGTAGCGCCGCGCAATCTCGCGGCCTCACTTGACCGCGGCGGCCCGGCCGGATATACCTGTTGCGACCGGGATTGGCCGCTTCCCCTGAGAGACCAGGAGCCGATGATGGGACGCTTGCACCTCTGCTTGAGCCTTGCGGTGTCGCTGGGCATTGCCGCGTGCGTGGCGCTGGGCGCTGAGGCGCCGAAGGAGAAGGCCAAGGAAGAGCCCAAGGAGGCCCCCAAGCCGTCCACCCACACGGTGAAGCCCGAGCTTCTCAAGATCGAGGCGCAGCTCAAAGGCGTCGTCGAGTCGCCCCACATGGCCGAGATCGTCTTTCGCCCGAAGGCATGGGCCGAGCTGACCGTGCTCCACGCTGCCGCCCCCGGACAGGTGGTGAAGAAGGGCGACGCCCTGCTCTCGCTCGACCCCGAGAAGATTGACGACGCGATCAAGGAGGCCGGAGCTGCCCTCGGCCAGATGGAGCCGGCCCTCAAGACGGCCCAGGAGGAGCTTGCGGCGATGGAGAAACTGCTCGCCCTCGACCTGGCTGCCGCCGAACGGGCTAAGCAGTTCGCCGACGAGGACCTGAAACGCTACACCGAGATTGGCCGCCCCTCCGCTGTCAAGCAGGCCCACTTTGCCGTCAAGAACGCCACCGATCACCTCGAATACGAGACCGAAGAGCTGCGCCAGCTCGAGAAGATGTACAAGGCCGATGACCTGACGGAGGAGACCGAGGAGATCATCCTCAAGCGCCAGCGCGACACCGTGGAGCGGGCCACCTTCGGCCTCGAGCTTGCCAGGCAGAGGGCCGCGCAGGCCCTCGAGGTGGACCTTCCGCGCCAAGACATCACGACGAGCGAGGCCGCGACCCGGCAGGCCATCGCGCTGGCGAAGGCCAAGGTCGCCATCCCCGCCGCGCTCGCCAAGAAGCGCCTCGATGTCGGGAAGCTCAAGAGCGACCAGGCGAAGGCGGCGGAGAAACTCCAGAAGATGAAGCAAGACCGTGAGGCGATGGCCGTGAAGGCGCCCTGCGACGGCGTGGTCTACGTCGGCCCCTGCGTTCGGGGCGCCTGGCCGAAGCTCGGGCAGACCCTCGAGCGCGGCGCCCAGCTCAAGCCCCACGACGCGGTCATGACCGTCGTGCAGCCCACCGACCTGTTTGCGCGGGCGCCCGTGCCCGAGGACCAGCTCGAGCGGGTCGCCGTGGGCGCCGAAGGCACGGCCATCCCGGTCGGCTACCCGAACCTCACGTTGAAGGCGAAGGTGGCGACTGTGTCCCAGGTGCCCGTCACGGCGGGGAACTTCGAGGCGACGCTTTCCTTCGCCGCCCCCAAGGATGCCCCGGCGTTGATGCCCGGGATGAGTTGCACGGTGAAGCTCGTCTCGTATCTCAAGAAGGATGCCCTCACCGTGCCGGCCGCGGCCGTGTTCACCGAGGAGGCCGATGAGGGGGCGACCTATGTCCTCGTGCGGAAGGCCGACGGCACCCCCGAGAAGCGGCCGGTGACCGTGGGGAAGAAGGCGGACAGCAAGGCCGAGATCGTGAAGGGGCTGAACGCCGGCGACGTGGTGCTGCTGGAGAAGCCCGAGGCGAAGTGAGAGATTGCGGAATGCGGAATGCGGAATGCGGATTGACGAACCAGGCGCTGGCGTTCGCCCTGCTTGTCGCTGTCGCCGGGTGCGCGCCGTCGCGGCTGGCCAGCGTGGGGCCGAAGCCCAGGCCCATCACGCCGCCTGCGCGCGAGGCCGTCGAGCAGTCCATCCAGCGCGGCGTCGGCTTCCTCCTCGCCCACCAGGGCAAGGACGGCTCGTGGGGCTCGGCCCGCCACACGAAGGGGCTGAACATCTACGCCCCCGTGCCCGGCTCCCACCAGGCGTTCCGGGCCGCCGTCACCGCCCTGTGCATCTCGGCGCTCATCGAGGTCGGCAGCCCCCAGGCCAACGAGGCCATTGACCGCGGCGAGGCCTGGCTCGTGGCCAACCTGCCCAGGGTCCGCCGCGCCGAGCCGGCCGCCCTCTACAACTGCTGGACCCACGCCTACGGCATTCAGGCACTCGCGCGCCTCGCCCAGCGGCACGCCGCCGACCCGGCTCGCCGCGAGCCGCTCCTCGCACTCCTCCGCGAGCAGATCGGGTTCCTCCAGCGCTACGAATCGGTGGCCGGCGGCTGGGGCTACTACGACTTCGGCGCGCACACGCAGAAGCCCGACACTCACCCCACCAGCTTCACCACGGCGACGGGCCTGGTCGCCCTCCACGAGGCGAAGGGCATCGGGGTGGACGTGCCGAGCCGCCTCGTCGAGCGTGCCCTCGCCACCCTGCGCCGCCAGCGGAACCCCGACTTCACCTATGCCTACAGCGAGCCCCTCCGATGGTGGCCGCGGACCGGTATCAACCTCCCCGGCGGCAGCCTCGGCCGCTCCCAGGCCGCCAACCTCGCCTGTCGCCTCTGGGGCGATGCCGCCGTCACCGACGCGGTGCTCCGCACCTGGCTCGACCGCCTCTTCGCCCGCAACGACTGGCTGGGCATCGGCCGCAAGCGGCCCATCCCCCACGAATCCTGGTTCGCCGTCGCCGGCTACTTCTACTACTACGGCCACTACTACGCCGCCCTGAGCATCGAGCAGCTTCCGCGGCGCGAGCGCCCGCGCTTCCGCGCCTACATGGCCCACACCCTCCTGCCGCTCCAGGAGAAGGACGGCTCGTGGTGGGACTACCCGTTCTACGACTACCACCAGCCCTACGGCACCGCCTTCGCCCTGATGTCACTCGTCCGCTGCCGCCCCTCCCCCTGAGCGGTGGGCCTCCCCTGGCCCATTTGCTTTTCGCAGGCGTTGACGCTATTATTTGCCTCACCACGGCCTCGCGCTCGGTTCCCCCGAAAGGATGCGCCCGGAGCAACGGAGTTGGCCACGAGCGTCCACACCTCGATAGTGCGGGTTCCCGCGCGGCCTGAGGCCGCCTACGAGGTCCGCATCGGCACGGGGCTGCTCGACGGCATTCTGCCCGAACTGCGGCGGGTCTGGCCGACGAGCCGCCTCTGTGTCGTGACCGACGCCAATGTGCAGCGGGCGGGCCACCTGGCGGCAATCGTGGGTGACGGCGAGGTCGGCGCCTTCGCCATCGAGCCGCCCGGCGAGGCGTCGAAGACGCTCCGCACCGTGGAGGCCATCGTAAGCCGCCTGGAGTGCGAGCGTTATGGCCGCGACACGCTGCTTGTCGCCCTGGGCGGCGGCGTGGTCGGCGACGTGGCGGGCTTCGCCGCCGCCATCTTCAAGCGCGGCGTCCCGTGCGTCCAGGTGCCCACGACCACGGTCGCCCAGGCCGACTCGGCCATTGGCGGCAAGGTGGGGGTGGACAGCGAGCTGTCCAAGAACGCCTACGGCGCCTTCTCGCATCCCGCTCGTGTGTATGTGGACGTGGCGACGCTGAGCACCCTCGACGAGCGGCACTACCGGGCCGGCCTCGTGGAATCGGTCAAGCACGCGATGATCGCCGACGCGGCCTACTTCGACTACCTCGAGGCGCACCTCGAGGCGGTCCTCGCGCGTGGCGAGGCCGCGCTGCTCCACCTCGCCGAGCGCAACGTGGGGATCAAGGGCGACGTGGTGTTCCGCGACCCCGAGGAGGCCAACCTGCGGCGGATTCTCAACTTCGGCCACACCATCGGCCACGCCGTCGAGTCGGCGAGCGGCTACGCCCTGCACCATGGCGAGGCCGTGGCCATCGGTATCGTGGGCGCCTGCCTCATCGCCGAACGGTTTGGGCTGGCACCCGTCGAGGTCCGGTCCCGGGCCGTCGCTCTCTTCCGGCGGCTCGGCGTGCCCGTGAGCCTGCCGCCGGGCCTTCCCGATGCCCAGTTGCTCGACCTGATGGCCCGCGACAAGAAGGCCCGAGGCGGGACCCCGCGCTTCGTGCTGCTGGACGACATTGGCAAGGTCCATTGCCCGGGCGGCGAGTGCGCCGCTGAGGTGCCATCCGACGTTCTCGCCAGCGTTCTGCAAGGTCTCAGAAGCCAGGAGATGTGAATGTTTCGGCCGCAGATCAAGGTGCTCGACTGCACGATTCGCGACGGCGGGCTGATGAACGAGTGGCAGTTCGACGACGACTTCGTGCGCGCCGTCTACCGCGCCTGCGTGGAGGCGGGCGTGGACTACATGGAGATGGGCTACCGAACGTCCGAGAAGTACTTCTCGCGCAAGGAGAACGGCCCGTGGAAGTTCTGCTTCGAGGAGGACGTGCGCCGCATCGTGGGCGACAACGACACCGGCCTCAAGCTCTCGATGATGGCCGACATCGGCCGCGTGGACTACGGGGACTTCCTGCCCGCCAGCGAGAGCATTTTCGACATGGTCCGCGTCGCCTGCTACGTCCACCAGATGGACAAGGCGATCGCCACCGCCGAGCACTGCCTGGACAAGGGGTATGAGGTCACGATCAACCTCATGGCCGTCTCGAAGGTCATGGAGCGCGACCTCGATGAGGCCCTCGACGACGTCGCGAAGAGCCGCGTGCCGACCCTCTACATCGTGGACAGCTTTGGCGCGATGTACTGCGAGCAGGTCGAGGCCCTGGCCAGGAAGTACCACGCCGCGCTGCCCGGCCGCACCATCGGCTTCCACGGCCACAACAACCAGCAGCTCGCCTTCGCCAACACCATCGAGGCGATCATCCACGACTGCAATATGCTCGACGGCTCGCTCCTGGGCATCGGCCGCGGCGCCGGCAACTGCCCCCTCGAATGCCTCATGTCCTTCCTCAAGAACCCCAAGTTCCGCGTCCGGCCCCTCTTCAAGGTCATTCAGGAGAAGCTCATCCCCCTCAGCAAGCAGATCCACTGGGGCTATCACATCCCGTACCTCGTCACCGGCGTGCTCAACGAGCACCCCCGGGCCGCCATGAAGTGGATGGAGTCCGATCACCGCGAGGACATAGTGGGCTTTTACGACAGCATCATCACCGACGACACCCTGGCGTGATTCGTGGAGTGACCCCGTGGCCTTCGCCCGCAGCGAAGTGCGACCGCACAACGGCGTGCCGACGATGTTCGTGGACGGCCAGCCGCTCCACGGCATGACGGCGACCAGCTGCGCGTTCGACGACCCGGCCGTGGTGCGCGGGTTCGTCGAGGGCGGCGCCGAAATCCTGATGATCTGGATCGAGGCCGGCATCCACTGCTGGAAAGGGGAGGGGCAATACGACTGGAGCTACGCCGAGAAAAAGCTCGCCTTCTTCGAGCAGCACGGCGGCGACACGCGGTGGATCATCCGCGTCCGCCTCGGCCTCCTCGCCCCCTGGTTCGCCCACGCCTACCCCACCGAAGTGCACAACCCTCCGGACAGCGGCGGCGAGATGAAGGGCGACCTGGCCGTCGCCAACATCGCCTCGCCCGTGTGGAACGGGAAGGTGTGCGGACTCGTCCGCGACTTTGTGGCGTGGCTTAAGACAACCCGCTGGGCGTCGCGCATCATCGGCTTCATGCTCAACGCCGGCAGCACCGAAGAATGGCTGATCTTCGACACCGACGAGACCACGCGCGGGCGGTACCACGAGGTCTACACCCGCGAGTTCCGCCGCTGGCTCCGCCGCACGTATGCCGACGAGGCGGCCCTGCGCGCCGCGTGGAACAACCCGAAGGCCACCTTCGATGCCGCAACGTGCCCCAGCGGGCACCTGCGCAAGGGCAGCCACATCTGGGGGCCGTTCAGCCTCCGCGACCCTGCCGTCGAACGCCCCGCCATTGACTACTATCGCTTCCTGAACACCACGCTCGCCGACCACTTCATCGCCGTCTGCCGCGCGGTGAAACAGGCGGCCGGCACGCCTATCCTTGCCGGCGGGTTCCACAGCTACCTGTGGTGGGAGACGGGCGTCTACAGCTACATCCAGGAATACGGACACGGCCTCATCCAGCGGCTGAAGGAAAGCCCGTGGGTGGACTTCGTGTCCGACATCACGAGCTACGACGGCCGCTATCCCGGCGGGCCGTCGGGCTACCTCGGCCTGCCGCACAGCCTGAACCTCAGCGGCAAGCTGCACTTCACCGAGGTGGACCTGGTGACCGTCGAGTCCCTCGACCCGCGTTACCGCCAAGCATGGAAGGCGGGCGCCGCCATTCCCGACCGCGTGTGGAAGTGGGACAAGAACTTCTGTGGGCGCGACATGGAGGAGCAAGTGGCGCTGCTTCAGCGCGAGCACGGCCACAACCTC
The DNA here is from genome assembly GCA_035527715.1 of Planctomycetota bacterium. Classification (GTDB taxonomy): domain Bacteria; phylum Planctomycetota; class PUPC01; order DSUN01; family DSUN01; genus DSUN01. The sequence continues at coordinate 10,165 of DATKZY010000077.1, read as the reverse complement.
GTCACGGGCACGCCCTACTGGTGGTTCGACATCCGCTGCCGCAACTACACGCCGCCGCCCATCGTCGCGGCGATGCGCAAGCTCTCCGACACCGGCAAGCAGGCGGTCGAGTGGGACCGCCGCTCAATCAGCCAGGTCGCCTTCGTCTGCTCCGAGGACACGCCGATGTTCCAGGCGGGGATGAGCGGCGAGTTGATCCGCTTCGAGTTGGAGTGCCATCACGCCCTCCTGCTCGACCTCGCCGCGCGCCAGTGGGGCCTGGCCGGCGTGCCGTTCGATACGTACGAGCTTCACGACCTGGCGCACCCCGACTTCCCTGGCGACCAGTATCGCCTGCTCATCTTCGTCAACTGCGCCTATGTCTCGGAGCGTGCCGCCGAGGGCATCCGCCGCTGGCAGCGCGACGACCGCGTCTTCTGCTGGGCCTATGCGGCCGGCGTCCTCGACGAGAAGCGGCTCGACCCCGCCATGGGCGCCGAGCTTGTCGGCATGCGCCTCGGCTGGAAGCGCGAGCGGCGGCAGATTCGAGTGCTCGTGGACGACAGCGGCTACGAGCTGACGCAAGGCGGGGACAAGCTCAACTTCGGCACCGAAGGCTCGGTCGGCCCGGTCTTCTTCGCCGACGACCCCGAGGCGTGCGTGTTCGGCAGGCTGCGCGATGGCGGCGAGGCGGCTTTTGCCCTCCGCCACCACGACGGCTGGCGGAGCGTGTACCTGGCGATGCTCAACTTCGGCCCGCAGCTCCTCCGCAACCTGGCCCGCTTTGCCGGAGCCCACGTGTGGTGCGAGAGCGACGACGTGGTCTACGCCAGCCGCTCGCTCGTGTGTCTGCACACCGCATCGGCTGGCGAGAAGGTCATCCACCTGCCCCAGCCCGCCATCGTGACAGACCTGTGGAGCGGCGAGCGCTCGCCCGAGCCGCTCGATGCTATCCGGACGACTATGCCTGCCTACCGCACGAGGCTGTGGCGCATCGAGGCGTGAGTCACTCGATCGTCACCGAGTAACCCGTCAGCGGCCGCACCTCAATCGCCTGCACGTGTTCCTTCGCTCCCGCCGGGATCACTACACCTTTGGCGATGACCTCGAAGCCCTCGCCCGTGGCCTTCGAGACCGTGAGCTTCCTCGGCGCGGAGGATGGCGGGAGAGCGAGCTTCAGGCTCACCTTGACGCCGGGGTAGTTGATGCCCTTCGCGTAGTCCTTGTAGCCCGTGCCGTCGTAGGCCCAATCGTAGTAGAGCAGGGCGTTGAGCTTCGCGTCGCTACGGCTGGCGTCGAGGTGCAGATGGTCGAGGAGGCGGGGGCTGGTGTCAGATGAGGCGAGGGCCTTGGCCGTGGCGACGCGGCGGCCGCGGAAGTCGCGCCAGATCCAGAAGGCGTCGTAGGCGTCGTGGATCGGCGTGCCCTTCGCGCCCACGACGTCCTTCGGCCCCCAGCCGACCCACAGCACGCCGAACATGTAGATCGGCTCGACGTATTGCCACAGGCGGTAGTGGAGCGTGCCGAGCAGGTCCTCCCGCTTCACCGACGCGAACCAGCGTGTCATCATGTAGTCGAACTTCTGGCGGCCCTGGATCCAGAAGTCCCACTCGGTGATCATGAGCTTGAGGTCCTTCAGCCCCTTCGAGCGGGCGTAGGCCTGAATCCCGTCGGCGAAGCGGAAGAACTCGCTCGCCGTCCAGCCGTAGGGGTGGAACGACAGCCAGTCAATCTGGTCGCCCGCCTCGTCGAGGAGTTGGCGGATGTAGCGCATCTGGTACGGGCAGTAGCTGCCGACGAGGACGCCCGGGTAGTCGCGGTGGACCCGCTGGCCGACGGCGCGGACGATTCGCACCCAGCCGGGGAGGGACTTGTGGTCGAGTTCCGGCTCGTTCCCGAGGTCCAGGTACTTCACGTTCAGCTCGTAGGTCGGGCTGCCCTTGTGGCCGCGGTTGGCGTGCTCGAGGTAGGCGGCGACCATCTCGACCACCTCGGCCACGTCGCGGTCGGTGGCCTCGCCGAACCAGTGGCCGTCCTTCCACAGCCACTTCGGCCCGCCGTACTGGTTGCCGTGGCAGCAGAGGATCGGCTCGGTGCCGTAGGCCTTGCACTCGGCGATGTAGCCGTCAATGGCCTTGGTGTTGATCTTCGAGGCATCGGTGACGTTCGGGTCGTCGTTGTCGTTCTCCGGTTCCCACTTGTCGCCCTTGGGCGCGCCCTCGATGCCCGTGGCGTCGGGGTAGCCGCGCGAGATGGCGCCCTTGGGGTTCAGGGCCATGTAGTTCTCGAGGGCGACGTCCTTGATCCCCTCGTTGCCGTGGATGCTGAAGATGCCGGGCGAGAACGGGTTGAGCGGCTTCGTGAAGTCCACCGTGGCCGCGACCTCGGCCGGGGCATCCCTGAGTGTCGCCTTCTGGCTCCTTGAGTCTGCTCCGACCCACTCGAAGAGCTGGGCGTAGTACTTGCCGAAGTCCTGCCAGCCCTGGCCGAACTTCTCGGATTGCTCGTCGTTGGAGAAGATCGAGGCCGAGAAGACTGCGCGGCCCTTGCCGAACTCCCAGGCCGTGAGCACGGGGGCCGGCTCGACGTATTCCTGCTCCGACGCCCTCATCGCCGCGGGCTTGTAGGAATAGGTGAGGCCCGTCTGCGGCTTGCCGTCGGGGGTGAGAAGCTCGAGCTTGAAGCCCCACCAGCCCGTCTTCTCGACGACCTTGAGCAGCACCTCGTTCCAGCCCCGTGTCAGCTCGGCCTCGGCCTTGCCCGGCCAGGCGCCGTTCTTCTTCGGGTCGCCGGGCAGTTGCGTTCCATTGATCCAGACCTTCAGGCCATCGTCGGCCCAGCCGGAGCAGAGCACCTTGCGGGCGTCGGGACTCTTGACGTAGAGGACCGCGTAGGCGCACACGTTGTCGTTCGGCGTGAACAGCTTGTTGAGGTCGAGCACGCCCGTGCCCCTGGCCTTCGCGCGCTGCCATCGCAAGGGCTCTTTCTGGCCGGCGATTGTGTAGGCCGCCGCGAGGTCAACCTTCTTCTCGGGCTCGTAGGCCGTGTCCCAGCCGCCGGTGCCGTCGGGATTCGGCCAGGGGCCGACGACCTGCCAGGGCAGGACGGCGATGCGCGGGGTGGCTAGGAGCACGGTGGCGCCCTTCTTGGCGGGCATGTTCACCGCGCGTCCGAGGGGCGGCGCGGCCGCCCAGTCCAGCCCCTTGACGATCGCGTGGCGGCGGCTGAGGAGGTCGGGCGTGAAGTTCTCAACATCCACCCAGTTCTCGAACTCGCCCCACTCGTTGGCCTCGGGCCAGACGGTGGGCAGTGTCTCCTCGAAGGGCTGGCCCTTGGCCTTCATGCCGATGCCCCACTTGTGGTTGGCGCAGTAGACCAGCCCGCCGCCATTCCGCACGAAGTCGCGCACCGCCGTCTGGAACTGGTCGGACAGGTGGACCATGATGTCGCCGATCAGCAGGACGTCGAACTGGCTGAGGTAGTCAGCATCGAGGTACTGTTGGGCGATGTAGTTGGGCACGTGGGTGAAGGCGAAGCGGCCTGGGGCGGCGGCCTCGACCTTCTGCTCGATGTAGCGGCCGCGGAAGACCTGGGGCTTCCCCTCCTTGTCGCGCATCCAGAGGGTCTGGTACCAGGGCTGGTTCTTCCAGTCGCCCGTGGTCATGAGCACCTGGATGGGCTTCTGGCCGGCGAGGGCCTCGCAGGCCAGCACAAGGGTGCACACAAGGACGTTGCGCCAGGCTGTCATCTTCATGCTTCTCCTATTTCTGTGGCTTCTTGCAGCAGAGCACCCGAGTCGCGAAGTCCGGGCTGATGAGGGCATCGCCCTCGTAGAGCCCGGCGACGACGGTGTAGAGGCCCTCGGGGGCCTGGTCGCTGAGCTTGACCTTGAAGACACACACTGCGTCGCCCCCCATCGAGACCTTCTGCACCATCGTGTCGGCGGTGACGCCTTCGGGGAGTTTGAGCCTCACCTCACCCCGGACCGGGTCATTGGTGGCGTTCTGGATCCGGAACAGAAGCTCGGCCTCGCCACCCGGGGCGAGGATGCGCTTCTTGGGTAGTTCATTGATGAAGAATGCCCTTGCCGGGGCGCCCGGCGGGCCGAAGACCTCGACCGCCCGAAGCGTCGAGAGCTTGGGAATCCAGGGGATGTCCTCGAAGAGGCATGAGTTGACCGCCGTGACGAGCACCCGCACGCGGTCGGTGGTCACAGGCTCGAAGCGGTGGTCGGTGACGAAGCGATAGCGGTTCCCGCGAACCTGGTCAACCGTCTTCCACTGGCCGTTCACAGATGCCTGCACATCCCAGTCACGCAGCACGCGCTCCCAGGCACCATAGTCGTGGACGACGCGGACGCGGGCGACGGGGACGGGTTTCGGGAGCTTGACCTCGAACCAGTCGGGCCACTGGTCTTTGCTGCTCTCATCCTCGTCCCAGCCGCGGCGGGCGCCGGTGAGTGCGCCGGCGCTCGACCAGCAGGTCGGGTCGCCCGCGAGGGCGGTGACAGGGGGCAGCGGCTCGCCCTTCTTGGGCTTGGCGACGGAAGAGGCCGAGGCCGTTGCGCCGAGGGTCGTGAGCGCCAGGTTCGGCTGGACCCGCAGGTCGGTGAGGACAGGCTCAATCTTGTTCTTCGCCCCGACGACGAGATACGTGGGGTCGCCCGAAATGGTGAGGCGGAGCTTGCCGCCCTCGGGCTCGAGGGCGCGGCGATTTCCCATCAGGTCGGTGGCGACGACTTCGGCGGCATCGGTTGCCAGGGTCAACTCGGCCGGCTCGTCGCCCGTGAAAGCGACGGCCACTGTGCGCGTGTCGTCGCGATAGAGCTGGAAGTAGTGGCCGAAGGTGGGGAGGGGGACTTCGCGCTGGAACTTCGCGTCGCGCAGGCACTCGTTCATCACCTGGATCGAGATGGCGGCGGGCGTGGGGTAGTTGTAGGTGACGAGGAAGAACTCGTTGTAGCCGTGCTCGACGAGGTAGAAGTCGTAAATGCGGTCGCGCGGGATGGCCATGGCCTCGGCGTTGAGGTGCATGAGCGCGGCGTGGCGGGCCTGGCTCTGACGGAAGGCGTTGAAGCGGTCGTACACGTAGTCGTTGAACATCCAGCCGCGATGCCAGGCGCTCTCGGTCATCCAGATGCCGTGCGACGTGTCCTTGAAGTCGCGGAGCACCTGCCACCACTCGTCAAGCTCGCTACGATAGACCTCCTGGAAGCCGACCCCCGTGTAAGGATGGAACGACACGCCGTCGAAAAACTTGTCGCCGCCCAGCTCGTAGAGGCGACGGAGCCAGCGATACTTGTCGAGGCCACAGAGCGAGCCACCGAGGAAGTTCACCTGCGGGTTCCCCGCCTTCACGGCGGGGTATTGGAACTTGAGGACGTCCTCGATGTACTTCTCGGGCGGCATGCCGAGGTCGGGCTCGTTGATCGGCTCCCAGATGGCGACGCCGAGCTTCGCGGCCTCGCGGGCGTAGTCGGTGAGGTAACGCTGCTTGGCCTCGGCCATGGCCTTCTTGCGCTGCTCGGCATCGGGGTACTTCTCGGCGAACCACTTGTCGAGGTCGCCCGACCAGTCCAGGCCAGTGAACGAGAAGAAGCCCTTGAGTGTGCCTTGCTTCGCCGGCTCGAGGTAGGCGGCGAACTTCTTCGCCCATGCCTCCCAGTCAATCGAGCCGTCGGGCTTGTGATGTTCGCGCCAGGTGTTGGCGAAGGAGGGGTTGAGGCGGATGCCGCGCATGCCGAGGATATTGGCCCAGAGCATCTCGCCGTCCGCGCCCCCCTTGCCATCGAGGTCGCGGAGCTTCGGAGCCTCGGGCCGGACGCGCGAGAACGACACATCGTGGATGCGTTGCGCCGCCTTGGCGTCCGGCCGCGAGAGGGTCAGTCGCGCGCGGAAGTAGCCCATCTCCTTGGGTGTCAGGTCCACGGCGACCTCGGGCACCTTGCCGGGCTCGATGGTCACGGGCTGTTCGCCGGTGCCGACCTCGCGCTGCATGTGGTCCTCGATTCGCCAGCGGAGCAGCCACTTGCCGGGGACGAGGTACGGCTCGGCGAAGTCGAGGTGGTAGACGACCCGCTCATCCTCGTAGAACAGGCTTCGCGGCTTGTCGGGCCGCACGGTGAAGTAGGGGGCAGGGGAGACGGCAGCCTTGGCGTCGGCCGCGCGGATGGCGAGCGTGATGACGTTCTCCCCCTTGGCCTCGCGGAGGCCGAAGTAGCCGCGCTTCCCCTTCAGCGCCTCGTTGGTGTACGGGTCGCCCTTGCCGATGGCGTAGTGCGACACGCCCGTGATGCCGCGGAGCTCCAGCCGCGTGCCGTCGGCATAGGCCACCTCGATGTCGGGCCAGTAGCGGCCGTACATCTGGTAGAAGGAGAAGATGTGGCGCGAGCAGATGTAGTTGGCGGGGAGGGCATCCGCGTCGCCGCTGCGGAGGTTCTTCACGGTGACGGCGTCGTCACCGAACACGCCTGAAATGTCGAACACGGGCGGCTGCTCCTTGCCCTTGCCCTTGGGCGCGCGGAGCGATGCGGGGATGATTTCGACCTTGTCGGGCAGGAAGTGGAGCGTGAAGCCGGGCAGGTCGGGCAGGTCCATGCTCTCGCTGAGGGCCTTCGACATCGTGTCGAGCGTGCCGCCCTTGGCGGGCTGCCCCTTCTTGGGCGGCTCGCCCTCGCGCAGGGTGATGCGATGCTCCTTCTCATCGAGGTGCAGATTCCCCAGCGTCCTTGCCTTTCTGCCAAGCTCGAGGACGAGGTTGCTGATGAGCACGGTCTTACCGGCGAGGAGGTGGACGCGGCCATTGGGGAAGACCTCGGCGGCGTAGGTCCTGGCCTGCACCGTGTAGGCGGGGACATCGTGCTCGGCCAGCTCGGCGTCGGCGGGGTCGGCTCTCCGGATCGCCACCTCGGCTGCGTGGAGCGCTACCGAGGCGAGCGCGAGCAAGGCAACGGTGTGAACTCGCATCCTGCGCTTCTCCTTCGGGGCAGGGCCCACGCGTTTCGGCTGCGCCGCCGGCCCGGAGCCTGTGCCCGTCGCGGCGAGCCAAGTTCAGTCAGATTATGCCACTAGCGTCTGCCTCTTGCAAATTGGCGTCACTCCCGCATGCCCTTGGTAGTCTGAGAAGGCTCATCCGCCCCGAGCGATCATCCGCGCGGGTCTCGACCCGCGTCCCGCCCACCAGGCGCTCACCTGTGCACCACGGGGGGTGAGCGCCTAGCGGGGGGCGGCGGAGCCAATGTCATGATAGCCGTAAGAGCCCAATCTGCCGAAGGTTACAGCAAGTGGAGAGTCCCACGCCGCCGGCTAGTTGCGCTAGGCGCTCACGTGTGCGCAAGGGGGGGTGAGCGCCTAGCACTACAACGCTACTTTCCCCTGCGCCGAAGGATGCAACTCCTTATTGGCACAGGAGATAAGCCGAAAGAAGGTGTCATTCTGAGCGGAGCCGGCCTCCCGGCGGGCGGAGCGAAGAATCTCTCTGCGCTTTGAACCTTTGGCACAGGGCTAGCCTCCGTGCCCGGACGCAAGCCAAGAGAGATTCTTCGACCCGTTCGCTTCGCTCAGGGCATGCTTTGGCCGCCAAGAGGCGGCCGTCGCTCAGAATGACGGTCGGTTGAGGTCGCTTTCATCGAAAGTAGCGTTGTAGTGCTAGTGCGGGGCGCCTGGGTGGGCCGCTGCGGGCGATCGCTTCAGGCGGATGAGCCTCTGGGAAGGCATTGGAGGGCAACAGGCAATCGCTCGCCGGCGCTGACAAAGCGGAATCAGGCGTCGCCAAGAGCTAACAATGTAACCGCTGGCGCCGCTGTGACTTATGGCGAATCCCGTTCGGCGGCGCATTGAGTTGTCGGAATTCCTGGACTCGGCATGTCTCCCGGCCCGCGGGATGACTTGGGCCGCGTGGCCGTAAGTGCCTGTAGCGCTGTAACTTGTGGACAACGCCTTGGAGTCGGCGTCCTCCCAGCCGGTGGCATGGAATTTGCTGCCGTACCCAACTGAGAAGGGTGGGGTATGCCCAGAATAGGCCTTATCTTGCAGCTTGTCTGGCGTGGCCGAATCCCGATGGGTGTTTGGCGACCGGCGCGCTCCGCCACGCGCGGGCACGGGATGGGCGGCGCCACTGCCCTTGCCGCGGCATGGCTGGTGGCTTGTGCAGCCGTCGGAACGTCAGGGATCCTGATGGAGGCCGACAGCGTGGCTCTGCCCGGCACTGTGGTTGGGCAGACGGATTTCACCAGCGTAAGCTTCCGGCAGACCTACAGCACCATCCCGCTCGTCTTCGTGCTGCCAACCACCGATGGCGGCGACCCGTGCGACATCCGCATCCGCAACGTGACGACGGCGGGCTTCGAGCTCTCCCAGGTCGAGCCGCCCCCCAAGGACGGGGCGCATGCGGCGATGACGGTGAGCTACTTCGCCATCGAGCCGGGCACGGCGACGCTGTCCGATGGCACGGTGCTCCACGCCGGGTCCCTCTCCACGACGACCACGGTGCGATCCTCGGCGGTGTTCGGCAGTGCCGGCGGCTTCGACCCGATCAGCTTCCCGAGTGTTTTCACGGTCGCACCGTCGCTGCTGGCGCAGGTGCAGACGACGAACAGCGAGACGGGGGCCCCCGGCGGCCCCTCGACCCCTTGGCTCACCGCCGCCGTGCAGAACCTCTCGGCCGCGGGCGCCGAGCTGTCGCTCGAGCGGGCCGAGGTCAACGACGGCAGCAGCGTGACGCTGCCTGAGACCATCGGCTACCTCGCCATCACGCCCCGCGCCTCCCAGTTCTCCGATGGCGCCAACACGATCCTCTACGACGCCTTCATCACGGGCGACACACTCACGGGCTGGGACGACCAGTCGCCCGCCGGCAGCGGGGTGAGCGTGTCGTTCAACCAGTCGCTCGGCGCGGCGCCGCTCGTGATCGGGAACCTGGCCCGCCGCGACGGAGGCGATGGCGGCTGGCTGCGGCGCGGCGCGCTCTCCGGAACCTCCGTGCGGCTGACCGTGGACGAGGATCAGTTCAACGATACCGAGCGGAATCACACGACGGAGTCCGCCAGCCTCGTCGCCTTCTCCCAGGCATTCCAGTTGAAGGCCGACGCCCTGCCCGACCTGCCCTACCCGACCCTCCGCTACCGCGCGAGCCAGGACACGACGAGCAACACTCGCTGGGAAAACATCAATGGCGAGGGCTCGTTCTACTGGACCATCAACGCCAACACCCGCGTGGGTGTGCCCCGAGACGTCGGGTGGGGTCTGTCCCAGGCCTACGTGTTCCCCAGCGCCCGGGGCACGATGCCCACCCTCGAGGGCTTCGGCACCAACCCCACGGACGAGTCGGCCAGCTTCGTCCTCTGGTTCCGGCCCTTCGACCTGGCGGGCAAGGAGATCCTCTGGGAGCTCGGCGGCGCGGGGAATGGCGTCTCGATGGCCATTGACGGCGCCTCGCTGCTGTTCACCGCCTGCTCGAATTCCGCGCTGACCACGCAGCAGTTGGTCTTCAACGGGCTCACGACCGACCGCTTCACCCAGGCGGTCGGCGTGATTGACCTGTCGGGCAGCGGCGGCTCGACGGCGGCTCCCGACCTCTACCTCTATGTGAACGGCGGCCTGGCCGATGCGGCCCTCGACGTCACGGGATTCACTGACTGGACTGGCGCGGACGATGGGGGCATGGGCATGACGGGCGGCAGCGCCATCGGCGGCAACTATACAGGGCTGCTCAACGGTTTCGGGCAGTTCTCTGGCCACATCGCCATTTTCGACTTCTACGGCAGCGCGCTGGGGCCAAACGACGTGAGGGGCCTCTGGCGGGACGTCACGGTCCCCGAGCCGGGCACCCTCACCTTGCTCGCGCTGCCCATCCTCACCCTCGCCCGACGGCGAACCGCAAGGAAGCGAAGGAGGAAACGAGAATGAGACACCATGGATTGGCATTCGCCGCGGTCGCAGCGCTCGGCGCGCTGCTCGCCACAGACCCGCAGCCGGCAGGCGCGGGTCTTGTTGCGTACTGGACCTTCGACGATGGCACCCCGGCAACTCCGTCAACGACGGCGGCTGACATCGTCGGCGGCCACACGGGCACGCTGAACCCCAGCGCCAACCCGCCCGTCTGGACCAACGACGCGGCCCTCACCACGTATGCCAATCCCTGGGCCCTGTCGTTCGATGCCAACAACGACTACGTCGAGGCCACCGGC
>DATKZY010000076.1:0-2553 GCA_035527715.1 Planctomycetota bacterium | reverse complement strand
GAAGTGCGACGTGGGCGTCTTCGGCATCAAGCCGTTCGCGAGCAACTCGCTGTTCAAGGGCGACAGCTCGGCCGGGAGCCCGCAGGCGGCCGAGGACGACAAGCGGGCACGGCTGGCGATTCGCTACATCCTGGGCAACGCCGCGATCACCGCGCCGATCCCGGGGCTCATCAGCCTTCACCAGGTGGACAACATCGTGCAGGCCGTGAAGGAGCGGCGAAAGCTCGACCGCGCCGAGAGGGCCGAGCTCAAGCAGGCCACCGACGAGATGTGGGCCAACCTGCCGGAAGGCTATCAGTGGCTCAAGGACTGGCAACACGTGTAGGCCTCCCTGGAAAGGAACGAACGATGGCTGACAAAGGAATCACGCGGCGCGACTTCATGCGGGACGGTGCGGCGGTCGCCGCCGGCGCAGCGGCGGTGGCGGCCACGGGCGGCCGGGCAAAAGCCGCCAAGGTTGCCAAAGACGCCGAGCCGTGGAAGAAGACCCGAAGCTACAACCCGAACATGGAGTACCGCCGGCTTGGAAAGACGGGGATCTGGGTCTCGGCGGTCTGTCTGGGCGGGCACTGGAAGCGGGTCAACACGATGCTGGGGGGCACGAAGGCCCAGCGAGGCCGGACCCCGTTCGACCAGAACCGCTGGGACGTCGTCAGCCGGTGCATCGAGGTGGGCATCAACTACGTCGACGCCTGCTGCGGCGAGGAGATCATGGCCTACGCCAAGGCGGTGAAGGGGCGGCGCGAGGAGATGTACTTCGGCTACTCCTGGCACGTCTGGGAGCCGCGGTTCAAGGAATGGCGCACGGCGAAGAAGCTGATCGAGGGCCTCGACAAGGGCCTGAAGAAGTCGGGCCTGGACTACGCGGACCTGTGGCGGATCTCGGCGGTCATGGGCCCCAGCGGCCATACGCCCCCCGAGGAGGAGGAGATGGTCAAGGCCCTCGAGACCGCCCGCAAGCAGGGCAAGGTGCGGTTCACGGGCATTTCGAGCCACAACCACCCGTGGCTCAAGCGGATGGTGGAGACGTATCCCCAGACGATGCAGGCGATCCTGTTCCCCTACACCGCCAGCACGAAGGAGCTGCCGAAGGACAGCCTCTTCGAGGCGGTGCGGAAGCAGGACGTGGGCGTCCTGGGCATCAAGCCGTTCGCGAGCAACTCGCTGTTCAAGGGCGACAGCTCGCCGAAGAGCCCGCACGCCGCCGAGGACGACAAGCGGGCGCGGCTGGCGATTCGATATATCCTGGGCAACCCGGCGATGACCGCGCCGATGCCCGGGCTCATCAGCATCCACCAGGTGGACAACATGGTGGCGGCCGTCAAGGAGCGGCGGAAACTCGACCGCGCCGAGAAGGCCGAGCTGAAGCAGGCCACCGACGAGATGTGGGCCAGCCTGCCCGAGGATTACGAGTGGCTCAAGGACTGGCGGCGCGCGTAGGGGCCGCCGGGAAGGAACGAGCGATGGCGGACAGGCGACTCACTCGGCGCGATCTTCTACGGGACGGTGCGGCGGTCGCAGCCGGCGCGGCGGCGGCGGGCGGCGGCGCGACGAACGCCGCCGAGAGCCCCCCGGACGCCGAGCCGTGGAAGAAGACCCGAAGCTACAACCCGAATATGGAGTACCGCCGCCTGGGCAAGACGGGGGCGTGGGTCTCGGCCGTCTGCCTCGGCGGGCACTGGAAGCGAATCAACACGGTGATCGCGGCCAAGGGGGGCATCAACCCCTACGCCATGCCCGGTGAGGGCGACCTGCGGGCGTTTCACCGGAACCGCCGCGACGTCGTCGCCCGCTGCCTCGAGATGGGCATCAACTACATCGACGCCTGCACCGGCGGGGAGGTGCTCACCTACGCCAAGGCCCTCAAGGGGAAACGCGATAAGGTGTTCCTGGGATACTCGTGGTCCGAGAAGGAATCCCGCAGTGCCGAGTGGCGCAGCACGAAGAAGCTCCTTCAGGGCCTCGACGAGGGCCTGAAGGCCGCGGGCCTGGAGTACGTGGACCTGTGGCGCGTTACGATGCACGAGCGGGGCCGGCGCCACTCGGACGCGGAAGTGGCCGCGATGATCCGCGCCCTCGAGAAGGCCCAAAAGCAGGGCAAGTGCCGCTTCACCGGCTTCTCCTGCCACGACCGGCCGTGGATCAGAACGCAGATCGAGAAGTACCCCGAGCAGGTCCAGGTGATCGTGACGCCCTACACCGCCAGCTCGAGGGAGCTGCCCAAGGACAGCCTCTTCGAGACGGTGAGGAAGCACGACGTGGGCATGCTGGGCATCAAGCCGTTCGCCAGCAACTCGCTGTTCAAGGGCGACAGCTCGCCGAAGGGCCCCCACGCCGCGGAAGACGACAAGCGGGCGCGGCTGGCGATTCGGCACATCCTGGGCAACCCGGCGTTGACGGCGCCGATCCCCGGGCTGATCACGCTGCACCAGGTGGACAACGTCGTGCAGGCGGTGCGGGAGCGGCGCAAGCTCGACCGCGCCGAGAAGGCCGAGCTCAAGCGGGTCACCGACGAGATGTGGGCCAACCTGCCGGAAGGCTACGAGTGGCTCA
>DATKZY010000075.1:0-7634 GCA_035527715.1 Planctomycetota bacterium | reverse complement strand
GGTCAGCGCGCGATTGGGCATCGAGACCCGGTCGAACCACACGTCGAGGCCGCGCGCCGCCAGGTCGCCGTGCAGCCGGCGGACGAATGGCTCGTCATCGCCCCGGGCATAGGACAGGAAGATTCGCGGCGTGTCGGCCATCGGCGCCTCCGTGCCGAGCATTGTAGCAGGCCCCTCCGCACAGTCAACCAGCGGTGTTTGACACTGCCGCGGGCCTGGCCTATAATCCCCCGTATCCCTTCCGCCAAGCGAGGACAATTGTTGAGGAGAGTCCGATGCGAAGCGATGTGGTGACCAAGGGGCTGGAGGCGGCGCCGCACCGGGCGCTGCTGCACGGTTGCGGGCTGCGACGCGAGGACCTGGGCAAGCCGCTCATCGGCCTGGCGTCGAGCGCGACCGACCTCATCCCAGGGCACATCCACCTGCCGCGCCTCGAGCGGGCCATCGAGAAGGGCATCCACGCCGCCGGCGGCATCGCCCTGAAGTTCCAGGTCGCAGGGATCTGCGACGGCATCTCGATGGGCCACCCCGGCATGCACTACTCGCTGCCATCGCGCGAGCTGATCGCGGACATGATCGAGTCGATCATGCTCGCCCACTCGCTCGACGGGATGGTGCTGCTGACGAACTGCGACAAGATCACGCCGGGCATGCTGATGGCCGCGGCGCGGCTCGATGTGCCGGCCATCGTGGTCACGGGCGGGCCGATGCTGGCCGGCCGGTGGGAGAAGCGGCGGATTGACATCGTGAGCGGCGTGTTCGAGGCCATGGGCCGCCGGTCGAAGGGCGGGATGACCGATGCGGACCTCGAGGCGCTCGAGATGGCCGCGTGCCCGGGCGCAGGCGCCTGCGCGGGGCTGTTCACGGCCAACACGATGGCCTGCTGCACCGAGGCGATGGGCATGTCGCTGCCCTTCTGCGGCACCGCGCTCGCCGTGTCGAGCGAGAAGGATCGCATCTCCTACGCGAGCGGCGAGCGGATCGTGAAGCTGGTCCGCAAGGGCATCACGGCCCGCGCGATCATGACCCGGGAGGCCATCGAGAACGCCTTGTGCGTGGACATGGCGCTCGGCGGGTCCACGAACACCTGTCTCCACATCCCCGCCATCGCCCACGAGGCGAAGATTGACGTGCCGTTCAAGATGATTGACGAGGTGAGCAAGGCGACGCCCACGCTCACCCGCATCAGCCCGGCCGGCGAGCACTTCATGGAGGACCTTCACAGCGCCGGGGGCATCCCTGCGGTGATGCAGCGGCTCGGCAGGCGGATCCACGACTGCCTGACCGTGAGCGGCCCGCGGGCGCGACAGATCGCCCGCAGGGCGAAGGTCTACGACAGCGATGTCATCCGCACGGTCGAGACCGCGTATCGCCCGGAGGGCGGGATCGCGGTGCTGTGGGGCAACCTGGCGCCCGAGGGCTGCGTGGTGAAGCAGAGCGCCATCGCGGCCGATGCCCTGTGCATGACGGGCACCGCGAAGGTCTTCGACGAGGAACACTTGGCCATGCAGGCCATCCTGGCGGGCGAGATCGAGGAGGGGATGATGGTGGTCATCCGCTACGAAGGCCCGAAGGGCGGGCCGGGCATGCGCGAGATGCTCCACCCCACGTCGGCTCTCGCGGGCAGGGGGATGACCACGGGTGTGGGGCTGATCACCGACGGGCGGTTCTCGGGCGGCACACGCGGCCCGTGCGTCGGTCACGTGTCGCCCGAGGCGGCGGCGGGCGGCCCCATCGCCCTCGTGAAGGACGGCGACGCGATCACGATTGACATCCCGCGGCGAGCCATCAAGCTGCACGTCTCGAAGGCCGAGCTGGCGAGGCGGAAGAAGGGCTGGAAGGCGCCACAGCCCAAGATCACGAGCGGCTGGCTCACCCGCTACGCGCACCTGGTCACATCAGGCGCCCAGGGGGCCTGGCTGCGGGTTCCGAAGAAGGGCAAGTAGGCTGGGGGGCACAGGCAGGGCGCCTGTGCCACTGGAGTCATCAGGCGGGCGGAGCCTCTCCGCCCGCCTGTTCGCTTTCGGCGTCGGCTCGCGCCCGCGCGAGGCTCGCCTGGCAGATGATCGTGCGAATGGGCGAGGCCGGCTCGCCGGCGACCTGGCAGAAGTCTACCAGCGGGGCCAGGCGCTCGGCCAGGGGCAGCCCCTTGGCCGCGGCCTCCTGGGCCTCGGCTGCCAGATCCTCCGTGAACTTGCGGAACAGGGCGTCGTTGGCCGGGTCGTTCGCGAAGCCGCGGATGCGCGCGACCAGGTCGGGCGTCGAGGCGCGGATATCCGCGGAGGCGTCGGGGGCGTCTGCCTCCTGGCTTCGCGCCGCGATCCCCCTGGCGAGTTGGGCGAGCTCGCGTGTGAGTGCGGCCAGCTCCTCCGCGGGGATGTGGGCGCGGACGACCCCGCGCTCGACGTAGTGAAGAAGACGGTTGCCGAGCCGAAAGGCGCGGCGCTCGGCGTCGCGCTGGAAGGCCGGGTGCTTCGCGATGGCTTCCTGAACCCGCTTCTGGCGTTCCGGGTCCTCGGCTGCTTCGGCCGGCTCCTGGGCCATGAGGGCCTCGACTTCCTGGAGGGCCTTGCCCAGCTCGTGGAAGTCGTCGAACGAGACGTCGAGGAGGATGGCGAGGAGGGGATTCGCCTCGGGCGGCACCGAGCCGTCCGACCAGCCGCGCAGCGAGTGCACGGCGAGGGCGAGGGCGCCCGCGTCGTCGGGCGAGCCGGCCCGCTGGGCCGCGTCGGCGAGCGCCGGGGCGAGCAGCTCGGCGATCTCCACGTCGAAGGCGAGCTGGAAGACGCGGGCACGCGCCCGCCGGGAGCGGCGCTGGCCGCTCGACGGGTCGAGGAGGGCGCGGAACTCGCTTTCCGGCAGGCTCCTGAGGGCGCGCTGGAGCGCGGCCATGTCGGGGCGGATGTGCCGGAACTCGCGCCAGTCGCGCAGCATCCGGTTCAGGCGCTCCGAATAGCGGTCGAAATCCGCGTCCACCACGCCTCCGGTCGCGAACCTGGCGGCGAGACGCTGAATGACCTCGAGTTGGCCGTGCCGCGCGGAGGCGGCGCCGCCGTGCGGCCAGCCAGAGGCTCCCGGGTGACGCTTCTTGGCCATGCGGGTCTCCAGTGAGTGCTTCAGGGCGCCCGGCGGAACGTGAGCGCGGTGACGGAGCAGGGCTCGAAGTCGAAGGCGAAGGGCGGGGCGCCGAGCCGTCGGGTCTCCTCGTGCAGCCGTACGCGGTCGGGCTCCTGCCAGGTGTTGAGGTCGCGCCAGCCCGTCCCGCGAATGGTCTGGACGCTCACCTCGGGCCGGGCGGGGAAGCCGTCGAGCCGAATCGCCGCAGGGATGGCCTTGTCGTGGTGGCGGTTGACGGCCAGGACGACCAAGGCGGTCCCCGCGTCGTCGAGGAGCGCGACGGCGTCGAGGCACGGCGACTGGCTCACCGCGGGCAGCCCGCCGCGGGACGGCACGTCGGCGGCGGGCGTGGCCACGCGAATGCCCAGCGGCCACACGCCCGGCTGCGTGGCGTAGAGCCTGGAGGTGAAGTAGACGGGGTTGGGGTAGACGATCTCGCGGCGCTTCCGCAGGCCGCCGCCGTGGTTCATGTTGGCGGTGTGGGTGATCAGCTCGACGAGGCCGCCCGTGCGGATGGCGGTGTGGATGATGCCGGCAAGGAAGAGGGCCTCGGCGATCTCGCCGTTGTTCGGCAGGCTCGGCTGGTTCGTGAACAGTTGCAGCTCGGTGATAGCGATGCACGGCTTCGCCACGTGCGGGGCCATCTGCTTCCGCAGGGCGTCCAGCACGCCCGCGTAGGCCGTCGGATAGGCCAGGAGCGACTCGAACGCGCCCAAGGGATCGCTGCTGCCGCGCAGGCCGCCGCCCATCAGGCTGTGAATCGAGACCGACTCGATGAGCGCGCCCTTGCGGGCCACAAGCGGCTCGTTCCAGCGGAGATCCTGGCCGCAGGCGATGAGGTGGATCGAGGGGTCGGCGGCCTTCATGGCCTTGTGGAAGCGCTCGTAGCGCTCGGCGTACTCCTCGCGCGAGCAGTGGCCGATCTGCCAGTTGCCCCAGAGCTCGTTGCCGATCTGCCAGATGCGGACGCCGTAGGGCTCGGGGTGGCCGTTGTCGGCGCGCAGGCGGCCGAAGCGGGTCGTCGCGGCGCCGTTGCAGTACTCGACCCATGCGGCGGCCTCCTCGGGCGTGCCGTCGCCGGCGTTGACGCAGATGAACGGCTCGCAGCCGACCGCTTTGCAGTAGGCCATGAACTCGTCGGTGCCCACGTGGTTCGGCTCCGGCTGGTTCCACGCGCGGTTGAGCCTCGTGGGCCGCTTCTCGCGGGGGCCAACGCCGTCCTGCCAGTGGTAGCCGGACGCGAAGTTGCCGCCCGGGTAGCGGAGCAGCGGCAGGCGGGCTTCGCGCCACAGGCGCACCGCATCGGGGTCGAAGCCGGCGATGTGGTCGGAGGGAAACAGCTCGGCCTCGTCGAGCCACACCGTGCCGGGGCTGGGCAGGGCGATGGCCAGGAAGAACACCTCGCCCCGCTCGAACGGCTTGTCGGGTACCGAGAGGCGGCAGGCGTGCTTCGCCCAGTCCGGGCCGATGGGCCCGATGTCGTTGCGGACCAGCACGTCGCCGTCCGGCGAGCCGCGCCGCAGCGTCACCGCGAGCCGCGGCCCGGGGCCCTTGGCCCGGGCCGCCAGCGAGAACTCGTAGTCGCGCGTGCGGTGGAGCGGCAGACAGATCGCCTGGGCGACCCCCGGCAGCCCGCCCCTGGGCACGCTGGCGACGGCGACCCGCTGCGACGTCTCCGAGTTGAGCGGCGCGTCCCCGTCGAGCGCGAACGCCGCGTCGCCCTGGCCGCAGGGGACCCAGGGGAACGCTACCCCGCGCTGGCGGCTCGCCGCGAGGCCCTTGACTCCCATCTCGCGCTCGAGCCCTTCGGCCTTGTGGGCGAGCTGGGCGTCGTTGCCGAAGAAATGCCACGGCTCGAACCCCGGGTTGCGCAGCACCTGCGCCCAGATGCCGTTGTAGATGTTGCTCCCCAGGTGCTCGCAGAACTTGCCGTAGAGCAGCCGGCTCACGCGCTCGCGCGCCCGGCGCGACGGGAACACCTCGACCTCGGCGCGCCAGCCCCTGGAGGCGCGTGTCTCGAACAGCTTGTCCGACCTGTCCATGGCCTGTTCCCCTGCGCCGAGCCGCCCCGCCGCGCCGAGCGCCAGCGCGACCGCGAGCGGGAGGACGCGACTTGCTGCTGCCAATGGCCTGACCTCGATTCGCGCTCCGGGGGGAGAGACATCGAGCCGTGATTCTACCCGTTCTCCGGGCGGTTCTCAAGTGCGGTTGCAGGCCGCCGGAGCGCAGGCTATAATTGGCGGCTGTGCCACGCCTTGTGGAGGTGCGGAAGGCATGCGGACGAAGATCGTGGCGACGCTGGGGCCGGCGAGCGACTCCCCGAAGCGGGTGCGCGCGTTGATCGAGGCCGGCGTGGACGTCTTTCGCCTGAACTTCTCCCACGGCACGCACGCCGAGCACGCGACGCGTGTCGAGCGCATCCGCCGCCTGGCGAAGCGCCTTCGCGCCAACGTGTGCGTGCTTCAGGACCTCCAAGGCCCCAAGATCCGCACCGGCCGCCTCGAGGGCGGCGGGCCCGTGGTGCTGAAGCCCGGCACCCGGCTCACGATCACCACGCGCCCCCTCGTCGGCAATGCCGAATGCGTTTCCACCTCGTACCGCGCCCTGCCGCGAGACGTCCACCCCGGCGACCGCGTCCTGCTCGACGACGGCCTGCTGGAGCTCCGCGTCCTCTCGAAGCGCAAGGATGAGGTGCACTGCGAAGTCGTGGTTGGCGGCCCCCTGGGCGAGCACAAGGGGATCAACCTGCCGGGCGTGTTGGTGAGCGCCCCCGCAATGACGGCGAAGGACCGCCACGACCTCGCTTTCGGCCTGAAGCTGGGGGTGGACGCCGTGGCCCTGTCGTTCGTGCGGCGGGCGGCGGACGTGTTGGCCGTGAAACGCCTCATCCGCCGCCGCGGCGGCGACGCGCCCGTCGTCGCCAAGATCGAGCAGCCCGAGGCCGTGGACGACCTCAGTGCCATCCTCGACGCGTCCGACGGCGTGATGGTGGCCCGTGGCGACCTGGGGGTGGAGATGCCGCCCGAGCGCGTGCCCGTGCTCCAGAAGCGCATCATCCGCGAGGCCAACCGGCGCGGCAAGCCCGTCACCGTGGCCACCCAGATGCTCGAGTCCATGGTGCGCAACCCCCGGCCCACGCGGGCCGAGGCATCCGACGTGGCGAACGCCATCTTCGACGGCACCGATGCCGTGATGCTGTCGGCGGAGACCTCGATCGGCCGCTACCCGGTGGCAGCCGTGGCCATGATGGCCCGGATCGCCGAGGCCGCCGAGACCGTGTTCCGCCCCGACCGGTCGGCGCTGGCTCACTGGGAGACGCTGTCGGTCCCCGCCGCGGTGGCGGATGCCGCGGTGCGAGCGGCGGAGGACGTGCGGGCCTCGGCCCTCGTGGTCTTCACCATCTCGGGCGCCACCGCCAGGCTCGTGGCCCAGCGGCGCCCGGCGTGCCCTATCCACGCCTTCTGCCCCGTGCCGGCGTGCTGCCGGCGCCTGGCGCTCGTGTGGGGGGTGGAGGCTCATCCCGCGCCGATGGCCGACTCGACGGATGCCCTGATCGCCCGGGCGCAGCGCCAGCTCGTGCGGCTGGAGGCGGTGAGGAAGGGGCAGGCCATGGTGCTCGTCGGCGGCGCGACACCCCTGCCCGGCGCGACCAACATCGTGAAGGTGCTGGTCGTGTGAGATGGCCTCTCAGGGCTGCTTGGCCGGCGGGGCGGGAGGGGGGTCGTCCTTGGCCTTGGGCTCCTTCGCCTTCGGCACGTCCTTGCCCTTCGCCTTGGTGTCCACGGTGCGTTTGGGGGGCTTGGCGGGGCCGGTGGGGATCTCGCCGCGGATCACGGGGTTGCCGATCAGCTCGTACTCCCCCTTGCTGGGCAGGAAGATGATCGTGTCGGCCTCGCCGTTGCCCTGCGCCCGGCGGAGCTGGGGGCGCGGCTTGCCCGGGCCGGCGGTCATGATGATCTTGCCCGCGCGCAGATCGTAGTCGGCCTTCGAGCACGTGGCACGCCATGCGTCGGGCGCGTCGCTCGTCGTCGCCGGCCGGTCGCTGCTGGGGCCGACCTTGATCGTGTCCACGGTCGAGAGCGTGACCGCGCCCGTCGCGATGATCTTGACGATCTCGCGGGTCCTGGGGTCCACCATGCCCTCCATCTCGGTGCAGTCCACCCGCAACTCGCCCTTGAGGACGAGGACCTTGCCAGCGAAGAAGAACTTGCCCGTGTCGTCGTGGTAGAGAATCTTGTCGGCCCAGGCCTGGAGGCGCTCGACCACCTCGGGCTCCTTCTTGGGCGGCGGGGGGGCGGCCGCCGCGCCCGCCAGGGTGGCCGCGCACGGGGCGACGAGGAACAGTGCCAACGCGACAAGTCGTCCCATGAGGCGGCTCCAGGGGGACAAGGGAGGCTGTCTGGCTTCTATGGCTGCTATTGTAAGCGAAACAGCAGGGAAATTCCAAGGCGAAGAGACGTTGGGTGCGTGTAGTCTCCTTCGAGACAGGTGGCCGCGTTCTGAGCCTCCGAAGGAGG
>DATKZY010000074.1:0-13556 GCA_035527715.1 Planctomycetota bacterium | reverse complement strand
CGTGCGGCCCGAGCTGTACAACTGGGTCGTCGCCTCGTTCAACAGCCCGTGGGTGAAGGCGTACTTCGACGTCGGCAACCACGTGAAATACGCGGGCATCCTGCGGGGCGACAAGGTCGAGATCGCCTACCTGCCCGAGGTCTGGATTCGCACCTTCGGGCCGCGCCTGGCCAAGATTCACGTCAAGGACTACAAGCTCAACCCCGACGGCAAGGGCGGCAACTGGGCGGGCATAGGGCAGGGGAGCGTGAACTGGCCCGAGGTCCGCAAGGCCCTCGACGAGGTGGGCTACAACGGCTGGCTCACCGACGAGACCGGCCTCGGCTGGCCCGAGCTCAACAAGCGCCTCGACCGCATCATCGCCGGCGAGCAGCCCGTGCCGCCGACGAAGTGAGGGCAAGAGTTCTTGCGGGGAGGTGCGGAGGGGAGCTTCTTGCGAAGAAGCTCCCCTCGGCCATGTTCACTTCGACGCGACGGCGAAGTTCTTCTCGACGTGGCTGCGGACGATGATGTAGGCGCCGGGCATGGTGGGCACGTAGCTCCCGCCGAAGCTCGGGTCGGCCTCCTCCATCGCCAGCATGCACTGGGCGATGAAGCGCTGCCACTTCAGCGGCTCCTCATCGTTGTCCAGCCCGAAGAAGGCGTTCACCCGCCCAGGATTCTTCTCGCCGTACTTCCGCAGCTTCACGAACAGCCCCAGCCCGATGGTGTTTGCGAAGGCCGGCACGGGGGCCGAGCCGCTCGACGTGGTCTCGTTCTGGTCAATCGTGCCGTAGGTGAGCGGCGCGCCGCGGATCCAGAGCACCTTCTCGCTCAGGGCCTTGCCGAGCCGCACTCCGAACGTGCTTTCCCAGAACATGATGTGGCCGATCTTGCCCACGCCGCCGGTGAAGATCGCGCCCGCGGCCTGGTCGAGAAGCAGGTTCACATCGTGCTCGTAGCAGTGGAGGCCCTTGTCGGCGGCGAAGTGGCGGTTCTCCTCGGGGATGCGCATCGCCGGGTCAATCCTGCCGTAGAACTGCTCCTCCATGTCCTGCTTGAACGAGGTCATGTAGGGGAACTCGCCCGGGTCCACGGGCGCCCCGTCGCGGGTGGCCCACTCGTCCATCGCAAAGGGGAAGATCAGGCGCGGGTCCACGCAGTTTCGGCCCATGCGGTTCAGCAGCTCGGCGATGATCGGGTAGTGGCCCATCGGCCCCACGGGCGTCACCCAGATCACCGGGCGGCCCTCGCTCGTGTGCTCCACCAGCTTGCTGAAGATCCGGATAGCGAACTTGTAGTTGTGCTGCTCGATGTTGTCCGCGAGATCTACCGTGAAGCCGGGATGCCAGTGGGCCTTGCGCCGCAGCAGGTCTTCCGGCCCGAGCCTCCCCTGCTGCACCGCCTGCCGCACGGCCCACACGCCGGGCGTGTACTCCGCCGGGCAGCCGCGATACACCTTCTTGCCGGCTACCCGCTGGAGGTTCTCCTTGACGATCGCCTCGAGCTTCTTCGACGCCACGGGGACGTTTGTCTCGACCATTGCCCTTCCTCCTGACGGATGAGGGAGCGCACAACCGCGCCCGATGATACCGCGCCGCCCCGCGCCGTGCAAGCCGTCCTTGACTCGGCTTCTCCGCGGCCTATAATCGAGCAAGGGAGGGCTAGTCCGGAGAACGGTGAGATGGACGCCGCGCCGTTTCTGGCCACAATTGCGCAGTCGCTGGAGGCCGTGGGCCTCGAGGCCGTGCTCGTGGGCAACGCCGCGGCCGCTCTGCGCGGCGCGCCGGTCACCACCCTCGACTTCGACTTCATGTTCCGCAAGACCCCGGCCAATCTGGGCAAGCTCAAGAAGCTGGCCCGACGCCTCGGCGCCGTTATCCTGCGCCCCTACTATCCCGCCTCGGACCTCTACCGCGTGCTGGTGGAGGACACGGGGCTACAGCTCGACTTCATGTCCGTCCTTCACGGCATTCGCTCCCTTGCCTCGCTCCGCTCCCGGGCGGAGCGGCTGACCTTTGGTCGCTCCCACCTTTGGGTCGCCTCTCTCGACGACGTGATCGCCAGCAAGAAGGCCCTGGGGCGGCCGCGCGACCTCGCTGTGCTCGACATCCTGGAGAGAACCGCCCGTGAGCGAAAGCCGGAAGAAAAGGCTTGAGCGCCTGAAGGCCGAGGCCGAGAAGGCCGAGCTCGAGCAGATTCGCCGCCTCCTCGCCCTCCCCGCCGAGAAGCGCACCCACTTCCTTCGCCGCCGCACCGGCTTCGTCGGCTCCGCGCTGTAGCCCCTCATTCACAGAATGCCAACCGCCTCTCTCAGGGGTTGGCACTCTGTGAATCCCCCGCCGGACGCTGCCGGATCGCCGATTTGCTCACAATGCCAACCTCCCCCACACCCGGGGCTTGGCATTCTGAGAACGCATCGGCAGCCGGGCGACGCGGCGGGCCCACAAGCCATAAGTCACGCCCGGATAACCCCTTATGGAACGACCGCCCTCCGCGCCGACCGCCCGCGGGCCTAAGTGGCCGCCGATTATAGGCTTATGGCGCAGCCGCTTCCTCCTCCGCCGCACCGGCCGACACGGCGTTGCGCCTCTCGCGCTACTTCGGCCTCTCCGACCGCTTCTGGCTCAACCTTCAGACCCGCTACAACCTCGAGGTCGAGAAGGATCGCCTCGCCGATCGCCTCGACACCGAGGTCAAGCCCCGCGCTGCCGAGCACCTCGCCCCCGCGCGCCCGTAGCGCGCCGAAAAGGCCGCGTGCACGTATGCATGCCCTGCCGCTCTCTGTGCCCTCTGTGCCTCTGTGGCAAATCCCTACTTCTTCTCGTCCGGGCCGACCCGCCACTCGAGGATGCCGCCGGAGAAGTCGTCCTGGAGCTTGACCTCAAGGCGCAGTTCGGCGGTGGTCACGGGCTCGAAGGCGACTTTGTTGAAGGCGTCCTTCGCCACGCCATAGGCCGAGCCTTCGGCGAGTTTCACGTCCTTCCAGTCGTTGCCCTCTTTGTAGAGGAGCTTCCAGGAGGCGGGGACTCGGCAGCCGCCTCCGCCCGTGTCGTCGAACCAGTAGACATCGCTCCACGAAACCGCGCGCGGCTTGGGGAATTTGTACGCGACCCATTCGGCCGTGCCCTTGTGGTCCCACCAGGTCATCCGCTGGACGCTCTGGTCGTTCGAACTCTTGGGCAACTGTCCGTCGCAAAGGGCGTCCGCCGTGTCGCCGGCGTGGCAGTGCGAGGCGGTGGCGACATAGGCGGGCTGGGGCTGCTCGGCCCACTTGTGGGCGTCGGGCTTGTCGCTCACGGTCGGGAAGGCGGCGATGCGGAGCCGCGCGCAGCCCATCGGGATGAGGGTCACCGTCTCCACCGGCTCGGTGGAGTAAGCGGGGCTTTCCTGGAGGGTGGCGCACAGGCCGTGGCGGTCGTAGGTCCACTCGGGGATCTTGCGGGCTTTGGCCTTGAGGATGAGGGAGGCGCCCTGATGGACGAAGGGGGTCATCGGCGTGCGCAGGAATTGGACCTCCTCGGCCTGGATGGATGCCTCGGGCTTCGCGGGGTCAATCTCGAGGCCGTAGTTCCACGGCGTGGTCGGGAGGACGGCGTAGGCCGGCCACTTGTCGCTGCCGCCGTAGCGTTTCCACTCCTCGCCGATCTTGAGCGAGTAGGTGAGCGGGCCGCGGTCAATCGAGACCGCGTTCTTGTTCTTCTCCCACACGCGGACGCTGAGCTTCATGGGCAGAGCGAGTTCCAGCTTGTCGCCGTCGCGCCATTCGCGCTCGACGACGAGGAAGGCGAGGGGCTCGGCCTTCGTCTCAAGCGCCTTGCCGTTGACAGTCACCTTCGGGGCGTTGCACCAGCGCGGCACGCGGAGATAGAGCGGGAAACGGACGGGCTTGGCCGCGGCAATCGTTAAGGCGATGACCTCGCCAAACGGGTATTCCGTGGCTTCGATGACCTTCACGGTGCCGCCGGCGCCGACCTTGGCCTCGACCTCGCAGGCGGTGTAGAGCGAGGCCGCGAGGCCGTTGTCGGGCGTGGCGAGCCAAAGCTCCTCGGCGTAGTAGGGCCAGCCGTGGCTCACGTTGTGCTGGCAGCAGCGGTAGCTGTGGGGGTCGTAGCCGAACATGTTACCGCCGTTCTGGATGCCGGGGGCGTGGTTGCGGGTGTCGAGCCGCGGCTGATTGGCGGCGGTGAGGTAGTGGAGGCCCTTCTGGTCGGGCGTCTGCGAGCAGGGGAAGGAGTTGAAGGCGATCTCCTCGCAGCGGTCGGCCCAGAGCGGGTCGCCGGTGACCTTGGTGAGCATCTCGAAGCTGTGCATGAACTCCACGATGGTGCACGTTTCGCCGCACTGGCGCGGGTCGGTGTAGCCCTTGCGGGCGTTTTCGTCGGCGCCGAAGAGGCCGCCGGGCTGCTGGCCGAACTCGCCCATCATCGCCTCGTAGTTGCTGTAGGCGGCGTCGCGGAGCTTGGCATCTTTCGCCTGCATCCAGTAGAGGGCGGGCGAACGGAAGCATTGGGCGAAGTTCACGCCGTGGTGATTGGCCACGCCCTGGTCCCAGCGGGCCATGCGGCGGAAGATTTTCTCGGCGACCTTGAGCAGCTCGGCGTCGCCCGTGCGGCTGTAGAGCCAGTAGACGCTCTCGAGGTTGTCGCCCGCGCGCTGCTGCTGCCAGAAGGGGCGCAGGAAACCGTCGTCGGGCACGGTGAGTTCCCAGCGGAAGTACTTCGTCATGAACGGCAGCACTCGCTCGTCGCCCGTGGCCTCGTAGAAGGACTGGAGGCAGTTGAGGGCGATCATGTGGGGCCACACGTCGGGCTTGCCGCCGGTGTGGGTGAGGTTGGCGCGGGGGCCGAAGTAGCCGTCGTCGCGCTGGCTGGAGAGGATGCCGTCAATCCACTTGCGGGCCTCGGCCGTGATGCGTTCGTTGCGGAGCACGTAGCCGAGGTTGCCGAAGCCCTTGAGCCAGTAGGGCAGTTCCTCCCAGGGGCTATGGCCTTTGCCTTCGGGGCTGAGCCAGGCATTGCCCTCGGCCTTGCAGAAGCGGCTGATCTCAGTGAGGTGGCCGGTCATCCCCTCGGCCTCGAGCTCGAGCATCCGGCGCAGCCAGCCCCGTGGCGTGATCGCCCCGATGGGCAGCTTCGCAAGCGGGCTGGGCGCCAGCGGCGGCTTGTTCGACGGGTAGAAGGCATTCGTCTTGTCGAGCGGCGGCGATTTCACGCAAGAGACCTTCACGTCCTCTCCCGCCGCGACCACGCCTGCCGCCACAAGCACGCACGCAAGTGAGACGAGCCCGAGCCACGCATTCATCGGTCCTGCCTCCGTGAGAGAGTGAAGGGTCGCTTGACGGGAAGGTAGCAGTTGCCGCGATGGCTGTCAACCGGCTATAATCCCTGCAACGCGAGAGGAACAGCACCTTTCGCTCGAGGAACGCCTGATGATCAAGCTTGCGGGAACCTGGATGGGGGTCTTGCTCATGGGGATCGGGTCGGAGCTGGCGGCGGGGGAGCCGGAACTGGTGCCTCCCAAGCTCTTCAGCGCGCGCGGGGGACTCGGCAACGCGTTCGCGAAGCTCGAGGGCGACGGGGCGGTGACCATCGCCTACTTCGGCGGCAGCATCACGGCGGCGAACGGCTGGCGGCCGAAGACCCTCAAGTGGTTCCAGGCCACCTGGCCCGCCGCCAAGATCACGGAGATCAATGCGGCCATCGGCGGGACGGGCTCCGACCTCGGTGTGTTCCGCTGCGGGCAGGACGTGTTGGTGCACAAGCCCGACCTGGTGTTCGTCGAGTTCGCGGTGAACGACGGCGGCGCCGCGCCCGATTCCATCTACCGCACGATGGAGGGCATCGTCCGCCAGATCTGGCGGGCCAATGCCGCGGCCGACATCTGCTTCGTCTACACCATCCACAAGGGCTTCCTGCCCAGCTACGAGAAGGGCTTCTGCAACCGCTCGACGACCGCCCACGAGCGCGTGGCCGACCACTACGGCATCCCGTCGATCAACATGGCGATGCGAGTCGCCGAGCTGTACAAGCAGGGCAAGCTCGATTTCCCCGTGCCGGCCAAGGAGACGCCGCCCGAGGGCAAGATGGTCTTCGCCCACGACGAGTGCCACCCCACCGACGCCGGCCACGAGCTGCTCACCCAGGTGATCACTGACGCGCTGAAGGAGATTCAGAAGGCGTCGAAGCCCGGCCCACACACGCTGCCCGAGCCGCTGCGCGCCGACAACTGGGAGAACGCGAAGCTCGTGGCCATCGAGCGCTCGATGCTCACGGAGGGCTGGCAGAAGCTCCCGACCGACCAGGGCCTGGGCAAGGCGTTCGGCGGCCGCCTGCCCGCCATCTGGGAAGCCGCGAAGCCCGGCGAGAAGCTCTCGTTCCGCTTCAAGGGCACCCTCGCACGGCTCTACGACCTCGTCGGCCCCGACGGCGGCAAGGCCATCTGCACCGTGGACGGCAAGGTCGCCCGCACCGTGCAGCGGTTCGACATGTACTGCACCTATCACCGCCTCGCCACCCTCGGCATCGCCGAGAACCTGGAGGACAAGGAGCACGCCGTCACCGTCGAGGTTTCGCCCGAGCAGCCCGACCGCGAGCCCGTCCTCAAGCAGGTGCGCGACCAGAAAGGCTTCGACCCGAAACGGTATAATGGCACCGTTCTGAGGGTCGGTTACATCATGTTGCTTGGGGATATCGTGAAGGAATGACGCGTCACGGGTCACGCGTTCTGTGGAGCCGCCAATGCCGAAGCCAACCGACATTCATCCCATCGGTGCCGAGCTCTTCTTCCTCCCCGTCTACACCCGTGTGCCGCTGAAGTTCGGGCCCGAGACGACGACCTACGTCACGTGCGCCCGCGTCCGCCTCAGGGTGGCCGATGCCGCCGGCCGCGCCGCCGACGGCTGGGGCGAGACGCCGCTGAGCGTGCAATGGGCCTGGCCGAGCGGCCTCTCCTACGAAGAGCGCCACGAGGCGATGAAAGCCCTGTGCGTGGCCCTGACGCGCGCCTGGGCCAGCTTCGACGAGAGCGGCCACCCGATGGAGATTGGCCACGCCTTCCTCGAAGCCCAGCTCCCCCGCCTCCTCGACGAGGCGAACCGCGCACGCAGCGAGGCCATGCCGTGGCTCGGCGCGCTCATCTGCGCCTCGGCCTTCGACATCGCCCTCCACGACGCCTACGGCAATCTCCTTGCCGATAGGACCTATGGGACCTATACGTCCCATCTCATGAATCGGGACCTCGCCTCCTACCTGGAGCCGACCGCCCGCAGCGTCAGCTTCGCCGGCAAGTTTCCTGCCGACTTCTTCGTGCCCGAGCCGCCCACGCGCATGCCCGCCTGGCACCTCGTCGGCGGCAAGGACCTGCTCTCGCCCGACGAGCTGACGGGCTCCGAGCCCGACGATGGCTACCCCGTGCTCCTGCCCGACTGGATTCGCCGCGACGGGCTGAAGTGCCTCAAGGTCAAGCTCCGCGGCAACGACGCGGCGTGGGACTACGACCGCCTGGTCCGCGTCGGCACCCTCGCCATCGAGGGCGGGGCCCTCTGGCTCACCGCCGACTTCAATTGCACCGTCACCGACCCCGCCTACGTCACCGACATCCTCGACCGCCTCGTGCTCGAGCAGCCGCGCATCTACCAGATGATCCTCTACGTCGAGCAGCCATTCCCCTACGATCTCGAGAAGCACCAGATCGACGTCCACAGCGTCTCGGCCCGCAAGCCGCTGTTCATGGACGAGAGTGCGCACGACTGGCGGCTCGTGCGCCTCGGCCGCGAACTGGGCTGGACGGGTGTTGCCCTCAAGACCTGCAAGACCCAGACCGGCGCCTTGCTCACGATGTGCTGGGCCAAGGCCCACGGCATGACGCTCATGGTCCAGGACCTCACAAACCCTATGCTCGCGCAGGTGCCGCACTGCCTGCTGGCCGCGCACGCCGGCACGATCATGGGCGTCGAGACCAACGCCATGCAATTCTACCCCGACGCCTCGAAGCCCGAGGAGGCGGTCCACCCCGGCCTCTATCGCCGCCGCGACGGCTGCGTGGACCTGAGCACCCTCGCCGGCCCCGGCTTTGGCTACCGCCTCGCCGAGATCGTCCGCGAGCTGCCCGATGCCGCGGCACGGGTAGGGGAACTGTAGGGGCTCCGGACCGCATTTCCCGCGAGCTCTGCCGATGGGCGCACGAAAGAGTTGTCATTCCGAGCGGAGCGAAGCGCAGTCGAGGAACCTTTCAAGGGAGAGAGCCAACGTGATACAGAACACCCCGTTGCGGGACATCGTTCCCCTGAAAGGTGCTTCGACAAGCTCAGCATGACAAGAGTGGGGCGTGTCTCATTCTCGTGGGGCGGGTCCGCAGGAGATGGCGGCTAGGAGGAGCCTGTAATGCTCGTCCTGTTCAGCGACACGCATTTCAGCGACGCGACGGTGGACAAGTTGAACGTGCCGCCCTATGCGTTCCGCATCCTCCAGGACCACCTCGCGGCCATCCTGGAGCGCCCGGGGACGCGGGTGGAGGAGGTGGAGGTCGCACTCGTCGGCGACGCGTTCGACCTCGTGTGCTCCGCCGCGTGGCGCTCGCCCGGCCCCATGCCCTGGGACACGCCGGACGCGGCGCTCGAGGAGCGCGTGGGCGCCATCCTCGACGCCACGCTTGCCGCGAACGCCGAGGCCATCGGCTTCTTCGCCCAGCTCGGCGACGCACTCGGGCGGCCCACCGCGGTCCGCTACCTGCCGGGCAACCACGACCGCGCCGCCAACGCCTTCGCGTCCACCCGCCGCCGCGTCGCCGAGGCCCTCGGCGTCGAGCACGACGCGAGCCAGCCCTTCGCCACGTCGCGCGTCTGGCCCGACTACGGGGTCTTCGCCGAGCACGGCGACCGCCTCGACCCCGTGATGGCCGAGGTGCCGGGCACAGTCTCCTGCCTCTCCGACGCCTTCACCGTCCACATCATGTGCGGCCTCGTGCTCCGCTTCCGCGAATGGGCGCGCGAGAACGGCCTGCCCGACGACCACGCGTGGGTGCTCAGAGAGCTTCAGGAGGTGGACCACGTGCGGCCGAAGTGGGCGACGGCCGACTGGTTCCACGGCCTCCTGGCGCGCGTGCGCGACGAGCGGGTCCGCGGCGGGCTCACGGGGGCCTGGCGGGCCGCGATGGCGGGCTTTCAGACGGTGGACCCGCGCGCTTCGGCGTGCCGCCCGACGCCGAGGTGCTCAGACTCGTCCGGCACGAGGGCCTCGGGCAGGCCGAGGCGATGCTGGGCAACCCCCTCGCACGCAAGGTTCTGGCGGACCTCGACGACGCGCACGTCGCCGCCGCCCAGGAGGCGCTCCGCGCGCACGGCGGGGCGGTCCGCTACGTCGTCCACGGCCACACCCACAACGCGGGCCGCGTGGCGCTCGACGTGGCGGATGGCCGCCCGCGCTTCTACCTCAACACCGGCGCGTGGCGTCACACGATCAACCTCGTGCTGTCGCCCGACGGGCAGCGCCGCCTCCTCGTCCCCTGGGAGGAGATGAGCTTCCTCGTCGTCTACAAGGAGGGCGAGAGCCGGGGCCTGGACGCCGACTACCAGTTCGAGATGTGGCGCGGCGCGCGGGGGTGAGGGTGTCCCTGTGCACGAAGCAGGGTCACAGCGTTCTGCGGGAACATGCGAGGGAGAACGGACTCCCGAATCATAAGGAGAATCGAGTGAGATTCCGAATCGCGTGTCATCTGTGTGGCTGGCCGAAAGAAGTGGCCAGCAACCGACGCCGCGTGATGGAGATCGTCCGCGACGCGGGCTACGAGGGCGTCGAGGGCTTCGGCGCGAAGACGGCCGACGATCTGGTCGAGGCCGCCGCCCTCGCAGCGGAGTATGGCCTCCACCTCGTCAACTTCGGTGGCCCCGACCCGGCGACGAAGGCGCGCTTCAACGCCACCCTGGGCAACGACGCCGCCGAGGTGCCCGCCCAGCGCAAGGACGGCCACGAGCCCTCCGGTGAGGAGCTGGCCGCCAAGCTCGACGCCCTCAAGCCGCCTATCGCCGACTTCGCGGCCCTCGGCCTCAAGCCCTTCCACCACATCCACGTTGGCACCATCCTCGAGACCACGGAGGACTGCGCCCGCGTGCTCGCCGGCCTGCCCGAGCTGTGGCTCCTCTTCGACACCGGCCACCTGCTGGCCGCCAACTCGGACCCGATGGACGTGCTGGCCCGCTGGCCGAAGCAGATCGGCCACGTGCACCTGAAGAACTTCTGGACTCAGGACCCCGCCGCCGGCTGGGACCGCCACAAGCCCGATTTCTGGAAGACCAGCCGCTTCTGCGACCTGGCCGAGGGGAACACGGGGCTCGACGTGGGTGCCGTGCTCGCCGGCCTCGCCGAGGCCGGCTACGGCGGCTGGATTTCCATCGAGGAAGACCATCCCCGCCGCGACATCGCGGCCGTCGCCCGCGACAACCGCGAGTTCCTCCGCACGCTCGGTTACTGAGGGCGAGGAGGAGAGAGGTGACGAACCCGCTCCTGATCCTCGGTGTGCTGCTTTTTGTGGGCTACGTCTTCGGCGAAGTGGCGGAGAAGGTGCGCCTGCCCAAAGTGACCGGCTACATCCTGGCCGGCATCTGCCTGAACCCGCGATGGCTGCACCTCATCTCGGAGCGGTTTGCCGAGCACACGGGGATCGTCACCGACGTCTCCCTGGCCTTCATCACGTTCGAGGTGGGCGGGAGCCTGGTCTACAGCCGAATCCGCAAGCTGGGCCGCGTGATCGTTGCCATCACGGTGCTGGAGGCCGAGTGCGCGCTGCTCTTTGTCGGCGCCGGCTTCGCGCTCCTGCTGCCGGTGATGGGCGTGGCGGGCCTGCCGGCGGCGGCGTGGCTCCCCCTGGCGATCCTCCTGGGCACCCTGGCCTCGCCCACCGACCCAACGGCTACCCTCGCCGTCGCCCACGAGTACAAGGCGAAGGGGCAAGTCGCGTCCACGATCATGGGCGTCGCCGCCCTCGACGATGTGTTCGGCATCGTCAACTACAGCGTTGGCGTGGCCGTGGCCCTGCTGCTCCTGCGCGCGGGGGGAGCCGGCCTGG
The DNA here is from genome assembly GCA_035527715.1 of Planctomycetota bacterium. GTDB lineage: Bacteria > Planctomycetota > PUPC01 > DSUN01 > DSUN01 > DSUN01. The sequence goes on along the minus strand of DATKZY010000074.1, from coordinate 2,513 downwards.
CGGGGTCGCTCGGCGCGGCGGGCCTTGAGATCGTTGGCGGGATCGGCGTGGGCGCGGCCTTCGGCTTTGCCTTCATCGCCATCACGCGACTCACCGGGCGCGAGAGCGAAGGGGACCTGATCGTCCTCGTCTTCGCCCTACTGGGGCTGTGCTTCGGCGTGGCGCGGGCGCTCGGGGTGGACGAGTTGCTGGGCACCATGACCATGGGGGCCGTGGTCGCCAACTTCTGCCCGCTGGAGAAGACGGTCTTCCGCATCCTGGCCCGCTACACCGAGGAGCTGATCTTCGTGTTCTTCTTCACCCTGAGCGGAATGCACCTGGATTTCTCGGTGCTGTCGCGCTCGCTGGGCCTGGTCGCGCTGTTCGTGGCTCTCCGGGCCGCGGGCAAGCTGTTCGGCGCCTTCGCGGGGGCGAGCCTGGCGTCGGCTCCACGGAAGGTCAAGCACTACGCCGCCCTCGGCCTGATTCCCCAGGGCGGAATCGTCATCGGCCTGGCCCTGCTCGTGAAGGCGAACCCCGCCTTCGCCGGCTGGTCGGACGTTCTGGTGGGCGTCGTCATCGGGGCCACGGTGCTCCACGAGTTGATCGGGCCGATCCTCTCCCGCGCGGCGCTCAAGATGGCCGGCGAAATCTCCCCCCACCAGTCACCACACGAACAGAGGAGAGCCGAATCGTGATGAACCCCGACCGCCGGGCCTTCCTCCAGTGCGCGGGCGCCGCAATGCTCGGCGCCGTCGTCCCCCGGAGCGGCGACGCGGCAGACGAGCGCAAGCCCAACGTCGTGCTTTTCTATGCCGATGACCTGGGCTACGGCGACCTGGGCTGCTACGGCTGCAAAGACATCAAGACGCCCCACCTCGACGCCCTCGCCGCGGGGGGCGCGCGGCTGACGAACTACTACTCCGCCGCGCCCATCTGCTCGCCCTCGCGGGCCGCGCTCCTCACCGGCCTCTCGCCCCAGCGGGCCGGCGTGCCGACCAACGTGCGGGCCGGCAAGGGCGTCGTCGGCCTCCCAGGCGACCGCGTGACCATCGCCGAAGTCCTCAAGCAGCAGGGCTACGCGACGGCGCACTTCGGCAAGTGGCATCTCGGCACCGCGCCCGAATCGCTCCCCACCGGCCAGGGCTTCGACGAGTACTTCGGCCACCACTACGGCTGCATCAGCTACTATACCCACGCCTTCTCCTGGGACCAGAAGCTCGGCCCCGTCCACGACCTCTGGCGCAACGGCCGCGAGGTCCACGAGGACGGCCAGTACATGACCGACCTCATCACCCGCGAGGCGTTGCGTTTCATCGCTGAGAAGAGGGACAAGCCCTTCTTCCTCTACCTGCCCTACAACGCGCCCCACTACCCGATGGAAGCGCCCGAGAAGTGGATGAAAATGTACGAGGGCCTGGAGCCGAACCGCCGGCCCTATGCCGCGATGGTGAGCTGCATGGACGACTCGATCGGCCAGATCGTCGCGAAGCTCCGCGAGCTGGGCCTGGGCGATAACACGCTCATCCTCTTCGCCAGCGACAACGGCCCGTCGAACGAGGTCCGCACCAAGGTGGACCCGAAAGGCCCGCAGCCCGGCTCGAGCGGCGTCTATCGCGGCAGCAAGTTCAGCCTCCTCGAGGGCGGCATCCGCATGCCCTGCATCGCCTCGTGGCCCGGGCACATTGACCCGGGCAGCGTCCACGACGCGCCGGCCATTGCGATGGACGCCTTGCCCACCATCGCGGCGGCCGCGGGGGCGAAATGCCCCGAGGGGCTGGAGGGCCGCAACCACCTGGCCGAGGGCGACCAGCCGAAGGAGCGGCCGCTCCTCTGGGAAAGCGGCGGCCAGCGCGCCGTGCGGAGGGGCAACTGGAAGCTCTACGTCCCCCGCCAGGGCAAGCCCCAGCTCTACGACCTCCAGACCGACCCCGCCGAGGCCAAGGAACTCGCCGCCGACAAGCCCGAGCTGGCCAAGGAACTCCTCACCCTCCACGACGCCTGGCGGGCAACGTGGAAGAAGTGAGGCGACGGACGGGCGCAACGAGGTGCAAGCCATGCCCCGCGACCCGCGACTCCCCACCTGGGCGCCCTGCGTGCCGCAGCGGCTCATCCGCCGCCTCTACGAAACCGACGCCAAGGGCATCTACGACGACGAGCTGATCGACGAGGTCGGCTACGCCCTCTTCGCCCGCTGCGAGAGCTTCATCACGGCCAACCGCGCCGTGGCGGGCGAGCCGCCCTGTCCCCTGTGCGGCCAAACGGTGCCGCGGCAGGAGGTGCTCCGCTGCCCCTGCGGCTGGGAGCTTCCCTGGCCAGATTACTTCAAGACCATCCAGCACAAGCAGCTCAGCGGCGCTGAGCCTGTGCTCGCCCAGTTCCGCGATTTCGTCGCGAAGTTCCCCGCCGCGCGCACGCCGCGCGAGAAGCTGCTGCTCATCGACCGCCTCATCCACGGCTTTCACTACTACTACAAGACACAGCTCCCCACCCGCCCGGTCGCCGTCAACCTCATCGAGGGGCGTCTGAGGGAG
>DATKZY010000073.1:0-16837 GCA_035527715.1 Planctomycetota bacterium | reverse complement strand
CCACCTGACCAAGCGGGCGGGGGCGTCGGTCATCTACCGAGCGATGGGCAGCCTGGCCTTCGTGTCGGCGGCCCGGGCCGTCTGGGCCGCGGTGCCCGACCCCGCCTCGAAGGGCTCGCCGCAGGCCACGGGGCGGATGCTTCTCCTGCCCGTCAAGTGCAACCTCGCGGGCGGCGTCACGGGCATGGCCTACCGCATCGTCCCGCACCCCGACAACCCCGCCCTGCCGACCGTCGTCTGGGAGCCCGAGCCTGTGGCGATGACCGCCCAGGAGGCGATGGACATCATGCCGCGGCCCACCCCGCGCGACCGGGCGGCCGAATGGCTCCTCACGCTCCTCGCCGCCGGCCCGGCCCTCGCCACGGAGGTCGAGGAGCGGGGCTGCAAAGCCGGGTTCACCCTTGTCACCCTCCGACGCGCGAAGACGGAGCTTGGGATCCTCTCCTGCCGCGAAGGTACCGGGTGGATGTGGCGGCTGCCCGACACGCCTGGGGGCGCCCCGGGGGTCTCCGTGGAGGTGCACAGCGGGACGACATAGCGCCACCAAGCTGCGCAAGATGATCAAGATGATCACGCGCGCAACACGGGGGGTGATCATCTTGAGGCCGCTAGGCAGGCAGGGGTCTCCAAGCCATAACTGTCTGAGGAATCAGCAGATGTGGCAGCGATGAAGGTCGCGCCTCGTGCCTCCCGCGCCCTGTCAAGATGATCACCCCCGCTCCGGCCCCGTCCCAGCGACGGATCCCTCCGTTGCCGACGGCAAGGTGTCCTGGGCGATGCGGCAGCCTTTCGGACTGCGGCGCGGCAGCGCCGCTTTGGGTTGGCGCCCCGCGGCCCGCGAGCCTGCCCCTCTTGAAGGGCGCCCAGCGCTGTGCTATAGTCAGTCGCCGAGGGATAAAGGAGAGAAACATGGCAGGGTCGCCCTCCTCGACTCGCTACGACGCCATGCGCTACAACCGCTGCGGGCGAAGCGGCGTAAAACTGCCCGCCATCTCGCTCGGACTGTGGCACAACTTCGGGGGCGTGGACGCCTTCGAGAACTGCCGCGCGATGGTGCTCCGCGCCTTCGACCTCGGCATCACGCACTTCGACCTGGCGAACAACTACGGCCCGCCGCCCGGCTCCGCCGAGGAGACCTTCGGACGCATCCTTCGCCACGACCTCGGCCGCTGCCGCGACCAACTGGTCATCTCCACCAAGGCCGGCTGGAAAATGTGGCCCGGCCCCTACGGCGACTTCGGCTCCCGCAAATACCTCGTCGCCAGCCTCGACCAGAGCCTCCAGCGCCTGGGCCTCGACTACGTGGATATCTTCTACCACCACCGCCCAGACCCCGAGACGCCGCTCGAGGAGACGATGGCCGCCCTAGACCACGTCGTGCGGCGGGGCAAGGCCCTCTACGCCGGCATCTCGCAATATCGCCCCGAGGGGACGCGCGAGGCGGTCGCCCTTCTGCGCGGACTCGGCACCCCCCTCCTCATCCACCAGCCCTCCTACAACCTGTTCGACCGCTGGGTCGAGGGCGGCCTGCTCGACGTGCTGAAGGACGAGGGGATCGGCGGCATCGTCTTCTGCCCGCTGGCCCAGGGGCTTCTCACGGACCGCTACCTCGGCGGCATCCCTGGCGATTCGCGTGCGGCCAAGCCCCACGGCTTCCTCAAGCCCGCCGCGATCACCGAGGCGAAGCTGGACAAGGTCCGCAAGCTCAACGACCTCGCCCGCGGCCGCGGCCAGACCCTCGCCCAGATGGCCCTCGCGTGGGTCCTCCGCCAGCCCGCCGTCACGAGTGCCCTCATCGGCGCCAGCCGCGTCGCCCAGATCGAGGACAACGTAGCCGCGCTCCAGAACCTCGCCTTCTCCGAGGCCGAGCTGGGGGCGATTGACCGGATAGTTCGGGAGTGACACGCCGCCGCGCGCTCTTCGCGCCATCGCCCGGTCCCTCGTTCCGCTCAGGGACCTCTGGGAGTATGCCCCCAATCCTGGCGCGTCACCTTCGGCCTCTGAGCTCCGAAGGAGCGTACTATGATAGCCCAGGGCAACGCCCTGGGGAGCCGCGTTCGGCGTACGTTCAGCCCTGAAAGGGCGTACTACCAGGCCCGCCATAGTACGCCCTTTCAGGGCTACTCACGGGCGGTCGCCAGTTCCCAGGGCGTTGCCCTGGGCTATCATAGTACGCCCCGTGGGGGCTGCGAACAAGGCGCCAGGATTGGGGGCCATACCCGACCTCTGGCTCCGACTTGCATTCGCCGAATGCAGCCGCTACACTGGCCATTGGCGCTCTCAGGAGTACCCTGGCGTGGAGGAAACGAACATGAAGTGCATCCACTGTCAGGGCGAAATGGAATGGAAGGCCGCCCCCTTCCAGGTGGACCGGAAGGCCTACCACCTCACTCTCGAAGCGGTCCCCGCCTGGGTCTGCAAGCAGTGCGGTGAGCCGTACTTCGAGGAGCGCGAGGTGGATAGGATTCAAGATGTGATCCGGCAGATGGACCAACGCACGGAAGAACTCGCGTTGTGCTCGTGAACGTGCTGCGCCCGCGGGCGCGGCCAGACCCTCGCACAGATGTCCCTCGCGTGGGTGCTTCGCCAGCCGGCCGTCACCTCCGCCCTCATCGGCGCCAGCCGCGTCGCCCAGATCGAGGACAACGTGGCCGCGCTCGCCACCCTCGCCTTCTCCGAGGCCGAGCTGGGGGCGATTGACGGAATAATTCAAAAATAAAGATTTGACACCCTACTCGTTTGATTGACACCCTACTCGTTTGACACCCTACTCGCCGCGGGCGAACTTGACACCTCGTCAATGTGACGCGCGGTCCTGGGTCATCCCCCTGCAATCCAAAGCGGCACTTCGCGCACATGCCCCAAAGGCTCACTTCATGCTTTCGGAACACATCGAGATCAGTGCCAGCATGTAGGACGCATTCTTTGAGATGTCCCGGTAGTCCCCGGGTCTGAACGACCTTGTCTTCAGGAATTTCTCGAATACTCGGTTGGCGAATTTGAACGTGTGGGGTCTCTCTGTGCCTGTGGACTCTGGCGTATAAACTAGCCTGTGCTTGTCCACTCGGACTCTGAACTTCGCGCCTTGGGCAAGAGTGCGTAAGACGCGACCTTCCAGCCCCCGCGTGTAACTGAGCAGCTCCTCGAATGTCATCTCTTGCTCCTTTGTTTCTCTGTTCCGTAAGGGCGTTCAGGCGGTCCCCACTTGCTTAGGGCGCTCCAGAAGCGAGAGGCAGAAGGGAACACCTCATGCGATCTCTCTCAGCGCCTGGTTAGACGCTACTCGCGCACACGGGACACTGAACCCATCGGGATACGGAACCTGACCATCCCCTGGCCGCCGTAGTTCTGCGCGGGCATCTCCAAGTCCAGGTAGGTGGCATTATCCAGCGGGATCTGGAACACGAGTACGTCATTCACCGACTTGTTCGGGTAGATCGACTCGGACCGGTTGACTGCCCCGATCGGGCGGCAGCCGATGCCGAAATCGATTCTCTTGTACGTGTTGCCGAAGTTGTCCTCGAGAGTGGCGAAGTCTCTGTCCGCCGAGATGAACTTGCCCGACCACGAGTAGTACTCGACAATTTTCGTCGAAGCCATGTTCGTCAGTTCCAATGTCACCATCAGTAGGTCATCTACGGACGTGGCATCACTGGTGATGTCCTTGAGCGGCACCTTGCCAATCACTGTCTTGGTGACTCGGACCTGCAGGTCACCTTGCCGAACAGCCTTGTCGGGCGGCTCCCAAGATGGCTCGGCGGGTGGCTCTGGCTCAGAGACCCCATCTCGGTCTGCGGCCCAGGCCTCTCGTTGCTGGGAATCTGTCCTCCTTGTTCCCCCGCTGAACGCAGCTCTTGCTTGCTCCGCTTTCGCGTGAATCTCCGCGACCGTCAATCCATCAAGGGGTTGGAAGAGAGCCGCTCTGGTGGCGATTTCCTCTTTGCGCTCGCCGAACGCGCCCTCAAACGCGCTCCTCATCATGTCCGGGAAGACGACAGCCATGCAGTCAGCGATGAACTCCTTCTTCTCGTCATCTGTCATGCCGGCAGTCATCTTCTCGATGGACTTCTTGACCGCCTCGTCGCTTGACGTATCCATCCGCGCAGTGTTTCCGCACCCGGCAGACAGGAAGGCCAAGCATAGCACGGTAACCCTCAGATGATATGGCATCGGTTCTCCCATCGCTGGATCAGCCCGGACTGAGCAAGGGCCACTTGCGGATAAGACACTCGCTTGCCTGCGCCTGCCCGGGTGATGGGATGATAGCCGAGGGGGAAGGGGTTGTCAACTGCGATGTTTGGCCTTGCTCGCACGCGGGGCGGGGGAATGGGAGGAAGGGACCAAAGGGACACAAGGGACGAAAGGGACGCAGGCAAACAGGCAGGCCCTACGCCCGCTTCTCTGTGTCTTCCTCTGTGGTCTCTGTGCCCTCTGTGGTGAGTTCTTCCTTCTTCTCTGTGGTTTCGGGTGGAGGCTCTTCGCAGCCGGCGCGGAGCTGGCGCTCGGCGTCCACGGGGCCGCGGTTGATGGCGGCCTCGGCCTCGCGGAGGCGGCGGCGAAGGACATCGTCGTCCGTGGCGCGACGCATCTCCCGCAGTATCTGAATGGTCATGCGCAGGGAGCGGATCATGTCGCCCTCGGCGGCCAGGGTGTGGGAGGCGAGGTCGGCGAAGTCGGCCCCGCGACTCCAGGCGTTGACGGCGGCGGCGAGGCTGAACTCGAGCTTGCGCACGGGGTCGGCGACCTGGAAGCGGCGCTCGAGGTTGTAGATGTTGCGGACGACGCGGGTGGCTCGGCGCCGCACGTGGCTGAGGAGCTGGCGGGGGGCGTGGTGGCCGCGCTCGGCGCGGCGGGCCTCGTGGATCATGGCGTTGGCCAGCACGTTGATGCCGTGGGGATTCAGCTCGTGGAAGAGGCCGGCGAAGAACAGCTCGGTGGTCTGTAGCTCGTAGCCGGCGAAGCGGAGGGCGAACTTGCCTTTCTCGGTGATCCCGCGCTTGCCGAGGTAGCCGAGGGCTTGTAATACCTTGAGGCGGCGCTCGACCTGTTTGCGGAGGGAGAAGGGGACATTCGACTTCTCGCGGCGAGGAGGAGAATGTCCCCTTTTCCGCTGGTAGGCGGCGAAGGAGCGCTCGCAGGCGTCGAAGAGCCGCTCGCCCCAACGGCCATAGAGGCTCAGGATCGTGGCGTAGGAGAGGTTGAACTGGCTTTCGATGCGCTCGGGGCGGCCGGCCACGACGCGCTTCACGCCGTCGAGCGTCACCTCCTCGGTGTCCACGCGTGCGTAGACGTAGCCGCGGGTGTCCATGCCGCGGCGCCCTGCCCTGCCGGACATCTGCTGGTATTCGCGGGCGCGGAGGTAGCCGAAGTGGGTGCCGTGGAACTTTTCGACGGAGTCGAGGACGACGGTCTGGGCGGGCATGTTGACGCCGAGGGCGAAGGTCTCGGTGGTGAAGAGCATCTTGATGAGGCCGCTGGTGAAGAGGCGCTCGACGACCTCCTTGAGGGTGGGCAGGATGCCGGCGTGGTGGAAGGCGACGCCGCGGCGGACCAGCTCGCCCATGAGGATGGCGCTGGATTCGGCCGCGACGTCGAAGCGCCCGCACAACTCGTCGAACATGGCGCCGACGCGCCGGGCCTCGTCGGGGGTGAGGAGGGTGCGGCGGGCGTTGGCCTGGGCGCGGGCCTCGCACAGGCGGCGGTTGAAGCAGAAGTGGAGCACGGGCAGGCGGCCGGCGGCCGCGATGTGGTCGAGGAGCGCCTCGGCGCCGAGGTGGGGCTTGCGCGGCGGGCGCTGGCCGCGGGCCAGGTCGTGCATCAGGCGCTCGAGGGATTCGAGGCTGTGGACGCCGTAGCCGTCGGCCCAGATGGCGTGCTCGAGGGGCACGGGGCGGCTCTCCTCGAGGATCATCTCGACGGGTGCCTGGCGCACCTCGCGCATCCAGCCGGCCAGCTCGTCGAGGTTCGGCATCGTGGCGCTCAGGCAGATGAAGCTGATGCTCTCGGGGGCGAAGATCACGCTCTCCTCCCACACCGTGCCGCGCTCGATGTCGTGGATGTAGTGGAACTCGTCGAAGATCACGTAGTCCACGCTGGCCAGGCGCTCGGGGTCCTCGAGCAGGGTGTTGCGGAAGATCTCGGTGGTCATGATGAGGCCGGGGGCGCGGTAGTTCAGGCTCACGTCGCCGGTGAGGATGCCGATGCGGTCGGGGTATTTCGCGGAGAAGTCGCGGAACTTCTGGTTCGAGAGGGCCTTGATGGGCGCGGTGTAGACGATTTGGCGGCCGCGCTGCATCGCCTGTTCGATGGCGTATTCGGCGATGAGGGTCTTTCCCGCCCCGGTCGGCGCGGCGACGATGAGCGAGTGCCCCCGGTCAATCGCCGCGATGGCCTGTTCCTGAAACGGGTCGAGGGTGAAGCCAGCGTACTGCATGGGGAGTGCCACTGGCCCTCACGTGCCGAGGACGGTGAAGCGGGGGTTGTTCTTGAGGCCCTTGTCGAAGGTGACGGTGGTGTCGGAGCCGCCGGCCTCGTTCGCGCGGCCGATATAGCAGTCGGCGAAGTCGCCGAGGCCGTTGCGGTAGTCCTCGAATGCCTGCCAGACGGCGGCCCTGTCCGCGATCTCGAACTCCACAGTGTGCAGGATGTTCTCGATCACAGGCAGTAGGTCAGCCTTGCGGAAGCCGTAGAAGCGCTCCAGGACCCAGACCAACTCGCATAGGACGACGGGCTGGATGAGGAGGCGTTCTCCGCGCTCGGCGGGGGCCTCGATGAGGCCCGCGGCGAGGGCTTCCTGCTTCGGGTCATCCTGCGTGATGTAGCGAACAAGGATGTTGGTATCCAGCGCGGTCATAGGCCCTTCGCTGCCCCCTCGCGGATCGCGCGTTCCATGTCCTCAAGCGAGGCCACTTTCCCCTTCGGCGGCTTCAGGCAACCTCTGAGCGACTGGACGTGCACGACCGCGGGGCGCAGGAGCATGTCGCCGTTGTCCTGGACGAAGATGTCCACCTTGGCCCCGGCGCGGAGGCCCAGACGTTCGCGGATGGCTTTGGGGATGACAAGCTGGCCCCTCGTGGACAATGACGCGCGGACCATGGCGTGCTCCTGAGCATGGTTACTCCGGCCCTGGTATCTTACCGTATTGTAAGACGCCGTTCGGCGGCTGTCAACTGCCCGACGCGCCGAGCGGGCGCTCACGCCAGCCCGGCCCGGGCGAGAATCTTGTCGAGGGCGGCGGAGGTGCGGCGGCAGGCCTCGACCGCGGGAAGCTCCTTGAGCTGGGGCACGAAGGGCTCCGCGGTGACCGGGCCGTCGTAGCCGATCTCCGCCAGGGCCTTCAGGAAGCCGGCGATGTCAATCACACCCGTCTCGCCGGGCATGCAGCGGACGTTGTCCACCTGGGCATCCACGTCCAGGCCGGCGGGGGCGTCGTTGACGTGGGTGTAGACGATCTGCTCGGGCTTGAGCTTCAGAATGTCGTCCACCGTGCCATAGGCGGTGTACCAGTGCCAGCAGTCGAGCAGCAGGCCGACGTTGCCCGTGCCGATGGCGTCGGCCAGCTCCAGCATGCCGGCCATGTTCCAGATGAACTCGTGCTTCTTGCCGGCGCGCATGGTCTTGGGGCCGACGAATTCGAGTCCGAGCCAGACGCCGCTGTCCTTGAGGATTTCCGCGCAGGCGTTGAGGCGGCGGCGATGGGTCTCGAAGTTCTCGTCGAAGGGCAGGTCGTTGGAGAAGGGCAGAATCCACGTGGGGCAGCGGAAGCAGCCCATCGCGGCGGCGGCCTTGGCGAGGCGCGGGAGGCCCGCGAGGCCCTTCTGAAAGGTCTCGTCGTCGCGGCGGAAGTCCACGGGCAGGCCGAAGCCGCCGGGCGTGAGGCCGTGGGACTCGTAGAGGCGCTGGAGGGAGTCGAGCTCGCCCAGTTCGAGCAGCGTGGCGGCCTCGCCGGCATTGAGGTCCATGCCGCCGAAGCCTGTCTTCCTGGCGAGGGCGGCGACCTCGAGGGTGGAGCCGCCGACGCCGATGGCGCCCGCAGAGAGGTTCTTGAACACGTCATTTCTCCGAAAGGGCTGGGACCGGTCCACGCCGCACGCCGCTGATTATAGCGGGGCGCGGGGCGCCGTCAAGCGCGGCGGCGGTTGAATCGGAGGCGTCGCGTCGGCTACAATCTCGGTTGCAGCACTTGGGCCGTCTGAAGCTCCTGCCCCCACCGACCTTGTGTCGGTGGGGCAAGGGATTGATAACTACCCGGCCGGGGCCTCACCCCCCGCCCCCTCTCCCTCCACCCGCCGCACGGCGGGTGGAGGGAGAGGGGGTGAGGAGGGGAGGCGTGCGAGCGGCGCTGTAGTTGTCAATCACCGCTCCACCGAGGCAAGCTCGGTGGGGGCGAAGAGGGGCCTCGTGTGAGGTGCTTCAGGCGGCTGGAGTGTTCCGGGCAAAGGAGACGGAGCCTTGAGCACGGCAGGGGCGGCCGCGTCGGCGCGCGAGGAGGGGGCGACGCGGAACCAGTTCGGCACGTTCGGCGGGGTGTTCACGCCCTCGATCCTCACGATCCTGGGCGTGATCATGTTCATGCGGGCCGGGTTCGTCGTGGGCCGGGCCGGGATCGGCTCGGCGCTGCTGATCCTGCTGCTCTCGACCTCGATCACGTTGCTCACCAGCCTCTCGATCTCGGCGATCGCGACGAACACGCGGATGCGGGGCGGCGGGGCGTATTTCATGATCTCGCGGGTGCTGGGGCCGGAGTTCGGCGGGGCGATCGGCCTGGCGCTGTTCCTGGCCCAGGCGCTCAGCGTGCCCTTCTACATTCTGGGCTTCGTGGAGTCGCTCGTGCGGGCGTTCCCCGCGCTGGAGCCGCACTTCTTCACGCTGAGCGTGGGCACGGCCTGCGTGCTGTTCGTGGTGACGGCGGTGGGGGCGGGGTGGGCGATTCGCGTGCAGTACGTGATCCTGGCCGTGCTGGCGCTGGCGGTCGTGACGTTCCTGGGCGGGGCCGCGTGGCGCTTCAAGGCGAGCCAGTTCCGGGCCAACTGGGGGCCGGCCGAGGGGCTCGACTTCTGGCGCATCTTCGCGATCTACTTCCCGGCCGTGACGGGCATCATGGCCGGGGTGAACATGTCGGGCGACCTGAAGGAGCCGGGCAAGTCGATCCCCCGCGGCACGCTGCTGGCGATCGCGGCGGGGTTCGCGGTCTATGCGTCGCAGATCCTGCTGTGCGGCGGGGCTCAGACGCGGGAGGGGCTGGTCGAGGCGCCGTTCCGCACGCTGCTCGACCAGACGCTGGTCGGGGCGAGCTTCCTGGTGGTGGCCGGGGTGTTCGCGGCCACGCTGTCGAGCGCCATCGGCTCGTTCATGGGCGCCCCGCGGGTGATGCAGGCGCTGGCGCGGGACGGGATTTTCCGGCCCCTGCGGCCCTTCGGCGTCGGCACGCGGCGGGGCGACGAGCCGCGCCGCGCCCTGCTGCTCACGTTCGGCCTCACGCTCCTGGTGCTCTGGTACGCCGGCTCCGACACCGGCGGCGGGCCCCTCAACGTCGTCGCGGTCATCGTCACGATGTTCTTCCTCTACACCTACGGGATGACGAATTTGGCGGCCTTCGTCGAGTCGTTCGGCCTCAACCCGTCGTTCCGGCCGCGGTTCCGCTTCTTCCACTGGTCGGCGGCGCTGGCGGGCACGGTGGGGTGCGGGGCGGCGGCGTTCCTGATCCACCCGCCGGCCGCGCTGGGGGCGATGCTGGTCGTGGGGGCGCTGTATCTCTACGTGCGCAGCCGCGTGCTGCGGGCCGCCTTCGGCGACGCGCGGCGCGGCTTCCTCTACGCGCGGGCGCGCAGCAACCTGCTGAAGCTCCAGCGCCTCGCCCCGCACCCGAAGAACTGGCGGCCCACCGTGCTCGCCCTCACGGGGAACCCCGCGACGCGCGCGACCCTGGCCACGCTCGCCCACTGGTTCGGCTGCGGGCGCGGGCTCGTCACCCTGGTCGAAATCCTCGTGGGCAACCTCGAGAGCCTGTCGGCGCGCCGCCGCACCGCTCTCGACCGCCTCGAGGGCTTCGCCCGCTCGCAGGACATCACGGCGTTCCCCGAGGTCGTGGTGGCGCCCGACTTCGACCACGGGCTTCAGACCCTTCTCCAGGCCCACTCGCTCGGCCCGATCAAGCCGAACCTCGTGATGTTCGGCTGGCCGAGCAACCCCGAGCGGATGGAGCCGTTCGCGCGCCACCTGCGCGTGGCCCGCCAGCTTGGGATGAGCCTCATCCTCGTCGCCGACCGCGGCCTGCCGCCCCCGGGAGCCCCGTCGCGGCTCGACATCTGGTGGCGGGGCCGCGCGAACGGCTCGCTGATGCTCCTCCTGGCCTACCTGCTCACGCGCAACTGGGAGTGGGCTCGCGCGCGCATCCGCATCCTCCGCGTGGTCGAGGACGCGGCCGGGCGGGCGCCGGCCACCGCGGCGCTGCGCGAGCTCGTGACCGCCGCGCGCATTGACGCGGACGTGGAGGTCATCGTCTCCTCGGCCCCCTTCGCGGACGCGCTCTGGGCGCACTCGGCCGATGCCGGCCTGGTCCTCCTCGGCTTCCAGGTCCCCGATGACGGCGGGCGGGCCCTTCCCATCGGGCCGGGGCACACGGCGCTCCTCCACGGCTTGCCGACCACGCTGTTCGTGGCCTCGACCGGCGAGGCCGACCTCCTGGCGTGAGCCGTGCCGGCGCCAGCCCTTGACAGGCGCAGGCGGGGCGGTTAGCATCAAGGGCGCACCGGCGGCGTGGATCTCAGGGATTGGCAAAGGACGGCACAATGCATGAATCAGCCCGGGCCGAGGCGGCCTTCCGCACGATCCAGAACGAGCTGGCGAAGCACGAGGTCAAGCGGGTCGTGAAGGTGACCCTTATGGTCGGCGAACTGAGCGGCGCCGACGCCGATCACCTCGTCGAGCACCTCGAGGAATACGCGAAGGGCACGCCGCTCGAGGGCGCCGAATACGAGGTGGTGGACCAGCCCGTCGAGCTCGAGTGCGCGAAGTGCGGGGCGCGCTACGGCGCCGACACCGAGGCCCCCGGCTGCCCCAAGTGCGGCGAGCTCCGAAGCAACGTCGTCGCCGGCCACGAGTTCGCCGTCGAATCCATCGAGATCGAGTGAGGGCGCGGGCCTGGGTGCCAGGCTCGTCACTTCAGCAGCGCCACGAACCCCGCCTGCTCGAAGTGGTGGTCCGCCGTCAGGGCCTCCCGGATGCCATGCTGCTCCATGACCACAAAGGAAATGCAGTCCGTCAGCGACCACTCCTTGTCCATGCGGCGAGCGTAGAGGGCAACGCCGCTTTCGAACAGCTCTCTCGTCGCATGCGCCAGGATCGTGTTCGGGTCGTCCCGAAGATCCCTCAGCAGGTCGAGGAAGACCGGTCGCTGACCCGAGGTTGCCAGAGCATCGCCCACCTCGGTCAGAACCCATGCGGTAGTCACGATGGCGCAGCGTAGCGTCCGAGACAATGCGACGGCGCGCTCGTGTGACTCATCGCGCATGCTCGCGAGGCTAAGGTAGTAGTGAGCATCCGCGAAGACCGTTCTCATTTCTCTGGGCTGGCCTTGCAGCAGCGGGCTACCCACGAACGTCGCTCTCGCTCTGGCACTTCGTGTGCCTTGTCCGAAGGACGCACCCCTCCTTTGGCTGTCCGTGGATGTAGTGGTCATGATTGCGGGCGAAGTCGGGTGGCAGGCCCTCCACCGAGCCAATGATGTCCTTCAGCCGTTCATAGAGCGTGGGCACTTGTCGGTCCTCTCCCGCGGGCTTGCGCCGCCGAAGGGGGTACACGCTCACCTCGTCCCCGTCGCTGAGATCGGCCGGCTCATCGAGCACCACCACGCCGTTCTCCACGTGTCCCTTGTATGCCATCGCGCGCTCCTATGCTTTCGGCAGATAGTATAGCGCAGCGGGGAGGCGGATTCCACAGCAAAGCGGCCCAGCTATCTTGCCGGCGCCCCATTGCTCTTGGACGGGCTGGGCTCTTTGTCGAGCACCTCGACGGCCAGGCGGTCGCCGGCCAGGACGACGCGCGGCTCGCCCCACGCCGCCCAGTCGCTGTTCGAGTCGTCGGCCGGCCCCACATCTGTCACCAGCCGAATGGCGACCTTCTTCCCCCGGAACGACGACAGGTCGGCGCGGAAGGGCATCCAGCGCTTCAACTCGCCGAACTGAAGCTTCCCCGCCGTCTCCCACTTCTCGCCGGCCTTCACCTCGACCGAGAACACGCAGCCGTCGGCGGTCGAGGAGCCGTCGGTGAAGCCGACGAGGGTCTCGAACGCGCACGCCTCGTCGGGCAGCGCGACCTCGAACTCGCCAAAGGCCGAGCCCACACCGCCCTGGTAGGGCGGATGGCAGAAGAAGCCGGCCTTCTCGACCCCGCCCACCGTGTTCGACGCCGCCCGGAAGCTCGCCCCGCTGTCGGCCCGCAGCGGCTCCTCCGCCTTGCCGCGGAACTGGATGCCCGCGCGCGCCGGCGCCAGCTTGGCAAGGTCCAGGGCGACGGCCTTGCTCCGCGTGAAGCGGAGCCAGTGGTCCTGCCGCTCGACGAGTGGGCGCACGCCCAGAGGCGCGCACTCCACGGACAGGGTCAGCCGAGCCACCGACGGCGCTTCCGGCACGGTGTAGGCCAGCCTCTGCACGTGCTCGACGCGCGCCGGCAGCGACCGCGTCGCGGACAGCGTGAGACCGACAGGAAGGCTCGTAGCTCGCACCGTGACGGGGGCTTCGGCGGGCAGGTTGCTGCGGAGGGTGAGGAGCAGCGCCTGCGGGCTGCCCGGGGGCTGCGGCGTGGCGCTGCCGGGGCGAACGGTCATGTCCATTGCCCGCGCCGCGATGCCCGTGAACCAGCCGATGCCCTCGGCCTCCCGCTCGCCGATGCGCCCGGTCACGCGGATGCGATACCAGAGCCGCTCGCCCGGCTTCGCGTCGTCGGGGACGTGGACGACCAGCCGCCCCTTCCCCTCGCGGCCCGGGCCGACGGCCTGCGACGTTCCAACATTCTGTAGAATGTTGGAACGTCGTTCCGCCGCGAGGGGCGTTCCGGCCAGCAGCTCTGCCGTCGCGCGGGCGTCGCGGAGCAGGCCATCGCCAAGGTTCACTGCGGCGACCGCAACCTCGTAGTCCAGCCCCCGAACGAGGCAGCGGGGCCCCCGATCGAGGGGCGATGCGACGGTCTTGCCCGCGGCGGCGAGGCGATAGCGGGCGGCGCCCTTGACGGGCATGATGGTTTGGCCCAGGTTGCTCACGCGCACCTCGGCGGGGCCAAGGGGCTTGTCGTCCACATCGAGCGCCTCGGCGGCGAGGGCCACGTCGGCGCCGAGGCCGAGTTGCGCGGGGCGAATGCTCAGGTCGTCGCACTTGTCGCAGGGAATCGCCCACCATTCGTCTTTCTTCCCCGCCGGCTTGAGGGCCGCGGCGCCGCGGCAGGCGAGAGGGCCGAAGGCGGCAGACTTGTCGCGGGCGTCGAGGTAGTAGTAGTCGGGTGACCCGACGTAGTCAATCCTCTGCCCGTCCACGACGGCCGAGAACTGGAGCAGCTCGCCCTTCTTGAAGGCCAGGTGTCCGGTGGGCGGGAGAAGATAGGTCTTGCCGTCGCAGGTCACCCGCCAATCGTGCTCGAAGCTCAGGTTGCACCACAGCTCCAGGCCGCTCTCGTAGCGAACATGCACCTGGCCGCGCCTGTAGGCCCCCGTGCGGATGGCCTCGGACGTGGTCAGCAGCTTCTCGCCGTCGAAGTAGCGGATCTCGACCGCGGGCACGAGGGCGTAGCGCTGTTGGGCGGCATTGGTCATGTAGAAGCTCTTCAGGCCGCCATCGAAGCCCCACTCCATCGCCAGGAAGCCGATGTGGCCGAAGGCCAGCGTCGAGGTGATAAAGCGGTCGAGCCACGGGCTGGTGCGGCTGCGGTCGGTGCGCCACTCGCCGCCGTGGTGCGGGTAGAACATGTCGGGCGAGCCCATCCCGAAGTCGCACATCAGCGGGTGTATCTTCAGGAGATCGAAGTCCACCAGCGGCGGCTGGCGCCAGCGGTCGGGGCCGGTGATCTGCCCGTAGTTGCCGCTGATCAGCCCCGCGTACATCCAGTGCATCCGCCCCTCGCTGAAGACCGGGCCGCCGTAGGCCTGGCACTCGGTCCAGAGGATGCGGGCGTAGGATTCCCAGCTCGCCCGCAGCATCCCCGCCCCTGGCGTGCGGGCATCGTAGTCCGTGCGGGCCCAGGGCGTGACGGCGGTGTGGACGTCGCTGTAGCAGGTCACGGCGCCGAACTTCGCCGCGATCTTCGGCGCGAGGTCGGACTCGGCCTGCCAGGCCCAGGTGGGCTTGGGCGCATAGCAGCGGGGCCAGGCTCCCCGCCAGTTGCCGTCGCTGTCGAGGCACACGCGGTCCTCGCTCCAGTGCTCGTTCACGGGCGCGTAGTCGGTGTAGTTGGCGTAAAGGCCGAAGCGGTAGCCGAGGCCCTTCACCCACTTGCCATATTCCTTCATCTTCTCGTCGCCGATGCGGGGCGCGCAGCGGAGGCGAAAGGTGAAGCTCTCGCCCGCGTCGCGCCAGCCGACCTCGTGGAGGGGGCAGATGAAGCGCTCGACGCCGTGGGCTTTGAGCCGCTTGAGCAGGTCCTCGTTCGGCTGGCCGATGTTCCGCCAGATCGAGCCCGTGGCCAGATGCGCCATCGGGTTCTGCGGGTGCGGGATGTTGGGCAGCACCTCCGCGAAGTCGCTGGCAACGGTGAGGATGAGCCGCTCGCGGAGGGGGTTGCGTTTGCCATCGGTCTTCGGCAGATAGCGCGAGCCGCCGTTGTAGGTCACCTCATCGGGCTTGGGCTTGCCGTGCTCCTCGAAAAGCTGTGATGCATCGGAGTTGTACCAATCGAGCAACCCGCTCAGGAACACGCCGTCCCAGTGCACGATGTGCGGCCCCACGTTGCCGAAGGTCAGATACGGCACACTCACGAGGTTGGCGTTCGGGGTGCCCTTCGTGTGGCCGATGCGGAAGGCTGTGGCCTTGGGCTCGTCTACCGTGACTGTGATCTGAAGCGACTTGCCCCTGGGCCGGAACTCGAGCGTGTACGGGATGCTTTCCTCCCCTTTGCGAATGGCGCAGTGCGCCAGCAGCGAGTCCCGGCGCGTCTCTAGTCCTACGCATCCCTGCTGAACCCCTTCGAGAGCGGGGCCAGCCTCGACCCCGTCCAGAAGGAACACGGGGCCGCCGCCGACACATGGCTGGAACCGCTTGCCGTTGATTTCCACGGTCAGATCGTCGAGGGTGCCGCTCTTCGGCAGATAGACCCAGCGAATCCTGTCGCGCCGGCCTCTGGCCGTGAAGACGTGGTATGGCCCGTCCTGGCTCAGCGAAACCCTCATCGTTTCCGCAGCGGTCGGCGTGATCGTGTCGGGCGTGGTCGGCCAAGGCACGTCGCTGGGGGGCAGCTTCGGCTCGGCGAGCGGCTTGTAGTCGGGCGTGTAGAACTGGAGCGCGTCGAGGGAGAGCTTCGCGGGTTTCTCGTCGGAGCAGTTGGTCACGCGGAGGGCGACGAAACTGAGCGGGTAATCAACCTTCCCATCGCCCTCCCCTTCCCGGCGGATGCGGCCCGTGAGCTGGCCGGTCGGCGATGCGAACGCCGCGTGCATCAGGGACCAGTAATCGAAGTTCACATGTCCGAGGCTGATGACGAAGTGCTCGCCCTTGGCGTCGCGGACGATAGCGTAGACGTTCGTGCGGGCGGTCCGGGGCTTGGGATACCAGCCCCAGTTGTTGCCGCGCACCCACATTTGGGCCGCCGTCGGCTCGCCGGGGATGGACACCGGCTGTGGCGGGCGCAGCTCGAAGTAGCTCGCCCCCGTCTTCCCCGCGTAGACGGCTTTGCCCGTGAAGGAGCCATACATCTGCTCCTCGCGCGAGCGGACGAGTTCCGCCGTGCAGCCCGTCAAGCCGACAGCCGTCCAGCCCGTCAGGTCCTCGAAGTCCACGACCTCGGCGTGCTCGGGCTTGCGGTCGGCCCAGGCCATCTCATACGGCCGCTGGCCGACCTTGCCTTGCGGATCGGTGTTCGATGCCGGCTTGACGACCGGCTCCACCGCCAAGGCAGAAGCCACTGCCAAGAGCGGAATGGCGAGTCTCTTCATGGCAACGTCACCTATGTCTCGTTCCCTCTCCCCCTTCGCGTTGTTTCGCGTGTTTCGCGGGCTAGCTCTTCATCCATCCGCGCCGCGCGCCGGGATGGATACCATTCCCGGTTGGCCTCGATGTTCCTGTTCCATTCCGCCAGGGTCTCGCTTGTGCCTGGCGTGCTCTGCTCGCCGTAGGTGAGGGTGTCGAGAAAGGCGACGACCTCTCCCAGACGCCCCTCGATGAGGTTGACCGCGACCGGGCGCGTGGGACTCTGCGTCTTGTAGTACCAGTGGAAGCCGTGGATCAGGCGGTCAATGAGCAGCACCTTCTCTCGGGGCGTTCGCGCGGCGGGGAACTTCTTGACGAACTCCTGGAACTGGGCGAGGACGGGCTCGGCTCCGCTGAGCTGCTTGTGTTGGATCGCCTTGAAGTAGTCCGACCAGGGGAGTTCCCAGCCGCAAGGGCAATGCAGGATCTCCTGTCGCCCCGCGCGGTGTCGCACCGTGTGGCCGCACTGGGGACAGGGCAGCTCCCCCGCCCTTGCGCGATTGGCCGTGATGAAACTCTCGCAGCGTGCGAGCAGGCCGTAGCCAACCTCGTTGATCAGGTCGTCGTCGTAGATGCCCATGGCGTCGGTCTCGTAGAGCCGGCGGATGAGCCGCTGCGGCACGCACGGAGCCCAGGTGGGGAGTCGCGGGTCGCGGGGCATGGCTTGC
>DATKZY010000072.1:0-15878 GCA_035527715.1 Planctomycetota bacterium | reverse complement strand
GCAGACGATCTTCTCGTCCACGGCCGACTCGTACTCGAGTCGGCTGCCGCACTTCGGGCACTTGGCGGGGTGCTTGGCCACACGAATCCCCCCAGGCGACACAGCAACGCGGCGACCACGGCTGCGATGATACCCTGCGGGGGGAGGGGTGTCAAGAGAAGGCGAGCGAGAGGCAGACCGCTGGGTTGCCGGGCCGCGGCGCCGCGGGCGGCTGGCATCGGGCGTTGAGAGCGGGCGAGCGTGATCCCGAGGGATTTCTCAGAGTGCCAAGCCCCTCGCGCCGGCGGGGTTGGCATTGTGAGCGAATCGGCGATCCGGCCGCGTCCGGGCGGGGATTCACAGAATGCCAACCCCTGAGAGAGGCAGTTGGCATTCTGTGAATTGGGGGGGGGCGAGCCATGGCCCGAGCCGCCGGGGCAGAACTCATGACCCGCCTTGACCGCTCCTTGGCTCGTCGGCTAGAATGCAGGCATGGACGAGTCGCGAGCCATCTACCAGCCACCGCCTTCCATCGCCGACGCGATGCGGCAGGTACGGACGAAGCGGCAACTGGCCGACCTGTTGCACTACCTGCGCATCAAGCCCAGCAAGTCGCTCGGGCAGAACTTCCTCGTGGACCACAATCTCCTGGACTTCATCGTCCGAGCCGGCGAGGTGGGGCCGGAGGACCTGGTGCTGGACATCGGGTGCGGGACGGGACTGCTGACGGCTCACCTGGCCGACGCCGGGGGCCACGTCGTCGGGATCGAGTTGCACCGCGGGCTGTTCGCCGTCTGCTCCCGATACCTGGAGGGCCGGCAGAACGTGACGCTGCTGTGCGGAGATGCCCTGGCGTCGAAGCACGCCCTCTCCCCTGCCCTTCTCAAGGCGACGCAAGATGCCTGGGCGACGGGACGCTACAAGGCTCTTCGCGTCGTCTCGAACCTCCCGTACTCCGCGGCGACGCCGCTC
Source organism: Planctomycetota bacterium (assembly GCA_035527715.1). Lineage (GTDB taxonomy): Bacteria > Planctomycetota > PUPC01 > DSUN01 > DSUN01 > DSUN01. The sequence continues at coordinate 14,927 of DATKZY010000072.1, read as the reverse complement.
GTGCCGAACCTGCTGGAGAGCGGCCTGCCCATCGCTGCGATGGTGGTGACCGTCCAGAAGGAGGTGGCGGAACGCATGGCGGCCCCGCCGGGGGGCAGGGACTACGGGGTGCTGTCGCTGGTCGTGCAGGCGCAGGCGGCCGTGGAGGTGGTTCGCGGCGTTCCGCCCGAGGTGTTCTGGCCGAGGCCGAAGGTGACCTCGAGCATCGTGCGGCTGGTGCCTGACCTGCAACGCAAGGCGGTGATCCGCGACTTCGCGGCGTTCCGAGAGGTCGTGAAGGCCGCCTTTGCCCACCGCCGCAAGACGCTCGCGAACTCGCTCGCCGCGGCCCACCTCCGCGATGGCGACCTGGCGCCGCTGCTGAGCGCCTGCGGCATCGCGCCGACCGCCCGGGCTCAGGACGTGGACTTGGCGCGCTACATCCTGTTGGCAAACCACTTGGCCGAATTGAGGGGGACCTCATGACCCAGGAATCGCGTTTGAACGACTTTACCCGCGAGGACCCTTGGCGGGTGTTCCGCATCATGGCGGAGTTCGTGGACGGTTTCGAGCTGATGGCGGGGGTGCCGCAGCCACGGGTGGCGGTGTGGGGGTCGGCCAGGACGAAGCCCGGGACGCCGAATTACGAGCTGGCCCGCACCCTGGCTCGGCGCTTGGCCGAGGAGGGCTACGCGATCGTGACCGGCGGCGGGCCGGGCATCATGGAGGCGGCCAACCGCGGCGCCGCCGAGGCGGGGGGCGCCTCGGTGGGGCTGAACATCCTCCTGCCCTTCGAGCAGGCCGCGAACCCCTACGCCAACCACAGAATGGAGTTCCGCTACTTCTTCAGCCGCCGCGTGATGTTCGTCAAAGAGTCACGGGGCGTGGTGGTCCTGCCGGGCGGGATCGGGACACTGGACGAGCTGTTCGAGGTCCTGACGCTGAGGCAGACGAGGAGGATCGAGGCTCTGCCCATCCTGCTGTTCGGGTCGGCGTATTGGAATGGGCTGCTCACGTGGCTGCGGGAAACGGTGCTGGCCGAGGGGGCCATCTCGCCGGAGGACCTGGAGCTGTTCGAGGTGGTCGACGACGTGGAGGCGGTGGTGCGCGCCCTTGGCCGCGCGAAGGCGGGTCAGGCCGCGAACTCGTGGTAGGCGAGGTAGGTGAGGAGCAGGACGTAGAGGTTATACGCCGAGTGGGCGGCGATCGAGGCCACCAGCGAGCCCGTGCGCTCGTAGAGATAGGCCAGCAGGAAGCCGATCACGAACAGGGGGAGGAGCCCTGCCGCGTGGCTGTGCAGCGCGGCGAACGTGAGCGAGCTGAGCACGATGGCCCCCAGCGGGCCCATGTGCCGCCGCAACGTCGCGTAGAAGAAGCCGCGGAAGAGCAGCTCCTCGGTGAGCGGGGTGACCAGCACGACGCCCGCCACCACCAATGCCAGCGCCTTGGGCGAGACCTCGGCAACGCGCACCAGGAGCTCCTGCGGCCGAACCGGCAAGCCCATCCGCGGGGCCAGGATCAGCACGACCACCGAGGCGAGGAGCACGACTGGGAAGAGCATGACAAAGCCCGTCACGCCCAGCACCGCCCGCCGGACGGGGCGTGGCTCGTAGAGCCCGAGCAGCCGCAGCGGGTTCCCTTCGCATCCCCCGACCAGCGCGACCGTGAACAGGCACACGAGGACCGTGGTGAGATTCGATGCGCAGACGAGCACCAGGCCGACCGGCACCCGGCCCCAGGCCGCGCTGGTCTCGCGGAGGTGCAGCACCCATGCCACGCCGAGGCCTACGGCCTGGGCCGTCACGAGAAGCACGACGGCCACCCGCAGCAGGTCCCAGGCCATCCACGGCACCAGGGGGAACTCGCAGCGCGGGAAGACCAGCACGTTGTGCGAGCGCAGGAGCACGTAGCCGGCGAGCAGTCCCGAGCCGAGCATGAGGGGCACCAGCACGGCGGCAGCCGCCCCGAAGGGCACGTCGCGCGGCTGGCGCACCATGTCGACGAGGGACCATCCCTGCCGCGCCACGGGCGGCGCAGGCTGCTCCGTGGCGGGGTCGCTGCGCGGCGGCGGCCTCAGCCCCTCGTGGAGCGACCCGACGCCGAGCGCCAGGAGCACGAGGTAGAGGAGCGGGTGGCGCAGGATCGGCTGCCGGGCGCGCGCGCGCTGCGGCTGCATCGCAGGCATCGGGTTCGACGCCCCGTCGGGCATGGCGCGCTCCACCCGTCAGCCCACTTCGGCGGCGGCGCTGCCGTCCGGGCCGCGGGCCGGCTCGGTGGCCACCTGGCTCTCGGCGCCGACGGGCAAGGGGAGGACGACTGTGAAGGTGCTCCCGGCGCCCAGGGCGCTCTGGAGCTCGACGCGGCCCCCGTGCGCGGTGGCAATCCAGCGGGCGATGCTGAGGCCGAGGCCGGCCCCGCCGGTGTCGCGCGACCGCGAGCCCTCCACGCGGTAGAAGCGCTGGAAGACCTTGTCCTGCTGCTCCGCCGGGATGCCGATGCCCGTGTCGGCCACAGCGACCCGCACGTCCTCGGGGCCTCGCGTGCACGTGATGCTCACGCGTCCGCCGAGTGGGGTGTACTTCACCGCGTTGTCCAGCAGGTTCGCGAACAGCTCGTGGAGGCGCGCCCGGTCGCCATTCACGACGACCTCCGGAAAGGCGCCCACGTCGAGCTTGAGCTGCGCGTGGTCGGTCAGCACCTGGAACGTGTCGGCCACCTCGGTGAGCAGCTCGTCCAGCCGCACCGGCTCGCGTCCCACCACCATCTTGCCGGCGTCGGCCTGCGCCAGCAGCAGGAGCTGGGTGATGATGTGGATCATCCGGTCGTACTCGCGGATGTTGCTCTCCAGCACGTCGCGATACGCCTCCGCGTCCTGGGGGCTGCTGCGGAGGGCGAGCTCTGCCTCGCCGCGCAGCACGGTGAGAGGCGTGCGCAGCTCGTGCGCGGCGTCGGCCGCGAACTGGCGGGTGAGGGCGAACGACTCCTCGAGGCGCCCGATCATGTCGTTCAGCGTGCCGGCGAGCATGTCGAACTCGTCGCCGGACTTCGAGCGCACCAGCCGCTCGTCGAGGCTGCTCGAGGTGATCTGGCGCGCGGTGCGTGAGATCTGCCCCACCGGCTTGAGCACCTTGCGGGCCAAGGCATAGCCGGCGAACCACGAGATGAGGACGAAGAGGGGAATGACGCTGTAGAGGTTCCGCCGAAGCCGCCGGCTGAGCTTCTCCAGCGGCTCCAGGTAGGCCAGCGTCTGCACCACGTAGCGGACCTGCCGCGTCTTCGGGTCGGTCCACGGGCGCGTGACGAACAGGTGAGGGCAGGGCCATTCGGGAAGGTAGACGATCTCCTGGCGCGTCTCCCCCTCCAGCGCGTCGTGGAGCTCTTCTTCGCTGATCGGCCTGGTGGCCGGGGCGGCCTCCCGGAACGACCGCGACAGGGCCAGGACCTTGCCCTCGAGGTCCAGGAGCCGGAAGCTCAGCTTGTAGTAGCGCTCGCCGCTGCTCTCGAAGTCCAGCTTCTTCTGGACCTCCGCCCAGTTGTCCTTCTGGTCGGCGACCACGGCCATGAGGTCCGACGTGTCGTCGCGGACGAATTTCTCCAGCTCCGTGATCATGCTCCGGGCGCTGCGATAGTGGAGGAAAATGGCGAGGAGGACGAGGAACAGGAGCTGGATGGCCGTGTAGTAGAGCGTGAGGCGGAATCGCGCACGCCGGAAGAAATGCAGCCTAGGTCGTGGCGAGGACATAGCCCACCCCTCGCACCGTCTGGATCATCTTGTCGCACCCGTGCGGTTGCAGCTTCTTCCGCAGGTGGTTGATGAACACGTCTATGAGGTTCGTGTACGTGTCGAAATTGATGTCCCACACGTGTTGCGCGATCATGGCCCGAGTGCACACGACGCCCTCGTTGCGCAGGAGGTATTCCAGGAGCGCGTGCTCCTTCGCCGTGAGGTCCAGGGCGTGGCCGTGGGCCGTGACCTTGTGCGCCACGGGGTCGAGGGCGAGCGGCCCGACGCGCAGGATCGGGCTCGTGCTGGCGGAACGGCGGCGCAGCAGGGCGCGCACCCGCGCCAGCAGCTCCTCGAAGGCGAACGGTTTCACCAGGTAGTCGTCGGCCCCCAGGTCGAGCCCCTTCACCCGGTCGTCGAGCGCGCTGCGCGCCGTGAGCATGATCACCGGGGTGCGCAGGCCGCGGTCGCGCAGGCCCCGCAGCACCTCGTAGCCGTTCAGCTTCGGCAGCAGGATGTCGAGGAGGATGGCATCGTAGTCCTCGGTCGCGGCCAGGTGGAGGCCCTCCTCGCCATCGGCCGCCACGTCCACGGCGTAGTTCTCGGCCTCCAGCCCCTTCCTGATGAAGCTGGCGACCTTGGCCTCGTCCTCGACAATCAGCAGACGCATGGGCCTTCCCCAATTCCGAATCGGACCTGTGTGCCCTATGGGTCCTGGGCGTGTGGCAGCACCCGCACTCGCCGCCCCTCGATCCGCAGGCGGCCTTCGCCGAAGAGGCGCACCGCCTCGGGGTATGCCTCGCACTCCTTCTCGAACACCCGTGCCGCCAGGCTGTCCGGCGTATCGTCGTCCTGCGCCGCCACGGCCTTCTGCACGATGATCGGCCCGTGGTCGTACACGTTGTCCACGAAGTGCACCGTGCACCCTGTGATCCTGGCGCCGGAGCGCAGGACGGCCTCGTGGACGTAGTGGCCGTAGCACCCCTTGCCGCAGAAGGCGGGGATGAGCGCGGGATGGATGTTCATCGCGCGGCCCTCCAGCGCCGGCGGGATGGTGATGAGGCACATGAACCCCGCCAGGAGCAGGAGGTCGTAGTCATAGGGCGCGAGCTGCTCGAAGATGGCCCGGCTGAAGCCCGCGGCGTTGTTCCTGAAGTCGCGCGACTCGACGACGAACGCGGGCACGCCGTGCTGCCGCGCCCGTTCGAGGCCGTAGGCGTCCGCCCGGCTGCTGCCCACGGCCACCACCTCGGCGTCGAGGCGCCCCGCCTGGATTTCCGTGAAGAAGTTCTCCAGCGTGCGGCCACTGCCGGAGAGCAGCACCGCGAGCCTCAGGTGCTTCATCGCGCTGCCCCCACGGTGTCCGCCTCGACGCGGAGAACGTCCTCAAGTCGAACCCGTCCCGCCTTGACGGCCATGCAGGCCCGCAGGACGTGGAGTTCGTACATCATGTCGTCCCGCGGAAACTCGCGGCGCATCCGGTCGCAGATGGCCGCCAGCTTCGCGCCAGGAATGCCGGCTTCGCGCGCCAGCGACTCGTAGTCGAAGTAGTGCATAGTTCCACTCCTTGGTCTCATCCCTCTACATTATACCTCCGGCGGAGCCGCGACCTCGATCGTCGGGAGGCCCAGGAGCACGCTCGTCTGGTTGATCTGTGCTCGCCGCCGCCGGTTGACCAGATGTTTGAAGTTCCATGACAGGAGGATGTCCTGGCGACTCAATACCGCGGCCGCCACGTGGACGGCATCATCAAACATGTCCTCGCTGAAAATGCCATCCGCAACATATCGGCGGGCCAGGTTGGTCATCTCCTCGGTCACAGGAAGGATGTTGATGCCTTCCAGCAGGCCCACGAGCTTCGCGCGCAACTCCATGTCCTGCGTCCGGCCAAGCTCCTCGGCCGCCAGCCGGGAGGTGAGCAGGTCGAAATCGCCAGACCGCATCCAGAACTCCTCTGTCGCGGCCCTCCGCTCCGGCACCCTGTCATCGAAGAGGGCGCTGAAGACCGAAGTGTCCAGGTAGACCCTGAGCTTCATTGGCCACACCCCCGTGTACCGGGCATGCTATCCCCTGGGCAAGGCGCGGACAACGGCGGCGCAGCGGGCGCAGAGCTGCGGGTGCTCGGCGTCGCTGCCCACGCTCGGCAGGAGCCGCCAGCAGCGGGCGCACTTGGCCCGCCCCGAGGGCGCCGCGACGACGCCCAGGCCGGGCACGTCGCTGCCGGGCGCCGCGTCGGCCGACACCCCGTCGGCTACGGCGACCTCGGAGACGATCAGTATTTCGGGCAGCACCGCCTGGTAGTCGCGGAGGAACTCGAGCAGCTCGCCCTCCGCGTGCAGCACCACGCGGGCGTCGAGGCCGCTGCCGATCTTCTTGTCGGCCCGCAGTTTCTCGAGCTCGCGGGCCGCGTCGCTGCGCACGGCGAGCAGACGGCCCCATCGCGCCTCGAGCGACTCGTCCACCCAGGCATCGCGTGTCTGCGGGAAGCGCGCCAGGTGCACGCTCGGCAGGTCGTCGCGGCCGGGCATGGCGTCCCACACCTCCTCGCACGTGTGGATGAGGATGGGGGCGAGGAGGCGCACGAGGGCGTCGAGAATCTCGTGCAGCACCGTCTGGGCGGCCCGGCGCGCGACCGAGTCCGCCGCCTCGCAGTACAGGCGGTCCTTGATGACGTCGAGGTAGAAGCTGCTGATGTCCACCGTGCAGAACTGATAGGTCCGCTGGTAGACGCGGTAGAGCTGGTAGTCCTCGTAGGCCCGGCGGGCCTCGGCGATGAGGCGCGCGGTGCGCGAGAGCGCCCAGCGGTCCACCTCGGCCATCTCGCCCGGCTCCACGCGCTGGGTCTTGGGGTCGAACCCGTGGAGGTTGCTCAGCAGGTAGCGGAAGGTGTTGCGGAAGCGGCGGTACGGCTCGTCCATCCGCGCGATGATGCCGCGCGAGGCGTGGATGTCGTCCAGGTAGTCCACGCTGGCGGCCCACAGGCGCTGCAGCTCGGCCCCGAACTCCTTGAGGGCCTCCTCGACGGAGAGGAAGTTGCCGAGCGACTTCGACATCTTCTCGCCCTTCTCGTCCACCACGAAGCCGTGGGTGAGCACGGCCCTGTAGGGCGGCTCGCCGTCGGCCGCGACGGCGGGGAGCATCGAGAGCTGGAACCAGCCGCGGTGCTGGTCGGTGCCCTCGAGGTAGAGGTCGGCGGGCCACCGCAGGCCCTGCCGCTCGGCCTTCGGGCCGCGAAGCACCGCGCGATGGCTCGACCCGCTCTCGAACCAGACGTCGAAGATGTCGGTCTCCTTGCGGAACGCCGCGGCGCCGCACCGGGGGCACTGGACGCCCGCCGGCAAGAGGTCGGCGGCGTCCCTGGCGAACCAGGCGTCGGAGCCCTCTCGGCCGACCACCTCGGCGACGTGGCGGACCACGCCGGCATCCAGGAGCAGGCCGCCGCAGGCGACGCAGTAGAAGGCGGGGATGGGGATGCCCCAGGCCTTCTGGCGCGAGATACACCAGTCGGGGCGCTCGGCGACCATGCCCGCGATCCGGCCCTCGCCCCAGGCGGGGATCCACTGGACCTTCGGGATGGCTTCGAGCATCCGCTGCCGCAGGCCGTTGTGGTCCACGGCGACGAACCACTGCTCCGTGGCGCGGAAGATCACCGGCTCCTTGGACCGCCAGCCGTGCGGGTACGAGTGGCGGATCGTCTCGGCGTGCAGGAGATGCCCCTGCCGCCGCAGGTGCTCGACGATCTTCGGATCGGCCTCGAAGACGCGCAGGCCCGCGAACTGCCCGCTCTCGGGCGTCAGCCGGCCGTTCTCGTCCACCGGGCTGAAGATCTCGAGGCCGTACTTCAGACCCGTCTCGTAGTCCTCCCGCCCGTGCCCGGGGGCCGTGTGGACGCAGCCCGTGCCGTCCTCCAGGCTCACGTAGTCGGCGAGGACGATGGGACACGTCCTGTCGTGGAGGATGTGGCGATAGCACTTGCCTTCGAGCTGGCGGCCGCGGCAGCGGCCCACCACCGCGCAGCCCGTCACGCCCACCTTGGCCATTACCGGCTCGATGAGATCCTCGGCCAGGACGACGACCTCGCTGCGGCCGGTCACGGGATCGGCATAGCGCACGGCGCTGTATTCGGCCTGCCCTGCGACGGCGATGGCCAGGTTCGCCGGCAGGGTCCAGGGCGTCGTTGTCCAGATGAGCATCGAGAGCGGCTCGCCGCCCAGCCCGGGGAAAAGGCCCTTGAGGTCGTCGGCCATGGGGAACTTGACGAAGACGGCCGGGCTCTCCACGTCCTTGTACTCGAGCTCGGCGTCGGCGAGGGCCGAGCGGGTCGCGTAGTCCCAGTGGATGGGCTTGCGGCTCTTGCAGACGTAGCCGCCCTCGACCAGGTCGGCGAACAGCTCGACGACGGCGCGCTCGTACGCCGGGTCGAGGGTGAGGTAGGGCTCGGCGAAGTCGCCCAGCACGCCGAGCTGCTGGAACTGCTGGATGTGCGCTCGCACGTGTTTCTCGGCAAAGCGGCGGCAGCGGCGGCGCACGTCCATCCTCGGGGCGTCGAGCGCGCCTTCGCCCAGCTCGCGCAGCACCTGGTGCTCGATGGGCAGGCCGTGGCAGTCCCACCCCGGCACGAACGGCGCGTCGCAGCCCATCATCGTGCGGGAGCGGACCACGACGTCCTTGAGGATCTTGTTCATGCCCGTGCCGATGTGGAGTTCGCCGCTGGCGTAGGGCGGCCCGTCGTGCAGGATGAACTTGGGGCCGCCGGCGCGGGCCTTGCGGACCAGGGCGTAGAGGTTCATCTCGCGCCACCGCTTCTGGAGCTCGGGCTCGCGCTGCCGGAGATTGGCTTTCATCGGGAACGAGGTCTTGGGCAGATTCACCGTATCACGGTAGTTCATCAAGCCATTCCTTGCGTCAAGCCTCCCGCAGGTTCCAAACCTGCGGGAGGTTGGCCGAGCTCAACATTCGGCGATGACCCGCTCGACGAGCCGCGTGAGCCTGGGCGCGGCCGCCTGAGCGGTGGCAATAATTCGCCCAATGTCGGCCGGCTCCAGCGCGTCGGGCAGGCAGCGGTCGGTCACGCAGGTGATCCCCAGGATCTCGAAGCCCGCCTGCACCCCGACGATGACCTCGGGCACGGTGGACATGCCCACGCAGTCGGCCCCGATGCCGCGCAGGAAGCGGTACTCGGCGCGGGTCTCCAGGTTCGGCCCCACGACCGCCACGTAGACGCCCTGGTGGACGCGGATGCCTTCGTCGAGCGCGATGCTTTCGGCCAGGTCGAGCAGCCGGCGGCTGTAGGGCCGGCACATGTCGGGGAAGCGCGGCCCGAGGCGGTCGTCGTTCAGGCCGACCAGCGGGTTCGCCCCCATCAGGTTGATGTGGTCCTCGATGAGCATGATGTCGCCGAGGGCGTACCGCGGGTTCATCCCGCCGGCCGCGTTCGACACGATCAACACGTCGGCCCCCAGCGCCCGCAGGACCCGCGTGGGAAAAGTCACCTCTTCGGCCGAGAAGCCCTCGTACAGGTGGTGCCTGCCGCCCATGGCCGCGACCCGCTTGCCCCCGAGCGTGCCGAGGACGAGTGTGGACTTGTGCGTCGTCGCCGTGGTCTCGGCGAAGCCGGGGATCTCCCCGAAGGGAATCTCGTGGCCCCGCTCGATGCGGTCCACGATCCCGTCGAGGCCCGTCCCGGGGATCAGGGCCACCTGCGGCGCTTCCGGCGCGACCTTTCGGATTGCAGCCACCGCCTCGACGATGCGCTCGAACAGTCCCATGTTGCCTCCAGTTCACAGTCTGATGGTCTCGTCTCAATCCCTCGCCAGCACCACCGCCAATCGCTCAATGGCCTCATCGAGGGAGAGGCCGGACACGTGGACCACCTTGTCGCGCGACCCCTGGCCCGCCACGATGGCGACGGCCGAGCGTCGCACGCCCAAGGCGTCGGCCAGCACCTCCTCGACCGCGCGGTTGGCCTTGCCGCCGGTCGGGGCCGCGGTCACGGCCACCTTCAGCCGCATGCCCAGGCGCCCGACGACCTCGCATCGCGAGGCCTTCGGCTGCGCGCGAACGGCAATCCGAACGCCGTCCCTCGTGGCGCTCAGGTCGAGCATGGCCGCCCCGCCTCACAACCTGGTAAGGAGGAACACCAGCCCGGCGAGGAGGAGGAGCGCGCCGATCACCCCGGCGACGAGGCGCCTGGTGCGCCGCTCGCGCTGGTAGCGGTCCGTCCTGGGCTTCTCGGCCAGCTCGCCGAGCTGGTCCACGTGGCGAAGCTCGATGGGGCGCGACGCCCCGCCGACGCCCGCCCCCAGGCTCTCGAGGGCCTGGATCAGCTCCCGCGCCGAGCCGTAGCGCTCGTCGGGGTCCTTCGCCGTCATCCGCTCGACCACGGCGCACAGGCTCCGGGGCACCCACGGGGCGACCGCTTGCAGCGGCTCGGGCTCCTCCTCGACGTGTTTGCTCATGATCTCGGCCTGCGACTCGCCGGTGAACATCGTGTGCCCGCAGAGCATGTGGTAGGCGGTGGCGCCCAGGCCATAGATGTCGGCTCGGCTGTCGATCTTCTCGCCCGACGCCTGCTCGGGCGCAATGTAGTGCGCGGAGCCGAACACGCCGTCGCTCTGGTCGGCCCTGCGGCTTCCCTTGCGCTCGCACGCGATGCCCAGGTCCACGATCTTGGCCACCCCGTGCTCGTCCAGCATGAGGTTCTCCGGCTTGATGTCGCGGTGCACGAGCCCCCGCTCCTCGGCGTAGGCGAGGCCGCGGGCGATGTCCAGCAGCATCGGCACCACGCGGTCCGGCGCGATCCGGCCCTCCTTCTCGATCGAGTCCTCGATGCTTCCCCCCGCCATGTACTCCATCACGAAGTACGGGGTGCTACCATCCTGCCCCACGTCCAGCGCCCGCGCGATGTTCGGGTGGGCCAGGCTCGCCGCCGCGCGCACCTCGTCCGTGAACCGGCGGATGAACTCCTGGTCCCACGTCAGGCTCGACGACAGGACCTTGAAGGCCACGATGCGGTCGAGCGAGAGCTGGCGAGCGCGGTACACCGTGCCCATGCCGCCGCGCCCGACGCGCTCGAGGATCTTGTACCCTGCGATCTCGCGGCCGACCAGGCCGCCTTGAGTCCGCCGCTCGTCGTCGGCCAGCAGCGAGAACAGCGTGTCGCCGGCCTCGATCTGGTCGCCCAGCTTCAGCTCCACCACCTTCGTCGCCTGGTTGCCGTTGACGAACGTGCCGTTGCTGCTCTGGAGGTCCTCGACGTAGAAGCGCCCGCCCTTCTCCGCCACGCGGAAGTGCTCGCGCGAGGTCAGATGGTCGGTCAGCGGCAGCGAGCAGCTCGAGCTGCGCCCCACCGTGTACACCTTCCCCGAGACCAGCACGAGTTCCTGGCCCCGGAGGCGTCCGCGTTCTACGTACAGCTTCGCCACGTCTCAGCCCCCGACGGGCGCACCCTATCTGCTCCTCCCTGTCAACCATACGCGGCGGATTATAACCCGGCCCCATGCGCGTGTCAAGCACGCGCGCCGCCGCAGCATAGCCCCCACCCAGCGTTACGCTCACTCCCGCCTCTGGCTGCCTCGCGCTCGGGGCCAGAGTGCCAAGTCAGAGTGCCAACTCCCGCTCTGAGGAGTTGGCACTCTGACACCCCCTCGCTGGACGGCGAGGCGCCCGCTGGGCATGCCGAGCGGGGACACCTGCGAGCTTGTGAGAAGGTCGCACGGACTCACACGGACATGCACGGACGCAAGCAAGCCTTGCCCATCCGTGTTCGTCCGTCGTTGTCCGTGTGATTCCCCCGCAAGCCGCTGATCGCCCGGACGCGATTTGAGCCCTTCCGGGCGCCGGAATCGCCGGAGAGGGAGATCGGCGTAAGTGTAGCCCACTGCTGCGCTTGCAGGCGCGCGACCCCAACCAGAACGGCCCAAAGGTGTCCCAGGTCAAATGAGCCCCTGATCACGCACGAGAGGGGCATTTGCGGCGGTTTTTTCCGGACGCGTCATAAGCCTTTGGCGATTCGATGCTTAGCAGTTGAATATAACGGTACAATGGTCGTCAGGCAGAGGCGTCAGGGCCTGCCGGCTGCCGCTGGTCACTCAGGAGTTCCCGGTAGAGCGCGTCGAGCTCGGCCACCATCGTCTGCCAGCGGAAGCGCTCGCGGCACAGGGCGCGGCCCTCCGCGCCCATCGCGGCGGCGCGCTCCGGGTCCTCGATGATCTCGCACAGGGACACGACAAGGCCCTCCACTGACTTGGGCGGGACGAGGTAGCCGGTCTCGCCGTGGACGACCACCTCGCGGGCGCCGTCCACGTCGAAGGATACGACGGGCTTGCCGGCCAGCAGCGCCTGGGGCAGCACCCGCGCCAGCCCCTCCCGCAGCGAGGCGTGGACCAGCGCGTCCATCGCCGATACGTAGGCCGGCACCTGACTCGCCGGCACCAGGCCCGCAAAGATAATCCAGTCCCTCACCCCGAGCTTTCGCGCCTGGGCTTCGAGCGTGCCGCGCAGGATGCCGTCGCCGACGAAGAGGAAGCGGACGTTCGGGTGGGCGTCGCGGATGCGCTTCGCGGCCTCGATGACGTATTCGTAGCCCTTCAGCTCGAAGAGCCGCGCGATCTTGCCGACGACGAACTCGTCGTCGCGGATGCCGAGCCTGTGGCGCATGGCTCGCCGCTGCCACTCGCAGTCCAGGAACGCCTCCGCCTCCATCCCGCTGTAGATCGTGACGAACTTCGAGCGGTCGGCCACCCCGGCGGCCACCGCCTGGTCGGCCATCGCGTCGGCGACGCACACGATCCTGTGGCTCCATTTCGCCGCCCTTCGCTCGAGCCACACGTAGAGCTTGTTCCGCCAGCCCTTCTCGTAGGGATGGAACGGGAGGCCGTGGATCGTGTGGACGACGACGGGCACCCGCTCGGCGTGGGCGGCGTAGCGTCCCAGGATGCCCGCCTTCGAGCTGTGGGTGTGGACGACTTGCGGTCGGATGTCGCGCAGGATGCGGCGGAGCTTTCGCACCGACACGCAGTCGCGCCACGGGTGGATCGCCCTGCGCATCTCGGGCACGACGACGACGCGGAGCCCAAGGCGCTCGGCCTCGCTGAGCAGTTCGCCCTCGGGGCCGAGGGCCGGGCCGGTGACCAGGGTGACGTCGTAGTCGGGGTTCTCGTGCAGCCCGCGGCACGTCAGCAGCGTGTTCTCCTGCGCGCCGCCGAGGATCATCCGCGTGATGACGTGAACTACTTTGATCTTCACTCGTCCTCGTCCTCGTCGTCGAAACAGCTCACTCGTACTCGACCGCCATCAGGCACAGCCCTTTCGCGGGCGCGGTTCGCCCCGCCAGGGAACGGTCGCGCGACGCCAGCAGGCGGGCCACATCGTCCGGCGGCCGCCTGCCCGAGCCGATCTCCAGCAGCGTGCCGACCATCGCCCGTACCATGTTGTAGAGGAACCCGTTCGCGGCGACGTAGTAGTCCAGCCGCTCGCCGGCCTCCTCCAGGTCGCTGCGGGAGATGGTGCGGACGCTGCCCTCCCCTTCCGAGTGGGACTCGAACGCGGCGAAGTCGTGTTCGCCCAGGAAGAGCGCCGCGGCCCGTCGCATGGCCGCCACGTCGAGCGGCTGCCGCTGCCAGTGCACGAAGGCGGCGCCCACCGCGGGCCGCACCGGCCGGCACACGATGCGGTAGCGATAGGTCTTCCGCTTCGCCGAGTAGCGCGCGTGGAAGTCCGCCGCCACGTCCTCGGCCCGCAGCACCGCAATGTCGTCCGCGACGTGTGCATTGATGGCGTGGGGCAGGCGCTCGGCCGGGATGGCCGTGCTCGTGTGGAAGTTCGCCACCTGGCCCAGGGCGTGGACGCCTGCGTCGGTGCGCCCGGAGCCGTAGAGCGTCGCCGCGTGGCCCACCACGCGCGAGATGCCCTCCTCCAGGGCCTGCTGCACGCTGGGGGCATTCGCCTGCCGCTGCCAGCCGTGGTAGTTCGTCCCGTCGTACTCGACGGTGAGCTTGAGGTTTCGCCGAAGCTCTTGGCTCATGGCTGCGCCGGCTGCCTGGGGCCTCCCGTCCTGTGGCTATCATAGGGAGCGGAGGGTGTCGGGTCAAGGCAGTCCTTGCGCACCCTTGCCCGCGGCGGTATACTGGCGGCGGGTCACGATCCTGTGGAGTGGAAAGGGACGCCTGATGCCCGACACGAAGCTGCCGCCGGCTCGCCGCTTCCCCATTTGGGAGATGGTGGCGACTCTCCTCGCCCTGGCCTCGCTGTGGCCCGCCTATATCCTGAACCTCGAAGGCCCGGTGTGGCGCCCTCTGTGCTACGTCATGCTGGGCGTGCTGGTCGTGGTGCTCGTCCGCCGCCTCCTCGCCTTCGAGCGCCTCAAGCAGGAGGCCGACAGGGCGCGGCGGACCAAGGCGGCCGAAGGTCGAAAGGGCAGGGAGCGCCTCCCGTGGGAGCCACCAGGAGATGACGCGTGACGCGCGACGCGTGACGCAACCGAATGTGCGGCATCTGCGGCATCTACCACCGTGACCCGACGGCGGGCGTCTCACGCGACACCGTGCGCCAGATGATCGCTCGGCTGCGCCATCGGGGGCCGGACGACGCAGGGACCTTCGTCCGCGGTGACCTACCGGCTGATCTCGCATCATCGGACACGGCTGGTCAAGCCAGCCGTGCCACAATGGCGCGAAACGTCGGCCTGGGCATGGCCCGCCTGTCCATCATTGACGTCCTGGGCGGGCACCAGCCGATGCCCAACGAGGACGGCTCGGTGTGGGTCGTCTTCAACGGCGAGATCTACAACTTCCGCGAATTGAAGCGCGAGCTGCTCGACCGAGGCCACGCCTTCCGCTCCCACGCCGACACCGAGGTGATCGTGCACCTCTACGAGGAACTCGGCGAGCGCGTGGTCGAGCGGCTGCACGGGATGTTCGCCTTCGCCCTGTGGGACGAGCGCCGCGAGCAGCTCCTCCTCGCCCGCGACCGGCTGGGCAAGAAGCCGCTGGTCTACTGCGACGACGGCCAGCGCCTGGCCTTCGCGTCCGAGCTTCAGGCCCTCCTCGAAGCGCCGGGCATCCCGCGCGCCCTTTCCCCCGAGGCCCTCGACCTCTATCTCACCTATCAATACGTCCCCGCGCCGCTCACCATCTTCGAGGGCATCCGCAAGCTCCCGCCCGCCCACTACCTCGTCGCCTCGAAGGACGGCACCCGCGTCGAGCGCTACTGGGACCTGCCGACC
>DATKZY010000071.1:0-13084 GCA_035527715.1 Planctomycetota bacterium | reverse complement strand
CATGGATGACGTGCAGTATGAGACTCTGGCAACGTTGCTCGCGCGCGAGGGGCCGCTGCCACCGGACCGGGCGCTGCCGCTGCTGCGGGAGGCGACGCGGTCGCTGGCCGAGGCCCACGCGGCGGGCATCCTCCACTGCGACCTTCAGCCGGCCACGCTGCTGGTGACGGGCGAGGACCGCGTGCTGCTGGCGGAATCGGCCCTGGCACGCCGGCAGGGGGAGGCCCGGGTGCCCGACGCTCCGGGCACGGAGCGGCTGGTGTCGCCCCTGTACTACCCGCCCGAGGCGGCCCACGCTCGGCCGCTGGACACGCGGGCGGACCTGTTTCTCCTGGGTGCGAGCTTCTACCACGCGATGACGGGCCAGCCGCCGTTCGACGGCCCGGACCCCGAGGCCCGCGCACTCGAGTACATTCGTCGGGACGCCCCGTCGCTGGACCAGCAGGTGCCGGGCATGCCGGTGCTGGTGAACGTGCTGATGCAGAAGCTGCTGCGTCGGGACCCGGACGAGCGGTACCAGAGTGCGGCGGAGCTGCTGGTGGTGGTGGAGCGGACGGAGCGGATGCTCCAGAAGCGTCAGGTGGCGCGGCGCGCGCCTGCGGCGGCCTCGGTGGTCGAGGGCGAGGGGGACCGGCGCCCGACGACGCAGCGGGTGAAGCCCGGGACGGCGGCCGGGGAGGGGAAGGCCGAGCGGCGCCCGACGACGGCGCGGGTGCGGGTGGGTGCGAGGCCGCTGTGGCAGACCAAGCCGTTCATCTACGCTTCTGCGGCGGGCGGGTTCCTCCTTCTGGTCATCGTGGTGCTCCTCCTCTCGCGCGGCGGCACGCGGCCGCCGCGCGCCAGTGCGGTCCCCGGCACCTCAGTTGCGCCCACGGCGCTCCCGCCCGAGTCCCCAAAGCCGAAGCCCAGCACCGCCGCTCCCGTCAAGGCCGACCCCGGCCCCCGCCCCCCGCCGCCCAGGACCTCCGTGCCGGCGAAGCCCAAGGAGCCCAGCCTCGAGGAGCGCCTCGAGGCCTACGAGCGGGAGAAGAAGGAGAGGAAGGGCCGAGGCCTGTCGGATGGCGCCGACGCATTCGTCTGCCACGCCGTTGACGGCATCATCGAAGGCGCCGTCAGGAACAACAACCGCGACGAGCCGAACTACGAGCCCAAGCCGGATCGCGACTGCATCGGGTACTGGAACCCCAAGGACTCGCTCGTGAAGTGGGAAGTCGCGTTCAAGACGCCCGGCACGTACCAGGTGGAGATTCTCTTCGCGGCCGAAGGCGCCGCCGAGGGCAACGAGTACGTCGTCTCCGTTGCCGGGCAGGAGCTGCGGGGCAAGGTGCGGAACACGGGGAACTGGGGCAAGTTCGAGACCGACAACCCCGGCGCCGTGACGATCGAAAAGGCGGGCGACTGCACGGTGTTCGTCAAGGCGGGGAAGAAGAAGAGCTCCAACGCCCCGCTGATGAACCTGCGGGCAGTGAAGATCCGCCGCGCCCAGCCCTAGCCCCGCCTTCCTCCCTGCTTACTGCCTACTGCCCACTGTCCACTGTCCACTTCTTCTCTACAGGTGCCACGGCTCGCGCATGGGCTGGTCTACGAGGCGGTTCGCCGCCTCGTCGCCGATGATCTGCTCGGTCACGGGGTCGAAGCGGATCTTGCGCCCGACGCGGATGGCGATGTTGGCGAGGTGCATGGCCGTGATGCCGCGGTGCGCGGCCTCGGCGTTGCCGCCGGCCTGCTTGCGCGTCTTGATGGCCTCGGCGAAGCTCACGAGCGGCTCGGGGTTGGGCAGCTCGGCGAGCTTCTTCCGCCCCTCCTCGTCGAGGTCCTTGGCGCTCACGCTCTGGCGCGCGACGGGACGGTTGTACTTCTCGCCCCACTTGCCGTTCTCGATGACGAACTTCAGGCCATCGGCATAGGTCAACTCCACCCAGCCCCAGGGGCCGACGGCGTCGTCGTGCGCGGGCGGGGCGTGGGGCTCGGCCTCGACGGGCGCCGTGCCGTCCTTAGCAAACGTCCAGGTGAACGGGTCCATGCGGTGGGCGCCGAAGTTCGTCAGGTCGCCGCCCTCGTAGTCCCAGTAGAAGCGGTTCTTGTAGTGCACGCGTTCCGCGTTGTACGGCTTGAAGGGGGCGGGGCCGAGCCACATGTTGTAATCGAGGTTCGGCGGCACGGGCTGGGGCGCGAGGTCCACGCGGCCCACGCGCAGCGGCACGCCGCCGCGTTGCACGACGCCCTTGAGGCTCTTGAGCAGGCCGTGCTGGATGATCTTGTGGTTCTCGGCGGAGCCGCCCCTGGCCTGGCCGAAGCGGCCGAAGGTGCCGATCTGGAAGACGACGCCGTAGCGCTTCACGGCGTTCACCACGGCGCGGCCCTCGGCGATGAACTTCGTCATCGGCTTCTCGCAAAAGATGTCCTTGCCCGCCTGCGCCGCGGCGATGCAGATGAGCGCGTGCCAGTGCGGCGGCGTGGCGATGCACACGACGTCGAGGTCCTTCATCTCCATCAGCCGGCGGAAGTCGGTCACCTGCGCGACCTTCGCGGCCTGGTCGGGGTCCATCTTGAATGCCTTGGGGTCGGTGGCGAGGCGCTTGTAGTCCACGTCGCACATGGCGAGCAGGCGGGGCTGCGACAGCTTCATCGCGCCCCAGGATGCCTTGCCGCGGCCGCCGTTGCCGACGAGCGCGCCGGTCACGGTGTCGCTCGGCGGCTGCGCCGCCTCGCCACCGAGGACGCGTCGGGGCACGATGGCCAGCGCCGCCGCTGCTGTGGTGGCCGAAGCGAGGAACTGCCGCCGCGAGGTCGTGTTCATCATCGCGCCTCCTGTTGCTTTGTGGGCCACTGCCGGACCGAGCCGCCGCGCGCCCTATGCTACAACTTCACGTGCCCAGGCTCAAACGGGATTCCGCCCCGACCGCGGCTCATTCGCCGACGCACCACAGGTGGCCCGCCGTGCGAAGGTAGAGGCGCCCGTCCACGGGGGCGGGCGAGGCCCAGATGGGCTCGCCGAGGTCGTTCTCGGCGACCCTGTGGAATGTGCGCTCGGCCACGACCACCGTGGTCTTGCCCGACACGTCGGGGAAGTAGACGGCGTTGCGGGCCGCGATGGGCGAGGCCATGCAGCCCCGGCCGTTGAGCTGCCGGCTCCAGAGCAGCTCGCCCGTCCTGGCGTCGAGGCAGTGGGCGTCGCGGTGGGCCGAGACGACGAAGAGCAGCCCATTGCACAGCACCGGCGACGCCACGAGCTGGCCCTTGCACTTCAGCTCCCTCGCCCAGATGACAGGGTCTTCGCCCCGGCTCAGCTTCGACAGGCTCAGGGCGTGCACCTTCTTCGAGGTCGGCAGAAAAACCACATCGTCATCGGAGACGAGGCCGGCGACCTGCTCGCCGTGGGTGGCCACGGGGTGCCGCCACAACTCCTTGCCCGAGCGGAGGTCGAGGGCCCGGAGGAAGTCCTCCTTGCGCTCCCCGTCCCACGCCCAGGCGAGGATCAGCCTCTTCCCGTCCACGGTGGCGATAGCGGGCGTGCGGTGCTGCCCCTCGCCGCCTGACCAGGGGCGGAGATCGGTCGTCCACACGCGCTCGCCAGTCCTTGCGTCCAGCGCGGCGATGTAGGGCGCCTCCGGCTGCGTGCCGGGGATGATGAGCAAGCCGTCGCAGAGGAGCGGCGAGGCGCCGAGGCCGTGGACGTCGTCGAAGGGCACCTCGTCATTCGTCCAGAGCAGCTTGCCCTGCCTGTCGGCGCACAGGGCGCCTGGGGAGCCGAACCAGGCGTAGACCCGCTCGCCGTCGGCGACGGGGGTGGGCGTGGCGGGCGAGTTGCGGCTGTTGAGCGGCGGCTGTGGCGCGCGAAGGCCCTCGCACGTCCATCGCCTGGCGCCCGTGTCCCTGTCGAGACACACGACGGCTCGGACGAACTCCCTTGTCGTCAGGAAGTAACACCTCTCGGCGAAGCCGAACGCGCCCACACACAGGAAGGCGGCGGGCAGCCAGCGCGGCGCGGAGAACGGTGTCACATCTTCATTTGGCACTTGGCGGCGAAGTGCGAAATGAAGATGTGACACCAGCCAGGCGAGGCCGCACACCACGATGGCGGCCAGCAACAGGTCGCGACAGAGCACGACGGCGAGGGCGGCACCGACAACGAGGATGGCCAGGCTCGTGGCGAATGCCCACGGGCTCCTGTTACGTGCGTCGGCGGGCGTGGCCGCGCGCCGCCGCAAGCGCTCCACCCCCGTCGCGACCAGTAGCACAACGCCTGTCATAAAGGGCAGAGCAACAGTCTCGAATATTCTCTCCCCGTAACGACCGGGGGTCACCAGGTCAAAGTACTGCGGCTCGGGACGCCCGAAGAGCACGAGTGCGGCGAAGCCCAGCGCCAGCAGGCCAATCGCCGGGCGCAGCCAGGGGCGCACGAGGAACTGGCTTCCCGCGACCATCAGGCACAGCGCGGCAATGGTGCTGGCGAGAAGCCAGCGCTCCATCTGCTGCTCCAGGCTCACATCAGCGGGAGGGGGGCGGAGGCGGTCCGCGGCGGCATGCCAGGCCAGCGCGGCCAGGAGCATGGCGAGGGAGGCGACGGAGACCCACTGCCCCCTCGCCAGGCGCGGGCGCCCAATGGCTGCCCGAAGCGCGAAGACGGCCGTGATTGCGATGAGGAGACCCGTCAGGCCGAACACGGCGTAGCCGGCCGCGCGCTTGATGCCCTCGCCCCGGCCCGTGAAGTAGGCCGTCGTGACGAACACCGCGTCGCCCGCGACAACGGGTGAGGAGTGGCCCTTGCCGCGGACGGGGGCCTTCCAGCGGATGTTCTTCTCAGGGGACCACTGGGTGGGGTAGTCGCCTGGCTCGGCTCTGCCCTCGCGCTCGAGGCCGCGCCAGCCGGGCCAATCGCCGGCGGCTGCCGCCGCCGCAACGAACGCGGAAATGACCAATGACCAATGACCGATGACCAACGGGGAGCGTGGGGCAGGGGGGCTGTTCGTCATTGGTCGTTCACTGGAAGAACAGGTCGTCGAGGTCGGGGGCCACGCCGAAGCTGTTGAGGGCCTCGGAGTAGCGGTAGTAGACCTCGAGGCACAGGGCACCGAGAGCCGTGGTGTAGACGCGGCCCGCCCGCGCTGCCCAGTGGTCCCCCTTGGGGTCCCAGCTCCCCGCGTTGTCGCCTTCCTGGCACTGGTTGTCGAGGAGGACGTCGCGCATGCGGCGATTCCACCAGACGCGGTACTCGCCGCCCATGTTGTGCATGGCGTAGGTGGCGTAGTACCAGTAGTAGAAGTCCTTCCGGCCCCAGTCGGGGGCGAGCTGCCTGGTGAGCTCGGCGCTCTTGAGGAGGATGTGGCTCTTGACGCCGACGCCGCTGAACTGCCGCACCATCATGCCCGCCACCGTGAGGGCGGGGTGGGCGTTCGTCTCGTAGTTCTGCCCCGGCTCGTACATGTACGTGACCACGCCGTTCGACTGCTGGCTCGCGCCGTGGTCGGTCACGCTGTCCACGAAGGACAGGGACTGGGAGTAGACGGTGTGGTCGAACTTGATGTCGGCGAGCTTGGCGGTCTTGAGGGCCATGATGACCCAGCCGCTGACCGACATGTCGCTCAGCCCGCAGTTGGCGGTGTAGCGCCAGCCGCCGTCGGGGTTGACGGCTTTCTCGCAGTAGGCGACGGCTTTGCGGGCGGCCAGGCCGATCCGCTCGTCGCGCGTGCGGCCGTATGCCTCGCACAGGGCGATGGTGCAGATCGCCTGGCAGTACATGTTCTTGTTCACTGCCCCGTCCTCGCCCTGCTGGCGGATGAGCCATTCGATGCCGCGCAGCACGTTTCGGCGGTACTCGCCCTTGCGGATCGTGTGGCCGCCGCCCATGAAGGCCAGGACGCCGAGGCCGGTGACGGCCGAGTCCGAGGTCTCCGCGCCCTCGTATTTCTTCGAGTCCCAATGGCCGTCGGACTCCTGGTGGGTGGCGAGCCAGTAGAGGGCGGAGTCGACGGCGGACTTGGCCTTGACTCCGCCGTAGGCGGTCATGGCGCGGAAGAAGTCGCCGGTGCCGAAGAGGTTGATGTTGGCGGGGCCGAGCTTGCCGAGGGTCGGGGCGTCCTTGTCGCCGAATGCCTGGGGCAGGACCTCGGGGATGCGGCTCGGCTTGGGCGCGCGGTTGATCCAGTAGAGGAGCGGCTTGTCCCGCGGGCTCGGCTCCTTGTACTTGAAGATATCGGCCGGCCCGGGGGCGGACGTGGAGATAGGGTCCACGGCATACGTGACGGCCTCGGAGGTTTCTGTGATCTGCTCGGGGGCATCCAGGTCAATCTCGGTGGCCGTGGGCTCGATCTCGGGGGTCTCCACCTCGATGTTCTCGCTCTGGATGTGCTCCTCGGGCACCTGGACCTCGGTGGGCACGACGGCCATCTGGATGTCGGGCCGTTCCTCCTCCTTCTCCTCGGGCATCTCCTCGGGGGTTTCGCGCAGGATGTCGCGGATGGGGTCCTTCAGCTCGAAGTCGTCGGCGACAGGCTCCTCGATGGAGAACTCGAACTCCTTGAGGACCATCTGGGCGCCGCGCCGTGCGGCCAGGCGCCAGAAGAAGGCCCCCAGGCCGAGGAGCGCGAAGATCAGCAGGCCGAGGGCCACGGCCCGCGGGCTGATGATCTCGACCCGAGCGCCCTTGGCCAACTCCTCCTTCGTGTGCGTGCCGTACTTGATCTGCACGACAGAGGGGTGGGTTTCCTGTTCCATGGTTCTGCCCTCGTCCGTCTCAGGTTTCGAGTTCCGCGTTTCGCGTCTCCCGCTCACGAGCGGGCGCGCTACCTTTCCTCACGAATCTCCACGGTGGCGGAGACCCTGGTGATCCCCGCCTGGGCGCAGCAGCTCATCACGGCGGCCACGTGCTCCCACTTGACGTTGCGGTCGCCGCGAATCACCACCGCCTGGTCCTTGTTTCTCACCCTGGCCCGGCTGAGGTTGATGGTCAGTGCGGGCAGCGAGATGCGCTCGTTTTCCACGTGGTAGAAGGCCTTGCCGCCGGTGAGGTGCTTGACGTTGACGACGACGGGCCGGGCCGGCGGCGTCTTGATCTTCAGCTCCCGGCTGTGGATCGGCAGGTTGATCGAGAGGTCCTGCTCGAGCTTGATGAACGACGTGGTGACGAGGAAGAACAGGATGAGCTGGAACATGCAGTCGATCATGGGCTCCATGCTGATCCGCAGTTCCTCTTCGTCCTCTAGTCCGCGGAACTTCATGGCTGCTCCTCCGTTGCAGGGGCCGGAGCGTCGGCGGCCTGGGCGGCGGCTGGCGCGGCCGCGGGCCCCCCGGCCACGCGCTTGAGCGCGGCCAGTTGCTGCACGAACTCGGTGGCCACCCCCTCGCAGTAGGCGGCGATCGCGTTGAGCTTCTGGTTGAACAGGAAGAAGACGGCGAGGGACGGGATGGCGACGAGCAGGCCGTAGACGGTGGTGAAGAGGGCGACGCGGACGCCTGCGGCGAGGAGCTGGCTCTTGGCGGCGCTGGCGGCCTCGTACTGGAGGCTCTCGAAGCACATGACGAGGCCGATGACGGTGCCGAGCAGCCCCATGAGCGGCGAGAGCACGGCCGCCAGGTTCAGGGCCTTCAGCGGCATGCGCAGCAGCGTGATCTGCTGGGAGGCCCGCGACTCGCAGCGCGTCTTGATGTCCTCGACCGTCGAGGTCTTGAAGTCCATCGCCATGGCCTGGCAGATCGCGGCGAAGAAGCCCTTCTCGCGCAGCGCGAGGTCCTCGAACTGCCCCAGGTCGCCCTTGCTGATGGCCCGGCGGGCCTCGTCCACGAAGCGCGGCGGGCACTGCTTCTTGCGGCGGTACTCCCAGATGCTGTTCAGCGTGAGCACGATGGCCAGCAGGAGCACGAACGAGATGGCGTGCATGACCCACCCGCCGCTCAGGTAGAGGCTGAGGAGCGTTTCGCGGGTCACGATGGTGAGCGGCCCGAGGCCCGATACGCGGCCCCACGAGCGGCCGGGGTCGAACCGCCCGGCGGTGCGCTCGGCGCTGAACCTGCCGCCGGCCGTGCCCTTCGAGCCGATGGCCGTGACCTTGAAGAACGAGCCATTGCTCTTGTAGATGTCGCCCACCTCGAGGGCCGCGATATCGTCGTCCGTCACGACCGAGAAGCCCCTTCGGTCCCCGGGCGTCGCCTGCTCCATCTCGGTCTGGAGCACCTTATCCTTGTCCTCCAGCACGGCGTCGAACTCCGGCTCCGCCTCGCCGGCGCGCGCGCCGCGCGCCGTGACTGCCAGCACCAGAGCCCACAATGCGGCCACGGAACGTCTTCGCATGCCCATCTCCTTCTTCGTTCGTAGTCCCGCCTTTAGGCGGTCTTGTTCACTTCCCTTTCGCCACGCGCTTCTGGACATCGGGCAGGAGGCGCTTGGCCTCTTCGACGGCCTCGCGCCGGCCCGCGGGGAACTCGCGGATGGCGCGCTGGAGGAAGCCTTGAGCCTTCTCCCAGTCCTTCAGCTCGATGGCGGCCTTGCCCGCCGCGAGGCACGAGGTCTCGCGCGGGTAGAGAGCCACGCTCTTCTCCAGGCAATCGAACGCGGCGTTGATTTTCGGAGGCGTCTGCCCCAGCAGGTGGCTGCCCCAGTGGTAATAGGCGTCGGCCTTCACGTCCTGATAGGTGTCGCTGAGGGCGATGCTGCGGAGGCCCGACAGCCCCTCGTCGGCCTTGCCCGAGCCGATCAGGGCGATCGCGGCGTAGAGGTCCATGTGCGGCCGGTGGGCCGACCGCGGCCGCTCCTTGAGGAACCACTGGTACAGGCGGTCCACCTCGGACCACTTCTTCGCCTCCACGGCGCCCCGGGCGGCGTAGACGGACACTTCCTCGACGGCCTCGTAGGTCGGATGGTCGTGCAGGAGCTTGAGGAGCACGCCGAGGCCCTTCTCGAACTCGTAGGCGCGATAGTAGCCCTGGCCGGCCATGAACAGGGCCTTGGGCCGGGCCTTGTTGTCGAAGAGCTGCGGGTTCTCGGCGAAGGGGGCCAGCGTCTTCACGCACTCGGCCCACTTCTCCTTCTTCCAGTAGAGGAAGCCGAGCGAGAAGCGCACCTCGCCGAGGTCCAGGCCCTTCGGCGGCTCCAGGCGAATGCCGTCCCAGTTGTACTTCCCCGAGCGGATGCGGTCTTTCTGGGGCACGGGGACCGGCTCGCCCTTCTCGTCCTTCTCGTTCTGGCCGTACTCGTCGAGCAGGGTGGCGTAGGCCTCGATGGCGGGCTCGACCTGGCCGTGCTTCGCGCCGTTGTAGCCGAGGAGCTGAAGGGCCGAGACGCGGAACTCGTCGTCCCGCATCGAGTCGAGGTAGACCTTGTAGCACTCGACGAGCTTGTTGATCTGGCCGAGGGTGATGTACTCGCGTCCGAGGGCGTAGCGGGCGATGCGATACTTGGGGTCGGGCTCGGAGGCGACTCGGCGCCCCTTCTTCCTGGCCATTTCGGGGTAGAGCCGCAGATAGGCGCGGAAGACCTCGGCGGCGCGCTCGTGGTCGCCCGACTCGCTGAAGAACTGCCCAGCCTTCAGGATGGCCGTCTTCACGTAGTCCTGCACGTCGGGGGCGTTGACCCAGAAGTAGCATTTCTTGGCGAAGTCGCGGTCGTCGAAGTCGAACGAGGGGTTGACCACCTTGGTCCAGAGGGCTTCGGCGGCCCTGGTGCGGGCATCTTTCTCCTCGGCCTTCTTGCCCCTGACCAACTCCATCGCGAGCCAGTACTGGGCCTCGGCGACGTATTGGTTCTGGTGGGGGATGTTG
The DNA here is from genome assembly GCA_035527715.1 of Planctomycetota bacterium. Lineage (GTDB taxonomy): Bacteria > Planctomycetota > PUPC01 > DSUN01 > DSUN01 > DSUN01. Next base: position 3,328 of record DATKZY010000071.1, on the reverse strand, counting down.
GCGACCATCCACTGGTAGGCCTTGAGCATATTGCCGAAGTGGCCCTGCATGAACCAGGAATGGGCGACGCGGACGGCGGCCTCGTAGACCTGGGCCGTCTGCTCGTCCACCTTCGCGGGCTTCCAGGGCGCGTTGATGACGTTGTCCTCGGCGTCCTGCTTGGGGCCGTAGGCCTTGATGAAGGTCTGGAAGGTCTTGGCGGCGGTGGCGAAGTCCTTCTTCAGGTAGTACAGCTCGCCCATGTAGAACATCGCGTGGCGTGCCGCCTCGGAGAAGGGGCCGGACTTCTGGGCGATCTGCTGGGAGATGCGCAGGGCCTCCTCGATCGAGTCCTTGCGCTCGGCCCGCGAGAGGATGGCGCGGAGGTATTCGGACATGCGCCCCCGCTCGGCCTCATCGGCCTTGCCGGCCTCGACCTTCTGGGATGCGGAGGCGAAGAGGCGCTCGTAGACCTCGAATGCCTTCTGCTTGTCGCCCGCCTGGTCGGCCGCGCGGGCCAGGCCCTCCAGGATTTCGCGCCGGTAGGGGGTCTCGGGCTCCACGGCCACGGCCTTCTCGAGGATGCTCATGGCCTTCTTGAGCTCGGGCCTCGTCTCGCCGTAGCCATAGGAGAGGCCGAGCTGCATGAGGACGTAGGACTCGAGGCTCCCCTGGCTGAGGATGTTCCTGGGATATTTCTTGAGGATGCCCTCGTACTGCTCGATCACCGCGTCGAAGCCGCCGTGGGCCACCTGGGCCTGGCCGAAGGCGCGGTCGGCCAGGAACACCTCGGCCTCGGCGGCGATGAGGGTGCCGGGGTTCTCCTCGATCTTCTTCTTGAGGATCGCGAGGTCGGCCGCCGTGCCGACCGGCGTGTCGTCGTCCGTGCCCAGCTCGGCCTGGCACTTCAGGATGCGGCCCAGGACGTTCAGCTTCGATCCCGTCTTGCGCAGGAGCACGTAGTACTCGAGGGCCACGCTCCAGTTCTTCTTCATGAACTGGTATTCGGCCAGGCGGAAGTAGCACTGTTCGAGGATCAGGTCGCGCCGCTCGCTGTTCGAGTCGCGAGCCATCTTGGCGGCCTCCTCGTAGCGCGCCATGGCCTTCTGGGGCTGGTTGAGCTCGGCGTAGAAGATGTCGGCGGCCTCGATCAGTGCCTCGGCGGCGAGGCCCGACGTGCGGTTGCCCGGGACGCGCGCGACGCCCTCGAGGGTCTCGATGGCCTTGTCGAACTCCTTGCGGTCGCGCTGGCACAGGGCGAGGATGTAGCCGACCTCTTCGGCCTCGCGGCTCTTGGGGAATCGGCGGACGAGTTGCTCGCAGGTGGCGATGGCGCGGGTGTGCATCTTCTGGCGGCGGCACAGCTCGGCGATCTGGAGCATGAGGCCGCGCGCGTGCTTGTTCTGGGGGAAGCGGGCGGCGAGGTCGCCCACGGCCTCGATCGCCAGGTCGAGGTTCTCGGCCTTGAGCCAGAGGACGGCGAGCTTGTAGGCGGCCTCCTCGGCGAAGCGCGAGTTCTCGCGGCGCTTCAGCAGGTTGAGCTTCGCGGCCGAGTCGTCGAACTTCTTCAGGACGGCGTAGTAGCCGGCGGCGAGGTGGAGGGCCTCCTCCTCGTAGAGGCCGGCGCCCTCGGCGAGGAGCTGCTCGAGCACCTTGGTGGCGGCGTCGTAGCTCTTGAGCGAGCCGTGGAGCTTGCCGAGCAGGAGCAAGGCGTCGGCGCGATGGCGGAAGCGCTTGTCGGCCGACTTCGCCACCGCGTCGAGCTGGAGCAGCGCCTCGTCCACCAGCCCGAGGCTGTCCAGGCACTTGGCCAGGCAGTAGCGCGCCTCGAGCACCTGGGTGTGGTCGGGGTAGCTCTTGAGGAAGGCCCGGTACTGGTCGGCTGCACGGGCGGTCTTGTTCTCGTCCTCGAGCTGCTGCGCCTGCTTGAGGAGGGCCTCCGGGGTCTCGGCGGCAGCCACAGGCAGGATGCCTGTGCCACCAACCAGGCTCAGAGCGAGGAAGCAAAGGGCCAGGAGTGGGGGCGTTCGGGTTCTCATCATTTCCTGGACTTCTCCTCGGCACGCGGCACGGGGGACGCGGCACGAACCTTGTCGGCGTAGGCGGAGTCGGGGAAGCGCTGGAGGACCTGGTCGAAGCGTTCCTTCGCGCGGCTGGCCTCGCCGAGCTGCTGGAGGCAGAGGCCGAGGGCGTAGGTGGCCTTGACCTCGGCCTCGGCGCTCTTGGTCGAGAACAGCAGGTACTCGAGCGTTTCCTTGGCCTTCGCGAGGTCTTTCGCCTGCATGTACAGCTCGCCGGCGCGGTAGATGGCGTCGGCGGCGAGCCAGTCGTCGGGCGAGTTGCCGGCGGCCTCGAATTTGCGGAGCGCCCGAGCCGTCTGGCCCTGATCCAGGTCGAGCAGGGCGGTGACGTAGTAGGTCCAGGTGATCTTGGCGAGCGTGGCGTTGGGCACCTGGCCGCGCTGGGCCTCGGGGATGGCCTCGTACTGGCGGATGAGGGCCGCGGCCTCGGCCGGCAGCGGCGGGTCGAGGATCTTGCCGGCGGCGGCCGCCAGGTACCACGCCATCATCTGGTCCACGAAGAGGCGCAACGGCTCCGTCTCCTCCTTGGTCAGCGCCTGGAACTGGCTGAGGGCCTCGGCGAGGTCGCCGCTACGGAACAGGGCGCGGGCGTAGCCCTCGCGGATGTTCACCCGCTCCCGGGGGTCCCTGGCGGCGGCGAGGGACTTCTTGAAGTGATCGGCGGCCTCGGCGTAGCGGCACAGGTCGAAGTAGATGCAGGCCATCTCGAAGTCGATCTTGTACGCCTCGATCTCGTCGCCCAGCTCGCGCTTGAACACCTCGAGGGTGGCCAGCACGCTCCGGTAGTCCTTCAGGCCCTTGTAGACGTCGAGCTTGAGCTTCAGGGCGTCGCGCTTGCGGCTCGTGTTCGGGAACCGGGCGAGGAGGACGTTGCACGAGGCCAGGGCCTGGTCCATCAGGCCGTCCTTCTTGTACGACGAGGCCATGCGGTAGTAGGCCCGCTCGGCCTGCTGGCGGTTGACGTTCTCCACGCGGAAGCTGAGGCCGAGGGCGTCGAGTGTGTCACACAGGATGGTGAAGACGGGCACCTGCTTGAAGGGGGTGCGCTGGATGGGCGTTTGGATGCCCAGGGCCGACGGGTCGAAGCGGAGGGCGACGTTGGCGCTCATGCGCACGAAGTCCACGAATTCCCTCTCGAGCGTGTAGTCCTTGAAGGCGCCGTTCACGGGCTCGTCGAGGGCGAAGCGGGTGTCGTAGGAGAGCTGGGCCTTCAACTCGTCGCGGGAGAGGCGCTTCTCTTCCGGCTTTGGCTTGAAGACCAGGAGACA
>DATKZY010000070.1:0-24944 GCA_035527715.1 Planctomycetota bacterium | reverse complement strand
GTCGTCAACTTCGTCGTGATGCAGGGCATGAGGAGCGCGGCGGACCCACCCGTCCAGCCCTCGGCAAACGTGTTCGACGAGCGCTCCGGCCAGACCCGCCCGCTTACCCTGAACGGCATCCCGCGAGACGAGAAGGAGAAGACGTGGGCCGCCTTCGCCACCTCCTTGCTCAACCACATGAAGACCCGAGGCCAGGAGAAGGCGATGTTCTGGGGCTATCCGCTCGAGCAGGAGGATGACCCCGACCTGAAGCTCATTCTGGAGCGCTGCACCCCAGGCGTCGGCTGGGCGGCCAACCCGCACGAGCTGCTGTGGAATGCCGTGTACGCCAAGGACAGGCATTACCGCGCGCTCGTGACGGTGCGACACCAGCCAGGCCCGCAAAGGACCTTCCCCGGATTCCGCACGGACCGCGGCTGGAAGAGCCCGCTCCTTCATCTCCTGAACCCCCGCACGGGCGGCAACTTCATGGCCCTTCACACGGTCTCGCATCCCTTTGCCTTCCGGGCGCTCGTGGACCAGGCGCTCGCCCACGGGCACAACGGCGTCTCGCGCATCGGCGCGGACGAATGGGCGGCCGTCCACTACGACGGCATGGTCGTGCCCAAGTGGCTCACGGGCATGCCAGTCCTCTTCCTGCTGTGGCCGGGCAGCGAGGGGGCGGAGCCCGGCATCCGCTTCGAAGCCCTCCTCGAGGGCACCCAGGAGGCCGAGGCGCGCATCTTCCTCGAACAGGCCATTGACAGCGGGCGTCTGCCGCCGGACCTCGCCCGACGGGTCAGTCAAGTGCTCGCCGACCACCTGGAGGCGGCCGCGTTCCTCCAGGGCACCCTGTGCGTTCACGAGTTGGAAAGGTATCATTGTGGCTGGCAGGAACGCTCCCGGGCGCTCTACCGCGCCGCGGCGGAGGTCGCTGGCCCTCTGGACGCATCCCCCCGGAGATGAGGAGCGGACATGCGCTGGCTGGCTTTCGGATGGGCCGTGCTTCTCTGTGCCCTGGCGCACAGCGGCTGGAGCGGCGCCCTCATTCTCGACGAGGGGGCCTACTGGCGCCGGTACTATCGCTTCGGCGCGGACCCGGTCTCGCCAGCCGCCCTGAGGGCGGAAGGGGAGAAGACCCTCGGCAAGAACCAGGTCGCCAGGCTGAAACGGGACACCGAAAGGTCGTTCGGCCAGACCGGGCTCGACCACTTCGCGGTCCATCGGCTGTCGCCCCTCGTGTTGCGGGCGGCGCGGAAGGTGGGCACCGAGCAGGCTCTCAGGGGCCCGAGGCCCAGCCCCGCCGGCGCGGACTGGGCCGAACACGTCTTCCTGCCCCTGTTCTTCGACCCCTACGCGGCCCCGCCGCCGCCCGACGAGTGGACAGGGGTGTCCTTCGACGACAGCTCGTGGGTCCTTCGCCGAGGCCCGTTCCAGGTGGACCTGCCCAACGACGTGCCGCCCGAGCGAACCACGGGCAACATGACCAAGGTCCACATCGAGGTGCTTCAGTATTTCGGGCGCGGCATGCAGGCCTGCTGCTACCGCACTCGCTTCCTGCTGGCCGATCCCGCGGCGGCGGGCGGCCTGACGCTCCGCCTGACGTATCGCGGCGGCGCCCGCGTGGCGATCAATGGCGAGGAGGTCGCCCGCGGCCACCTCCCCGCCGGCGCCCTGGCTCCCGATACCCCGGGGGAGGACTACCCCGTCGAGGCATATCGGAATGCCAGCCTCCGCGACCGCACCATCGGCCCCGTGCCGGTCCCGAGTCGACTCCTTCGCAAAGGGGTGAACGTCCTGGCGGTCGAGATCCGCGCCAGCCTGCTCCATCCCATCGTCCTCAGCAAGCCCCAGTCGAAGTCCTGGAATGCCCTGCACGACCGCGAGGGACTCTGGCGGCACGCCCACCTCTCGAAGCTCGAGCTCCGCTCCGCCTCGGCGGGCATCGCCTCGGCGCTCCAGCGCCCCGCGGGAGTCCAGGTCTGGGTGCAGGACATCCACCACCGCGTGCAGTCCGCGGAGTTCCCCGCGCCCGGCGAGGGCCCGGGCACCGTGCGCATCGTGGGCGGCCGCAACGGGGCCTACTCGGCCCAGATCGTGGTCGGAACGGACAGGGAGCTTGCCCGACTGCGCGTGACGCCCGGCGAGTTGCGTTCGGCCGACGGCGCGCACCGCCTGCCGGCCTCCGTCGTCGAAGTGCTCTCCATGGCCCCGTACCCCGCCGACGGATTCTCGGAGAAGCTGGGCGATGAGCGGGGGCTGGGCGGGACGTTTCCCGACGCGGGTCTCCTGGCGCGCTATGAGCGGATGGCAGGGCCGGGCGCGCCCTGCATCTTCGACCACATCACCCCCGCCTTGCCCCCGCGGGTCCCCGCCGGCACCTGCTGGCCCATCTGGCTTCGCTTCCGCATCCCGCCGGACGCTGCGCCGGGGACATATCGGGGCTCCATCGAGGTCGCGCCGCAGGGGGCGGCCCCGGTCAAGGTCCCCGTCGAGGCCGAGGTCAGCGACTGGCGCGTGCCCGACCCGGGGAAGTTCCAGACCTTTGTCGCGTGCGAGCAGAACCCCTACGGGGTGGCGAAGCACTACGGCGTCCCGCTCTGGTCCGACGAGCACTTCAGGCTGCTGGACGCCAGCTTCCGGCAGTTGGGCCGGCTGGGCAACACCTGGCTGAACGTCCCGGTCCTCCGCCGCACCGAGTTCGGCAACAAGGACGACTCGCTGATCCGCTGGATCCGCGGGAAGGATGGGGCGCTGCGGTTCGACTACGCTCTCCTCGACCGCTACCTCGACCTGGCCGTGAAGCACTGGGGCGTCCCGCGCGTGGTCCAGTTCGTGGTGATGCATGCGAGCACGGCCGGCCTCCAGCCGCCGACGGCGCCCGAGGTGACTGTCCTCGACGAGGCCACGGGCAAGACCATCGCCCTCGCCGTGTCCGGCCCCGGCATCCAGCCAGAGGAGAAGCGCGCGCTGTGGCATCGCTTCGCCACCGCGCTCTGCGAGCACATGAAGGCCCGAGGACTCGACAAGTCCATGCACTGGGGCTATCCCCACGACAAGGAGGAGGATCCCGAGCTTCGCGTCCTGCTCGCGGAGGCCGCGCCAGCGGTCTACTGGAGCGGCGGCCCGCACCAGATCGGCACGTGGGGCTACAAGGACCCCCGCCAGTACAGGGTGTTCGGAACCGTCCGCTACTTCAACAACTGGCCGACGTTTCGGATGGACATGGGCTGGAAGAGCCCGGTCGTGCACCTGACGATCCCGCGGATTGACAGCAGCGTGCTGTCGCTCCACACGGCCTCGCACCCCTTCGCGTTCCGCGTGCTGACGGACCACTCGCTGGCGTTGGGCCGGAGCGGCTTCTGCCGGGTCGGCGCGGACGAATGGGCGCTCGCGCACTACGACGGGATGCGGATCCCGACCTGGATCGTCGGGATGCCCGTCCTCTTCACCCTCTGGCCGGGCAAGGCGGGCGCCGAATCCAGCGCCCGCTTCGAGGCGCTCCTCGAAGGCATCCAGGAGGGCGAGGCCCGCATCTTCCTCGAACAAGCCATTGAGCGAGGGCAACTGCCCCAGAACATCGCACAGCGCGCCCGCGACACGCTTGCCCGGCACTTCCGCGAGACCGGCTTCTTCCAGAACAAGCTGTGCGTCCACGCGCTGGAGCAGTACCACTACCGTTGGCAGGAGCGCTCGCGGGCGCTCTACCGCGCCGCGGCCGAGGTCGCCACTCTCCTCGACAGGAAATAGCAGGAGCACCGGCATGAGATGGCTCGTCTTTGCGTGGCTCGCACTGTCGCCCCTCGCGGCGTTGGCCGAGGAGGGAACTCTCGTCCTCAACGAGCAGGGCTACTGGCGGCGTTACTACCAGTTCGGCATGAACCGCCTCTCGCCCGCCGCGCTCAAGGCGGGGGGCAACAAGTTCCTCCAGGGACGCATTGCCAACCGGGTGAAGGCCGACACCGAGAAGGCCCTGCGCGCGAAGGGCATGGACCCCGCGAAGGTGGACTGGCGCGACCACGCGGTGCTCGGGATGGGCGGCGGCGGGTTCCGCACGAACGACCCTGTCCCCACGCCCCAGCCGCCCGACGACTGGATGCAGCCGGACTTCGACGACGGCGCCTGGGTGCGCGAGCGCCGGCCCTTCCAGGGCGGGCCGACCCCAGGCGTCACCACGATCAACCTCGGGCAATACGACGAGAGCGTGGACCTGCGGCTCCTCGCGGCCTGCTACCGCGCGCGATTCGTCCTGGCCGAGCCGGAGGCCGTCGCCCTGCGGCTGGCCTATAGCGGTGGCGCCCGCGTGTTCGTGAACGGCCGCGAGGTCGCCCGCGGCCACCTGCCCAAGGGCGCCCTCGCGCCCGATACGCCGGCCGAAGACTACCCCGCCGAGGCCTATGGCCCGAAGGGCGCCGAACTGTGCCAGCGTTTGGTCGGTCTGATCGCCGTCCCCGCCGCCGCGCTGCGGAAGGGCGTGAACGTCCTGGCCGTCGAGATCCGCGCGAGTCGCTTCCATCCCGTGGTGCTCACCAACCCGATCCAGCCGAACTGGGGCGGCCCCCAGCGTCCGTGGCCCCACGGCCGGCTCATCAGTCTACAGCTTCGCTCCGGCCCTAAGGCGCTGAGGCCCGCCAGCGAACGCCCCGCGGGCGTGCAGGTGTGGGTCGAGGACATGCACCACCGGGCGCAGTCCACCGACTTCCTGCCCCCGGGCGAGGCGCCGGGCACGGTGAAGTTCGTGGCCGCGCGGAACGGCACGTATTCCGCCCAAGTGGTAATCCACACCGAGTCCCCGCTCGCGGACATTCGGGCGCGAGCGAGCGACCTGGCCGGCGAGGGCGGCGGCAAGCTCCCCGCCTCCGCCATCCGAGTGTCGCACCTGGCGCCCTACCCCGTGGCCGAGTGGAGCCTGAAGAAGCTCGGCGATGAGCGTGGCCTCGGCGCCTCATTCCCCGACGCGGCGCGCCTTGCGGCCTGGGCGAAGATGGAGGGCCGCGGGGCGTATCTGTTTGACCAGCTCATCCCCGCCGCCTCGGTCGCGCTGCCGGCCGACGCGGCGCGGCCCATCTGGCTCTCCCTGCGGGTGCCCGCCGATGCAACGCCTGGCACGTATCGCGGCAGCGTCGAGGTCACGGCGAAGGGCATGGAGCCGGCCAGCCTGCCCGTCGAGGCCGAGATCCTCGCCTGGCGGCTGCCCGACCCGAAGGACTTCCAGACCCTCGTCGGCTGCGAGGAGAATCCCTACGGCGTGGCCAAGCAGTATGGCGTGAAGCTCTGGTCGGACGAGCATTTCAAGCTGCTCGAGGCCAGCTTCCGCCAGCTCGCGCGCATTGGGAACGCGTGGCTCAACGTCCCCGTCATCGCGCGCACCGAGTTCGGCAACCGCTTCGACTCGATGATCCGCTGGACCCGCAGGGGCGGCCGCGTCGCGCTCGACTACGCCCTCCTCGACCGCTATCTCGACCTGGCCATCAAGCACTGCGGCACGCCGCGCGTCGTGCAGTTCGTCGTGATGCAGGGGATGAAGAGCCAGATCAACCCCAACGCCCCGGCGCAGGTGAGCGTGCTCGACGAGGCGACGGGCAAGGCCGCCCTCGCGCCGGTGGACCGCGCGGCCTGGGAGGCATTTGCCCGCTCGGTCGTCGCCCACATGAAGGCCCGTGGCCTCGATAAGTGCATGTACTGGGGCGCGCCGCTGGAGGGCGAGGCCGACCCGCAGCTCAAGACCATCCTGGCCGCCGCCGCGCCCAGTGTCTTCTGGGCCGCCTGCGCCCACGAGATCATGTATAACGCGAAGTACGCCCTCAACGACCGCTTCTATCGCCTGATCACCGACATCCGCTACCAGGGCGGCTGGCGCAACTTCCGCGACGACCAGGGCTGGCGCAGCAAGACCATCCACCTGGCCAACCCGCGCGTCGGAGGCACCTCCTTCGCCCTCCACACCACCTCCCACCCCTTCGCCTATCGCGTGATGGTGGACCGCGCGCTGGCGATGGGGCGGAACGGCTTCTCGTGGGTCGGCGCCGACGAGTGGGCCGCCAGCCACTACGAGGGTCTGGAGGTCCCGCGCTACCTCACCGGCACGCCCGTACTGTTCCTCCTCTGGCCGGGCGAGGCCGGGGCGCAATCCAGCGCCCGCTTCGAGGCGCTCCTCGAAGGCATCCAGGAGACCGAGGCCCGCATCGCCATCGAGCAGGCCATCGAGCGGGGCCGCGTGCCCGCGCCGCTCGCCGCGCGCCTCAGGAAGGCCCTCGCCGACCACTTCGACGCCACGACCTTCTTCCTCGGCAACTCGATCATCTACAGCATGGAGCAGTACCACCACGGCTGGCAGGCCCGTTCCCGCCGCCTGTACCGCGCCGCCGCCGCGGCGGCCGCGGCCCAGGCACAGTGAGGAGAAGCGATGCGAACCACCTGGTTGGGCCTCGTGCTCTGCGGCGGGTGCCTGGCCGCCTCGGCGGCCACGGTCACCGTGGACACCTCGGCGCGCCACCAGGCGATCATCGGCTGGGGCGGCACGGCCTCGAAGGCGGAAGCGCCCGACGCCGTGCGCGACCAGGTGCTCGACGCCCTGGTCAACGACCTCGGCCTCACGGGCCAGCGCCTCGAGCCGCCCGGCGGCAACCGGCCGGAGTGCCGACGCTGGGAGTTCGACAACGACGACGCCGACCCGCGCCACATCCGCTGGGAGGCATTTGCCACCGAGGCGCTCGACCGCCGCGTGGCCGCCGCCGTCGCGCCCTTCCGGAAGCTCGTCGAGGCCCGAGGCGAGCCCTACTACCTCTACGTCAGCCCCTCCTTCTTCGACGGCGGCAGCAGCGGCTCCGCGCCGCCCTGGCTCCTTAACAACCCCGACGAGTACGCCGAGTACGCCATCGCGTGCCTCCTCCACCTGAAGAACAAGCACGGCATCGTCGCCAACGCCTGGTCGGTGTGCAACGAGGCGGGGAACAACAACGCGTTCAATCCGCAGGTGATGGCGCGGATGATCCGCGCCCTCGGGCCGCGCCTCGCCGCCGAGGGGCTGCCCACGAAGATCCAGTTCTCCGAGGGCGTCAACTCCGGCGTCACCTGGCGCTACATCCAGGCCGTGAAGGACTCCCCGGACGTCTGGAAGCACATCGGCATGCTCAGCTACCACCTCTACGGCGACCGCACGAAGCGGCCCCTCATCCGCGACCTGGCCCGCGAGCGAAAGCTCCCGACCGCGCAAACCGAGTTCATGGGCACCCGCGTGGACGACCTCTACGACGACCTCACCGAGGGCGGCGTGAGCTACTGGGAGCACTACGTCCTCTGCGGCCACGGCAACCAGGTGCACAATGGCTGCTACCTGGCCGTGCGGCTCGACGGCACGAGCTTCCTCCGCTACGGGCAGTACTGGAAGTTCCGCCAGGTCATGCACTACGTGCGGCCCGGCGCCGTGCGCGTCGAGGCCCGCTGCGACGGCACGCCGCTACGCGCCCTCGCCTTCCTGGCCGGCGAGAAGGCCACGGCCGTCCTGCTCAACACCGCAAAGGGAGCCCAGCCCCAGAGCGTGGCCGTCGCGGCGCTTCCGCAGGGAAGCTACGGCACTTGTCGCGCCGTCGGCAACCGCCCCTATCAGGAACTCGGGGTGCGGAAGGTGGATGCCTCGGGCCGCCTCGACGTGGATGTCCCCGCCGATGCCGTGCTGACGATTTACCCGCACGCAGGCGGCAACACGCCGCCGACGATCACGCTCTGGGAGGCGGCCCCCAGCTTCCTCACGCTCCCAGCGGAGCGCAGCGTGCTCTCTGCCGAAGCCACCGACGCCGAGGGCAACAAGGTCGCCTTCGCCTGGTCGGTGACTGCCCAGCCCGTCGGCGCCGACGCGAAGCTCGCCAGCCCGGCCGCCGCGAAGACCGAGGTGACGGGCCTCAACCGAGCGGGCGACTACGTTTTCGACGTCACGGCCAGCGATGGCACGGCAAGCTCGCGCCGCCAGGTCTTCCTGCGCGTCCACGCCGCCAACGAGCCGCCCTTCATCGTGGACCTGCACAACCGCATCCCCGTCGAGCCGACGGCTGCGGCGGGCGCCACGCTCCTCCGCGCCGGCGCCCGCGACCTCGAAGGCGACCCGCTGACCTTTCTCTGGAGCATCGTCAGCCAGCCCGCGGGCGCCAACGCCCAGCTCGACACCCCCGACAAGTCCGGCTGCAAGGTCACCGGCATGACCGTCGCCGGCGACTACATCTTCTGCTTCGAGGCCAAGGACCCAACGCACGCTGTGCAGCAGCGCCTCACCGTTCCCGTCGGGCCTCGATAGAAGCGGATGGGCCTCAGAATCAGGAGCACCCACGATGCGCATCGGATTCGCCAAGAACGACATCACGCCCCGCATCGGCGTCGAACTGTGCGGCTTCGGGCCGTTCCGATGCCGCAAGAGCATTGGAATACGCGACCGCCTCTGGGCAAGGGCGATGGCCATGGAGCTCGACGGCCGCCGCCAGGTGCTGGTGACCTGCGACCTCATCGGCACCGCACTCCCCGTCACCGAGCGGGTGCGGGAGATTCTGCGCCAGCACGCGGGCCTCGCCGACGACGCGGTGCTCGTCTGCTCCTCCCACACCCACAGCGGCCCGCGCACCGGCCCCTACGTCGGCTGGGGCGAGCCCGACCCGCCCTACGTCGAGACCCTCCCCTCCCGCATCGCCACGGCCTGCCTGGATGCGCTGAACCGGCTGGAAGAGGCCGAGCTTGCCCACGCCGAAGTGCCGTGCGAGGGCATCGGCTGCAACCGCGAATACGACAAGAACGCCCAGCCCCTCGATGTCGTCCTCCGCGACGACTGGCGGCCCGCCAAGCCCGAGCTCACCGACACTACCTGCCACGTCCTCGCCGCAAGGGCAGGGGACAGGCTCCTCGGCTTCGTGAGCTACTTCGGCTGCCACCCCGTCGTGTGCTGCGAGGCCACCCGCTTCATCCACGGCGACTACGCCGGCGTGGCGACCAACCTCATCGAACGCGACCACCCCGGCTCCGTCGGCCTTTTCCTCCAGGGCGCCCAGGGCGACGTCAACACCTGCGTCTGCCACAAGCCCGAGACGGAATCGCTGCTGGCCCTCGACGTGATTGCGGGCCGCTACGCCAACGCGGTTCGCCGCGGCATTGCGGCGGCGAAGCCCTTCGGCGTGGACCGCCTCGCCTCGGCCCGCCGCCAGGTCACATTCACCCGCAAGCCCTGGGGCGTCGAGAAGCTCAAGGAACTCCTCGCCGAGTACGAGCCGACGCTCCACAAACTCGACGCCACGGACGAGCCGCGCGAGGTCCGCATGGCCGCGGTCTACGTCACCGCCCTTCGGCGGCTCCTGGCCAAGGCGGCGGCGGGCCAGCCGCTGGCCGACCCCACCGAGGTCGCCGGCATGCGCATCGGCCCCGTCGCCATCCTCGGCTCCGGCTTCGAGACCTTTCAGGCCGTCAAGAACGACATCGTCGCCGCCGCACGTGGCCCGATCACCCTCGTCTGCGGACTCGTCAACGACAGCGTCGGCTACGCCCCCGACCGCACGGCGGCGGCCCGTGGCGGCTACGCTGCCGACATGGTCCCCTTCATCTGCGCCAGCCTCCCCTACGCCACCGCCCACGACGAACTCGTCCGCGAGCTGCTGGCCCTCGATGCGGCGCTGGGGTAAGGGCGATGCAGCGTTCTGAAGCTCCGAATGGAGCGTACTATGACAGCCCAGGGCGAAGCCCTGGGACAGCGGAACGCCCCGATTCAGCCCTGTAGGGGCGTACTATCCACCGAAAGGTAACCTCCCCGTAGTACGCCCCTTCAGGGCTGGCCCACCGATTGCCCCTCTTCCCAGGGCTTCGCGCTGGGCTTTCATAGAACGCCCCTGTTGGGGCTCCAGAGCAGGGTCCCACGGGCTGGTGGGGTCCTTTCTACCTTCCACCTTGACGGTCGGCGGCGGGACCTGTATCTTGGCCGCATGGCAAGACCACTACGCATCGAGGTGCCCAACGGCGTCTACTACGTGACCAGCCGCGGGCTGGAGGGGCGGGGGATCGTCCGCGACGAACGGGACTGCGCCAAGTGGTTCGAGCTGCTCGACGCCGTGGCCACCCGACACCGCTGGCGGGTGTTCGCCTGCGTCCTGATGCCGAGCCACTTCCACCTGCTCATCGAAACGCCCGACGCCGACCTGTCGGCGGGGATGCACGATCTGAACTCGGGCTACGCGACCGCGTTCAACCACCGCCACGGGCGGCGCGGGCCGCTGCTTCAGGGGCGGTTCAAGGCCATCCTGGTCGAGCCGGGCTACCACTACTGGGAGCTGAGCCGCCACATCCACCTGAACCCCGTGCGGGCGGGGCTGGTGAAGCGTCCGCAGGATTACCCATTCGGAAGCTGTGTGGCCTATCTCGGCACGGCCCTTGCCCCCGTGTGGCTGGCGTGGCGGGAGGTGCTCGAGGGACACGGGGCGACGATGGCGGAGGCGCGGGAGGCCTACGAGCGGTTCCTCGCGGAGGGCGTCGAGAAGCCGCCCGTATCGCCGTTGTGGGCGGCGACGGCCTCGGTCCTGCTCGGCTCGGGACAATTCGTGGGGCAGATGCAGCAGTGGCTGGACAGCAGGGCGCCGGCCCCGCCGGCCTTGCGGCGCACGGTTGGCGTCGAGGCGATTCAGAAGGCGGTCTGCGCCGTCTTCGGTGTCGCAGAGGACCAACTCCGCCAGACGCGGCGACGGCTGGGCAACGAAGCCCGTGCCGCCGCGCTCTACCTGTGCGGGAAATGGGCGGGGATGACGACCCGTGAGCTTGGGGAACGGTTCGGCGGGGTCAGCCAACAGGCGGCGAGCAAGATGGCCATCCAGGTGGCTCGGGGGCTGAGCCAAGACAGGGGCCTGGCGGAGCGGATTGGTCGTTGCGAAGGCGAATTGGGGCTGAAATAGCCGATAGTTACTGACCTGTGCGAAGGCAATGTGCCATGGCGGACCGGGCAGAGGGAACGCTTCGTAGCCCACGAAGTGGGCGAGCCAGCCGTAGCCCAGGGCGACCAACGGGAGCCCTGGGAAGCGGGCCATCCCTTGCATGAGCCCCTGAAAGGGGCGATTCACGGCCTGCTGAATCGCCCCCTTCAGGGGCTCCCCCTTGGGGGCACTGTCCACCCAGGGCTCCCGTTGGTCGCCCTGGGCTACGGCTGGGTCACCCCCATTCGGGGGCTGCGCGGAGCACATCACTTCCGCAGAGGTCAATAGGCCCTGACGCCCGCCATCGGCGCCGCGCTGGGATGAGGCCCAGCGAGCGCCCTGCAATGCCCTGCCGGTTGCGCGAGAATAAGCGCAGGAGGAAACAGCCATGCGATTCGTCGCCACAGTCTCTCGTGATGAGGACGGGATGTTCATCGCCGACTGCCCCGCGATCCTCGGCTGCGTGAGCCAGGGGACGACAGAGCGTGAGGCGATGAGGAACATCCGCGAGGCGATCAAAGAGTGCCTGGAGGTCCGGGCCGAGAAGGGCATGCCGCTGACAGTCAGCGTTCACCAATCTGAGTTCCCGCGTGCGGAGGAATCCGGGATTCAGGTGTAAACCGCGGATTGCGACTCTGAGGAGGCATGTGATGCGTGGTTCCCGGTCGTATTCGGTCGTGTTGCTTCCGGTCCTTGTTCTGTTTGTCCACACCTCAGCCGCGCCGAGAGCGAGAGGCGGCGAGGGCGCGAGAATCGGCCTGAGGTTGCGCGCCGGGGTGGGGGAGTTCTACTCCTTCCAGCTCTCAATGGTCACCGAGGAGGGTGGGACATGGGGGGCTCCCGGCGGTAAGGGCGACGGGGTGCTGGTTACATTGAAGACTGTCGAGTTCATTGAGGGCCGGATGGTCATCCTGGGCGTCGCAGACGGCGTCCCGACGTCCGCAAAGATTGTGTTCGATCCGAAGGTGTCTACCAGTCAGGACTTCTGCTACGGAGGTGTTTCCCGGCAGAAACGGGAGGTCTGGGCCCTCGCGGGTAAGGCGGTGACTGTGACACGCCGAGACAACCAGGTCGAGCACGATCTGCCGTATGCCGTTGAGGACCGCGACCGTGATCTCCTTGGACTGCTTCTCCAGATGAACAACTTCTTTCTGCCCAAGGAGGCCGTGGAGATCGGAAGCCAGTGGGATGTGAAGCAAGAGGACGTACCGGGGTACTATGGGAAGTACTACAATTCCAAGGATGGCCGCTCAAGCCTGTACTGCAAACTCGCGAAGGTGGAGGAGGTAGGCACGAAGAGAATCGCGCACATTGCTGTTAGGCTGGCCAAACGCATTGACGGCCAGGACGCAAAGGGAAAGGGCGACTATGAGGGATGGGTCCTTGTAGATCTGGCCAATGGAACCACATCTGTTCGTCTCGACGGGAAGACTGAGGACCAGACCATGGCGATTTCGTCGGATGGTGTAGCGAGGAGCAAAGTAGTCCTGGCGGGTAAGGACAGAAGAGAGTCCCGCATCGTGTATGCTGGCAAGTCAGAGACTGGGGGACGAATTGCGGAATTCCCGCATACACCTCCGTCGCCTGCCAAAGACGGGAAGGAAGCGGAACCGGAAGACCCTGGCAACCGACCTCGGCGGAAGTGATTCCGTGGTTCCATGCTCCTGCTCGGGAAGGGGATCAGTGCGGCTCCTGCCGCAAGGGCATCGAAGCGGCGGGCTCGGTGTCACATCTTCAAATGTCAATTATCCAGACCTGGCCCCAACATGCTGTTGTGTCCGAACGAGGCGGATTTCTCGCCCGATTTCCTGTATGAGATCGGTCTTCCCCAGCCGAAGGGCGTGCTTGCAGCAGGATCATCCACCACGGATGTCACGGAGGACACGGATAAGACGGCCTTGGGTCCCAGACCCGTTCACTTCCTATCCCATCCGTGCCCATCCGTGCTATCCGTAGTTGATCCTCTCCTGTCCGTGTTCCTGGGACGGGGGATACGGCCTGAAGGCCGCACTACGAACGAGGGACTCTCGTAACGGGAACTACTTGAGCACCTCGAAGCCATGTTCCTCGAAGTGCGGGTCGAAGCAGAAGACCCTGTTCATCCCGATCCGCCGCATGACCTCGAAGCTCACGCAATCCACGAGGCTCAACTGGCCGCCGCCCCGATCGGCTTGATTCCTGCGGCAGGATGCAATAGACTATGGGCAGGAGAAGGAGGACCGTGCCCATGCAGACCCTCACAATCACGGTGCCCGACGAGTTGTCGGCGCAGCTCGAGCCTTATCGCGATAGCCTCGGCGACCTCCTGGCCATGGCGCTGCGGCAGATTCACATGGGCGAGGCGCTGGCCCTCTTTCAGCAAGGGGGCGTCTCGCTGTGGAAAGCGGCTCGCATCGCCGGCGTCTCGCTGCGGGAGATGACGCAGTACGCCGTCGCCCATGGAGTCCGCGCCGCAGTTGATGAGCCGACCCTCCAGGAAGAGCTGGCGTGAGTGCCGTCTGCGACGCCGGACCCCTCATCGCCCTCGGCAGGCTGGGCCAACTGGACCTTCTCCTCAAGCTCCACTCCGAAGTCGTCGTCGCCAGCGAGGTCTACCACGAGGTGGTCACCGAGGGCGTGCGCATCGGCGCCGCCGATGCCGCCGCGGTGGACCTGCTCGTCCGCAATCGCCGCATTCAGGTCGTCGCCGTCCCGCTTCCTGCGCCGCTCCCGGACTGGGCGGGTGCGATTGATCCCGGCGAGGTGGCCACGATCATCCTCGCGCAGCAGCGGCCCTCCTATGCTGTCCTCATTGACGATGCCCATGCTCGCCAAGCGGCCCGGTCCGTGGGCCTGACGCCCAAAGGGACTGTGGGCCTGCTGCTGCAGGGCTTCCGTTCGGGCCACCTTTCTGCCGAGGAGTTCGCGCTGCTCATGGAGGGCATCAAGGCCGAGCCCACCCTCTGGATTAGCGACAGTCTGTGTGACGAGGCATTGAGACGAGTTCGGCACGGACTAACTGATTGACTTTGGTGTGGCCGAACGAGGCGGACTTCTCGCCCGATTTCCTGTATGAGATCGGGGTTCCCCAGCCGAAGGGCGTGCTTGCGGGCTGAGCGGTTTGTAGTGCGGCCTTCAGGCCGTATCCCTGCGGGCGAACTGCCTATCCAGGATACGGCCTGTAGGCCGCACTACGAACCAGGGGCTCCTCGCGATGGGAGCTACTTGAGCACCTCGAAGCCTTGTTCCTCGAAGTGCGGGTCGAAGCAGAAGACCCGCCGGATCCCAAGACTCCGCGTCACCTCAAAGCTGACACAGTCCATCACGCTCATTCCTCGCAGGCCTCCGCGAAGTACTCATCGTGGCGCTCGGAGAGGTCGGTCAGCCCCGAGCGGAACTTCCCTGCCGCCTCGCGGGCGCGGCGCCGGACCTCTGGGTCGCGCCGGGCGGCGGCCTCGCGCAGAACCGTCTCGATGCCGCGCCTCACCAGCTCGGCAATCGGGATGTTCCGCATCTTCGCCTCGTGCGCCAGCGCGACCAGCTTCTCATCGTCGAGCGACACTTGTATCTCGGCCATCGTGGCGGCCTCCAGTAGCAGTTTCCCCCTCCTAACTATCACGCCCCTGTGCGGGCCGAAAGTCAAACCCATAGCGGGGCAGGGGGCAGGCCATAGGGGCGGGTTGCCAGGAAGGTGAACTCGCTTTCCCTCATTCCCAAGCTCCTGCTTGGGAACGCGATCGGTGCGGCTCCTGCCGCAAGGGCGCCGAAGTCGGAGCTTCGGAGCCTCGATTGCGACGCGGGAGCTTCGCAACCAGAGCGGGGGTAGTTAAGTTGTAAGTTGTGGCCTGACCCCAGCCCCCCAAAAAGTGGTCGAGTCTGGCGAGTCTGGACGACTTAGACTATGTTGTGGTGCGCCTCGAAGACAGCTACAACCTGTAGGGGGCAAGTTCAGAGCTTCACAAGGGGGTCTTTGGGGCGGAAGCGGTAGGCTGAGCCGAAGAGGGCGATTTCGTCGAGGACGGCGAGGCCGATGTCGAGGATGCCGCGGTGGCTGTCGGGCAGGTTCTGCCAGCCGCAGGGGAATTCGATGAGGACGGGCAGGGCGCCGCAGGCGTGGTAGACGGCGTCGGTCTGGTAGAAGATGTCGCCCGCGTACGACGCGAGGCGATTGGGCATTCGGGACTTCGCGAAGCCTTCCTTGTGGCAGCGCATGCCGACCACGGCGGCGACCTGTTGCACCTTCTGCCTGTAGTGCGGCGGGATGAACGACGCGGGGGCCTCGACCAGGCTGCCGTTGTTGGAGTGGGAGAGGACGACGCAGTCGGGCATCTCGCGGCGGCAGAGGCGCAGGAGGGCATCGGTCTCGGGCTGGCAGTCGGCGGCGAAGGGGGCGTCGTAGACGAGGTTCATCCCCGCATCGTTGTAGTAGGTGCCGAGAATCTTCACGCCGTCGGGCGGGATGGGGCAGCGGAGCTTAGCCGTGGGCCACTGGAGGACCTCGCCCTCGTTCGTCAGGCCTTGCGAGATCATCATCATGTAGTCGGGCGTCACGTTGATCCAGTGGACGTGGTCGAGGGCGCGCTCGCGGCCGTCCACGTTGAGGATCGGGATGAGGACGAAGCGGTGCCTGCGGCCTGTCTCGGCGACCTTGGGCCATTCGCGGCCGAGGAGGTCCTTGCCGGTGACGAGGATGTTGAGGTAGTGGAGCGCGGCGACGGTGCCGTCCCATTCGGTGCCGTGGGCTGCGCCGACGAAGAGGAGCACCTGCCGCTTGCGCTCGCCTTTGCCGTAGAAGGCGGTCGCGTCGCCGCCCGAGAGGGCGGAGGCGAGGCTCTTGGACGTGCGGCCCGGCAGGTCCTCGCGTTCGCCCCACGCGGCGGCGACGACGGGCCGGCCGCCCGCTGTGTGGCCGATCTCCTCGACCTTCACGCCGGCGAGCGATTCGAGGAAGTCGCGAATCTCCTTCGGCTTCGTCAGCCACCAGGGCGGGGCGGTGGTCGGGTCCATTCCGGGCTTGGGGAGGGGCTTCGCTTCGTCTGGCATCGCTTCTGCTCCTTTGTTCAACCCGCCCCACAATCAGCTGGAGTGCCGCCATCGCATGTCATCGTGAGCCTGTCGAACGACCTTTCAAGGGCTTGCCGCGACAGGCGAGCGACGACTGCGATTGTGACGGCAAGCCTTCGAAAGGCTCCTCGACAAGCTCGGAATGACAAGAAGTGTGCGCGCCGCATGGCTCCGATGTCAAGTTCGGATGGCCCGGCCGACGGCTGTCAACTGCGCAACGAAGGGCTGGGGGATGAGGCCGGACTTGAGGATCGGCGCGTCCCAGGTCACGACGCCGCCCTTGCTCGTGACGTAGCGGGTGTAGGCGGCGGCGAGGTCGTCGCCGAAGCGGGGTTCCTGCCCGCCGCACCAGGTGGAGCCGAGGTAGCTGAGGATGGTGAACACGCCCCATTTCGCCTCGTGGAACCAATCGGTGTTGCTCGCGATCGTCACACTGTCCAGTCTTGGACCTCCAGGCCGTCAACTCGGCGGAAATCGGTGTCCGAGGACACGAGGATTGCGCGGTGGGCAAGCGCGGTTGCTGCAATCCAGAGGTCGTTGTCGTCGAGGGGTGTGCCTTGCCGTTCCGTTTCCGTCTTCACCCGAGCATAGATATCGGCCGCATCCTCGCGGATTGGCTCGCAGGGGAACTGTGCAAAGAGGTTCTGCGCGGTGGCCTCCAGGTGGCGCCGCCTGCGCCCTTGCGCCATGCGTGCCAAGGCGTACAGGATCTCTCCCCGCACTACGGTGCAGACGATCACGAAGTGGTCTGGGACGGCGGCTGTGACTTGGGCCAGGACGCGAGGGTGTCGCTCCATGAGAAGGCTGAAGGTCACCGTGTCGAGCAGGCAGGTCGCCACCTACGGCGTCCTCTTCTTCCTGTTTCGTGCGAAGGGATCGCGCGAGCGGGCGGGGCGTTTCCCCTCCTTGATGAGGCGCAGCAACTCCTCGACGTCCTCGTGCGTGACCGGTGGCGAAGCGTCCAAAGCGTCCAGAATGGCTTGAGCGGAGCCCCTGGTTTCTCTGAGCGGGGTGACCAGGACCCCCGCCCCTTCCGGGAGCCTCGCCTTGCTCTCGAGAACCACCGTCCCCCCTCTCACGACGCCTTTGCAGCACGTGTCCGCCATATGCCCTGCCTCCTCTTCCTGCCTGCTGTCCTGCGCCGTATTCTACCACGGCCATGCCCGGATTGCCAGCCCCGACTCGGATGCCACTCACGCCCCCATGACCAGCCGGTCCACCACGAGCTTGCGGAACTCGGGGGAGAGGCTGGCGAAGTAGGCGCTGAAGCCGGTGACGCGGACGACGAGGTCGGGATGCCTGGAGGGGTCTTTGTGGGCCTCGCGCAGGGTGTCGGCGTCGAGGACGTTGATGTTGACCTGTGTGCCGCCGAGGTCGAAGTGGGTCTTGATAAGGCTCTCGATGGCCGCCACGCCCTCACGCTCGTCGGAGATCATTGGATCCACCTCGATCTGGAAGGGCGCGGTGTTGCCATAGGCGGGCTGGACGGCGGCGATGGCGGCGGCCATGGCGGTGGGCGCGCCGTCCTTGCGGAAGCCGGGGTCGGGGTTGGCGCCGTGGGAGATCGGCTCGCCGGCCCGCCGGCCGTTGGGCGTGGCGCCCAGGCCCT
The DNA here is from genome assembly GCA_035527715.1 of Planctomycetota bacterium. Taxonomy (GTDB): domain Bacteria; phylum Planctomycetota; class PUPC01; order DSUN01; family DSUN01; genus DSUN01. The sequence goes on along the minus strand of DATKZY010000070.1, from coordinate 7,382 downwards.
TGCCCATCGGGATCGTGTTCGCCCACGAGAAGAGGCCGGGGATCATCTGGAACTTGCCGCCGGTGTCGGTGCCCTTGACGAGGCGGGTGAAGGTCTGGGCGATTCGGACGGCCCACTCGTCGGCCCGCGAGCCGCCGCTGCCGTAGCGGGGCACGCCCCTCATCATCAGCCGCGCCCGCTCGCCCTCGGGGCCGGCCCAGTTGGCGTCGAGGTGGGCCATCAGCTCCGCCCAGCTTAGGCGCTTCTCTTTGCTGACCCGCTGCTCGACGGCGGCGAAGGAGTCGGCCACGGTGGCGAGGGCCGCGCCGTCGAGGCACAGGTTGTAGAACTCGACGCCGCCGGCCGATGCGTCCAACCCCTTCTCGATGGGGCCGTGGCAGAGGAGGTCCATGACCAGCTCGGGGAAGACCTCGCCCATGTGTTCGAGGTGGAAGGCTAGGCCGTCGGCGATGGCTTGCACGGCGGTCTTCAGGTGGGCGGCAAAGGCGTCCCAGAGCGCGGCGACGCTTCGCCTCCCTTTGAGTTCGCGTAACGCGACATCGAAGACCTTGCCGAAGTTGATCTTCACGCAGTCGTTCAGCGTGTACTCGCGGCCTGGGATGGCCGACCAGTGGCAGCCCGAGTAGGCGCGGCTCCAGGCGAGGCTCATCGGGTAGCCGTTGCGGGCGAAGCCGTTCGCCGTGTTCACGACGCCGAGGAACTTCGGGATGCCCGTCTTGTCGGCGAGCAGGATCTCCACGCCGCGCCGCAGGAGCCTCGGGTCAATGCCCGGGCCGACGCAGACGCCGACGTTTGCGGGAATCCTCAACCTGTGCACGGCTTCCAGGACGAGGAACGAGACTGGATTCGTGGCGTCGCGGCCCGTTTCGTCGGGGCCGCCGAGCTGGATGTAGGCGGTGTCGCGGAGCAGCAGGCAGGCGATGTGGAAGATGGCCGCCTCGTCGTCGAGGATGCCTGCCGCCGTGTCGCGCTCGTAGAAGGGCCGGAGCAGCGTGTCGAGGCGGCCGAGCGAGCCGCTGCCATCGAACATCCGCGCGGCCATCTGATACCAGAGCATCCACTGGCATGCCTCGCGGAAGCTCTGCGGCGGCTCGGTCACGAGCCGCTCGTTGATCTCGGCCAACTCCTGGAGGTTCTTGCGGACGGCTCGCCGCCTCTCCGCCTTCGCCTTCTCGCGGGCCGCGGCGGCTGTGCGGCGGATCCAGTCCTGCATGCCAGAAACAACGTGCTCCAAGCCTGCGTAGAAGTCAGCTCCGGACGCGTGACGCGTGACGCGTGACGAAGAGGCCGCGTCCGGGTGAAGCGGCTGGTAATGGTGAATCTTGTCGAGGAGTCCGCCCCAGCCGAGCTCGAGGCCGATGGCGAGGTCCTGGCAGAAGTGCTGGACTGCGCCTATGCCCGCACCGAGCTGATACTTCGCCTGGAGGTCGCGCAGGTGCTGCGGCACGACGATGTCGGGGTTCCAGTGGGGCTTGCGGTACGACATGAAGTTGGCCATGTAGGCGCCGGCGAGCGAGCTGTCGGGGTCCACATAGGGCGGATGAGCGTCGAGCAAGGCGCGGAAGTTCTCGCCGCCGGCTCGTGCCCCGAAGAACCCGCCGCTGGGGTGGTTCGGCTTCGGCTCGTAGCCCTTGAGCTTCACGTCGGTGATGGGCATGCCCGAGCCGCTGATGGTCTGGATCACCTCGCGGCGGTCGGGCGGGGGGAGGACCAATGCCCAGTCGTCGTGGTCCATGCTCCCGATGAGCTGCCACTTCTCGCGGGTCTGGGCCTGCTTGGCGGCCCGCAGGGCGGCGAGGCGTTCGCAGTATGTGAACCCCATTGCAGCGTCTTTCTCACGATGGCCTGTGGCCGCAGCCGAGGAGGATGATTGGATGGGTGGATGAATGGATGACTGCCTGGCACCCATCCACCCATCCATTCATCCCCGCCAGCACGCGCGCGGCGCGCGCACGTCACGAGAGAAGGCCTGGGCTGCTCCTTCCCCCGCTCTCGACCATCATCGCATCACCGCCGAGTCTTGTCAATGCTCGGCAAGTTGGCCTTGCCTCTGGTCTTTGCCCACATCGCGTAGCTGCGTAGCCCGCGAAGGCGGGCGAGCCAGCCGTAGCCCAGGGCGACCGAAGGGAGCCCTGGGATCGGGTGCCCTCCCCACGCAAGCCCCCGAAGGGGGCGTCTCATAGCGCCTGAATCGCCCCCGTTGGGGGCTCCATGGTCGGGCGGCCTTGTCCCAGGGCTCCCTTCGGTCGTCCCTTCGGCTTCGCTCAGGGCAGGCTCTGGGCTATGGCCCGGTCGCCCCCATTCGGGGGCTGCAAGAGGGCCGAAGAAGACGTGGGCGACGATGGGACCTTGCCTCTGTGCCCCTGCGCCCGATATACTGAGCCGCAGGGGAGGGGAGAACCAGGAGGGCTGAGGTGAAGCCGCAGTCGTTCGTGGACTTCCTGGACGCCTACGGGGAGGCGTGCCCGCCGAGCATGGTCTACCGTGAGGGCGAGGAATTCGCCGCGTGGCAGCGCCGCTTCCGCGAGAAGGTGCTCTCGCTCCTGGGGCCGGTGCCCGAGCGGGTGACGCCCCAGGTCGAGGTCGTGGAGACCGTTGCCGCCGAGGGCCACACGCGGCACGTGCTGCGTGTTCCTGTGACCCGCTTCTCCACGCTCGTGGCGTACCTGTTGGTGCCGAGCGATCTGCGCCCGGGCGAGCGGCGGCCGGGCCTCGTCGCCTCGCACGGCCACGCCCGCCACGGCATGGACAGCGTGTGCGGCCTGCGGGCCGGCGACGACGGCCCGGCCGGCCCCGAGGCCTACGCACTCCGAGCCGTCCGCGAGGGCTACGTGGTGCTCGCGCCCGCGTGGTGGGGCTGGCACGGCCGCGACGGCCACCTGCCCGTCGCAGGCACGGGCCGCGACAAGTGCAACGTCATCCAGATGGCCGCCGGCATGTACGGCCTCAACGTCATCGCCCTCCACGTCCAGGATGGGCAGGCGGCGCTCGACGCCCTGGCCGCGCGGCCCGAGGTGGACCCCGCCCGCCTGGGCTGCATCGGCAACAGCTACGGGGGGCGAACGGCCATGTGGCTCGCCCTCGCCGACCCGCGCATCAAGGCGTGCGTCGCCAGCGGCTGCATGAACCACTTCCGCGAGCGCTCGCTCAAGCTCTCGTCGTGCGGGATCCAATACCCCTTCGGCCTGCTGCGCTACGGCGACGTGCCGGAGCTGTTCGCCCTCATCGCCCCGCGGCCCATGCAGCTCCAGGCCGGCGAGAAAGACGGTTTGATCACACCCGCCGACCGCGACCACATTGCGGCGACCGTGCGGCGCGCCTACCAGCTCCTCGGCGCCGAGGCCAATCTCGACTACGCCCTCCACCCGGGGGGCCACTGCCTCGACTGGGCTCTCGCCGCGCCCTTCCTGGCCGCGCACCTGCGCCGGCAGGGCGAGCCGTGAGCACGAGCGGCGGAGGCAGCCCACGAAGCGGCGCCGGCCGAGGAAAACGAGTGGAGGGGTTGGACTTCTCGCCCGCGATCCCTTACCATAGGCGCGCCGATGCGGCCGGCGTGTCGGGCAGGGAGCGTTGTCCGCCTCATGCGCAAAGGAGGATGCAAGTGCGGAAGGCAGTGTTGAGGTGGTTGTGCGCGGGACTGGTGTGCGCGGCCGGCGTCGCCTGGGGAGGGGAAGCGGCGGCTCCGGACGTGGATGCCCTCAAGAAGCAGTTGGCCGAGCTCAAGCAGAAGGAGGATGCCGTCCGCGCGAAGCGCGACGCTCTGCGTGCCGAGCTCCGCAAGGCGCCCGACCTGGCGGCGCTGCACGAGGCCAGCAAGAAGGCGGAGGCGGCCTACGCGGAGAAGAAGGCAGGCGACGAGGCCTACGTCGCGGCCACCAAGGCCCGCGATGAGGCCGAGCAGGCATTCGCCAAGCTCGTCAAGGAGAAGCTCGCGGCCAACGACGACGCGAAGCGCGTCCAGGCCGAGCTCGATGCGAGCAAGGACGACACGCCGGAGGCCAAGAAGGCCAGGGCGGAGGCCAGGGCCAAACTCGACGAGATCCGTCACGCTATCGAGAAGGGCGACGACGCCGACGTCAAGGCGGCCTCAGAGAAGCGCGACGCCGCGCGCAAGGCCCGCGACGAGGCGGGCCAAGCCGAGGCCATCAGCGCCGCGCGCAAGGCCCGCGACGAGGCGCGCGAGGCCTACGACACCAAGGCGCGGGAACTCGAGAAAGCCAACCCCGACCTCGCCGCCGCCATCAAGGAGCGCGAGGACATTCGCGAGCAGGTCCACGAGCTTGAGAAGAAAATCAAGGAGGCCGAGGCCCCCCAGAAGTAGGCGACCGGCGCCGGGGACGAGCCCCGGCCCCTCCCACCGATGCGAAGCCAGGCGACGCCCGTCCGCCCCAGGACGGGCGTCGTCACTTGACCGTCACCTGAATCGTGCTCGTTGCCAAGTTCCCGCCCCAAAGGGAGACCGTCTCGCGGGAACGGAAGTCCTGCCCGCCGCCGGCGGACTCCATGTAGATGCCCGTGATGCGGTAGACGCCGGGCTTCGTGGTGTCGAGGCCGAGGGCCTTGAGCGACTTGAAGGTCTTGCCCTCAACCCACTCGGGGAGGACGTAGGGCTTGCCCGCCGCGACCTCGACGGGGTGCGGCACATTCTTGCGCCACTCCAGTTGCTCGGGCCGGCGGAGGAAGAAGCTCTGGCCGTCGGGCGTCTCGACGAGGAAGGCGTGGTTGCGATAGCCGTTGGAGTACTTGCCGTCCCACACGTAGGCCGAGCCGAGCTTCAGGGCGAAGTGCCAGGGCTTGACGGCGGCGGAGTTGTCGAAGTCGAGCTTGAACTCGACGGGAATGTCGTCGCCCGCCTTCACCGCGTCCTTGTCGGCGCGGATGGTTCCTCGCAGGCCGTCCACCACATCGCCCTCGGCGGGGCCGAACGTCTCCGACCACTCGAGCTGCGCCTTGTCGGGGGTCGGGTAGGCGCCGCCGTTGTGCGGGTGATAGGTGCCGACGGTGACCTTGACGCTCGGCGAGTGGGGGAGGGCGACGAGGAGGAAGTTCCACTTGGGCGGTGTCGCGACGTGCGACTTGTAGATGATGTAGCTCATCACCACGTCCAGTTCGGTTTGCTTGGGGTCGGGCTTGAGGCGGCGGACAGTGAACTTGTCGGCCTCGTCGCCCGAGCGGAAGAGGCACACGACCTGCTCGCGCGCGAAGTCCACGTTTGCGAGCGGGTTGGGCGTGAGCTTCTCCCAGCCGAGGCCGGTGAAGAGCTCTTGGATGGCGTCCCAGCGCGCCTGGGAGCGAATGAGGAGGCAGCCCTGCCGCCCAAGCGTCTTCCAGGCGTCGAGGCTCTTGAGCTGGCCGGCGACGCAGCGTGCCTCGCCCGCTTCGAGCAGGACCGCTGTGGAGAGAAGCAGCACGCCAACGGAACCGAGTGAGCGACGGAACATCGGCATTCCCTCAGACGAATGGTATGGCTCTCCCGACGCGCCCTGACCACGGGTGCGAGCCGGAACTGTAGGCAGATTCCGTAGCCCCAAGGGGGCGTGATAGGATAGCCCAGGGCAACGCCCTGGGTCCAGGTGGCCCATTTGACAAAGCCCTGAAAGGGCGAGATAGGGCGCCTCTATTCCGCCCTTTCAGGGCTGCGCCCGGGATGGTTTCGTTCCCAGGGCGTTGCCCTGGGCTATCCTATGCGAGCCTTTCAGGCTCCAGAGAGAAACAGGTCTACCTACAACTCCGGCCCACACCCCCCGGACCACGCCCTCCCTTGGTTCCTTGGACACATTCTGGGGCGAGAGGTTCCCCACAGGGCTTGGGTGGAGGCGAGGCGGCGCTATGGGCGGCCCAGCTCGACGCTCTTGCTGCCCTCGCTCCTGAGAAGCTCGACCTCGACGGCCTTGCCGCCGGCCTCGACGCGATGGCGGCCGAAGAAGGCAGGGACCTCGCAGCGGCCGGCGGCGTCGGCCTTCCCCTCGAAGCGCGTCCACCATTCCTCGTAGACCAGGCGCCGATAGACCTCGGCGGCGGGGGTGGGCGTCCAGTCCTTCGTCCACAGCGCGGCGTCGGGGCGCCAGTGGCAGCCCTGCCAGAAGCCCCACATCAGAATGCCGTCCACCGCGGGATGGGCGAAGCAGGTGCGGTAGAGGGCCTCGAGGCCGCGGGCCTTCGCCCGCTCGTCCTTCGTGTTCATGTCGAACTCGGTGATCTTGATGGGGAGCTTGAAGCGACCGAGGCGGTCGAGGGTGGCCTTGACCCTGGCGGGGTCAATGTGGCCGCCGCTGTGGCCCTGGATGCCGATGCCGCCGACGGGGATGCCGCGGTCGAGCAGGCCCTGGATGTGCTTCGCATACGCCTCGCCGCCCGACTGGAGGATGCCGTAGTCGTTGGCGTAGAGGCGGGCGTCGGGGTTGCCCTCCCTGGCCCAGCGGAACATGTCGGCGACGATGCCGGGGCCGAGGCGCTTCGCATAGTAGTCGCCGTGCATCATCTCGTTGTTCACGTCGAACTCGGCGATGCGGCCCTTGTAGTGGGCAGTGACCTCTTTCGCCCGCCGCTCGACGGCCTTGCGGAGCGCGTCGTCGTCGAGGCCCTTCTGCCATTGCTGCACGTAGCGCTCGATGCCCCAGAAGATCGCGTGGCCGCGCATCGCCAGGCCGTTCCTTTCGCACCACGCGAGCATGCGGTCGGCATTCGAGTAGTCGGGGTCGCCTGGGGCGTTGCGCTCGGTGGAATACCACTTCATCTCGTTTTCGTGGACGGCCGAGTTGAAGTGGGTCTTGAGGATTTCGAGATACTTCTGTGCGTCGGGGCTTGGGTTGTCGAGGTCGGCGAACATCCGCCGGTTGATGGTGGTGCCGAACCAGAACTCGTGGCGGAGTTGGGTGACTTTCACCGTGGCGTTCGGTGCGGTCTGGATGACGAGTGTGCCCATCCTGTGCCGCGGGAGGGCGGCCGACGCGTCGCCGCCGCGCGCGGCGCCGTGCGTCGCCGTCAGCACGGAGAGCGCCACCGCCGTTGTGAGAAGGCCCTGCCCGGCTCGCATGTCAGCTCCTTTGGTCAAACGCCGCGTTCTCGCCGATGGCCCGGAAGGGCGCGCCACGGCCCGTCGTCCGCGCAGGAGAACCTACCACGGCGGCCGGCGTTTTGCAACACCCGCGTGGGGGTTTCGGGTGCGAGCCGGAATTGCAGGCAGAGCGGTCTTATCTGGAGCCTGAAAGGCTCGCATGGGGTAGCCCATGGCCTCGCCCTCATCTTTGCCCACATCTCTGCGGATGGGCGCTCCCAGCCCCGTCAGGGGCGTCAGAAGGTAGCCACGGGCGTAAGCCCGTGGACTGGGCGGGCCACGGTCCAGCCCCCGCAGGGGGCGGCAGAAGCGTTGGCCGCCCGCG
>DATKZY010000069.1:0-14147 GCA_035527715.1 Planctomycetota bacterium | reverse complement strand
TTACCCACGGCTCCCAAAGCATCGCCGTGGGCTTTACTCCGCCACGCCCTGCGGGCGTTGGGTCAGCTGCGGGATTGGGGGTGCCCGCGATAGTATCGCGCAACTGGCTTTTCCGACCGAAGGAGATTACACGCACCCCTCGCCCAGGCAGCGCTAGCCGACCAAGGCGGCCCCGCTCACCTCTTGCCGGGCTGCTTGCGGAGTTTGTCGAGCGCAGTGGCCGCAGCTTTACGCACGCTTTCGTCATCATCTCTGAGGCAATGGCTCAACGGCTGCATGGCCCGCGCGTCACCCAGCTTCCCCAGTGCCTTAGCGGCTGCCAGGCGGACATAGACGTCATCGCTCTTCAGGCACTCGATCAATGGAATGACGGCGCGCGCGTCAGCCAGGTCCCCCAGCGCAGCCGGCGCTACCCTGCTAACGTATTGATCGCGATCCCTCAGGCAGCGGATCAGGGGCTCGACCGCCCGTGCGTCCCCAAGCTTGCCAAGCGCCTCCGCGGCCAGCTTGCGCAACCCGGCGTCGTCGCCGCTCAGGCAGGCAATCAGAGGCTCGACGGCTCTCGGGTCCCTCAGGCTTCCCAGCCGCTGAGCGGCCCTGTGGCGGTCCATAGGATTGCTGCTTCCCAACCAGCCAACGAGAGGCTCCACCGCGGACACGCCGAGGCCATCCAGAGCGCGCCAGTCCTCCTTGGCCAACAGGATCGCGGCTCGCTGTACGTCGTCTGCCTCCCCCCAGCTCAACTTCGGCAGAGTCTCGGCCGCCCTCTGGCGGACCATCGGGTCGGGATCCCTCAGGCAGGCGACAAGCGGCTCGACCGCGGGCTCGCCGAGCTTCACGAGCGCATCGAGGGCGGTCTTGCGCATGTCCGCGTTGCCCTCCTCCACACAGCGGATCAACGGTTCGACGGCCCGTGCGTCGCCCACCTTCCCCAGCGCCTCAGCCGCTCTCAGGCGGACGGCCCAGGTTGGGTCGCTCAAGGCGCGGATCAGGTGGTCCAGGGCACGCCTGTCCTTCGACTTCTCCAATGCCTCGACGCCTTGAAGGCGCGCGTACGCTTCGGGCTCTCTCAGGAGCGCAGTACCGCGTTCGAGCGGGGTAAACTCGGCGGCCTCGCACACGCCGCCGGCTAGGAAGCACAGCGCCCAAAGAGCACGCGCAGCCACGAGGGCCGTGCGGGCAATGTCGGTCACCCTATCACTCCTCTGCCCCCGGGCCACGACAGGTGGCATCTCTCCAGGCACGGGCAGGACCGTCGCCCCGGCCCTGCTCTCCGAGGCGTAGTCTCACTCAAGCCCCCATCGCGAGACCGAGCGGATAATGCCGTCCTGCACGCCGAAGGAGAAACCGGCGCCATTCAAGTCCTCGCGGATGATGTATCTCACCACATCCGTGCCATCCTCGCGCTTACGTGGCTCGCCCTTGGCACCGATGATGGAAACTAGGTCTTCCATCTTCCTGCCGATCGGCGGCCATTCGCCGAGAAGGTCCTCCATTGCTTGGGTATTCTTCCAGGTCGCGATGAAGATGCCGGTGTCGATCTTGCCACGGTACTTCCGCTTGAGCCTCTCGAACTCCTGCGGCGGGACCGGATGGTCAGCCACGCCAGCCATGATGCCGCTGCGGCATGCCTCCACCAATCGGGATGCCTCCGCATGCACCTTAGCCAGGTCCTCAGCCGAGGAATCTGGACGTGGACCCGGCAACGCAACGCCCAGGAGGCGCTCGAGCGCAAGCTCGGCGCGGCCGGCAACACGCGACAAGTCGTTGCCTGCCTCCGCCTTCTGGGCGCCCGCTGGTGATATGACGGACTCCCTGCTGGCCAGATCCCGAAGGAGTTCCTCGGCAACCGCGAGCTTCTCATATGCCCGGCATCGGCACCAGCGGGCAACTGCTTCGTCGTAATCGGCCAGGGACGCCTGAGCAACGGCGTCGTGGGCTTCGCCCACATTGACGATCCATGTCCGCGGCTCCGCCTCGGCACCAGGCTTGGTGGCCTCTTCGCCGGAGCCGCAGCCGGCCAACGCAAGGCACGCAAGTGCGATGAGGGCAGAGCGAAGCATCAGATGGCCGGGCAGGGTTCCGCGGAGCATCTCGTTCCCTCCTTCGTCTCGCTCGCCTGATGGTATCACATCCGCGCCGCGTTGTCTACGCCAATCAGTCGCCGATGAGGAGGAGCTTGAAGTCGTGGCGTTTCAGTGGGTGTCAATTCTTCATCCCGGTGAGGGTGATGCCCTGGATGAAGTAGCGCTGGCAGAAGAAGAACACGACGACGAGGGGCAGGGCCATCAGCGCGCTGGCGGCCATGATGAGGCCGTAGTTCGAGCCGGCCTGGGTCTGGAGGCCGAACACGCCCAGGGCCAGCGGGTACTTCGACTGGTCGTTGAGGTAGATGAGCGGGCCCATGAAGTTGTTCCAGGAGCCCATGAAGGCGAAGATGGCGATGGTGGCCAGCGCGGGCCGGATGCTGGGGAGGACCACGTGGCGGTAGACGCCGAAGAACGAGCAGCCGTCAATCTTCGCCGCGTCCTCGAGGTCCTTGGGGATGCCGCGCATGAACTGGCGGAGGAGGAAGATGTTGAAGGCGGAGCCGCAGAAGCTGGGCACCCAGAGGACGAGGAGGCTGTTGTACCAGCCAAGGGTCTTGAAGATGAGAAAGCTGGGCACCATGGTGACGGCGCCGGGGAGCATGAGGGTGCCGAGGACGAGGAGGAAGCAGAACTCGCGGCCGGGCCAGCGGAGACGGGCGAAGGCGTAGGCGGCGAGCGAGCTGCCCACGAGCTGGCCCAGGATGTTCATGAAGCACAGGAAGAAGCTGACGGCGGTGTAGCGCCAGAAGGGCATGTACTTGAAGGCCCAGCGGAAGTTGTTCCACAGCTTGGTGCCCCAGGCGGCGGCGCGGCTGCGGACGCGGAGGGTGAGGGTGACGCGGAGCTTGCCCGGCTCGCGGAAGTCGCTGGGGCCGGCGGGGTCGAGGACGATCCAGCTCTTGACCTTCATCGAGGCGTCGTCGTCGCTGGGGAGCTGCCACACGATGTCCTGCCACTGGTCGTTGCCGGCGTTGGAGGGCTCGGCGCTGGTCCAGCGCTGGCCGTCGGCCTCGAGCGTGCAGTCGAGGGCGTTCCACGAGTGGTCGGGGCGGATGCTGAGGACGAGCTTCTTGAGCTTGGCGACGGGGAAGCCGACGGGGAAGACGGCGGAGAGGGTGGCCTGGCGGCGGTCGGCCTCGCGGAAGTCGTAGGCGAGGAGCGCGCAGGGGCGGCCCTCGGCCGTCTGCTCGGTGAGGGCGGCGCCCGCGGCCTGCCACAGGGCCGAGATCGGCTCGCCGCGCCGGAGGCCCTCCTCGTGCTGCTCGACGCTCCTGGCGCGCACCGGGCCGATGAGGAGGCGCTTGTAGGCCTTGTCGCGGCACTCGGCGACGAGGTGCGGCGTGACCCGGGCGGCCCACTTCTGGCGGAGGGTTTCGATGGACTCGAACCAGGCGGCGTCGGAGAGGTTCTCGGCGGCGCCGAGGAAGACGCCTTGGATGGTCTCCTCGCGGAGGTCGGCCTCGGGCACGGGGGCGGGAGGGAGTTTGGCCGCGTCCACCGCGCGAGCGACGTCTTCGACGAGGGGCGCCTGCAACTCGTCCCAGCGCGAGGCGGGACAGGGCCGGGGCCGCGAGACTGCCGCGAACTCGTCGCGCGCGACGTAGGGCGACGCGACGGCGGCGGAGGGCGTGCGTGGCAGCCAGCGCTTGTACTGCTCCTCGTTCGGCTTGAAGCTCGACAGCAGGAGCCAACCGAAGGGGATCGAAAAGAGGATCGAGCCGCCGATGAGGAGGGCGTAGAGCGTCAGGCGCCTCGCCACCCCGCGTATGCCACGCGACTCAACCACGGCAGATCCGTTCTGCTTACGGATTACGGATTGCGAATTACTTATCCCGTAGCACTTCAGCCGGCTGAAGTGCCATGACTTCGCCGCGTCCTCGCCTCCACCGAGCTTGTCTCGGTGGGGTGATGTTTGCCAACTACCACGGCGCCACACCTCACCCCCTCGCCCCCTCTCCACCAAAGTGGAGAGGGGGATGGGGGGTGAGGGACGCCCTGCGCAGTTGTCAATCCTTGCTCCACCGACGCGAGGTCGGTGGGGGCAGAAACTTCAGACGGCTGAAGTGTTACCGAATTACGGATTGCGGATTCACTCGCTTTCATAGTGCACCCACATCCTGGCGGTGCGAAGCTGGACGATGGTGATGGCAAGGACGATGAGGCAAAGGACCCAGGCCATGGCGCAGGCCTGGCCCATGCGGAAGAAGCGAAAGGCGTTGTTGAAGAGGTGCAGGGCGAAGAACAGCGTGCTGTTCACCGGGCCGCCGTTGGTCATGATGTAGGCGCTCTCGAAGACCTGGAGGGTGCCGATCATGCCCATCAGGAGGTTGAAGAAGATGTACGGGGTGAGCATGGGGAGGGTGACGTGGCGGAATTTCTGCCAGCGTCCCGCGCCGTCAATCTCGGCGGCCTCGTAGAGGTGCTCGGGGATGCCCTTGAGGCCGGCGAGCCAGATGATCATGCCCGCCCCCGCGCCCCAGAGCCCCATGAGGATGATGGCCGGCTTGCTCGTCGCCTCGCTCTGAAGCCACAGGACGGGCACCTGAACGCCGATCAGCTTCAGCAGCCAGTTCAGCCCGACGAGGTCGAACAGGCGGTTGAGGATGCCGTCGGTAGGCTGGAACATCCACATCCAGAGGAGCGCCGAGGCGACGCCGGGCATGATGGCCGGGAGGTAGAAGAGGGTGCGCCAGGCCGACATGCCCTTGACCTTCTGGTTCAGGAGCATGGCGAGCCCCAGGCTCACGGCCATGCCGAGCGGCACGCCGATGAGCATGAAGCAGGTGTTCGCGACCGATTTCCAGAACACGGGGTCGCTGGAGAGGAGGTAGCGGTAGTTGTCGAGCCAGACCCAGCGCCCCGGGGAGAGCACATCGTATTCGCAGAAGCTGATGAGGAACGAGAAGACGATGGGGCCGCCGGTGAAGACGATGAACCCGATGAGCCAGGGGAGAGCGAAGAGCACGCCCGCCCGCTGCTCGCGGCGGAAGTAGCCGCGGCTGCGGCTCTGGCGTCGGTGGCGCCACCAGAGCACCAGCGCCACGGCGACCAGGAGCGCGACGTAGGCAGCCAGCGGCACCGACCAGTTGACCCGTGCCCCCGTGGGCGCGCGGTGGACGCGGTCGAGCTCGCGCTGGACCTCGGCGGCGTGGCGCTGGAGCACCTGGGCGACGGAGCCGCGGTGGTAGATGGCGGCCTCCATGGCCTGGACCTGCTGGTTCCAGAGGAATTGGCCGACGGGGGTGATGGGCCGGTAGCGGCTCTCGGGCAGCAGGTTCATGAACACCTGGTAGGCGTCGCGGAACTTCTGCTCGACGTTGGGGTCCTCGGCCAGGTAGCGGCGGTAAAGGGTCTGGGTGATCCTGCGGTTGGCGTTGAGGCCGGGGATGAAGAGCTTGCCCTGGGCCTGGTTGGCCTCGCGCACGGCGTCGTGGAGGATGATGGCGGCCTCCTCGCTGGCGAGCCACTGGATGAGGCGCCAGGCCTCGTCGGGGTGGCGCGCGCCCTTGGGGATCACCCACGCCCAGCCGCCGGCCCAGGAGATGTAGGGCTTGCCGGCCTCGAGGCGGGTGCGGGGCAGCGGGGCGGGCGCCACGGCGAAGTTCAGCTCGCGGCGGAACACGCCGATGGTGTTGAGCACCCAGTTGCCGTCGATCTTCATCGCCACCCGGCCGGTGAGGAAGGGATCCAGCTCGCCGCCCTGGAAGCCGGACCGGAATGCCTCGACAAGGCGTGCCCCGCCGAGCTTGTCGTAGAGGTCGGTGACGTATTGCATGGCCTCGACGTTCTCGGGGGAGCCGAGGGTGCAGGTGAGGCCGTCGGGGCTGAGGAGCGCGCCGTCGTTGAGCCAGGAGTAGAAGTAGAACCAGGCGTTGCCGTAGTTGGGGATGAAGCCGATGCGGCGGATGCCGGTGATCGCGCCGCGGGCGTCGCGGGTGAATTCGCTGAGCTTGAGGGCGTAGTCCTCCAACTCGTCCCAGGTGCGGGGCGGCTTGGCCTCGCCCGTGGCGTCCACGAGGCCGGCGGCGACGAGGAGGTCCCTGTTGTAGTAGAGGGCGCGGTTGTCGGTGCCGGTGGGGATGGCGTAGACGGAGCCCTGCCATCGCGCCTCGTCCCAGCAGGCGGGGAAGTATTCGTCGGGCTGGATGCCATCGGGCTTGCCGCGGTCGCGCGCGACGAAGTCGTCGAGGGGCCGGAAGGCGCCGCGTGCGGCCCATTCGGCCACGGCATAGCGGTCGAAGATCACGAGGTCGGGCGGGTCGCCGCCGACGATGGCGCACAGGAGGCGCTGGGGGTCTTCGACCATGTTGCGGGAGGCGCTGAGGCCGGCAACCACCTGGATGCCGGGGTTGCGGCGCTCGAACTCCTGGATGACGTCCTGGTCGCCCGCGCCGAGCGTCCAGCCGAGGAAGTAGCGGAGGGTGACGGGGGGTCCCTCGGCCGCTCGCGCGGAGCAGGACAGCAGAGCCAGGAGTGAAAGCTGAAGGCGCAGGCTACGGAAGTGCATGCGAAGGCTTCCAGAACAATGAACCACCCGCAGAGCTTGTCATCGTGAGCCTGTCGAACGATCTTTCAATGGCCTGCTGCACCAAACGGGCCGGGGACCTCCTGATTCGGCCGCTCCCCTGAAAGGTTCCTCGCCAAGCTCGGAATGACACTCCGGGGGCCAGTAGCTCGCTCTGTTAGAGGCCATAGCCCTTGCCAGGCCGCGCTACGTGCCATTCGTGTCTTCGTCCGCCGGCTTTTCCTCCTCGGCCTTCGGCGGCGCGGGGGCCTTGGGGTCGGGCGGCTTGGGCGGCTTGTCCATGAGCTGCTTGAGCCGGGTGAGGATGCGGTGGACCTTGCGATGCACGTCCTTCGTCTGCGGGTCGTTGGGGTTGGTGCGCTCGAGGAACACCTGGTTGGCGGCCTTGAGGGCCTTGTCGCGGTTCCAGCGGAGGTTGGCGTTGGCCAGCTCGAAGTAGAGCGTGGCCCGCGTGAGGGCGAAGCGGGGGTCGGTGTTGGCGATGGCCTCCTCGATGATGGCCGAGGCGGCCTCGACGTCGCCGCGCGCGGCCTCCGGGCGGCGGAGCCAGTAGAGCACGTCGGCGCGGAGGAGGAGCAGGCCGTAGTGGCGGGGGAGCCAGCGGAGCCCCTCGCTCGTGGCGGCCACGAAGTCGGCGGCCCAGGCCGGGGCGAGCGGGTTCTTGCGGGCCATCTCGTCGGTGATGAGCCGGTGCCAGCCCTCGTAGAAGGGCACCCTCGGGCTGAAGAGCGTGCACCTGGCTCCGAAGGGGTTCTTGGCGGCGTAGCGGCGGTAGAGCGCGTGGGCCTGGGCGAAGTGCTGGCTCCTGGCGCGCTCGGCGTCCTTGCCTTCGGCGCGGCGCCCCAGCATCACGTGGCAGGCGGCCCGCTGGACGTCGAAGTCGAAGACCGGTCCGCACAGGGCGTCGAGGCGGTCGAGGCGGCGGGCGGCCTCCTCGGGCTTGTCGCGGGCGACGTCGGAGAGGGCCTGGCCGATCTCGGCGTCGAGCCACACGCGGCTGCCCAGGCTCAGGCGTGCGGCGCGGCCGAGAAGGCCGTCGGTGCGGCGCGCGGCCTGCTCGTATTCGTCGGTGGCGCCGCGCAGGGTCTCCTCGACCTGGCGAATGGCGGAGGCCACGTTGTCGCGGGCCTGGAGGGCGCCGCTGCGTGCCCTGTCGAGTGCGGCGGCAGCGGCCGCTCTCTTCGCGGCGAGGGCCTTGGCCGCCGCGTCGGCGCCGCCGCCCTTGAGGGCGTCGTCGTGGGCGGCGGCAGCGGCGCGAAGGGCGTCCTCGGCGGCGCGCAGCTTGCCGTCGAGGCCGGCGAGTGCCCGCGTGGCCGCGGCGCGGTGGTGCACGAGGGTCTGCTCGGCGAGCCGCTTCTGGGCGAAGAGGCGCTGGGCCGCGTCGTCCTCCTTCTGGCCGTCCCGCAGGCAGTACTCGGCCCAGAAGGGTCTCGCGGCGAGGGCAACCCAGGCCAGGGCAACGGCGAGGATGGCCGCGGCAGCCGCCGTCGCCCTGCCCCTGCGGAGGCGCGGCTCGCCCTCGCCGCGCCAGGCCTCCTCCTCGGGCGACCAGCTCAGCCCGGCCGGCCGCCCGCACTCGACGCTGAGCGCCCCC
Organism: Planctomycetota bacterium; assembly: GCA_035527715.1. Taxonomy (GTDB): domain Bacteria; phylum Planctomycetota; class PUPC01; order DSUN01; family DSUN01; genus DSUN01. The sequence continues at coordinate 5,938 of DATKZY010000069.1, read as the reverse complement.
AGCACCCCGAGGCCGACCCAGTAGATCATGCCGGAGCCGAAGCCGATGGCCCCGTTCGAGAAGCAGGCGAAGGCGCCGAGGGCCACGCCGGCGCCGGCGAGGCCGGCGCCGAGGGCCGAGTCGAATGGGTCGCGCGCCCGCACGAAGGCGAGGCCGCCCGCCACCACCCAGGCGAGGCCCAGGACGACGGCAATCGCCACGCCCGCCACGCCGCGCTCGAAGAGCTCCTCGGTGAGCTGGCGGCGCGCGTGGCCCACCACCTCGTCGCCGTAGGACACCGCATGGGTCCACACCGGGCGCTCGCGGTCCAGGGCCAGCCGAAGCGTCCCCACACCGTTCCCCGCGAGCAGCCGGGCGAGCGGGGCCTGCCGCACGAGACGCCACTCGGCGGCGTCGAGCACGGCGCGGCGGGTGGCCCCCGAGTCGTCCCAGTACTCGGCCGCCCTCAGGCCCTGCTTCATCTCGCGCTCGGCGGCCAGCAGGGCCAGGGCGAGGGCCAGCACGGCCGCCACGAGGCGCCAGCGCGGCAGCAGCAGCCACAGGAGCACCAGGAGGCCCGCTCCGACGCCGTAGCGCCACGCCGGCACCTGCGTGCGCACGCCGGCCAGCAGCAGCACGACGAGCAGCACGGTGAGCCAGATCACGCCCCGGTAGCCGGCGGCGGCCTCGCCCTCGTCCTTCGCGCGGCGGTACAGCAGCGCCGCCACAACGAGGGTGGGCAGGAGGAGAAACGCCGCTCCCGCCTCGCGCCCGGGCAAGTGGTCAATGTCGCCGAGAAACGTCGCCCGGGGCTCCCCGTAGTACAGCACCATGAAGAAGGCCAGGGCGAAGGCCACGGCGCTGCCGGCGGCCACGAACATCCGCCGGTGCCCGGCGTCGCGCAGCAGCAGGGCCAGGCCCAGAGCGCCGGCGGCCCCGTAGGCCCCCTGCACGACCCAGCCCGTGGCGAGCCAGCCCTGGGGCGACCAGACCGCTGTCGCCAGGCCCCAGGCCACCCACGCCCCCACGGGCACGAAGAGCCACCACGCCGGCCACGCCCCCGCGGCGCGCCCCAGGCGCCCCGCCGCCCACTCCCACAGCAGGTAGCCCCACAACAGCGTCGTCGCCGTCTGGAACACGAACAGCTTCAGCGTCGAGCGGTACAGCGTGAACTCGAAGTTGAGGAAGGGCACGAGGAGGACCAGGGCGAACACGGCCAGCGGCAGGGCGCGAATGCTGATCCCCTCGATCGGCCGGGGTGTGCTCATGACGATGGGACCTCTTCCAGGAGCGATGGGTGCGTGTCAAGGGGGATGGACGGACGATTGGGTGAGTGGATGACTGAGCGGACGCGGTGGACTCTGACAACCATCCATTCATCCAACCATCCATTCATCCAGTCCCCTTGATTATAGGCACCCCTCGGGCAGAGTCAACCGAGCTTGACAGCGCCGGCGTCCCCGGCCTATATTCGAAGGGACGGGTGCGCGACCCATTTCACGAGCGAAAGGCACGTATGCCCTCGTCGAGACAGCGGACGGTTCGGGCGCTGTGGGTGCTATCGCTCCTCAGCGTCGCGGCCATTATGGCAACCGTGGTCCTCATCTTGAGCATCAAGCGCCGCGTGGTGTCCGAGCACCGGGCCAGGGAGCTCACTGCCAGCGTGCGCCACGCCGAGCAGTGCGCGGACCTGTTGCGGGGCGGCCAGCTGTTGGCGCGGCTGCGCGGGCTGGTGGCCCGCCACGCCAACCTCTCCTCCCTCGTGGAGATCGCCGACGAGATCCAGGCCGAGCTGTGCGACCTGGAGGAGGCCCGCCAGGGCGACCATGAGTTGCACGTGCTGGTCGTGGACGACAAGCTCCAGCCGGTCTGGCCCGCTCGGCGCGAGGGGCACCGCGACCTGCGGGTCTGTGCCCGCCACATCCTCGAGGGCAGGGAGCGGGTCTACGTCCTGCCCCACGACTGTGCGGCGAGGGGCGACCCGCCCAACTGCCTGTGCTTCACCGCCCCGATCCAGCGCGAGGGCAAGTTGCTCGGCGGCCTCGTGGTCCATCGCCAGCTCGCCCCGACCGAGCACCTGTTCACGCGGCTCGACCGCCAGATGACGTGGGCACTGCTGTTCTCGCAGGCCGTGCTGCTCGTGGCCCTGTCGGCCATCGCCTGGTCGGCGCGCAGGGCCCTCGGCAGGGCCGAGCGCCGCCGGGCCAAGGACGAGCGGCTGATCGGCCTGGGCAACCTCGCGGCCGGCGTCGCCCACGAGATCCGCAACCCCCTCAACACCATCGCCCTCACCTGCCGCTACCTCGAGCGGCTCATCAGCAAGGGGTCCGACGACCCGGCCCTTCGCGCCGAGGCCCACGCCAACTTCGAGATCGTCGCCAGCGAGCTGGCCCGCCTCACCCGCACCCTCGACGACGTGGTGCTCCTGGCCAGGCCCTCGGAGCTGGCCCTCGGCCCCTGCGACCTCGACGCCGTGCTCGACCACACGCTGGCCCTCTTCGCGCGCGAGTTCGAGGAAGCCAAAGTCCAGCTCCGCCGCGAACGCGCCGGGCCCCTGCCCATCCGGGGCGACGCCGACCGCCTGAGCCGGGTCTTCGCCAATGTCATCCGCAACAGCATCCAGGCGATGCGCGACGGCGGGACCCTCGCGGTCACGAGCGAGCGGGCCAACGGGGAGGCCCGCGTGGCCTTCGCCGACTCCGGGCCGGGCATCGCGCCCGACCACCTCGCGCGCCTCTTCGAGCCCTACTTCACCACCAAGCGCTCCGGGCTGGGCCTGGGCCTCGCCCTCTCGCTCCGCATCGTCGAGGGCCACGGCGGCACCCTCGCCGTCGCCAACCAGCCCGGCGGCGGCGCCCTCGTCACCCTGGGCATCCCACTCCAACCCGATTCCCCCGAGGCACCCCATGCCGGCTGACCACATCCTGATCGTGGACGACGACTGGCAAACGGCCGACGCGCTGCGCAAGAACCTGCGTTTCGAGGGCTACCAGGCCGACGTCGCCGGCTCGCCCCCCGAGGCCCTCGCCCTCCTCGCCCAGTCGCCCTACCCCATCGTCATCTCCGACATGCGCATGCGCGAGATGTCCGGCGTCGAGCTCTGCGACGAGATCCGCCGGCTCTACCCCGACACCGACGTCATCATCGTCACCGCCTACGGCAACATCCCCAACGCCGTCGAGGCCGTCAAGCGCGGCGCCTACGACTACCTGACGAAGCCGGTGGACACCGAGCGCCTCCTGGGCACCCTGGGCCGCATCTTCGAGGTCCAACACCTGCGCGACGAGAATCGCTCGCTCCGCGAGGAGATCCAGGCCGAGCGCAAGGCCACGCGCCTCATCGGCTCCTCCCCAGCCATCGCCGCCGTCCTCGAAACCGTCCGCACAGTGGCCCCCACCGACGCCACGGTGCTCATCCGCGGCGAGAGCGGCACCGGCAAGGAGCTCGTCGCCTCGGCCATCCACGACCTCAGCCCCAGGGTTGGCCACCCCCTCATCAAGGTCAACTGCGCCGCCATCCCCGAAACCCTCCTGGAGAGCGAGCTGTTCGGGCACGAGCGCGGCTCGTTCACCGGCGCCGTCGCCCAGCGCAAGGGGCGCTTCGAGGCCGCACACCGCGGCACCATCTTCCTCGACGAAATCTCCGAAATGTCCCCCGCCCTCCAGGCCAAGCTCCTCCGCGTCCTCCAGGAGCGCGAGTTCGAGCGCGTCGGCGGCACCGAGACCCTCTCCGTGGACGTCCGCGTCGTCGCCTCCACCAACCGCCACCTCGAAAAGGCCGTCCGCGACGGCGACTTCCGCGAGGACCTCTACTACCGCGTCAACGTGGTGCCCATCCTCCTCCCCCCCCTGCGCGAGCGGCGCGAGGACATCGTGCTCCTGGCCGGCCACTTCCTCGAACGCTTCGCCAAGCGCAACAACAAGGCATTCAAGGGCATCTCGCCCGCCGTGCAGCACAAGCTCGTCGCCTACCACTGGCCGGGAAACGTCCGCGAGCTCGAGAATGCCATCGAGCGCGCCGTCGTCATGGCCCAGGGCGACACCCTCGGCCCCGACGACATCGCGCTGAACCCCGACATTTCGCGCGAGAGCCCTGGCGACGTGGCCGCCCGGCTCATCCAGCCCGGCTTCTCCATCGAGGACTTCGAGCGCACCCTCCTCGAGGCCAGCCTCCGCAGGACCGGCGGAAACCAGTCCCGGGCCGCCGAGCTCCTCGGCCTCACCCGACGCACCCTGCAGTACCGCACGGAAAAGTACGGCATCCAGATCCCCAGCGGCCACACGGCCGCCCCCGATGACACGACATGACCCGCACCTCTTCTCTGGTTGCGAATTGCGGAGTTCGAGGACGAGGACGATGAGCCCCCTGTAGGAAGCACCACGTGCCCAAGCAAGCCCTGGCCGACGACCTGACCCTCGACGGCCTGTCCCAACACCTCCGGCGCGGCGAGCCGCTCCCCGTCTACGCCATCATCGGCGACGAGCCGTTCGCCCGCTCCCAGGCCCTCCAGGCCATCCGCCAGGCCGTGGTGAAGGACGCGGACCCCGACCTCGCCCTGAGCCAATACCTCGGCGCCGAGGTCGCCGACCCTCGCGAGCTGTTCGACGAGCTGCGCACCGCGCCCTTCCTGGCGCCCCGCCGCCTCGTCGTGGTCGAGGACGCCGCGAGCTTCGCGGCCAACGCCCGCGACGCCCTCCTCGCCTACCTCGAAAAGCCGTCGAGGACGGGCACCCTGGTCCTCGTCCTCGAGAAGCTGCCGAAGAACGACAAGCTCGGCATCGCCGTCCGCAGGGCGGGCCGCGTTGTCGCCTGCGCCGCGCCCCGCGAGTACGAGCTGCCCCGCTGGATCACCGCGCGGGCCCGCGCCCACGGCAAGCGGATCGACGCCGCCGCGGCACGACGCCTCGCCGACTCCGTCGGCGTCAACCTGCCCATCGTGGACCAGAGCCTGGCCAAGCTCGCCCTCTACGTCGGCACCCGCGAGGCGATCACACGGAAGGACGTGGAGGCCCTGGTCGAGGACCTCCCCGTCACCACCGTCTTCAAGCTCACCGACGCCCTCGGCAACAAGGAGCCGGCCAAGGCCCTCCGCGTCCTCGAGGTCCTGCTCGCCCAGAGCAGCGAGCCGCCCTACATCATCTCCATGATCCGCTGGGCCCTCGAACGCCTCATCAACACGCGCACCCTGCTCGACCTGGGCCACCCGCCCCAGGCCATCGCCAAGGCCCTCCACATGAAGCCCGGCTACTTCTTCGACCAGACCGTCGCCCACGCCCGCCGCCGCACCCGCCGCGAGCTCATTCGCGCCTTCCATCTCCTCCTCCAGGCCGACCTCGACTCCAAGACCTCCGCCATGGACCCCCGCGCCATCCTCGAACACCTCCTCATCAAGCTCTGCGCGTGAGGCCGCCCCACCTTCGATGGGACGTATAGGTCACATAGGTCCTATTCGCCAAACCGCAGCACCCCGCCCTCAGTCACCAGGACTTCCACCGGCAAGTCGTGCGTATCGTGGGGCACGGCGTCGAGCACCTGGGCTGCAAAGCCGATGCCGCAGCGCGTCGCGTGGAAATCGGGGTGGGACATGTAGCGGTCGTAGTAGCCGCCACCACGGCCCAAGCGATTGCCCGCGCGATCATAGCCGCGCGCCGGCACGAGCACAAAATCTATCGAGCCGGGCGCGACCACCTCGGAGCCCTTCGGCTCCAGGATGCCGAAGACGCCGGGCGCCAGGTCGCGCTCCAGGTCGCGCAGCACGGTGGCGGCCATCGACTTCCGACGGCGGTCCACCTTCGGCAGGGCCACGGTCTTGCCCGCCGCGAGGGCGTCGGCGATGATGCCCAGCGTGTCGGCCTCGTCGGGCAGCGACACGAAGAGCAGCACCGTCCGCGCCCGCTGGAACTCCGGCAGGTCGGCGATGAGCTGGCGAATGCGGGCGCTCGCCTCGCGGCGCTGCTCG
>DATKZY010000068.1:0-5304 GCA_035527715.1 Planctomycetota bacterium | reverse complement strand
TTACCCACGGCTCCCAAAGCATCGCCGTGGGCTTTACTCCGCCACGCCCTGCGGGCGTTGGGTCAGCTGCGGGATTGGGGGTGCCCGCGATAGTATCGCGCAACTGGCTTTTCCGACCGAAGGAGATTACACGCACCCTCGGCAGAAGCAGCGATTCCGATGGGCAGGGTCTATTCCAGCTTCAGCGCCACCACGCGGCCGTCGGCGAGGGCGGCGACGAGGCGGCCGCCGGCGAGCGCGGTGGCCGAGCAGTCGTTGGGCAGAAGCGTCTCGGCCTTCACGCCGCCCTTCGCGTCGAGCACCCGCACGGTGCCGCCCCAGTAGACGACGGCCGTCGTGTCACCTGCGGCATGGACCTCTTTCACGATGCGCGTGTCGGCGACACTTGTCCACACGGCCTCGCCGAGCTTGTCGGGCAAGGCGGAGAAGAGGCGAACCGCGCCGTCGCTCTCCGTGCCGAGGAGCCAGCCATCGCCTCTTCTCACGAGGGCGACGAGTTGGGCCGCGGGGAGCGCAACGCCTTTGGCCACCTTCCTGTCGGCCACGGAGACCCGCTGGACGCTCTTCTTCCCGTCGTGGGCGAGGAAGCCATCGGCCTCCGCCAGAATCGGGTAGACACCGTTCACCCCGGCGATTGGGCCGAGGAACTCGCCCTTCGCGGCGTCGTAGAGGTGCGCGCCCTTCGACGCCGCGGCGAGCAGGGTCTTGCCGTCGCTCGAGAGCACCACGCGGCGGCAAGGGTCGGGCCAGCGGTGGTTCGGCGGCTTCGGCTTGTCGGGGGCGTTGGGGTCCTTCTTGCGCTCCCACGCCCTCATCTCGGCCTTGAAGGCTTCGACGGCCTTGGTGTACTCGGCCCAGCTCGGCTCCTGGGTGATCCAGCGGCGGCGGCCGCGGCGGTCGAAGGCAATGACGCACGAGTCGCCCGTCCCCGCGTAGATCGTCTCGCCGTCGGGCGCGACGGCGAGGGTGGTGACGAATTGGCGGCGGTCGTCGGGGAACACCTTCTTGTCGAACAGTTCCTTGCCGCTGGCGTCGAAGCCGGCGAGCCAGAAGCCGCCGCTCACGACGAGCGTCCTGCCGTCGGGCGAGGCGGCGAAGGCCATGTGCTCCCCGCTGTGCTCGGTCGTCTTCTCCCAAAGCTTCTTGCCCGCGGCGTCGAAGGCGGTGAGGGTGCCGTCGAAGGTGGCGATGGCAAGGCCGCCTGAAGGCGGGACTCCCAACGCGGCCATGCCGATGGCGCGGTCGGGAACCTGGGCGATCCAGGCGGCCTCGACAGGCGGGGTGGTCTGCTGCTTCTTCGCGGCTGCCACGACGCGGCTGCTGGCGGGCAGGACCCACTCGGTGAGCGGGCGCAGGTTCGAGGCGGCCTCGAAAAGCGTGCCGGCCGCCTCGGCCATCCCCTCGGCGTCGTAGGCGATGCAGGCGAGGGATTCCACCCCGTGCCCCACGCAGTCGATCTGCCACGCCACGAAGCCGCGGCCGCGGCCGGGGAACACATCCTTCGCGGGCATGTAAGGCAGCACGTTCGTCGGCTTCTGCATCAGGCCGGCCATGCACTTCTCGGTGAGGAACTTGAGGATGGGATTGTCGTCGGGGCTGCCGAGGAGGACGCAGGGGCCGGGCACTGCGAAGCTGTCGCTCCAGGTGCAGCCGATCGTCTTCGCCCATTCGGGCTGAGGGTCTTTCTTGGCGTCGGCGGCGGGCAGGATGTCGCATTCGACGCCCCAGAGCTTCAGGTTCTCTGCGAGGCGTTGGGCAGCGGGGGCATTGAAGTCGCTGGAGCCGGTGAGGAGCGTCACGCGGCGGTGACGGCGGAAGAAGCCGCCGGTCTTGTCGAAGTCGTCGCCGAACATCACGGCCCGGTGAGTCATCCCCGCCACGGCGCCGGCGCTCCTCGGCTGCGCGAGCGCGAATCTGGCCGTGCCCTTCGCGCCGGCGAGGAGGTCAATGACCTCGATGGTCCACTCGCCCTCGGGGTCGTTGGCGGCGAGGGGCAGGCGGAGGCGCAGGAGGCCGCGGTCGGTCGCGCGGTAGAGGTCGTGGCGGGCGTCGCCCAGGGGGTCCACGAGGCGCACCTGCATCGGGGCCGAGCCGGCGAGGGGCTGGCCCTTGGCGTCCACGAGCGTGGCGATGACCTCGACGAACATCGGCGCCTGGGCATCCGCCACGTAGTCGCGGGTCACGGCCGGCGGGAGGACGGCCACGCCGCCGATCGGCCGGGCCGTGCGGGCGAAGGCACGCATCTGCCCCACGCCGAAGCGGAGCGTGGCCCGCAGCTCCTTGCCTTTCCTCTCGAAGCCAGCGGCCTCGCCGCCCAGGATGGCGTCGTAGAGGGGCCGCCCGTCGTCGGGCACACCGATCGTCGCCACCGTGCCCCGCACGGTGTTCTTCCAGTGCATCTCGGCGTCGGGCGACATGTTGACCGCGAACAGGTACTCGATGTCGCCATACGCCTGTCGGCGGCCCAGGATGTCCAGGCTGTCGCAGTTGAACACGGGCTGGATGCCGAGGGCGCCGAGCTTCTTCCGCAGGTCCTTCGCCAACTGCTCGACGTTTTTCATGAAGTTGAGGGTCGTGTAGTCCTCCTGCCCGTGTCGGCCCTCGAGCTGGTTGTGGTAGGCGTAGTCCATCTGGAGTCCGAGCTTCTCGGCGCCCTTGATTTCTGCCTTGCACTCGTTGTCGAGGAGCACCTTGCCGCCGCCGGCCGCGTAGTCTTCCAGCGCACGGATGACCTTGGGATCCAGGTATTCCACCTTGCTCAGGATGATGGCCTTGTGGTTCGCAGCCACGGTGCCGTCGAGGATGTCCTCCTCGACCACGGGCAGGAGAGGCGTCTGGTTCCGCATGCTGGCGGCGTAGAAGGCGAGGGTCGTGCGGATGTGGCCGTTGGAGTAGCGGGTGTCCTTCATCCCGCTGCGGATCTGCGACTCGATGCCCTGCGAGATCGAGTAGAGGAGCGCCACGGGGCTGCGGTCCACGGGCATCGTGGTGAAGACGGTGCCGAGGCGGAGCATCAGCCTGTTCATCTCGACGATGCCCGGCATCCCGTTGTCCTGCGAGGGCGCCCAGGCGGGGCTGCCCGGCCACATCATCCCCTCGAGGCCCTGGATGAACGACATGGCCTGCTCCATCCGCGTGTGGGCGGTGTTCATCTGCCACCACGTGGGCATGTACCAGCAGGGGCGGTGCCAGTCGCGCATCCGCCCGAACTCCGAGGCCATCGGCGGGGCCAGGTTCAGCCAGTAGACGTCGCTGTACCACCCGTGCCCGTTGATGACGGGGAGCGACCGCGCGATGTTGAAGTAATAGCCGTCCGAAAAGGCGTCCCAGCCGTATTGCGACTGCGTCGCGGTCAGCCAGTCGGGCCGCACGAGGTTCACGCCCGAGGAGACGTGCTTCCAGCAGGCCTCCATGAAGCCGAGCTTCCAGCGGTTCATCTCGCGCCAGCGTTCGACGCTGGCGGGGTCGTTGGGCGCCACCTTGTTGTACTGCGGGGCGTCGGAGCCGCGGGCACCCTTCCACGCGCGGTCCTGCGCGGCGATGTTGTAGGGCACGAACTCGTCGGTCTCGGGGTGCTTGTTCCAGGTGAGGCCCGGCTCGTCGTAGAAGTGCACGCCGATGCAGTTGGGCTGGGTGCGGTCCTTCATTGCCTCGCGGCTCGCGCGAATCCGTCCCTCGCGCAGCACGTAGGGGTCCGACCAGTCGTTCTTCAGGTTGGCGTCGAGCTGGTGTGCGCCGCCGAGGACCATGCCGCGCATGAAGCGGAGGCCGCCGCGGATCGACTCGTCGCCGTTGGCCTGCTTGTAGGTGACGTTGTAGCCCATGCTCTCCTCGCCGATGACCTGGAGGCGGCGGCCCGTCTCCCCGTGCCACGACCAGTCGGTGATGGTGAAGGACGATTTCCGCAGGTGGCTGTGGACATCGAGCCTGCCCTGGGCGGTCGCCCCGTCGCAGGCGGCTTCGACCGTGTAGTTCCCGGGCCGCAGGAGCCGGGCGTTGAGGTGCAGGTGCTCCGTCGCGCGCGCCTGGCCGTCGCGGACGGCTGCCCCCTCGACGGGGAAGGCGAAGGAGAGCGAGCTCCCGTCGTCGCCCGTCACGGTGAGCCGCAGCTCGCCCGCCGCGAGCGCCGCGGCATCGGAGCGCACGGCGGCGAGGTCAATCGTCTCATTCGTCTGATACGCCGCCCGCCCCAGCGGGAACCGAAGCTCGAGCGTCGCGGCCAGCGTCAGCCCCTGGCCCAGGCCCCACACGATGACGACGGCGTACGCCAGCGTGGCCCGTGGCCGAACTGCTCCTGGCATGCTTCGCTTCCTTTCCCTCTGCGCGGTCGAGACTGGCTGGCAACGTGCTGTGGGGATTATACGTGCCCGGCCGCCCTGGTGCCAGCGGAGCAGGGCCTCGCCACGCCGGCGTGTGGGGGTGGGACGGGTCGTCTGGGAAAGCCGACGCATTTGAAGGCGATTTGGGGCCTCCGGCGCGAGCGGGAGGTCGCCGGGCGGCATTTGCGCAAGCCCTTCATTTCACTACGCTTACGCCCATCGGGCCGCTTGCCCGGAGGCCCAAAGGTATCAGGAGCCCAACGAGGCCCTCCGGACGCGTCCTATGCGTTCCTACGCAGTTTTTCATGGCGACGCCATAACACATTGCCATTACGGCGCTTAGCAGCGTCATATAATGATAACCTAGCCGAGCTGGAGCCCCTCATCCTCCAGCCCCCTCGCACAGCCGGGCGGGCCGGCCCCGCGGGCTCACTTGACCTCGAGGTACTCCACCAGCGCGCCGTCCATCATGAAGTAGGCGATGCGAATGCCCGGGGCCGCGGTGATGGGCGGCACCACCACGTCCTTGCCCTTCAGCTCGGCCTCCAGGTCGTCCACCGCCCACGACGTGTGCGGCATCTTCGCCACGGGGGTGTTGGCCAGCGGGCTGTCATCGCGGAACCGCACCCACTCGATCCGGTTCGGATCCGCGTCGGGGTTGGTGCCCCACACCTTCAGCAACTCGAAGTAGCTCTCGCCCGGCTTCGGCGTCTGTGTCACCAGGCCGATGTGATGAAACTTCCTCACGACAGGCTCCTTTCGCGCTGACGGGGTGGTGTGCTCGGCGCCGCATTTGGCCCAGAGGATACCACGGCGGCCCGCCGAACGCAAGGTGCAGGGCCACGGGGTGCGTGTAATCTCCTTCGGTCGGAAAAGCCAGTTGCGCGATACTATCGCGGGCACCCCCCATCCCGCAGCTGACCCAACGCCCGCAGGGCGTGGCGGAGTAAAGCCCACGGCGATGCTTTGGGAGCCGTGGGTAAGG
>DATKZY010000067.1:0-22159 GCA_035527715.1 Planctomycetota bacterium | reverse complement strand
CCCAACTCAAGCGTGAGTTTTTCAGAACCTTGAGCAAAATAGCTCGAAATGCCCGATCCGTGTGGGTAGAATGTGATTGAGCAAGAACCATTCTCCGAGCACGAAAGGGCATTTCGAGTGAACAGCAAGGATAGCAGAATTCTGGTGCGACGCAAGCGCCATCTGAGCCATCGCCTCGGGCCACGAACGTGGGAGGAGCAGGCCAAGCCGATGCTGGCGGCCCGCAACATCCAGTACGAGATGGCGGACCGGACGCGGGCCATCCCGTGCGGGGGCGTGGGGGCGTTCCACGTGCTGGCGCAGCGTGTGGGGCTGGTCAAGGCACTCGACCGGCGGCTGCATCTGCTTCAGGTGCACCTGCCGTACCACGAGTCGGACCACGTGCTCAATCTGGCCTACAACACCTTGACGGGCGGCACGGCGCTGGACGACATCACCCTGCACCGCACGGACGAAGCGTACCTGGACGCGCTGGGGGCCGAGCGCATTCCGGCTCCGACGACGGCGGGGGACTTCACCCGGCGGTTCGGGCGGTCCGACGTGGTCGCTCTGCTGGACGCGGTGAACGAGTTGCGCCTGAAGGTGTGGCGGAAGCGCCTCTCGCGTGCGGAGCGGCGGCTGGCGGTGGTGGAGGCCGACGGCCTGGTGGCGCCGACGACGGGGGAGTGCAAGGAGGGGATGGACATGGCCTACAAGGGGGTGTGGGGCTATCACCCCCTGCTGGTGTCGCTGGCGAACACGGGCGAGCCGCTCTACCTGGTGAACCGGCCGGGCAACCGCCCGTCGCACGAGGGGGCGGCGGAATGGCTGGACCGTGCCGCGGCGCTCGTGCGGCCGGCCTTCGGGAGGGTGTGCTTCCGGGGGGACACGGACTTCGCACTGACGGTGAATTTTGACCGCTGGAGCAAGGCGGGCGTCGGGTTCGTCTTCGGCATTGACGCGATGCCGAACCTCAAGGCGATTGCGGGAGGCATTGAGGAATGCCGCTGGAAGCCGCTGAAGCGGCGGATCAAGCGGATGGTCCAGACCGAGCCACGCCGGCGCCCCGAGAACGTCAAGGAGCGGATCGTCCGCGAGCGGGAGTACGACAACCTCCGCCTGGTGAGCGAGCACGTCGCCGAGTTCCCCTACCAGCCCACGGCATGCAAGCGGGCCTACCGCCTGGTCGTGCTCCGCAAGAACCTCTCGGTCGAGAAGGGCGAGCGGGTGCTCTTCGACGACATCCGCTACTTCTTCTACATCACGAACCTGACGGACCGCACGGCCGCGGAGATCGTCTTCTTCGCCAACGACCGGTGCAACCAGGAGAACCTGATCGAGCAGCTCAAGAACGGCGTCCACGCCCTGCGGATGCCGGTGGACGACCTGGTGTCGAACTGGGCCTACATGGTCATGGCGTCGCTGGCGTGGACCCTGAAGGCCTGGTTCGCCCTGGTCGTTCGGGACAGCGAGCGACGTGAGGCGTTGCTGCGGATGGAGTTCCGCCGGTTCCTGCACGCCATCGTGATGGTGCCGTGCCAGATCGTGCGGGGGGCAGGGCGCGTCCTCTACCGCATCCTCGGCTACACGGAGTGGACCCGCACCTTCCTTCGCACGTTCGACCGGCTCCGGCAACTGGAGTTCACGTAGTGCCCTCGCGAGCGAAAACCAGGAGTTCGCACGGGGGAGCGACAGAGAAGCTCCGTTGCTGCCGGAGCGAAACGCCTGCCTCGGGAGCCCGCGAGGCCCGGAACCCCGTGCATCCGCGAACGGCGCGCCCGGTTAGGGGCACCCGGGTGCCCGGAGACGCCTCAGTGCACCCTCCGCGCCAGCACTCTTTGGGGGAATGCGCTTGATTAGGGTCTAGTCTGAGTCCTCGTCGGGGAGGGAACGTCTCTGGACTGGGACGAATGGTTACGCCGCCGCCCTACGCGGCTCGCGCAGCCGCTTCGAACCTGCCGACACGTGTAGCCAGGATTTGCATCCAGTTCGGTTTCCTCCACTCTCGACGGGGGTTGACACAGGTTGTCAGCCCCCGTTTCTTTTTGCCTGCCTTCTCGTATACCGCCGCCATCCGCCGATTCTCCCCCTTGACACGCTTCGACCCCTTCCGCCTCCGATTGAGACGGTCCGCCAGCGCCCGTGGTGACATCCCTGGTGACATCCGTGGTGGAGTTGGGGGCGCAGTTTCCCAGCTTCGGCAGAGACACCAGCGCCGTCAACTGCTGCTCCCGCGTGGTGTGTGTGTAGGCTTTGAGGGTCAGGCGCACGTCGGTATGCCGCAGAAGCTCCTGGGCAACCTGCCGTTCTGCGGTGAGGAGCAGGTGTAGCGTCGGTACTTGCAGGTCGCTCCATTCCTCTGTCGCTTCACGAACGTGAGGCCGTGCATCTTGTGGCCGCAGGCGCGGCAGTAGATCATGCCGCTGAGGAGGTGCGGCGATGCTCGGTACTGCCGGAACGGTCCTCCCGTCTTGTCTGCCCCGGTTATCCGCCTCTGGGCCTTCTCCCACAGGTCGCGGGAGACAGTGGCCTCGCGGGCGTCACGGGCGACAATCCACTCCCTCAGCTCGTTGCGCCGCAGGTGGCCGTTCTCAATCTTGCGCCGCTTCACGGGCACTGCCGCCGCTTGTCGCCGCCTCCTGCCGCAATAGGGACTCACTCGGTCAGTTCCAGCGTCCCCCAGTTCGCCGGCTCCATCTTCAGCTCGAAGACCTCGTCGCTGACGAGGCCGGTGGCCTGGTTGCTCCAGTAGGAGCGGAGGGCAGTGTCGTTGCCGGCCTTGTTGCCGAAGGTGGCGCCGAAGTCCGCGCCGAGGGCCGTGCCAGCCGCAGGCTTGATGCCCAGGGCCGCCATCGGCAATGCCGCCTCGATGATGGTGCGGCGGCTCACAGCGTCCACCTTCACCTCGACCCGCGCGTCGCTGAGCACGATGACGCTCTCCATCTCGTAGCCCTTGACGACACCCGAACTGAAGACTTTCGGGCTCTTCTGCGCCGCGACCTTGCGGTAGACGACGACCGTCGGCTTGCCCTGGAAGGGGCCGATGGAGACGCGCAGGTCGCCCAGCACGGCCTCCTTGCGGTCCTTGGGCGCCTTCGGGTCGGTGCCGAGCTGAAGGTCCACGGTGTCGCCCCGGGCATAAAGGAACTCGGGGGCGTCGGCGCCGTTGACCCAGGGCGTGGCGTCCTTGACCTCCCAGCCGACATAGAGGTGCCTGTCGTCCCAGGCCACGGCGGTGCGGCAGGCCGTGGCGTCGTCCTTCTGGTACTTGATGGGCTCGGCGTTGCCGAAGTCCTTGGCCAGGTCGCCGGTGAAGGTGGGCGTCGCCTTGCGGGCCTTGAGGCGCTTGGCGGTCGCGCCCTCCTGGAGGTGACGGGCGCGGAAGGATGCAGCGGTCTGCACGTCGGCGTCGCTCAGGGACACCTTGCCGCCTGGGAGAGCGCGAATGGTGTCGAGGCCCACGACCTCGACGTTCCAGAAGCTCACGTGGCCGCCCTGGACCGAGAGCTTGCCGTCTGTGCCTTGGGTGATGGAGCCGCCGAACGCCTCCTCGCCCGCGCCGGGCGGGCAGGTGTCGAGGATGGCCCCGGGCACGGGCTGCTCGGGGTAGACGTTTTTCATCGGGTCGCCTTCGAAGAGGCGGGTGAGGTAGAAGCCCTTCTCGGTGAGGACGTGCCACTCGCCCTTGTTGGTGGGGATGACCCACACGTCGCCGACGGGCGGCGGGAGCTTGGCGGAGCCGACGATGTCGTAGGCGCCGCGGATCAGGCCGGGCTCGGCCGGGATGGCGCGGTGCGAGCCGTGAACGCCGGTGAAGTTGTTCGGATACGTCCACAGCAGGCGCCCGCTGGCGACGTCGTAGCAGTCGAACGTGCTGTGGTCGAGGCCGTAGCCGCCGTTGTAGAGCATGTACTTGCCGTCAACTGAGCCGAGGCCGAGCTGGGCGCCCATGCCGCCGCGGCCCTCCTTCGGCCCGGCCAGCTTCACGGCCTTCGACAGGTCGTACTGCGGCGCGCCGCACGCGGTGAAGCCTGTGGCGGGAATCTTGTAGCGGGTGCCCCAGAAGGTGAGGTCCTGGGTCATGCACAGGTACCAGCCCTCGATCCAGGCGCCGAGGTCAATTGCGGTGGTCGTCGCCTCCTCGGGCTGCTCCTTGGCGTCGTCGTTCGCGTCGGCCCACACGCGGACCTCTTTGGTCTTGCCGCTCGGGCCGTAGAGAATGGTGCGCAACTTCCAGTTAGCGTTGCCGAGGCGCTCGTAGATGCGGACAGGGTGGACGCCGTGGAGGAAGCCCGAGGTGGTGGCCAGGTAGAGCCTGCCGTTCGAGCCGATGGCGAAGCGCGACGAGGCCATGCCCTCGCGGGTGATCGTGCCCAGGATCGAGGCCCGCCCCGTCTTCGGGTCAATGCGCCATTCGCAGCCCTGCCCCACCATCAGGTAGGGGTCCGCGGGGTTGATGGCGGCGCCGGTGGCGCCGTAGGACGATGCGCCGAAGAGCTCTTTCTTGAGGGCGCCGGTCTGGGTGTCCCACACGCTCACGCGGCGGGGCGAGCCGTCGTCCTCGGCGACCCAGAGCTGGCCGCGGCTGTCCACCGCCATCCCGCTGACGTTGAGCATGCCGTCGGGCGTCCAGGGGCCGAGGAGCGCACGGCCCTCGTTGCGGCCGAGCATCCGCAGCGGCTTGCCGTCGGAGGCGAAGGCCAGGACGTGATGGTGGTCGCCGCGGACCCCGAGATAGAGGTTGCCGGGCTTGTCGAGGGCGAGGGCCGAAACCCAGTCCTTGCCTTCGAGCGCGGGCTTGGCGGCGGTCTTCGTTTCACCGGTCTCGACGTTGACCGAGAGCACCTGGGCGCCGCCGGACACGAC
Organism: Planctomycetota bacterium; assembly: GCA_035527715.1. Taxonomy (GTDB): domain Bacteria; phylum Planctomycetota; class PUPC01; order DSUN01; family DSUN01; genus DSUN01. The sequence continues at coordinate 17,314 of DATKZY010000067.1, read as the reverse complement.
GAAGATCAGCTTCGCCGAGGCGGCCTCGACGTCGCCGGGCTTGGGCACGGAGAGCTTCTTCGCAACCTTGCCCGTCTTGGCATCCACGACGAACACGGTGTCCTGGCCCGAGAAGCTGATGAAGACGCAGCCGTCGGCCGCGGCGAGGCCGCTGGGGCTGGCCTCGGCGTCCTTGGTGTCGCCCCAGATGTCCTTCATCGTGAGGTCGGTGGACTTCAGGTCGCTCCACTCGGTGTACTGGCCGGTCCTGGCGTCCACGCGGTAGACGGCGAGGGCGGCGTATTGCTTGATGTTGTTGAAGGCGTAGACGGTTTTGCCGTCGCAGGCGAGGTGTGTGGCGCCGGCGATGCCGCCGCGGATGTTCTTCCACTTGATGTTGGCGTCGAGGTCGCAGGCGACGAGGGGCTTGTCGCCCTCGCCGCCGCTCCAGCCGACGTAGGCCATGTCGCCCGCCGAGGCGCAGGCCACCGGGTTGCCGTGGTCGGCGCCCCAGCCGCGCCAGGGGGCCGGGCCGCTGTTGGCCGCCCAGCCGCGCAGGCGCAGGCCGATGCCGCTGTGGTAGATGCCCTGCCACGCGTACTCGCCCGCGGGCAGGGGCGTGCCGGGGCGGCGGACCGACATCGTGGTCAACCCGTCCCACTTGACCTCGTGCTCGCCCTTTGCGAGGAAGTGGCTGGTCAGGAGCTGCCGCGCCACCGTGCCGTCGGCTGCGAAGAGGTTGAGCGACACGTAGCCATCCTCGGGCAGCGAGAGCTTGATGGCTTTGAAGCCCTCGGGCATGCGGCTCTTGATCACACCCGTCCAGTCGGCCACCAGCACGCCGCCATCGAGCTTCACGGGGAACTGGCGGCCGTCGGCCAGGCGCACGGGCCGCGGGGCCACCTTGCCCTTCGAGGCCAGGGCGGCGTAGCCCCAGCCGGTGTTGCCCTGGAAGGTGAACACGCGGTCGAGCGCGACGCCGGGCTTGAAGAGGTCCTTGATGGTGAGCCGGCCGCCGGTGCCGACGGTGAAGTTGGGCTCGAGGGTCATGAGCAGGCGGTCGCCGGCCTTGACCTCGAGGCCGGGCTTGGTGAGGAGCTTCCAGGGGATGGCGAGTTCCTGCGTGTAGCCCTTGTGGTCGGGCCATTCGAGGAATACCTGCTCGGCGCCCTCGGCCTTGGCGTTCTTGAGGCCGCCCTCGTTGAAGCGGCGGCCCCAGGCCACGTCCACGACGTCAATCCCATCCTTGTCGCGCCAGCAGGTGAGGTGGGTGGTGCGGGCCTTCGGCGCGTCGTTGTCGTCGCGGCCTGGGCGGGCCACCTCGGGCACCGTGACGTCGGGCGCGGTGACGACGCGCACCTGGAGGCAGTCGCCGCGGAAGCCGTAGTCGCCTTTGGAACTGCCGGGGTTGTTCATCGGCGTCTTGTCCACCCAGCGGGCCAGCAGGTAGAGCCGCTCCCTGTCGTACATGGCGTGGAACCAGACGCCGAAGCTGGCGGCGGCGTTCTCGACGTCGCCGCAGGCGAAGATGCCGCTGGAGAGGTCCCAGTCGTCGCTCTTGCCGTCCACCTTCACCGCGCCGGGCGCGGGCAGGACCTCGAGGTTCTGGTTCTCGGTCTCGGTGGCGCGGGATTCGCCCAGGCAGAGCATGAGTCCGCACGCCAGCACAAGCCACTGCGTCCGCATTGTTTTCTCCCATGGGTTGCCACTTCAGGTACCCCGCGGCGCCGGGGTCAAGCGTTGCCGGCCTCGGGTGCCGTCGGTTGCGGAGCGGCCTTCCTGTGCGCGCGGCGGGCCAAGGGGGCACAATGGCCTTGGCGGTGTCGCCGAGGGGGACGACGTTGGGCCTCATGGTGGGCCGTTCCTCGTGGCGGGGGCCGGGGCAGGCGAGGTTGCGGGCCCGGGCAGCCCGCGGCCGGGGGCCGCGATGCCGCGGCGCTCGAGGAGCGAACCATCGCCGCGGTAGAGGGTCACGATGTTCTTGAGCAGGTTCACGACGGCCTCCACCTCGGCAATCTGGCTGGCCAGGAGGTCACGCTGGGCCAGGGCCACGAGGAAGGGGGTGGACTTTCCTTCGCGCAGCCGAGCTGATTCGGTGGCGGAGGCCACCTCCCTGGCCTTTCGGGTGGCGGCTGTGGCCGTCACCTGCTCGCGGGCCCGCTCGACCTCGATGTAGGCCGTTCGGACGTCGAGCTGCGCGAGCTGGGCGAGGCTGTCGAGGGCCTCGGTGAGCTGTCTCGAGGTGAGGACAGCGCGCTCGTGGCGGGCCCCGGCGGCGCGATTGCCGATGGGGAACTGGTAGGTGAGGCCCACAAGGGCGTCGTAGCCCGTGTCGGGGAGTTGGGATGGAGAATGGCCGAGAGCGGTCGAATAGCCGCTCTTGCCAAGCGTGGCGAAGAGGTCGAGCTTCGGCAGGAGCCCGTTTCGGGTCTTGACAATCTCGAGGTCGCCGCGCCGCACGCGGAGCTTCGCCTCGTTGATGTCCGGCCGCAGCCGCAGGGCGAGCTGGACGTGGGCCTCGACGTCGTCGAGCTTCACGTCGGGCGCCGCCGGCTGCACCAGGAGGGCGATGTCCCGGCCCCAGGGGTTCGCCCCTGGGGGATTGAGAAGGCGGAGGAAGCGGAGCCGGGCCGTGGCCAGGGCGCTGCGGGCGTTGATCAGGGCTTCGCGCCGCGAGGCGACCTCGGCCTGGACGGCGGCCAGCTCGGTCTCGGCCAGCTTGCCAATCTTGATGCGCTCCATCGTCTCGGCGAGCTGGTCCTCGGCCACCTTGAGGGATGCGGCGTAGATCTCGATCTGGCGCTCGGCGAGCGCGCAGTCCCAATAGGCATGCTCCACGTCGGCCACGAGCGACTCGGCGAAGCCGCGGAACTCGTAATGCGAGGCCAAGGTGTCGAGGCGGGCCTGGCGCAGCGTGGCCAGGTTCACGGCCACCCCGCAGCCGCGGAGGAGCGCCTGGGTGACGCTCACGCCGATGCGGGCCGTCTCGAGCTTGTCGTGGTACCATGTCCCTACGCCCGTGAGGGAGTAGCTCCCGTCGAGTTCCACGGTGGTGCCGGTGGGAAGGAACTGCCTGACCCAGGCGTCGAGCGAGGTGCGGCCGCTGGTCGCGCTGTGGAGGCGCCCATCGGCGCCCCGCGAGCGCGACCGTGTGACGCCGGTGGAGGTCTCCGCTCCCACCACGGGGTCGAAGATGGCGCGCTCCTCTCCCTCGAAGGTCCTCGTGATGTCCGGGTTCAGGCACTCGACTTTCAGGGCCTGGTTGTTCTCGAGCGCCGTGAGGATGGCCTGGGCCACGTCCAGCTCGAGCCGTCCGCCCGGCGACGGGGTGGGCCGGGGCAGCGTGGGAGCAGCGTCCACGCCTGGGCCGGCGGCTGGCTGTGCCCAGCCGATCCGCAGGTCGGGGAGAGGGGGCTCGAGCAGGAGCGAATCCCGCGAGGGGAGCCGTGCGAGCGCACAGCCCGTCACCATGGTGCATGCCGTAGCGGCCGAGACGGTGAGCAGAAGCCTGTGGAGCAGGGTTCCCTGCCTACTCATAGCGAAGCGCCTCGATGGGATTGAGCCTGGCCGCACGCCAAGCGGGGTAGAAGCCAAAAAAGATGCCGACAGCGGCGGAGAACGTCAGGGCGAGGACCACGCTGAAGCTCTCGACGCTGGTGTTGAAGTCGGTGAACGTGCCGATTACCCGGGCGGCGCCGATGCCCGCGGCCGCCCCCACCAGGCCGCCCACGCCGCTCATCGCCACGGCCTCGATGAGGAACTGCTTGAGGACATCCTTGTCCCTGGCCCCGATCGCCTTGCGGATGCCGATCTCGCGGGTGCGCTCGGTGACGCTCACGAGCATGATGTTCATGATCCCAATGCCGCCCACCAGCAGCGAGATGCCGGCGATGCTGCCCAGGAGGATCGTGAGCGTCCTGCTCATGGCGGTGAAGCTCTCGATGATGTCCGCCTGGTTGCGGATGTTGAAGTCCTCGGGCATCCCGGCGGGGGTGCGGTGGCGCTTGCGGAGGAGCGCCGTGGCATCCGCGATGACGCGGTCGAGAGCATAGCCCTGGTCCGCCTGGATATCCGCCTCGTCGAGGTTGGACCGCGTGCGGCCGAAGACCTGCTTCATGGCGGTGGTGTAGGGGATGATCGCCTGGTCGTCGGGGTTGAAGAAGCCCTGGTCGCCCTTGGCCTTGGTGACGCCGATCACGCGGAAGTTGATCCCCTTGATCTTCACCGTCTCGCCCAACGGGTCGGCCCCCCCGAAGAGGTCCTCGACGGTGTTGGGGCCGAGGATGGCGACGCGGGCCTGGCGGTCCACCTCCGTCTCGGTGAAAACCCTGCCGCGCTCGATCTCGAAGCCTCGGATGGGGAGGTACGTGGCCGAGGTGCCGTAGAGGGTCGAGCTGGAGTTCCTGTTGTAGTATTTGTACTGCGCCTTGCCTCGGACGACGGGGGCGACGAGGCGGACGCCTTCGACGGTGAGGAGGGCGCGGGCGTCGTCGAGGGTGAGGTTGATCTGGGTGCCCGTCATCACGCCGCCGAAGGCGCTTTGTCCGGGCCGCACGACGAGGAGGTCGGTGCCCATCGCCGTCACGCGGGCGAGGATGCTCTGGCGGGCGCCCGCGCCGATGGCCAGCATGGAGATCACGGCGCCGACCCCGATGATGATGCCGAGCATGGCCAGGAACGCGCGGAGCTTGTGGGCCACGAGCGCCTTGAGCGAGGTCTTCAGAATCGTCCAGAACAGCATGGTGCAGTTCCTAGGCCCCGTCCACGATGCGACCGTCGCGCATGGCGATCTGGCGGCGGCAGTGGCGCGCCACGTCGGGCTCGTGGGTGACGAGGATGATCGTGCGGCCCTGGGCGTTGAGGGACTCGAAGATGGCGAGGATTTCGTCGCCCGTCTTTGTGTCGAGGTTGCCTGTCGGCTCGTCGGCGAGGACGATGGCAGGATCGGTGACGATGGCGCGGGCGATGGCCACGCGCTGGCGCTGGCCGCCGGAGAGCTGGCTCGGCTCGTGGCGCATGCGGTCCTCGAGGCCGACGCCCCGGAGGGCCTCGCGCGCGCGGTCGCGGGCCTGCCGCTGCCCGGCGTAGAGGAGCGGCAGCTCCACGTTCTCCAGCGCGCTCGTGCGCGCCAGGAGGTTGAACGTCTGGAAGACGAAGCCGATGCGGCGGTTGCGGATCGCCGCCAGGCGGTCCTTCGAGAGCTCCGAGACGTCCTCGCCCGCAAGGACGTAGCGGCCGGCGTCGGCGCTGTCGAGGCAGCCGAGGATGTGCATGAGGGTGGACTTCCCGCTGCCCGAGGGGCCGGTGACGGCGACCATTTCGCCCGCCTCGATCCGGAAGCTCACGCCATCGAGCGCCCGAATGGTGCTGCCGCCGACGAAGTAGGTCTTGACCAATCCGTCCGCCTGGATCATCACCGTCGCCTCGGCCCGGGCACCAGGGGGTTGGTCGGGCCCTTCGCGGCGTTCTTCCGCCACGCGCTGTCGGCCTCGCTCTTGCGCACCTGCACCGTCTCCCCCTCGCTGAGGCCCTTGGTGATCTCCACCCGGGTGCCGTCCTGAACCCCAACCTCTACCACCCGCTCCTTGGCGCCGCCGTCCGGCTCCACGACCATGGCGATCCGCTCCCGCTGCCGGCGCGTGACCGCCTCCGTGGGAACGAGGAGGACGTTGTCCTTCTGCTCGATGAGGATCTCCACGTTGGCGGTCATCTCGGGCTTCAGGAGGCTCTTGTTGGGTCCCAGCACCTCGATCTTCACCTCAAAGGTCACGACGTTAGAGGCGTTGACCCCCTTGGGGGCGATGCGGACCACTTTCCCCGGGAAGCGCCTGCCCGCGAAGGCGTCGGCCGTGACCTGCACTGTCTGGCCCGCCTTCACCCCGCCGACGTCGCTTTCGTCCACCGTGGCGAGCACGAAGATGCGCGAGAGGTCGGCGAGGGTGAGCAGCGTCGTGCCGCCTCCCACGTTGCTGATCCCCGACGAGATGATCTGGCCGATCTGCACGTCGCGGGCGCTCACCACCCCGTCCATCGGGGCCACGACCTTCGTGTCGTCGCGGCTGCGCTGGGCGAGCGAGAGGTCAATGCGGCTCGAATCCACCTGGGCAGCGGCCAGCGCCACATCCTGGCGCTTGACCTCCAGCGCCAGCTTGGCGGCGTCGAGCTTCCTGATGGCGATCCTGGCGCTCTCGACCTGGGCCTCGGCTAGGATCACGTCCTGCCGCTTGACCCCGAGGGCCAGCTTCGCCGTATCGAGGTCCTTGACGGCCGCCTGAGCGTTCGCCAGCTCCATCCTGGCGGCGGCGTCGGCGGTGACGGCCGTGTCGGACTCCTCCTTGCTGGTCAGCTTCTTTTCGAGGAGTGTTTTCATCCGCACCGCCTTGTCCGCGGCGTCCTGGGCCTTGACCTTGGCCGACTCCAGCGCCGCCTCCGCCCGCTGGGCGGTGGTCACGAGGGTCTGCTCGGCGACGGCGAGGTTCTGCTTCGCCTGGTCGGCCTTCGCCTGGGCCGACTTCAGGGCGACCGTGGCGTCCTCCGTCGCGGTCACCAGGTCGTGCTCGGCGACCAGGAGGCTTTGCTTCGCCTGCTCGTGCTTCGCCACGGAGGCCGCAAGGTCGGCCTCGGCCAGCTTCACCCGGCGCTCCTCGTCCACGGGGTCCAGCTCGACGAGCAGCTCGCCTTTCTTCACGGCCTCGCTGATGTCGAAGGGGAGCTTGATGATCTCGCCGCTCGCCTTGCACTTGATGTCGACCTCCAGATTGGCGACCACACGGCCCGTGGACGCCACGGCGAGGCGGATGGACCCGCGCTCGACCGGGGCGGTGGGCACCTGGGGGGTCTCGGCGCCGGCGACGCCCTGCTGCCTCCTCCAGTAGTAGTACCCGCCGCCGCCCGCCGCCCCGGCGAGGACCAGAAGGATCAGGAGCTTCTTCATGTGCCGCTGTCCTGAGCTAGGGGACGGGGTTCGCGTGCTCTGGCCCGGCTCCTCCCGACTCTTGGACGTGTCCGGATGCCGCCCTATTCAACCGCAGGCCCTCGAAGAGGGAGTAGACCACGGGCATGAAGGCCAGCGTGATCAGGCTGGAGCTGGCGAGGCCGCCGATGACGACGCGGGCCATGGGGGCCTGGGCCTCGCCGCCCTCGCCGAGCCCCAGGGCCAGGGGCAGGAGGGCGAGCCCCGTCGTCAACGTGGTCATCAGGATGGGCCGCAGCCGCCGCCGGCCCGCCTCCTCGATCGCCTCCCGCAGCGGCAGCCCGTCGCGCCGCCGCAGCAGGTTCGTGTGGTCCACGAGCAGGATGGCGTTGTTGACCACGATCCCGCCCAGCATGATGCAGCCGATGAAGGACTGGATGTTGAACGTGGTGTTGGTGAGGAAGAGCGTGAGGATGACGCCGATGGCGGCCAGGGGCACGGAGAACATGACGACGAACGGGTCGCGCAGCGACTCGTACTGGCAGGCCATGACCATGTAGACGAGCACGAGCGAGAGGCCGAAGCTGAGGAGGAGCTCGGTGAATGCCTTCTGCTGCTCCTCGAAGTCGCCGCCGAAGACGATGAGGAAGTTGCGGGGCACGGGGACCGACTGGAGCCGCTCGCGGATGTCGGCGATGACCGAGCCCATGTCGCGCCCGGTGTAGTTCGCCAGCACGGTGACTACGCGCTCCTGGTTCTTGCGCTCGATGAGGACGGGGCCGGTGCGCGGCTCGTTCTTGACCACGTTGCGCAGCACGACGGGCTGGCCGTCGGCGTTGGTGAGGGTGAGGTCGAGGATCTCCTGGAGGGCCAGGCGCTCGGAGTCGTGGACCTTGACGAGGATGCGGAACTCGTCGCCCGAGTCGCGGTAGTAGCCGGCGCGCGTGCCGGCGAGGACCGTCTGGAGGGCGCCGGCGATCTGGGAGACGGTGAGCTTGAGGTCGGCCGCCTTCTGGCGGTCGATCGTCACGAGCTCCTCGGGGCTCCCGACGTCGCGGCTGATCTGCGCGTCCGTGATCCCGTCGACCTGTTCCACCTCGGCCTTCACCCGCTTGGCCAGCGCGTCGGCGGTGTCGAAGTCGTGGCCGCGGATCTCCACCTGGATCTTGTCCGAGCCCGAGGCGGCCATGCGGAGGATGAAGAGGCCCTGGCCGGCGCGGGTGCGGACGGTGAGGCCGGGGATGCCCTTCAGCTCCTCGCGGAGCGCGATGGCGATGGCCTCGCTCGAGCGCGTGCGCTGCGACTCGGGGACGAGAGCGATGCGCATCTCCGCCGTGTGGGTGCCGCCCGGGTGCCATGAGGAGCCGCCGATGCTCATGATGAGGCTCTTGGCCTCGGGCACCTTGTCCTTGACGATGGCCTCGACGCGGCGCACCTTTTCGTCGTTGAGACCCAGGCGCGTGCCCACCTCCATCTCGGTGCTCGCGCGCACTTCGCTCTCGTCGGTGGCCGGCATCAGCTCGACCCCCACGAGCGGCACGAGCGCCACGGCGCCGCCCAGGAGCAGCAGCGCCCCGCACACGACCAGGAGCCGATGGCCGAGGGCGAAGTGGAGCACCCCCTTGTAGCCGTCCTCCAGCCCCTCCAGGAACCGGCCGATGACGCGGAACGCGAACCCCCGCAACGAGCCCCGCGGCCCCTCGTGCAGCGGCCCCGAGCCGAGCACCCGGGCCGCCAGCATCGGCACCACGGCCATCGCTGCCGCCATCGAGCACAACAGCGCGAAGCCGATGACGATGGCGAACTGCTTGAACATGACCCCCGCCATGCCTCGCACGAAGATGAGCGGCAGGAAGACGACCACCGTCGTGAGCGTGCTGGCCGTGATGGCGGCCATGACCTCTTCGCTGCCGTGCACCGCAGCGTCGAGCGGTCCCTGCCCCTCCTCACGCAGGCGGTAGATGTTCTCGAGCACCACGATGGCATTGTCCACCAGCATCCCCACGCCGAGGGCGAGGCCGCCCAGGGTCATCAGGTTGAGCGTGAAGCCGTAGAAGTACATGAGGACAAAGGTGGCGATGATGGAGATAGGGATGGCGGTGGCGATGACCATGGTGCTGCGGAAGTTGCGCAGGAAGATCAGCAGCACGATCACGGCCAGGCCGCCGCCCAGGAGGGCCGAGTTGCCCACGCTCGAGATCGACCGCTTGATGTAGTCCGAGGTGTCGATGATGGGCACGATGCGGATCTGCGGGATGTCGCGCCGGATGCGGTCGAGCTCCTCGAGGGCGCGGCGGGCCACGTCCACCGTATTGGTGCCCGACTGCTTTCGGACGGCCATGCGGACGCCCGGCTCGCCGTTGACGCGGACGATCTGGCGGACGCGCTCCCAGGAGTCCTCGACGGTGGCGATGTCGCCGATGGTCACGGGGGCGCCCTCCCGCATGGCCACGACGGTGCCGCGGAGCTGGTCGAGGTCGGTGTACTCGCCGAGCGTGCGGATCGTCACCTCGTGGCTCCCGCGGTCGATCTGGCCCGCGGGGAGCGTGACGTTGCCTGACTCGACGCGGGCAAGGATCTGGTCGAGCGGGAGGTCGAGGGCCTTCACCTTGTCGATGTTGAGGTCGACGTGGATCTCGCGGGCGAGGCCGCCCCAGACGTCGAGCGAGGCGACGCCGGGGACGCGCTCCATGCGGTACTTGATCTGGTCGTCGATGGTCCGCCGCATCTGCACGGGGTCGAGGTTGCTCGAGGCGCCCAGGATGAGGACGGGGAAGCTCGCCAGGTCGAACTTCCGCAGGACGGGCCGGTCTGCGTCGTCGGGCAGGTTCGGCACCACGCGGTCGAGGCGGTCGCGCATGTCGTTCGACGCCGCATCGAGGTCGGTGCCCCAGGTGAAGGTCACGCGGACGTTGCTGATGCCTTCGGCAGAGACCGAGGTGATCTCGTCGACACCGGTGACGGCGCTCAGCGCCTCCTCGATCGGCCGCGTGATCAGCTCCTCCATCTCCGTCGGGCTGGCGTTCTCATACGTCGTCTGCACCGACAGCGTCGGATACGTGATGTCGGGCATCAGGTCGATCGGCAGCCGGGCGAGCGAGACGGCGCCCAGGATGATCACGATCAGGGTGACCATCAGGGTGAAGATGGGCCGGTGGATGGCGGCGCGGGAGAGGGACATCAGCGGCCCCCCTTCCCGGCGGGGCCGCGGGCCGGCGGCTTCGGCGCCGCGAGCGGCTTCTCCTCGGGGATCGTGATCGCGCCCCCGTCCTCGAGCAGATGCTGGCCGAGCACGACCACCCAGGCGCCCTCGAGCTCCTTCGGCGGCTGGACCGCCTCCGCCAGCTCCCCCTCCACAATGCCCACGGTGATGGGGACGAAGTGCGCCTTGAGGGCCTCGCGGTCGGCCACGAAGACCCCCCGCACCCCCCGCTCGCTGCCGCGTTTGACCAGGGCGGCGTAGGGCACCACCACGGCGTCGGCATGCTTCTCCAGCTCGATCTCGGCCTTGACGAACATCCCGGGCTTCAGCAGCCGTTCGGGGTTCGGGATCTCGATCTCGACGACCGCCTGGCGCGACGACTCTCTCAGTAGCGGCGCCACCCGCACGATCTTCCCCTGGAACGTCTTGCCCGACACCGCGTCCGTCGTCACCCCCACCCCCTGGCCGGCCCGGACCTTCGAGTAGTCGCGCTCGATCACGTGCACCAGCGCCTTCATCACGCTGATGTCCAGCACGGTGACGATGGGGTCGTTGGCCTTGAGCATCGCCCCTTCGTCCACGAAGCGCTCGCCGACCACTTGCGGGTCCTTGCCGTCGCCCCCGACGGGCGCCTTGATCTGCGTGTAGGAGAGGCGCACGACCGCGGCGTTGAGCGCGGCCCCCTTCTGCGTCACCTGCGCCTGGGCGAACTGAAGCTCGGCCTCGCGAGCGCCCTTCTGTGTGTCCGACAGGCGCACCAGGGCCGTCTTCCACGCCGCCTCCTTCTGCTCCGCCAGCGAGAGGGCGTGAAGAAGCTCGGCCGCGCGGGCGCCCTTCTGCGTGTCCGAGAGCCGCACCTGGGCGGACTTCACCGCGGCCTCCCTCTGCGTCACCAGGGCGATCGCCACCTCGTGCTTGGCCTTGGCCGCCTTGTGCTGGGCATCGGCGGCATCGAACTCGGCGGGCGACAGGATCTTCTTCTCGCGGAGGGCCTGGGCGCGCTCGAACTCGCGCCGGGCCACCTCGAGGGCGCTGCGGACGTCCTCCAGGTTGGCCCGCGCGCTCCCGAGCTCCGCCTCGGCCTGGGCAGCCTTCTGCACCAGTTCCTGGTCATCCAACACCGCTCCCAGGCGCACCTGTTCCGCGTTCGCCTTGGCCACGGCGAACTCCGCCTTCGCCTGGGCCGCCTTCTGAGCCAGCTCCTGGTCCTCCAGCATGGCGCCCAGGCGCACCTGCTCGGCGCTGGCTTTCGCCACGGCCAGTTCCGCCTTCGCCTGGGCCACTTGCTCCTCGTACTCCCCCGCATCGAGCACGGCAATCAACTGCTCCGGCGCCACTGGGTCCGACGCGTTGACCAGCAGCTTCTCCAGGCGGCCGGCGATCTTGGGCGCCACGACGAACTGCGACCAGGGCCGCAACGTGCCCGTGAGGCGCTCCACCTCGTGCAGCGTCGCCTTGCGCACGGGCTCGATCTCCACGGGCACGGCGCCGCCGGGCCGCCGCGCGCTACCCGCATCCTTCGCCGTGGTCAGCCTCCGATACACCAGCCAGCCCAACCCCCCCAAGGCCGCAAGGAACACCGCCCACACGATCGCTTTCTTCATCCCGTCACCTGTCCTGTTTCCTTGGGTCATGATCCGTTCCGTGCCGCGCCCGGCCGGCCGAGGGCCGCGGCCGCGCGTCCCTCGGCGAGCGCCTGCCGGGCGTCCCGCACCCCCGCGAAGAAGAACCGTGCCAGGTGCTCCTGGAGCACCTCGCAGTCGGCCGGCTCCAGGGCGTCGTGGCCGAAGATGCGTTCGACGATCCGCTTGTGCTGGGTGAGGAATCCGATGGTGCCGATGAGGCTGAAGAAGCAGAGCCGCAACTGCATCTCGGACGCCCGTCCGTCCAGCATCCGCGCGATCAACTGCTCGAGGCGTTGGCCGAGGGGCCGGAACACCTCGCGGATCACAGCGTCGTAGACCAGCGTGGGGTCGTGGTGCTCCTTCTCCAGGATGCGCCAGAAGTAGCTCGCCGGCCCGGCGCTCGACACATCCTTGAGGCGGGTGCGGATGAATGCCTCGATCTGCTCCTCGGGCGAGCGGCCGCCCGCCGCGTCGAGCGCCGTGTCCCGCGACTCCCGGGTCAGGCGGTAGGCATAGCGCCAAGCCGCCTCGTAGAGCCGCTCCTTCCTGCCGAAGTAGTAGTTCACGGCAGCGATGTTCGCGTGAGCCGCCTCACAGATCTCATGGACCGTGGTGTCGCGGAAGCCCTTCTCGGCGAAGAGCCGCGTCGCGCTCTCAAGCACCCGCTGACTCGTGTCGCCCTTCGCTCCCTCCGGCGTGTGCACTGCACACCTCCTCGGCGCCCAACGCGCGTTTCATTCAGGCGATTCAAATGGATGTTTCGTCCCGTAGTCTACCCCATTTCTCACCGCATATCAAGCGGCAGAACCTCAGACGAGCCGAAGGGCGTTCGTGTGGACGTCCCGGATTCGCCGGCGTGAGGCAGCCGCTTCGCGATCCCCCGGGCCGAGTCATTCGAGGCCAAGTCCACCTCCACCCCGAGCGAGCCACCCGTCGCCCTCCTCATGATAGAGAGGAGGGGCGCGGAGGTCGAGCGGATCCGGCAGGACTCGCGCCGGCAGCCCGATCTGGTAGACTGGACGTATGCGGCGTTTGTGCAGGGGAGCCCGGCGCTGAGGTCGCGGGCCTGGCGAGGGCCGACGATGTGAGGTGAACCCGTCGGCGCGGCGTGCCGCTGAGTTCGAGTCCTCGTCGGGGAGCCACTTTTCCGGGCGTGAACTGGGGCTCGCCTTGGTCTCCGGCATGGCTGCGCCGGTGGCCGTTTCCGGGAGCGCGACGGTCTACGACGTGATGGTGAACGGGGCGCCCGCGCTAGTGGATCAGACCCCCTGAGGGAGAGATTGATCCACTAGCGCGGCTGAGCGGCATAGGTGCTTTGCCTGCAAGGGCTTGCGGCGGCGCGCTAGTGGATCAAGCGGGGTCAGGCTGATCGCCTGGCACGCGGCGGCAGGGGCGGCACAGGTGATCATGTGTAGACACGGCTGGAACACCATAAGCCCTGTTACGGCAAGAGGTTAGGCGATTCGACACATGATCAGATCCAGGGAGGGGGAGTTGATCATGTGTATCTGTATCCTGAGCGCGACGAGGAGGCGGTGAGAGATGCAGGCGAGGCTCGAGGCCGTTCGGGGTCGGGGCGTCAGTTGCCTTTCGGCGTCAGTTGGCTCCGGGTCAGTTTCATCTCGTGGACGACATCGCCGTTCTCGCCGATCAGGCGGAATGTGACCGTAGGGTCCTGGATCCCGGCGTCAATCGTGAACTCACCGAAGGCGTAGCCGAGGTAGCCGAACAACTGGTCGCGGCAATCGGGCACCATTGCTTTGGGACCCCAGTCAATGCCGCCCAGGCTTGCGGGTTCGAACTCGTAGAAGGCAAACCCCGACGGTCGCGGGATGCGAAACCCCCGTGCGCCGTGCCGGTCGCCCGAGATCAGCAACACGCCCGCGACCCGGTTCTTCTCGATCAGATCGAATATCCGTTCCCGCCCTTTCGGGTCGTACACGCCCCACGAGTCCTTGCCCTTGGACACGTAGTCGCTCCACATGGTGCTGGATCCGAGGATGATGAACGGCCCTTTGCAGTCGAGCAGTTGCTTCTCGAGCCACCGCGTCTGGTCGCTGCCGAGGAATGACCCTTTCTCACGGAAGTACCTGCCGTCGGTCATGATGACGTCGCAAGGGCCGATCCGCGTGCGGAAGAAGACGCCTCGCCCCTGGTCGCCGAAGCCGTACGAGGGGTTGTTCCACGCGCGCCGGAAGACGTTCCACACTCCCGCTCGGTCCTCCTGGGTGTAGCCCGCGGGGATACCCCACCTATCGTTGGCGAAATAGTCGTGATCGTCCCAGATGGCGTAGACGGGCACGGCAGCCGCAAGGCCCTGCCATGCCGGATAGGAATCGCGCAGCAGGTAGTCCGCGCGGTGCAGTCCGAAATGGTTGTTCCTGTCCTGCACGGCGACGTCGCCGTAGAGCAGCATCGCGGTTGGCTCCCGACGGCGGATGAGGTCCGCCTGCTTCCTGTTGCCCAATCCGAAGCGATGGGGACAAGTGCCGAAGGCGATGCGGACGGTTGCGGGATTCGGCTCGGCCGGTGCCGTCGTGATCGCCGCATGCTCGGGAATCGCAATGGGCGTGCCGTCCACCACCACGCGATACGGGTAGCGGCTCCCCGGCTTCAAGCCCGTCACGGGCACGACCGCCGTCAGGTCCGTCTCCACCGTGCTTTGGACCGGCCCATAGGTCCTCTCGGCGCCGTCTGCCAGCACCCGCACCTCGACCTTCGCGGGACGGCACGTGCGCAGCCACACCTTCGCGCCATCGGATGCCACGTCGCCAAGCATCGGGCCGCCGAGATGCGCGGTGCGGTGTTCCTTGCACAGCCGTTGAACCGTTGCGTCGGCCGCCACGTCGGCGAACGTGGCGTCTCGTCGCGCCGCCAGCACCGCGTAGCAGGCCTCGTAGAGGCGCTGCACGGTCTCGGGCTGGCGTTCCCACAGATTGAGCAGCTCGAGGTCGCCCAGCCGCGGCAGGCCGCTCCCCGCCGGTCGCTTCGGGGCCTTCGACGGCGGCTCGCCTGCCGTGGCGGACACGGCCAGGAGCAGGACGACCAAAGGTCCATGAAATCGCTGCATGTTGACGACCTCTCCTGTTGGCGGATTGCCGGCCTGATTATATCGCGGTTCCGCTCGGGAGGCGAACGGTGCCTCGCGGCGTTTCCCTTTGGCAGGGGATTTGGTAGAATAGGGCGCACGAGGAGGGAGGAGCGCGCACGCGATGACCCAGCTTCAGCTTGCCCGCGAGGGCAAGACGACCGACGAGATGCAGCGGGCCGCCGCGGCCGAACGGATGGAGCCCGAACGGCTGCGGCAGCTCATCGCCGACGGCACGGCCGTGCTGCCCGCCAACGTCCATCGTGAGCGGAGGCGGCCGGCAGCGGTGGGCCAGGGGCTGCGCACCAAGGTCAACGCCAACATCGGCACCTCCGCCGACTACCCCGACCTGGCGAAGGAGCTCGAGAAGCTGGCCGCCGCCGAAGAGGCCGGCGCCGACACGGTGATGGACCTCAGCACGGGCGGCGACCTCGTGGCCATCCGCCAGGCCATCCTCGACCAGGCCAATGTCCCCCTCGGCACCGTGCCCATCTACGACGCCGCCGTCCAAGCCGTCCGCGAGCACGGCGCCATCCGCGCCATGACCGCCGACGGCATCCTGGGCGCCGTCCGCGCCCACGCGGAACAGGGTGTGGACTTCGTGACCGTGCACTGCGGGGTGACGAAGGCCGTGGTGGGGACGCTGCTGGCCGGCCGCCGCGTGTGCGGGATGGTGTCGCGCGGCGGCACGTTCCTCGCCCACTGGATGCGGTTCCACGGCCAGGAGAACCCGCTCTTCGAGCGCTTCGACGAGGTGCTGGCCATCGCCCGCGAGCACGACGTGACGCTGAGCCTGGGCGACGGGATGCGCCCGGGGGCCATCGCCGACGCCTTCGACGCGCCCCAGGTCCACGAGTTGCTAGTGCTCGCCGAGCTGGCCGACCGCGCCCGCAAGGCAGGCGTCCAGGTGATGATCGAGGGGCCGGGCCACGTGCCGCTCCACCAGATCGAGGCCCAGGTGCGCCTGGAGAAGGAGCTGTGCAAGGGCGCGCCCTTCTACGTCCTCGGCCCGCTCGTGACCGACATCGCGCCCGGCTACGACCACATCACCGCGGCCATCGGCGGCGCCATCGCTGCCGCGGCGGGGGCCGACTTCCTTTGCTACGTCACCCCCGCCGAGCACCTGGGCCTGCCCAACGCGGAGCAGGTGCGCCAGGGCGTGGTTGCCGCGCGCATCGCCGCCCACGCGGCCGACATTGCCAAGGGCATCCCCGGCGCCGCCGAGCGCGACCGCGAGCTCTCGGCCCGCCGGCGGCGCCGCGACTGGAAGGGCCAGCTCGAGCTCTGCCTCGACCCCAAGCTCGCCGGCGCCCTCCGCAACGAGGCCCGGCCCCACGACGAAGAGACCTGCTCGATGTGCGGCGAACTGTGCGTCTTCAAGATCGCCGACGAGGAGCCCGCGGGCGAATGCCCCGCGGCGGCGCCCGCCGGGGCCGCCAAGCCCCAGGCCTGAAGGACTGACCACAGCCCGCGGCCGAAGATTCGTAAGGAATAAACACTACATTCGCGGGACGGGGACGTCCCGCCCACAATACACGCCTCCCAGGGACGGGGTTTGTGGGCGGGGTGTCCACACCCCGCGAAACATCATGCTTATCCCTTTGATATCCTGCTTTGACCCGGAATCGTGGCGAGACACATGGTGGCCGTAACCGCAGCCGAGTTCTGCACATGTGGCAGGAGAGGCGGGCGGCCAGTTTCCCCCGTGCAGCAAACCCCCACGGCACCACGACTTACTGAGTGACTCACGTGGCCAACGACGAGCAGCCAACGCCGACCGATGCCGCCCTCGTGGCCGACGTGCTCGACGGCGAGACCGACCGGTTCGGCGCGCTCGTCGCTCGCTACAAGAACCTGGTCGCGAGCTTCATCGCCGCCCGCGTGGCGGCCTCGGAAGTGGAGGACCTCGCACAGGAGACGTTCCTGCGGGCATTTCGCGTCCTCGCGTCGTTGCGCGACCCCGCAGCCTTCTCCTCGTGGCTCCTGGGCATCGCGAGCCACGTGTGCGTCGACTGGCACCGAGCCAGGCGCCGCGTCGGCTCTCTCGATGGCGCCGAGTCCGAGCCCGCCGACGCCTCGATGCCCAACCGGCCGCCCGTGCCGCGGCCCGATGAAGCGGCGGAACACGAGGAAACCACCCGACGGCTCCTCGAGAGCCTCGACCTGCTGCCTGAGACGTACCGCGTGACGGTCGTGCTCAAGCACCTCGACGGCCTGAGCTGCACGGAAATCGCCGACCGACTCGGCGTGGCCCTCGGAACCGTGACCAGCCGCCTCACGCGCGGCTACAAGATGCTGCGAGAACGCCTGGAAGAACTGGCCGAGCCCAAACGGAAGCCCTCGACATGACCTGCCAGCAGCTTGACGACATCCTGGAGCTCTACGCCGTCGGGGAACTCAGCCCCGAATCGGCGGCAGAGGCCGAGAGCCACCTGGCCGAGTGCGCCGCGTGCCGTGGCCAAGTGGAAGCGGCTCGGGCCAGGCTGGGCGCCCTCGAAGGCGCCCTG
>DATKZY010000066.1:0-26344 GCA_035527715.1 Planctomycetota bacterium | reverse complement strand
CTGCCCTCGGACGTGGCCATTCCCTGTCTTCACCCGGCCAACTCCGCACACACGATACCGAACGGCGCCTGCGCACCCCTCCGCAGCACCCGAGCCGTCTCGCCCTGTCCTTCCGCAACAACCGTGCCGAACAGTATTGGGTGCGAGCCGGAACTGCAGGTAGAACGGTTTTTTCTGGAGCCTGAAAGGCTCGCATAGGATGGCCCAGAGCCTGCCCCGAGCGAAGCCGAAGGGGCAAGGTCCTGATCTCTGCCCACATCCTCCCAAGCCCCCGAAGCGGGGCGGCGGAGGAGTAGAGCCCACGGTAAGGCTCTGCGAACCGTGGGAACGCAAAGGGCCCACAGACCAAGCCCCCGAAGCGGGGCGGCGGAGCTGATATTCCGCCGCCCCGCTTCGGGGGCTGGCGACGCAAGGCTGCGTCATGCCCCACGGCTCCCAGAGCGTCGCCGTGGGCTTTATTCCGCCACGCCCTTCGGGCGTTCACGCACCGGCCCAATCCTGGCGTTGGGTCGCTCGCGGCGGCCCTATTCGGCTGTGATGGCGCAGGCGCTGATGTGATAGCCCACGCCCTTGGGCGCGGCATCGGAGCCGGCGCAGCCCATCTCGCCGCTGCCGTAGAAGCCGAAGAGGGGGGCGGCGCCCGCCACTTCCTTCATCGCCTCGAGCTCTTTCTCGAGATTCTTGTTCTTCTGCATCTCGCCGCGGCGGCCGCCGCAGTCGAACACCAGCACCAGCGCCAGCTTGCCCTTCTTGTCGCCGATGGCCGTCTTGAGCGTCTCGCGGGCCGAGTTGATCAGGCCCTCGACGCTCATGTCCTTCATCAGCCCGAAACCGCAGGCGAAGCTGCCGGTGAGCAGGATGCCGACGTTCGAGCCCTTCACCAGCTCGCCCTTGACGAAAATGTCGTCGCGGAAGGCCGCGGCGCCGACAATGGGGAACTTCTCACCGAGCACGCCGCAGAGGCCCTTCACCACCTGGTCGTTGCGCGGGATGTGGCAGGCGCCGAACAGGATGAGGGCCTTGCCCGGCCCCTTCGCCGCGGCGTCCTTGAGCGCCTCGCCGATCTGCTTCCCGCACTCCGCGTCGTCCTTCGGGCCTTTGGTTGCGGCCACGGCGGCGGTGACGGCCACGTCGCCCCCGAGGGCCAGGACGGCCACGGCCGCGTCGTTGCCCTCCTGCGTGAGCGCCGAGTAGGCGCCGCAGCCGTAGATGAGCTCCTTGGGGAACACGGCGGCCACGCCCTCGATCACCTCGGCGGCCTTGCCGATGAGCTTGTCGCCGTAGTGGACGAGCACGAGCTTGGGCGCCGCGTCGCCGAGGCCGGCCTTGGCCTTCTTCGCGGCGTCCTCGCCTGCCGCCTTCGCCTCCGTCGCCAGCGAGCACCCGTTGCCCACGGCCAGCTTGCCCGCGGCCAGCGCCTGCGCCCCGCAGGCCAGGACCAGCGCCGCCGCCACAGCCGACACCAGACTCGCGCGCATCCTCATCGCCTCACTCCTTCACATGTTCCAGTTGCTGAAAGCGGCCATCACAGGCAAGATGCCTGTGCCACCTCCTGACGGGTGCCGGTGGCACAGGCTTCCAGCCTGTGGCCCAACGCCAGGAGCATACGCAAAAACCGCCCCCTCGTCAACTGCCCTACTTGGTCTGAGCGCTTGGCCGGCCGTCCTATCGGTCCTATGCAAGGACCCGGGCGACTTGCGCCGCCCGGGTCCTTTGTTGGCTGTCACTGCCCGCGCCTGCTACTTCTTCTTGTCGTGTGGCACGGACACGGTGCACGAGGCGGTTGAGCGGTTGCCGCTCGCGTCGGTCGCCTGGAGGGTGATTGTGTAGACGCGGCCTGGTGCCTTGCCCGAGCGTTCGGCCCGGAGCTTCAGGCTTTGCCCACTGAACTCCCAGTCGGGCGCCGTGTCGCCGTCGCCGAGGCCGTTCACCGGCTCATTGCTCGCCACGCCCACGATCTTCCACGCGGGCGCCGCATCACAGATGTCGGTCACCACGGCCCCGATGGCGATGTCCACCATCTTGTGATTCGCCGGCCAGAGCACATCGGGCGTCGCCCAGGCGCTCTCGATGGCGGGCGGCGTCGTGTCCTTCACCGTCACGGTGAACGACTTCACCGTCTGATTGCCCGAATCATCGGTCGCCGTGCACGTGACGGTCGTCACGCCGAGCGGGAACACGGTGCCCGACGGCGGGTTGCACACTATATCCACCTGCGCATCGCAGACGTCGGTCGCCGTGCAGGTGAAGTTCACCACGGTGCCGGCCGCCGTCGCCTGCTCGACCGTGATGTCGGCGGGGACGACGAGGGTCGGCGGCGTGGTGTCCACGACGGTCACGGTCCGTGTGGTCGTGGCCACGTTGCCGCTGTGGTCCGTCGCCGTCCAGGTGACGACCGTCGTGCCCAGCGGGAAGACCGCCGGAGCATTGTTGGTCACTGTCGGATTCGCGTCACAGAGGTCCGAGACCGTCGGAGCGCTGAGGTTCACCGGCGTGCCGTCGCGGCTCGTCTGCTCCACCGTCACGTCGGCCGGCACCGGCCCGGAAACGGGAGTGAAGCTCACATCATCGAAGTAATAGCTGGGCCCTGAGTAATGCGGTCCCTCAAGATCCAACCTCACTCCGTCAAAACGGTAGTCGCCGGCCGCAGTCGCCGCCACGATACCATCTATTGTGATCGTGACGCCGACGGCCGTGCCGGCGATCTCAAAGTGGTGCCACCCGATGCTTCGAGGAACGGCGGTGCCCCCCTCGGCATCGTGAGTGCCCCCCGTAGCGTGATAGTAGCTACCATCCCAGTCTTGCACCCCGACATTGGCGACATAGTCGAAACCGGCGCCCTTGGTGGCTTGAAGATGGACATACATCCCATAGCCCCCGTCGTAGAACCATGCTGAGAGCGTGCCTTCCTGCGGCAGCGGACCAAGTCTGTGCGCAAGGTCCAGGCCCTTCTGCCCGCCATTGTAGGGCGTGAACTTCGCCGACTGCTGGCCGCTGTGGCTGACGTCGGTGGACAGGCTGATCAATCCGAGGTTCTGCTGCAGGATCGTCCATCCGCCGCTCTCGAGCGAGGGGCCTTCAAAGCCATCGCTCCAGCCGCCGCCCGGCGCCGCCCAGCCGCCCTCGATAACGGGCGGTGTGGTGTCGCGGACGGTAATGAGGACCGTGTCGGGAGCGGAGTCGGCCTGGCCATCGTTGACGATGAGGGTGACGGTCGTGGCGCCGAGGGGCAGGGTGACAGTGGGCTTGACGCCCGTGGCCGAGCCGCCGGGCCAGGTCCAGCGATAGGTGAGAGGATTCCCGTCGGGATCGGACGAGCCGGAGCCATCGAGTGTTACCTGCGTCCCCGCGGCCGATGCCTGCTCGACCGTCTGGTCGGGGCCGGCGTTCGCGATTGGCACGCGGTTGGCGGACCTGAGGTTGGCGATCCATGCCTCCGTTCGGCCGGAAGGGTTCGTCCCATACCCCACGATCACCTTGCCGTCCGGCGAGATACCGAAGGCATTGTGCAGCCTCCACCCAGTCAGATTCAGCCCATAATCGTTCACCAGCACCGTCTTCAGGCTCCGCATGCCCGTCGCCGCCGTCCAGATGAATGCCTGGTCATCCGAACCGTAGTAACCAACCCCGACCACGACCGAGCCATCCGCGGAGACGTCCCAGGCACTGCTTCTGGTCCCTCCGCCCGGCAGGCCGCCGAGGCCCACCATGCCCCCGGCCTGGGTCCAACGGAACGCCTCCTCGCGCCCCAAGGCCGAGGCCGAGGTGTCCTGACCCACGACCACGGAGCCATCCGCACTGACGGCGTAGGCCAAGCTATCAAAGCCTCCGCCCGGCAACTCGCCGAGCCCCACCATGCCCCCGGCCTCGGTCCAGCGGAACGCCTCCCGGCCCGAGGCCGAGCGGCACAGACCCACGACCACGGAGCCGTCCGCGGAGCAGTCCCAGGCACTGCTCTCGTACCCTCCGCCCGGCAGGTCGCCCAGCGCCACCATGCCCCCGGCCTGGGTCCAGCGGAACGCATCGAGGCCCGAGGCCGATTCGCACCAGCCCACGACCACGGTGCCATCGTCACTGACGCGGCGGGCCGCGCTGTTGAAGGCTCCACCCGGCAGGTCGCCCAGCCCCACCATGCCCCCGGCCTGGGTCCAGCGGAACGCCTCGAGGCGCGACGCCGATCTGCCAGCCCCCACGACCACGGTGCCATCCGCCGAGACACTGCCGGCAGTGGTGGTGAAGCACCCCGCCAGTTGCCCCAGCCCCACCATGCCCCCGGCTTGAGTCCAGCGGAACGGCTCGATGCCCGAGGCCGAGGTGCCCTGACCCACGACCACGGTGCCATCCGGCGTGACGTCGCCGGCCACGCTCCAGAAGCTCCCTCCCGGCAGGTCGCCGAGGCCCTGGAAAGAGGCTGCCGACGCGATTGGTCCAGCCAGCCAGAGCGCGGCCACCGCCACCCACAAAGCCCATCCTGCGGGGTTCCTGTGCCTTATGCCCCGCATCAGTCGCCTGTCCTCCCTGATCCCACGTCCGACACACGCCGCGCCACGTCCCGTACCCATGCCGCGACCTCCTTACATTCGCCCATGGCGGACGGGGGGCCTCCCGGTCACGTCGGGAAGGTGCAGAGATGTGTGCGAGAGAACCCCGGCCGCCAAGAGCGCGCTGTGGTGTCAAGCCACGAGTGTAGTCCCCGCCCTACAGAATGTCAAGGGCAGATTGCGGGTTTCGGGGGATCGCACCACGGAGACACGGAGGGCACGGAAGGGGCACCGGGAACGTGTGTTCGGTTGCCGGTGTTCGGGTGGCGGAGGCGGAACCGCCAAGACGCCAAGAACGCCAAGGGGACCGGGCCGGGGCGACGGGCAAGAGGAGCTATGACGAAGGCAGGAATCAAGCGCAGACTAGCTGAAGCCAGGACTCCGAACGCAGAGGGGCAGTTGCGGGCAGTTGGCACCCTGTAGCGGGGGCGGGATGCCTTCGGAAAGGCCATAAGTGTCGCCACAATAAGTGCTTACGCACATCACGCCCGGGGCTACAGGGTGCCAAACCCAGGGGCGGGGGGATTGGCGGCCTGTAGCCCTGTAGGGCGCGAGGTAGGCTCGGCGACGGCGATTCGGGGCTTGACGCCGGGCGGGGGAGTTGGTAGCTTGTGACGAGTGGATGAATGGATGGGTGGATGGGTGTCGGGCAATCGTCCATTCATCCAGCCATCCAACCATCCCCCTTGGTGGCAGCAGGAGGCCCTGTCAAGGAGAAAGTCTCTTGGCAACGATTTTCGAGGACGCGAAGAAGCTGGGCGGGCCGCTGAGCGTGCGCGAGCGCTTCCAGCGCGTGCTGCATTATCAGAAGGTGGACCGCATCCCGTTCTTCGAGTTCGGCTACTGGGACTCGACGCTGACGCGCTGGCACGCCGAAGGGCTGCCCCGCGAGGTGGATAACGAGGCGAAGGCATACGCCTGGTTCGGCATCGAGAACTGGGGCGGCGTGCCCGCCAACGTGTGCCTCACGGGCAACGTGTTCGAGCCCGTGACCCTCGAGGAGACCGACGACCATATCATCACGCGCGACGGGGTGGGCGCGGTGGCGCATCAGAAGAAGAAGGAAATCCGCACCATCCCGCACTACCTCGACTACGGGCTGAAAGGCCGCGAGGAGTGGGCGAAGTTCAAGGCGAAGCTCCAGCCCACGCTCGAAGGGCGGGTCAACCCGTCCTTCTACGAGAATCTGGCGAAGTACCGCGCGGCGCAGCACCCGATCGCCGCGCCCATCGGCTCGATGATTGGCACGCCGCGCAACTGGATGGGCTTCGAGCGCACGGCCATGCTGGCCTACGACGACCCCGACCTGCTCGATGACATCGTCGAAACGGTCTGCCGGTGCGTCGTCGTGGTGCTCGAAGAGGTCTGCCAGTACGTGCAGTTCGACTTCGGCGCGGGGTGGGAGGACATCTGCTTCAACTCCGGCCCGATCGTGTCGCCCTGGATGTTCGACAAGTTCATCGTGCCCCGCTATGCCCGCATCACCGACGTGTTGCGGAAGCACGGCACGGACATCTCGTGGACGGACTGCGACGGGAACGTGTGCCCGATCCTCAAGCAGTTCCTGGCGGGCGGCATCAACTGCATGTTCCCCGCGGAGGTGAAGGGCGGGAGCGATCCGCTGCGCATCCGCGAGCTGGCGGGCGATGCGATGCGGATCGTGGGCGGGGTGGACAAGTTGCCGCTGAACGAGAACCCGAAGGCCATCGAGAAGGAGCTGTTGCGCCTCGTGCCGCTGGTCGAGGCCGGCGGCTTCATCCCCACCATTGACCACCGTGTGCCGGCCAGCGTGCCCTACGAGAACTACAAGTTCTACATCAAGACCAAGCGCCAGCTCTTCCGTGCCGGCTACCGTGAGCCGCAATGCAAGGAATGAGGTCGAGGCGCCCCACTGCTTGACACATGGGCGTGCGGCACGTAAGATATCCCAGGCAAGACGACGGGCTCCGGCGCCGCACGAAGGGAAGCAGATTGGGCGAAGTACCGCTGGACGTTGATTTTCCCGGCCAGATCGCAGCCAGCAAGGCGGCCGCGGGGGAACGCCCCGCGCGCCACGCCCCGGAGTTGGCGGAGCCAGCGCCCGCGGGCGGCGAGCTGACGCTGGAGCCGCCGACGTGGCTGGGGCGGGTGATGCGCGGGCTCAGCTTCGCCGTGGACGCCACGTGCCGCCTGCGCGGCGGGTTGTGGCGGCTCACGCCGTGGCGGTGCCGGCGCGAGGCCGCCGGCTTCGCGGCGCTGTGCGACACCACGCGGTTCGCGACGCTGCGCGAGTATCCGCACCTGGCCAGG
The DNA here is from genome assembly GCA_035527715.1 of Planctomycetota bacterium. GTDB lineage: Bacteria > Planctomycetota > PUPC01 > DSUN01 > DSUN01 > DSUN01. The sequence continues at coordinate 19,514 of DATKZY010000066.1, read as the reverse complement.
GCCATCGAGGCCGAGATCCGCCCGCACTACGAGCTCTACACCTCGCGGTTCAACGCCGCCTGGATGGCCGTTTCCCTCGAGCTGTCGGTGTTCCTGATGGCCTTGTGCCGTCTCCTGAAGCCCCGGCGATTGGTGGATCTCGGCTCGGGCTTCAGCTCGGTCCTCCTGCGGCTGTACCAGCGGGAGGCCATGCCCGCCCCCGAGGTCTGGTCGGTGGACACCTCGCCCGAGTGGCTCGAGATGACCCGGCAGATTCTGCAATGGCTGGACCTGCCGACGGACCACCTGGCGACGTGGGACGACTTCGTGGGCCAGGAGCCCAGCGGGTTCGACCTCGTCGTGCACGACCTCGGCTCCATCCTGACGCGTCGGCGGACGCTGCGGCGGGTGCTGGGGTTCACGGCGCGCGGCGGCGTGGTCGTGATAGACGACGCCAATTACGGCAAGGTCCGCCGGCACGCGAAGCGCACGCTGCGCAAGCGCGGCATCGAGCACCACCTGGTGGGCGCGGCCACGCGCGACAAGTACGGCCGCTACGCCCTGCTCGCCGCGCTGTAGGCCGGCGCGGGCGAGGCGCTTCACGACGGCTTCTTCTCCACCAACTCGATCAGGCGCGAGGCGATGTGGCGGGCGGGGCTGCGCGGGGCGTAGGCGCGCGCCGCGGCGGAGAGGCTCTGGCGGGCCGCCTCGTCGGCCAGAAGGCGCTCCACGGCGGCGGCAAGGCTCTCGCCCGGCGGGAGCAGCGCGACGACGCCCTGGGCCGCCAGGTGCCGGGCGTTCACCACCTCCTGCCCCGCCAGCGGGGCGATGGCGAGGGTGGGCACGCCGAGCGTCACCGCCTCGGTCATCGAGAGGCCGCCGGGCTTCGACACGAACAGGTCGCTCACGGCCATCAGCTCCACCACGAAGTCAATGAAGCCGAAGGCGTGGAGGCGGCTGTCGCCCGAGGGACGGAGCGCGTCGAGGCGCTGGCGGAGGCGCGCGTTGCGGCCGGCGACGACGAGGAGTTCCATGGGTCGCCCGGAGGCGAGCAGGTCGCGGACCCCGGCCTCCATCGGCCCGAGGCCCAGGCTGCCGCCCATGAGGAGCACGACGGGCACGCCGGGGCGGAGGCCGTGCTTCGCCCGGAGCGCCGCGGCGTCGAGCGGCTGCTCGAAGGCGGGATCAATCGGCACGCCCGTGGCCACGAGGCGCTCGGCGGGGATGCCCGTGGCGACGAGGCGGCGGCGAATGTCCTCGTCGGGCACGAAGAACAGGTCAATCTGCTCCGAGCGCCAGGAGGGATGGGCGTCGAAGTCGGTCACCACGGTCGCCGCGCCGCCTCGGTGGATGCCGCGGCGGCGCAGCGCGGCCGCGGCCTCCGACGCCGTGACCTGCGTGGCCAGAATGGCGTCGGGCTGCCACTCGCGGACGAGTCGCTCGAGGGGCCGCAGGGCGCGGCGCAGCACCCAGGGCGGCAGCGTGCCGCCGCCCTTCGGCGGATGGCGGTAGAGCCAGCCCCAGAGCCACGGCACGTGGCGCACGATGAAGAGGTAGCCCGCGACGTAGAGCGTGCGGAACCAGCCGGCCGCGTAGTCGTGGAGGTCAATGCTCCGCACCTCCCAGTGCGGCGCGAGGGCCTGGAGGGCCTGGGCGATGGCCTGCCCGGCCTTGCCGTGCCCGCCCCCAACTGACAGGGCGACGATCAACACGCGCTTGCTCATTCAGGTTCCTGTGCCCAGCGGCGCGAGAGGCCATAGGCCAGGCCGTAGGCGAGGAGCCCCACCCCGGCCCCTGCCGCCACGTCGGCAAACCAGTGGATGCCAAGGTAGAGCGTCGAGAGGGCATTGGCTGCCCCGAGGAAGGTCATCAGCAGGGCGAAGCGCACCCGTCCCGTGTGCCAGGCCACCAGCGCCAGCGTGACCCCCAGCGACGTGTGGAAGCTCGGGAAACAGTTGTCCAGCCCGCTCATCGCCCGGTACGCCTGCATCACCACGGGATGAATGTCGTCGAGGAGCAGCCGCACGCCCGGGCTGCCGAGGTCGTGCCGGTAGTAGTGGAACGTCTCGCGCACGGGAAACCACAGGAAGAAGGGCAGCTCGCATACGTAGTTCAGGAAGTACCCGATGAGCACCATCGCCAGCCCGCGGCGATGGCGAAGGTGGTCGAACACGAACAGCAGCGCGAACACCAGGCAGGGAAAGACGATGACGTAGATGAAGCCCAGGAACCACGTGAGCGGCAGGCAGGCCAGCGCCTGCTGGAGGTGCGCCACCGCGCCCCCCTCGAGGTGGTAGACGTCTGCCGTGTAGTCCCGGCCCCGATCGGTGATCACCCAGGACGTGAATTGCCGGTCGACCTCGAGCTGGAGATAGAGGAAGTTGGCCACGAGGATCGAGCAGCAGGCGAGGAAGTACAGCATGCGGCGGCCGGACCGAGCCGTGTCCCACGCGGTGCGGCCGACGACCCGCCAGGGCGCCGTCTCGGGCGCTCCGGCCCATACGAGCAGCAGGATCGTGGCGGCCATGAGCAGGGTCTCCACGACCCTGGCCAGCAGTTGTCCGTCCATGTGCAGCCTTGCGCGGGTGATGGGAATGGTGGCACAGGCGTCCCGCCTGGGAGGGACACAGGCAAGATGCCTGTGCCACTCGGCAGCCGGCGTTTATAGCCGAAATGCCCCTTCGATGCAAACTGGGGCGAGCCGCTACTCCTCTTCCTCCTCCTCGAGGTCGAAGGGGTCGGTCGGCTCAGGAGGGGGAGGGGGCGGCTCGGGCTTCCTCGGCCTCGGCGGGGCCTCGATGGCGAAGGCGGGGACAGCTACGGAGCGGCCGGCCGCCCGCAGCACGGCCTGGGGCGCCGCCGCAAGCGCGGCCCCCGCAGCCGTTGGGTCGAACCGCGCGGTGAACCGCACCGTGGCCTTGCCGCGCGGGGCGACCCGCACGGTCTGGCTCGGGGGCTCCAGCGCCCAGCCGTTCCCCTCCGCGTCCTCCCAGCTCAACTCGCCCACCATCTCGTGGGCATAGGGGTTGGCGGCCGAGAAGCTGAACTCCTTGCTCTTCGGCTCCGCGCCGGGATGAGGGAAGGAGAAGCTCTTGAAGCGCTTGGCGGCGGCCAGGAACTCGAGGGCGGCGACCGGCACCGCCTCGCCGAAGTCCCGGCGGCCGTTGGCCTTCGTGAGCACGGCGCAGTCGAGGGGCCGGCTCGCGTCGTCGTACGCGCTCACCACGAGCGCGTCGTCCTCGACCCCGACGATGCAGAAGTTGAGCGTGCTGGACGCGTGAGCCGCCCACGGCCCGGGCTGGACCTTGTACAGGCTGGCACCCCCGCCGCCGGTCACGATCTGCACGAGCGGCGGGGCCGACGAGTCGTCCCCGTCGGCGAACGGCACGGTTCGCTCGTAGGTGTGGTCGTGGCCCGCGAACACCAGGTCCACGCCGCGCTCGAGGAGCAGCGGGAGGAGGGCCTCGCGGAGCTTCTCGGAGCCGCCGTGCTTGCCGCTGCTGAAGAAGGGCTCGTGGGCGACGACGATCCGCCACGTGCCCCGGCACTCGGCCAGTGCCTGCTCCAGCCACACCAGTTGGGGGTCCCCGGGCTTCACCGAGGCGTACGAGTTGAGGACGAGGAAGTCGAGGCTGCCGAACCTCCAGGCAGTCCAGCCTGCGGTGGGGAAGGCGGCGGGCGGCGCGCCCCGCAGGCGCTCCGCCCACAGCAGCTCGCGAGGCGGGGCGAAGTAATCGTAGAAGACCGGGCTGTGCTTCTCGTGCGTGCCCATCGCCGGGAGGATCGGGCAACCGCGGAGCAGCTCGGCGGCAGGGACGAAGAACTGCGCCACCCACTGCGCCCGCACCCTGCCATCGCTGACGAAGTCGCCGGTGTGCACGACGAACGCCGGGTCGTGCGCGGCGATGGCCTGGGCCACGCGGGCGTGCTTCTCGGGGTTCGAGCGGCTGTCGCCGTACACCGCGAAGCGGACGGGAGCGGGGCCGTCCGGCGCCGTGCGGAAGCGCCAGAAGGGCGTGGCCGCGTGGCCGACGAACAGCCGGTACGAGCACTCGGTCGCCGGCGGCAGGCCCGCCAGGGTTACCTGGTGCAGGCGGGCGGGAGCAGGGCTGTCGGCGAGCCGCCGCTGCCGCCCGAAGCGGCACTCGACGCGGCCCGTGGTCGGCTCCTTCGTCTGCCACGAGATGGTGATGCGGTCGGGCCGCAGGCCCGTGAGGAATGGCCCGGCCTCCAGGGCCGTGGGCATCTCGACCGCGCCGGCAAGCGAGCCGGCCAGCCAGGCGAACCCTGCGGCCAGAAGACAGGGGCGTGCCATTCTGCGGTGGGTCACAGCATCCTCGCCGTCGTTGCCCGTCGTGGCCCGTCCCCTGGAAGGATCACCGGAGGCCACCCGTATTATCGCGGATCCTCCGTACCGCTGCAACAATGGCGTGCATGTCCTCCTCGGCCGCCAGGAGCATCGTCTGCGAGAACCACACGACCTCGCGGCACGCGCGCTCGGCGTTGGGGCACACGACCTTCGTGTAGTCCATCTCGCGGCCGTAGTAGGGGCACGACACGGGGCAGTAGGCGGGTCCCGTGCCCTTGCGCTGGAAGAGGGGGTTGCGGTAGAGGGGGTGCGGGTAGCCTGGGCCGCACGGCACGCCCTCGGCGCGCAGGGCCTCGACGAAGCGCTCGCGCGAGAGGCCGAACTCGTCGGCTACGATGCGGAAGCCGTAGAGGTGGTACGAGCGGGGGTTCGCCCGCGCGTCCTCGCGCAGCGGGTGCAGCCCCTCGATGCCGGCCAGGCCCGCGTTGAGGATCGCCGCGTTGCGGGCGCGGAGCGCCGTCTGCTCGGGCAGCCGCGTGAGCTGGGCGAGGAGCAACGCAGCCTGGAACTCGGTCATCCGGTAGTTCCCGCCCGTGAGGTAGTGCTCGTACCAGGGCTTGTCCTTGCCGCGCCCGACGTTCGACAGCGAGCGAATGGTGTCGGCCAGGCCCTCATCGTCGGTGAGGATGATGCCGCCCTCGGCCGACGTGATGTTCTTCGACTGCTGGAACGAGAAGCCGCCCGCGTCGCCGAGCGCGCCGCAGCCCTTGCCGCGCCACTTCGAGCCCCAGCCGTGGGCCGAGTCCTCGATCACCTTCAGGCCGCGGCGGCGGGCGATGTCGCCCAGGCGGTCCATGTCGGCCGGCAGGCCGCCGAAGTGCACGGGCATCACCGCCGCCGTCCTGTCCGTGATCGCCGCCTCGACCTGCCCCGCGTCCAGGTTCAGCGTGTCCAGCTCGATGTCCACGAACACCGGCACGGCGTTGGCCTTGAGCACGGCGGTGGCCGTGGCCACGAAGGTGTAGGGCGGCACGATGACCTCCATGCCCGCGCCGATCCCCGCCCCGATCAGGGCCAGCTCGAGCGCCGCCGTGCCGTTCGTGCAGGTGATCCCGAACCGCGCGTCCTGGAAGGCCGCGAACTTCGCCTCGAACTCGCGGACGCGTTCGCCGTACCACCACTTGCCGCTGTCGAGGACGGCGAGGAGGGCGTTGCGTTCGCGTTCGTCGTGCACGGGCCAGGCGGGCCACGGCCCCTTGTGGGCGGGCTCGCCGCCGAGGAGGGCCGGCGTCGTATTGGCCGAGGAAGCCATCGGATCTTCTCCTGGAGCGCGGGGCGGAGCGCACCTTGCCGCTGGGGGCATCCTACCCCCGGCTCGCTGCGGGGTCAAGTTGACTTGACTCGCGCCCTTCGTCCTCCTCTCCTATCTTTGCCCGCATCTCGGGCTCCGTAGCCCGCCGACGGCGGGCGGCAGGTGGTAGCCCACGGCGTAAGCCGTGGGTTCGGGTGGGTACAAGGGCCAGCCCCCGCAGGGGGCGGCAGAACGCCGGCGGCCAACGCTTCTGCCGCCCCCTGCGGGGGCTGGACCCCGGGCCGCCCAGTCCACGGGCTTACGCCCGTGGCTACCTTCTGACGCCCCTGACGGGGCTGGGAGCGCCCATGCGCAGAGATGTGGGCAAAGATCGGGCCCTCCTCTGAGGGGCGCGAGTCAAACCTGCCGGCGGGCCGTCCCTGGCCCGCGAGGGGCCGGGCGGGGCCTGTGAAAATGCGTCAGCCTTTCGGAGTGCGGCGCGAAGCGCCGCTTTCCATTGCACCGGCGCGGCTTCTGAGCCGGTCCCGCGCCCGGCCCTGGGCTCGGCCCGTGTGCAGGTGTCGTGGGCCGGCGCCGGTCGAACCCAAAGCGGCGCTCCGCGCCGCACTCCCAAAGGCTGTCGCACTGCTTGCCGCACCCCCCTCAGCCCCCAAACCTGATGCCGAAGGGCGCGCCGCCCTTGCAGGCAGCGGCGGCGTGGGCTATGCTGGTGCGAGGTCGGCGACGCCAAGGGGACGGAGTGAGATCGCTCATGCCGGACTATCAAGCCCTCACGGCTCTCGTGCGCGGCTCGCAGCCCGGGGTGATCCCCGCGGTGTGGGACTTCTTTCCCTGCCACGCGGGGGCCGTGGGCGGGGTGCCGAACTTCCTGACCTACTACTTCGACGCGGACGAGAAGCTGCGCCTCCAGCTCCGGCTCAAGGAGCTGTTGCCCGAGGCGCTGATCCTGCCGGGCGTGTTCCCCGACTTCGGCGTGATCGTCGAGGTCTCGGCCTTCGGCGGCCGCATCCAGTGGTTCGAGAACGGCGCGCCCTACATCGGCGAGGTCGTCCGCGGCCCGCGGGACATAGACGCGCTGAAGCCGCCGCGCCCGGGCCTCGACGGCCTGATGCCACTCGTCCTCGTGCAGCGCGAGGCGATGCGGCGCACGCTCAAGGCCCGGGGCATCGAGATGGAGCGCTGGGCGATGACGATGGGGCCGGCCGAGGTCGCCGGCCTGCTCATGGGCTACGAGCGCTTCTATCTCGCCATGTACGACGACCCCGCGCGCCTCGCCGCCCTGATGCGGCTCGTCACCGACTTCCTGATCGGGTGGCTGCGGACGCAGGACGCGGCGGCCGGCGGGGCGGAGGCCGTGTGCGTGGCCGACCACGTGGTGAGCCAGGTGCCGCCGGCCCTCGTGCGCGAGCTCATCCTGCCGCACGAGCGGGCCATCTTCGCCGAGTTCCCCCACGCCGTGCGCATCTACCACAACGAGGGCCGCCACTCCGACGAGCACATTGCGATGGTGCTGGAGTTTGGGGCGGACGTGTGGCACTTCGGCAGCGACGCGCACGCTCTGCCCGACCTCTACGCGAGGGTGGGCGACCGCATCGTGCTCTTCGGCGGCCTGGACCCGCACGGCGTCATCCGCAGGGGCACGCCCGACGGCGTCCGCGCCGCCAGTCGCGAGGTGCTTCGGCAGGCGGCCGGCCGCCGCCTCCTCCTCTCCTCCGGCACCGGCACGACGCCCGACACCTCGCTGGAGAACCTGAGGGCGATGGTCGAGGCCGTCACAACGCAATCATCGCCTTGACGACGCCGTCGGCGCGGGAGTCCACGAGGCGCAGGGCGCGCTCGGTCTCGCCGAAGGCGAAGCGGTGGGTGATGAGCCGCCGCAAGCGGCCGCGCTCGCGGCGCAACAGGGCCAACGCCGCAGGGAAGTGGCCGACGAAGCGCAACATCGGGAGGATGTCCAGCTCCTTCCGCACGGCGCGGGCCATGTCGAGCGGCACGGTCGCGCCGCGCGGGAAGCCGATGATCAGCACCGTGCCGCCCCGCCGCACGAGGTCTATGCCCTGCTGCGGGGTGTCGAGCGCGCCCGCACAGTCCACGGCAACATCAATCTCCTCGCCCTTCATCGCCGCGACGATGTCGGTGGCGTTCGGGTCGAGCGTGCGCTCGGCGCCCAGGGTCCTGGCCATCGCGAGGCGGGCGGGCACGAGATCGGTCGCGAGCGCCACGGTCGCGCCCACGGCCTGGCAGGCGACGGAGACCATCAAGCCAATCGGCCCGGAGCCCAGGACGGCCACGCGGTGGCCCAGGCGCACGCCGGCGCGCTCGACGGCATGGACGGCACAGGCGAGGGGCTCGCCCAGCGCGCCGTCCTCCGTCGTCAGCCCGTCGGGCAGCGGGTGCACGAAGTCGGCGGCCGTGACGAAGCGGTCGGTCAGCGCGCCGTCCACGGGCGGCGTGGCCGCGAACGAGACGTCGGGGCACAGGTTGTAGCGCCCGCCCCGGCACAGGCGGCAGCGCCCGCACGGCACGCCCGGCTGCACGGCGACGGGCTGGCCGACCTCCAGCCCCCCGACGCCCTCGCCCAGTTCGGCGATGGTGCCGGCGAACTCGTGGCCGAGGACGAGCGGGGCCTCGACGACCATGTCGCCGATCCGCCCATCGAGGAAGTAGTGGACGTCGGAGCCGCAGACCCCGCAGTGCTCGACGGCGACGGCCACCTGCCCCTGCCCCGGCCTGGGCATGGGGCGTTCCTCGATGGCTAGCTCTCCCGCTCGCCGGAGCACGGCCGCGCGGACGGTTTCTGCCATGTGGGTGCCCCTTCTGGCCGCTTCAAGCCTTGTTCGTGACTTTCTCGTAGGGCCAGGCGACGAGGCCGCCCTCCATGACCTTCACATTCGTCCATCCGTGGGCATCCAGCAGGCCGGCGGCCTCGTAGCCGCGGAGGGAGATCTTGCAGTAGCAGACGATCTCGCCGTCCTTGTCCTGGGGGAGTTCGTGAAGCCGTTGGCGCAGGGCGCCGAGGGGGATGAGGGTCTCGCCGGCGTCGAGGCGCATGGCCTGGAACTCGTCGGGGCCGCGGGCGTCGAGGAGGAAAGGCTTGTCGCCGGCATCGAGCTTGGCCTTGACCTCGGCGCAGGAGATGCCTTTCATGCGGCCGAGCATCTTGTTCTCCAGCACGTGCGCCGTGACGATCAGCGGGTCGAGCGCCGGGGAGAAGGGTGGGGCGTAGGGGAGATCGGCGTTGACGAGGTCGGCTACGGTGAGCTGGCCGTGGAGGGCCATGGCGGCGAAGCCGACGCGCTTGCTCACGTCGCCGGTGCCCACGCACTGGAAGCCGAGGAGCCGCCCCGTGGCGGCGTCGGCGACCATCTTGGTGATGAGGGGCTTGCCGCCCATGAACGGCGGCTTGTCGAGGCCCGCTGCGACGACGGCGATGATCTCCTCGTAGCCCAGCCGCCGGGCCGCGGTCTCCGACAGGCCGGTGGCGCCCGCCGTGTAATCGAAGACTTTGCACACACAGGTCTGGATGGTGCCGGGGAAGATGGCGCGGTTGCCGAGGACGGCGTTCTGCCCGGCCACGCGGCCCTGGAGGTTGGCCAGGTCGCCGAGGGGGGCGAGAACGCTCTCGCCCGTGATGCGGTGGTGGACCTCCACGCAGTCGCCGGCCGCATAGATGTCGGGGTCGGAGGTCTGCATGTAGTCGTTGACTTTGATGCCGCGGCCGACCTCGAGGCCGGCCTCCTGGGCGAGCCGGGTGTTGGGGCGCACGCCGACGGCCACGACGGCCAGCTCGGCCGCCAGCTCGGCGCCATCCTTCAGCCGCACGCAGGCCAGCTTCCCGTCCTTCCCAACGAACTCGGTCACCGCGTTGTTGGTGATGATCTTCGCGGCCTTGCTGTTGACGTGGTTCTCGACCAGCTTGGCCAGCTCCGGGTCGAGGAAGAGCAGGATCTGGGGCATCATCTCGACGACCGTGACCTGGAGGCCGGCCAGCTCGAGCGCCTCGCAGGTTTCCATGCCGATGAGGCCGCCGCCCACGACGACGGCGTTCTTCACCTTCCCCTCGTCGCGGATGCGCCGCAGGTAGTCGGCGTCGCGCATCGAGTGGAGGGTCGTGACCCCGTCGAGGCCAATGCCGGGAATGGGGGGCACCAGAGGGGTCGCGCCCGTGGCGATGATGAGCTTGTCGTAGTGAAGGGTCCGGCTCTCGCCCGTGACGAGGTTCTTGCACTCGACGGTGTGGGCGGCGCGGTTGATGGACACGGCTTCGGTGGAGGTGAGAGCCGTGATGCCCTTGCCCTTCATGAAGAAGGCGGGGTCTCGGACCACCCCGGTGGGCGTGCAAATGAGCTGCCTGCGGTCATCGAAGAAGCCCCCGACGTAGTAGGGGTAGCCGCAGGAGGCCATCGAGAGGTCGGGGTCCTTCTGGACGATGGTGATCTCGGCGTGCTGGTCCATGCGTCGGGCCTTGGCCGCGGCCTTCGGCCCGGCCGCCACGCCGCCGATGATCACGATCTTGCGTATGTCTGCCATTCCTCTTCCTCCGTGAGTTAGAGTCTCCGTTGGCCGCGCACTGCGCCCCATTGCGTCCACTCCTTCCTGGCCAGACCGGCCGGGTCAGCGGGGCTGTCACTTGAACCCGCCCCGACGCGGGGCGCCGCACTCGCCCGCGGAGCCCGAGGCCCCGACGCTGGCGAACGTGGAGAAGAGCTTCTGCATCCCGCGGCTTCCGCACTTGGGGCAGCGGTGCCGGCCCTGGGAGCCGGCCCGCTCCAGGACCTCGATGACCTGTCCGCAGTCGGAACACCGGTATTCGTAGATCGGCACGGCTTGTCCTCCAGGGTTACCGCTTCCGCGAGCGCATGCGTTCGATGGCCTTCCTGGCCACCTCGTTGTCGGGGGCGAGGACGAGGAGGCGCTCCAGCTCGTCCTGGGCCTGCACGAGGAGCTGGTTGGCGGCGCACCACCGGGCCAGCTCGAGAAGCGGCTCGGGCTTGTCGCCCGCCTCGTAGCGCTTGCGGACGTAGGCGGCCATCCTGCTGGCGGCGGGGCTCGCGGCGCCGGCGCCGCCCATCAGGAGGGTCCACGTGTCGGCGCAGCGCCCCACGCCGATGCAGGGGCCGCCGCCGAGCATGATCTTATGGTGGCCCTGCGAGTAGTACCAGCCCATGAACGTGCCGACCCCGGCGCCCTGCCCGTAGGCGATGCACTCGCCGTTGGCCTTCGTGTGCTCGCGGCCGGCGCGCTGCCAGGGGGTCTTGAGCTCGGCCGTCGGCGATTCGTGGGCGAAGTACTTCTTCGCCACCATCTCCTCGGAGTGCTTCTTCGCGGCGACGACCAGGCGCAGGTCCATCTCCAGCGGCGGGAGGCCGAGGAGGATGCGATGCGTGTTCAGCCGCTCGATGCAGGCGTGCTCGCCGGGATCGATCCAGGCCGCCAGCTCGCGGTTGGCCCCGAGGAGCGACCGCCACCTGATGCCGCCCGCGCACTGGCTGACGAACGTCACCTGGACGAGCACGTCGCGGAGCTCCTCGTTCCAGCCGAAGCGCAGCCCGCAGCCGGCGGCATACGTCTCCATCTCGTGGACCGCGTCGCTCAGGGGCTTGAACTTGTCGGATTCCTCCAGCACGGCCATGGCCGCGTCCAGGGCCTTCTCGATCGGGGCCATCGCCTCGTCGAGCTTCTCCTTGCTGAAGGCGTTGCCGTTCACCAGGTCGCGCACCTTGGCCTGGTGCGGGGCGACGGCGCTGCGGAGGCCGGCGACGGGCTTCTTGCCTTGCAGCGTGCCCAGGAGCTGCGCGAGCCTCTGCCAGGCGCGGCTGCGGGCCTTCTCGACGGCGCCCACGACCTGCCGCGGCGGCGCCTGGCCCGTCTCCTGGAGCTTCTGCCAGGCCTCCTGGCGCTTCTCGGGCGTCGAGGCCGAGGCCTCGAGCGCCTGGACGAACGCCATCGCCGGGCTGGGCGCCTCGCCGGCGAAGGCGGCGGCCGAGGCCAGGGCGAGGCACAGCCGTGTCGCGTTCCGCCGCACGCGGGGTCTCCTTTCCTGCTCTTGCCCCCTGATTCTAGCGCAAAGCCTGCCCTGCTGCGAGGGCACGTGCCCGGCCAGCTTCGCGTGTTGCAAAGGAGGGGGTGGGGTGGTAAAATGCATGTGGCGCAAGATAGGTGTAGTACGGCCCGAGGTCGCAGCCATGCCCAGGCCCCGGCTATGTTTGACCGTCGTGAGCGAACTCCTTCGGGGAGAGCAGTTCTCCTTCGACGGCGATCAGCCGATCAGCATCGGACGCACGACCGACAACACGCTGCCGCTCGACCACAAGAGCGTCTCGCGCCGCCACGCGCGCATCGAGGCCGACGACACGGGCTACGTGCTGCTGGACCTCGGGAGCCACAACGGCACGCGCGTCGGCGACAAGCTCGTCTCCAAGCAACGGCTCCAGTCGGGCGACGTGATCGGCCTCGGCGAGATCCTGGTGAAGTTCGTGCTGGTGGACGATGACGCGGCGACCGAGGGGATGGGCGGCGGGAATCTGCCCGTGGTGGCCGCCGCCGTGGCGCAGGCCGCCGCGCTGGCCCGCCCGATGACGTTCGAGGATGTCTTCGTCCCGGGCGGCGCCACGACGCCCGTCGCGGGACCGAAGGCGCGCCGCAACTTCTGGCCCGCCATCTACGCCCTGGGGATGGTGCTCGTGGTCGTGCTCGGCCTGGCCGCGTTCTGGGCCGTCGGCGTGCGGCCGATCGAGACGCCGCGCGTGGACGTGCTGGTGCGTGCGAACGAGTCGCTCCCGGTGGACCTCTCGCGCCTGCCGGCCCCCGAGCAGCGGGGCTGGATGCGCGGGCTGAGCCGCATCCAGCGCATCGGCACGCCGGCCGACCAGCAGGTCGCCGACGCCCGGACCACGCTCTTCCACACGCTTGTCTCGGTCCGCGGAAAGTCCCCAGGGTCCACCGACATCCCGGTCTACGGTCCCCCCCTCGGCGAGGTGATCCTCCGCGTCGTCGTCCGAGGCGCCAAGCCGCCGCCCGAGGCCGCCGACCCCGGGGGAATGTCGGTGGCCGATCGCCGCGCCTTCGGCCACAGGATCCTGCAGAAGGCCGACACCTTCGTGATTGGCAAGGGCAGCGTGAACTCCTACACCTGGGGGATCGCGAAGGAGCTGGACCTGGCGGCGCGGCTCCTCGAGCCCATTCCCAACGAGCTCACCCACGCCACCCGGGCCTCGCAGATGGCGCACGAGCTGCGCAAGGCCCTCAACCGCCGCTTCGATCAGCTTGCCCGGGAGATTGACATCTTGCGCGAGCAGGGCAAGTACCCCGAGGCCCTCGCCAGGGCCCTCGAGCTCAGGAGCCTGTTCCCGGACCCCGAGTCGGAGGAGCACCTCGTCGTCAACCTCTTCTACGAGGGGTTGGTCGAGGAGGCCGCCCGAGCGGAACGCGAAGCCCAGGAGAAACGCTAGATGCGCCTTGTGGCAATGAGCGCCGGTCAAACCCTCTCCTTCCCCCTGCGGCAGGGCTCCACCCTCATCGGGCGCCACTCCGCCTGCCACATCTGCATCCCCTCCAAGACCCTCTCGCGCCGCCACTGCCAGTGCTACGTGGACGGCACGAGCGCGACCCTGCGCGACCTCGGCAGCTCGCACGGCACGTTCGTGAACGGCCAGCGCGTCGAGCGGGCCGACCTGCACCACGGCGACGTCGTTTCCCTCGGCGGCTTCGAGCTGCGCTTCGACTCCGAGGGCGCCGCGCCCACCTACGGCCACGGCGCCGGCGCGGCCGAGGACATCGTGGTCACCGCCGCGCCCACGGGCGCGGAGATGCCCGGCGGCCCGCCGCCCGGCGCTGCGCCGGGCGGGCAAGGCCCCACCCAGCCCCTCGGCGAGGACCTGCCGCCGCCGGCGCCCACCGACTTCCCGGAGTCGCCCAGCGGCGACGAGACGCCTGCCGACCAGAGCTTCATGCCCGCGCCCTACGTGCCGCGCCAGGAGACCGTGCTCGGGGGCGGCGGCGCCGGGCAGCCCCAGCTCGTCGTCCGCGAGGGGCGCTGGTTCCTCCGCGACCCGCGCACGGGCCGCGAGGTCGAGATCGCCCCCACCGGCGGCGGAGCCGCCGCGGCCGCCGCGCCCGCCGCCGCGCTCCGGCGCCCCAACACCCGCCTCCTCGTCACCGTCATCGCCATCGCCGCCGTCGTCGTCATCACCTTCGCCGCCGTCATCCTGCGCCGCAAGGGACCGGTGGACGACCGGCCGCGCGTCAGCGACGCCGTCTGGGCGCAGATCGTGGACCCCGGGGTGGACGAGTTGAAGAAGGGCAACTACGCCCAGGCCCTCGCCCAGTTCAAGCTCGCCAGCGGCAAGCGGCCCGACCTCGAGCCTGCCCGCCTCCTCACCCAGTACGCCCTGCTCCTCCAGGCCGCGGCCGGCGACTTCCCGAAGCTCGACCGCAACGAGGCCCGGCGCTACCTCGAGAGCGTCGAGAACACCCGCTGCCCCTCCGACAAGGCCATCGCCTTCGCCCGCGAGCAGCGCGAGTGGATCGATCGCGAGAGCGTGGCCCTCGGCCTCCTCGACCAGGCCAAGGCCCGCCTCGCCAACGCCGGCGACAGCGAGGACGTCCTGCTCGAGGTCCGCGCCAGCCTCGAGCAAATCCCCCAGGAACGCTACGCCGCCAAGCTCGCCAAGCAGCTTGCCGCCGACATCAATAAGTCCATCGCCGCCTCCCGCCTCGGCCGCGCCGAACGTGAGAAGGCCCAGCTCAAGTGGGCCGAGGCCGTCACCGAGTACCTCGGCGCCATCCCCTTCATCGAGGACTCCGCCCTCAAGGCCCAGGTCAACAAGCAGATCGAGGAGTGCCGCCGCTACGCCGTCGAGTCCGGCCTCATGCGCCAGGCTCAGGATGCCATCCGCGACAAGAACTACAGCGGCGCCGAGGACGCGCTTCGGCGCATCCAGCCCGGCTACTACTACGGGCGCGCACAATCCCTGCTCGCCGAAATCAAGCGCATGCGCGCCGCCGACGCCGCCGCCGCCCTCCGCCAGCGCATCCTCGCCCTCTACACCAGCGGCGCCGGCCTCGAGGCCGACAAGCTGGCCCGCGACAACAAGCTCGACGAGTTCGCCTACATCGGCGAGCGCGTCAAGCGCATCGAGGAACTCCTCGCCGCCGGCAAGAAGGCCGAGGACGACCACCAGTACCCCGAGGCCGAGAGCAAGTACCAGGACGCCATCGCCGTCGAGTCCGACACGAATAACGACTACAATCGCCGCGCCCAGCGCCTGCTCGACGCCCTCAAGGCGCGCTATTCTGAGATCGCCAAGGAGTTCTCTGCCAAGGTCTTCCCCCTCGTCAACAAGGACCCCCTTCAGGCCCGGAAGTGGGCCGAGGAATCGCTGAAGTACGACGCGGCGAACAAGCGCGCGAAGGACGGCCTCGACCACCTCGAGCGTCAGGCCAAGCTGCTCCTCAACGACGGCATCCGCCACGCCGCCGAGAAGCGCTTCTACAACGCGAAGGGGACCCTCGAAAAGGCTCGGGACTCTGCTCCTCCCGGCACCACTCTCTACCAGCGGATCGTCCAGGAGCTTCAGAAAGTCCTCGACCAGCTCCACGAGTGACCGCAATGCGCGTTGGCACGCGGCTCCTGATCCTCAAGCTGGCGTTCGCTGCCGCGGCCCTCGCCGTTCTCCTCCTCGCCATGCACCTGCTGCTTCCGGGGCTGCTGGGGCGCAGCGCCCCGCCTCCGCCCGGCGCCGGCCAGGCGCGTGCCGAGACGAAGTCGGCCCGCGTCACCGTGCCGCGCGACGGCGGCAACCTGCCCTCGGGGCCGCGCGTGGCGCTCCAGGTCGCGGGCCAGGTCGAGAGCTTCGTCCAGGCATTCTGCGCCGAGTTGGGTCCCACCCTCGGGCTCCAGCGGCCCGCCGAGAAGCTCGACATCCACGTCCTCGGCACCCACGCGGAGGCGGAGGCCTTTGCCCAGGGACGCAAGCTGAAGCCGGACCCCGCTCACCCCAGCGCTTTCCACGACCCCGCCTCCGGCACCCTCGTGGTCACCCTGAGGCCCTACCCCGACCTGGTGGGCCTCGTCCTCCACATGGCCACCCACCTCCTCATGGACCGGGCGGGCGGCCCCGACGCCCAGTGGAGCACCTGGCTCGCCGTGGGGATGGCCGTGTGCGCCGAGCAAGGGGCGCTCCAGCCCGGCCCCGTGCGTCCTGGCTCGGGCATGGGCAGGGACGCCTTCGTGGTGCTCTCGGTCGCCAGCCGCGGTGCCCACGTGCCGCTGCACATGCTCGCGCGCGGCGGCCCGGCGCTCTTCGCCGGCCCGCTCGGCTCGCTCGCCTACCGGGAGTCGGGCCTGCTCGTGCTCTACCTGCTGCGGGGGCCCGCGGCCGGGCGCCGCCAGGCATTCCTCCGCTACCTGCATCTCGAGCGCCAGCCCGGCCCCGTGGCGCCCGGCGCGCTCGAGGCCGCCCTGGGCACCGACCTCAACGGATTGGAGACAGAATGGTTCGTCTTCCTTCGCGCCATCGCCCGTTCCCGCTGACCTCACTGGCCGCGCTCTCTGCCCGGCCGCTCGGCATTGCCCTCGCTCTCCTCCTCGCCGGCTGCTCGGGTGGCTCGGACGACTCGGCTGGCAGGACGGCCTCCGGCAAGATCCAGCTCAACATGTGGCACGCGCAGAAGAAGCAGAACGAGGATGCCCTCAAGGCCGTCGTCCAGCGCTTCAACGCCGCGAGCCCCCACTACGAGGTCAAGCTCCACAACGTCGGGTCCTACACCGCCATGTTCCAGAAGACCCGCGCGACCATCCAGGGCGGCAAGCTGCCCGACCTGTGCATCGTCTACGAGAGCATGGTCGCCGAGTTCATGGAGGCCAACGTCGTCCTCCCCCTCGACGACTGCCTCGACCACCCCGACTACGGCCTGTCCAAGGCCGACCAGGCCGACATCTTCCCGTCGTTCCTCCAGGCCAACCGCTACGAGGAGTTCGGCGGCCAGCTCCTGTCGTTCCCCTTCACCAAGAGCCTGCTGATGCTCTACTGCAACACCGACCTGCTGCGCTCGGCCGGCATCGAGAAGCCGGCCGCGACGTGGGCCGAGTTCACCGAGCAGTGCCGCAAGGTGAAGGCGAAGACGGGCCACCCCGCCTTCGCCTACTCGCGCGACCCGTCGTCCTTCGACGGCATGGTGTTCGCCCACGGCGGCAAGCTGGCCACCATCGCCGACCGCCGCAGCCGCCTCGACAGCCCCGAGGCTGTCCGCTCGCTCGAAATCCTCGACACCCTGGTCCGCGAGGGCCTCGCCACCGTCATCGCCATGGGCGGCGACGACGACCGGTCGCTCTTCGCCGATGGCAAGGTCGCCTTCATCCTCCGCTCCAGCACCACCCGCTCCTACATGGAGAAGGACATGGTGGACAAGGACGGCCGCGAGAAGTTCCAGTGGGCCATGGTCTGCCCCCCCGTCGGCGAGGGGCGGCCCAAGCTCACCGTCCTCTACGGCGGCAACATCCTCATCTTCAAGAGCACGCCCGAGCGCCAGCGCGGGGCCTGGGAGTTCATCAAGTTCTTCATCTCCCCCGAGATCACCGCCGAATGGTCGGTGAAGACCGGCTACCTCCCCGTCCGCCGCTCCGCCGCCGACGTGCCCATCCTCAAGGACTACTTCGCCAAAGGCCCCCGCCACCGCGCCGCCTTCGACACCATCCCCTTCGGCGTGCCCGAGCCGAACGTGGCCGGCTGGCAAGCCGTCCGCGAGCACATCAAGACGGCCCTCACCAACGTCTGCATGGGCCGGGCCACCCCTGCGGAGGCCGCTGCCGAGATGGGCCGCCAGGCCGACGCCGAGCTCGCCCGCTTCGCGCCCCGCGCCAAGCGTTGAGGGGCCGTGGTCCCATAGGTCCTATCGTGCAAGTGATCAACCGCAACCGCAGCGCCCCCTTCGTCACCAAGGATGGCTCGACCATCCGCTCGCTCCTCGACCGCACGAACTCCTCGGCGGCCAATCAGAGCCTGGCCGAGGCCACCGTGCCCCCCGGCGGCGCCACGGCCCCCCACCGCCACCTCAGGGCCGAGGAAATCTACTATATCCTCAGCGGCCACGGGCACATGCAGCTCGGCGACGAGGGGCGGGACGTCGGCCCCCTCGACGCCGTTCTCATCCCGCCGGGCACATCGCATGCCATCGCCAACACGGGCGCCGCGCCCCTCGTCTTCCTCTGCTGCTGCGCCCCGCCCTACTCCCACGACGACACGCTGCTCGACTGAAGCGGGAAGAGCCGGCTCAGGGCGGCTCGACGGCGCCAGCGGGGGAGGGGCACTGGGGCCGCCAAGGTGGCCACGCGCGCGCAATACCCCCTGGCCACCTTGAAGGCGCCGGCCAGACCGTGCCACCGGAGCCATAACAGCTTATGGAATAGACAGATACGATGCCTTGCCCCCTCGCGCCGGCCGCCTGTCCGCCCCGTCAAGGTGGCCACCCCGCCTCCCGCCTCACAGCAGCGCGGTGCTGAAGTAGCGCTCGGCCCGGTCCGGCAGCACGGTGGTCACGTTCCCCTTCACCCGGCGGGCGAGCTGGCGGGCGGCCCACACGTTGGCCCCCGACGAGATGCCGACCAGCAGGCCGAAGTTGCGGCTCAGCTCGCGCGTCGTCTGGATCGCATCCTCGTCGCTCACCTGCAGCACCTCGTCAATCAGCTTCACGTCCAGGATCGCGGGGATGAAGCCGTCGCCGATCCCCTGGATCTGGTGCAGCCCCGGCTCGTGGCCGAGCAGGGCCGACACGTTCTTCGGCTCCACCGCCACGATGCGCACGCCCCGCTTCCGCTCGCGCAGAAACTTGCCCACCCCCTGAAGCGTGCCCCCGCTGCCCACGCCCGCCACGAAGCACGCGATGTCGCCCGTCATCTGCCGCCACAACTCGACCGCCGTCTCCTCGTAGTGGCACCGCGGGTTGTCGGGGTTCTCGAACTGCTGGGGCACGAACACCCGCGGGTCCTCCGCGGCCATCTCGCGCACCCGCTTCACCGCGCCCGCGATGCTCTCGGCGTCGGGCGTCAGCACCAGCTCGGCCCCCAGGGCCAGAATCAGCTTCTTGCGCTCCTCGCTCATCCCCTCGGGCATCACGATGCGCACCTTGTAGCCCTTCAGACGCCCCACCAGCGCCACCCCGATGCCCGTGTTCCCCGACGTCGGCTCCACGATGATCGAGTTGCGCTTCAGCCGCCCGTCGCGCTCGGCCCCCTCGATCATCGCCCGGGCCACCCGGTCCTTGATGCTCCCGCCCGGGTTCAGGTACTCCGCCTTGGCGAACACCCGCTCGCCCTTCAGCCGCAGCAGCGGCGTGTTGCCGATCAGGTCCAGAATGTTGTCCGTAAGCATCGCACCCGGCCTCCTGAAGCCGCACCCTTCCGGCGATTGGTCCCACGCGGCCCCTATTCTCCCCTTACCGCCCCGCGGCGTCAAGCGCTTTTCATCCCCGCAGGGTCCCTGCCCTGCATGGCACCACCCCGCGCACGGGGATGATTCCTTGGCGACTTGGCGTCTTGGCGGTCGGTTCTGTCGCCCCGGGGTTCCGCCGGCCGGGGCGCTCCGGGGGCGGCCGGCATGTTGCCGGAACGCAAATCCATGTTGCCGTTCGGCAACGGGTTGTAAGTGTCTAATTGGCAAGGGGAAGCGGCGATTTGGCCGCTCCGGGGCGAGACTCGTGTTGCCGGGCGTCAACATGGCCTCGGCGGCGGCCAATTTGGCGGCCCGGGGGCCGCGCGCGACCGCGCTGTAAGTGCTTGCACGGCAACAGGAAACGTCGAACGATGCGCATGCCCGATTTGGCCGCCGGCCGGCACGTCATTTGCAAGTGTTCAACCCATCTTGTGTTGAAAGGCAAGCCTAGCTACTGCCGGCTTGCCGTGAGGCCATGAGGCAC
>DATKZY010000065.1:0-26357 GCA_035527715.1 Planctomycetota bacterium | reverse complement strand
ACCCGCGATAGCCGGGCGTCAGGGCTTTCACGCTCTTGAACTCGGCCGCGTCGTCGAGCTGGACGACCATGAGCGAGGGACCCGTGAGCGACCAGAGCGCCCCCTCGATGGCCAGCCGCCGCGTCGGCGGCGAGAAGCTGGCGCGGTTCAGGTTCCCCTGGAGCCAGGTCGCCACTTCCTTCAGCGGCTCGGCGACGGCGCTCGTCTCGAGGTTCTGGACGCACACGGCGTCCTTGCCGTCCCCGCGCCGTGCGTTGTAGACGACTGCGCTGCCGTCCGGCCACCAGTCGGGCCTCACGGCCTCGGCCGCGACCCTTCGCGTCTCCCTACCCTCCCGGTCCATGACCCAGACCTCCTTGCCCCGCGGCTCCCAGCGGGTCCAGACCGACCACCGCTTGCCCAGCTCGCCCGCGACGTAGGCCACGCGCTTGCCGTCGGGCGACGGCATCGGGTTGAACTCATCCCGGTCCGGTGTGTTCGTGAGGTTGCGCACGTTCGAGCCGTTCGCGTCCATCACGAAGACGTCCCAATTCCCCGTGCGGTCGGATTCGAAGAAGATCTCGCCGCGTAGTCCTTCCTTGCTGAGGGGCCCCGCGGGCTGGAGTGGCGGCGATTCCGGCCTCTGCACGAAGGGCGATGGCTTCTCCAGCGCGGCGAGTTGCGCAGGCCCCGCTGCCCCTGCCTTGCCCTGGACTCTCACGGGGTTTGAGAGGAGCAGCGCGTGCTCGGTCACGTGGCACAGGAAGCGCACCGCGTGCTCGCCCTCGCCGAGTGAGCCTGCAAGGGGCTTGGCATGGTTGTTGCGCGCCCAGAGGAGCTCCCCGCCCTCGGGCACCGGGCCGGTGGGCAACTCCACGCGGAGGGTCATCGAGCCGCCGGGCGGAAGCGGCTGGGGTGCTTCCCACGGGTTCCCCGCCCGGAGGAGCAAGTAGTCCTCGCGGCTGAGAAGGGCCTGGTCCGCCTCTGGCCCCTCGCGCTCGGCCCACAGGAGGGGCGCCCAGAGCGCCGGCTTCTGGGGCACTCGTGCGGGCCGCTTCGAGATGTTTTCGAGCCGCAATTCCACCGACGCGCCGCCCTTCGCTTCGGCGGCGAGGCGCACGCCGAGAGCCAATCCCTCCAATGCATCGCGCATCGTAGTCGGGCCTGTGAAGCGGCCGTATCTCCCCGCCAAGGTGGCCTCGACGACGGGCCGGCCGTTCACCCGGCCCACGTAGAGGCCGCGGTGGTCCGTGCCGTCGCGGCCGCGATAGAGGCGGAAGCCGCCGGGGTTCGCCTCGATGCACCGGTAGGCCCCATCCTTGCCCGTCGGCTTCAGAAAGAGCAGGAACTGGTCGCGGGCCGCGAACCCCGCCTCCGAGACGTATGGCGCGGCCGGGTTCTCGAACGCCCTGGGGTCGCCCTCGATGGCAACCTCCTTCCCGCACTCGCCCTTGAACCTGGCGGGGCGGATGCCCTCGCTGTACGGGAGCACCTGGGCGGTCCACCGGGCGACCCCGCCGCGAGGGGGCTCGAGGTCGTCGAGGTCGAACTTGACGATCACGATCAGCTCGGCGTCTGCGAGCAGCCGAACGAGGTCCGCGTTCCGGATCGGCGTCAGGCGGAAGTCCTCGTAGTCCGTCAGCCCCGCAGGGCTGCCCGCCCAGCACGCCACAGAGACACAGAGCGCGCAGAGAACACCGCAGTGCCGGACCGGGTTGAAACCGGAAATGGGGCGGCTCGGCGTCATTGCTCTTCTCTCCGGCCTCCAGGAGTTCGCGCCTGGCCAGTCTATCGTATCCCTTTCGCACGGCGGATCAACTGCGTGCGCAGGCTTGATCGGGTGGTGGGAAGTCCTATAATGGCCCCGCCGGTCCGGAACCAGGCACGCGCGGAGGCGGATGGAAAGGGTTCGCGGACTTGTTGACCAATCCGTACATGCTGGCGGCCCTGGCCGCGGTGTCGTTGCCCTGGATCATCGAGTGGCTGTTCCGCCGCCGGCGCCGGGTGGTCGAGCTGCCGACGATACGCTTCCTCCTGAACAACCCCGAGCAGCGCAAGGTACGGCTCCAGGACCTCATCGTCCTCCTCGTGCGGTCGCTCGTCATCTTCCTGTTCGTCGCGGCGCTCGCCCGGCCCATCCTGCGCCCCGACCCGCTCCTGGCCAGCGGGAGGAAGCACCTCGACGTCCTGCTCGTCTTCGATGCGACCTATTCGAATGCGCAGAAGGTCGGGTCCGACTCGGCTTTCGCTCTGGCGCGGCGGATCGGCAGCGAGGTGACCGCGGCCCTTCCGAAGGGCTCGCGCGTCACCGTGGCCACGCTCGGCGACCGCGTGGCTGTGGTGATGGAGGACACCGAGGATCTGCCCGCGGTGCGCGAGCGGATCGAGCAGCTCGAAGTCAGCGACAAGGCGGGGTTCATCGGCGACGCCCTCGCGTGGGCCGAGGCATTCGTGGCGGCCAGGCGGGTCGCGCCCGCCGAGATCTATATCCTCTCGGACATGCAGGAGGCCACTTGGGGCAGGCGCCCCACGGGTGCCGCCGGCGACCCCCGGGCCGGCCTCCAGCGCCTGTTCGAGAAGAACCGCGTGTTCCTCGCCGACACAGGCGGAGGCCCGACGGCGAACTACTGCCTCACCCGCTTCGAGCCGACCGAGAGCGTCATTGTCGCCGGCATCCCCGCGAGCTTCGCCGTGACCGCGGAGGCGACGAACCTGGGAACACGGTCCGCCGCGAATGCGTCCCCAGGCACCCACCGCGCGGAGCTCACCCTCTACGTGGATGGCGAGAGGCAGAACACCCAGAGCTTCGCCCTCGGCGCCCAGCCTCACACGGCCATGTTCCAGCACACGTTTCTCCACGGCGGCACCTACCTGCTCAAGGCCGCGCTCCAGGGCGACAGCCACACGATGGACAATGTCCGCTACTGCCTCCTCACCGTCCCCGAGAACCACAGGGTGCTCGTCGTGGACGACCGCGGCGACCGGCCGCTGCTGGAGACCGACACAGGGCTGCTCGAGCTGGCCATCTCGCCGCCTCAGAAGCCGGGCCGCGACAAGGTCTCGGCCTTCCTCGCCACCGTCACGACGCCCGAGGGCTTCTCGCGGCAGAACCTGGCGAGCTACGAGGTCGTCGTCCTGGCCAACCTCTCGCAGGTCCCATCGCAACTGGTCGGGGCGCTCGAGGTCTTCGTGGCCGAGGGCGGATCGCTCATCGTCCTGCTGGGCGACCGGGTCGTGCCCTTCGAGCACAACCGCAAGCTCCACAAGGACGGGCGCGGACTGCTCCCCTGTGCGCTCGGCGACGGCGCCGCGGCGGAGGGGAAGGAGCTCTCGCTCCTCTTCGACGGTGGCACAGGCTTCCAGCCTATGGGTCACGGGCAGGATGCCCGTGCCACTGGGCTTCCGCAGGGCGGAATGCGGAAGTATCTCCCTCTCAGCCTGGACACGGGCGACAAGGGGTGCCGCGTGCTCGCGCGGTTCAGCGATGGCGCGCCGGCGCTCGTTGAGAGGGCGTTCGGCCGCGGCCGCGTGCTTCTTTTCGCCGGCGCGGCCAAGCCAGGTTGGGGCGACCTGCCGCTCTCCGAGCGCTTCCCAATTCTCATCCAGGGAATCTTGCGCGACCTCCTGGGCGACCCGAACCGCGAGGTGAACCTCGAGGTGGGAGGAGTGTTTGACCAGCCGGTGCTGATGACCTCGCAGCACCTCACGCTGAAGCGCCCCGACGGCCGCAAGGCGCGGCTCACCCCCGTCAGGGCCGAGGGCCAAGCGGTCCGACGGGTCCGCTACGCCGACACCGATCGGGCCGGCGTCTACGAGGTGGACACGATCCCCGAGGTGCTGGCCCGGCGGCGGTTCGTGGTGAATCTGGCACCGACGGAGTCGGACCTGCGGCGGCTGGACGCGGCGCGCTTCGCCCTCGCGTTCGGCCAGCCCGAGGCCGCCTTCCTGCCCGCGCCCTCGCGGGTCCGGCGCTTCGTCGAGGAGCTTCACTCGGTCCGCGAGGCGGCCGGCGGCCTGCTCTGGGGGCTCTTTGCCCTGCTGGCCGGCGAGACGTATCTGGCCTTCCGATTCGGGAGGAGGCGGGCGTGACGGGCAGTGTGCTGCAACGGCTCCTGGGGCTGGACGCGCCGCTCGATGCGGCGAGCCGCGCGCGGCCGGTCCTGTCGGACCCGTGGCTGCCCGCCTGGGCGCTGCTGGCGCTCGTGGCCCTGGTGTTCCTGTACTACCGAAGCGTGTATCGCAGGGACGGGCGGCGCCTCCGCGGCCGCCAGGTCCGCGTCCTCTACGCCCTGCGGATCGTGCTGGCAGCGGGCGTGTTGCTGCTGCTGCTGCGGCCAGCGTTCGACATCCTCCGCGGCGAGGCCAGGCTCCCCATCGTGGCCCTGCTCGTGGACGAATCGCTGAGCATGACGCTGCCCGTCGAGCACGACAACCCGCTCCTCGAGCGCCGCCCAGACCAGCCCCGCGCCGCGCGCAGCCGCTACGCGGTCGCCGCCGAAGCCGCCGCGCGCCTCCAGGACCCGCTCACGGCAACCCATCGCGTGAAGCTCTTCACCTTCTCGGACAAGCTGGACCTCGTCAGGGACATCGCCTACCGCGGCGGAGAGGCGCCGACCACCGAGGCAGCGGCGGTTCGCCAGGCACTCAAGGCGCCCACCGGCGAACACACCGACATCGCGGATGCCATCGTGCGGACGCTCGACGAGTTGAAGGGCAGCAAGGTCTCGGCCATTGTGTTGATTTCGGATGGCCGGGCCACCGATAGCGGCGAGGGGTCACATCTTCATTTCGCACTTGGCGGCGAAGTGCCAAATGAAGATGTGACCCGCGCCATCCGCGCGGCCCGCGAGCGCAACGTCGCCGTCCACACCGTCACCTGCGGCACCGAGGAGCCGCTTCGCGACTTGGCCATCGAGCACCTCATTGCCCCCGACGAGGCGAGCCTCAACGACGTGATGGCCGTGCGGGTCGCCATCCTCAACCACATCCGTCCGAACCTCTCGGTGGGGCTCAAGGTGCTGGAGGAAGGGCAGCCCGTTGCCACCCAGGAGCTTCAGCTTGCCTGGGGGCGGAACCACCGCGTCGTGACGGCTGTTCCCAAGGTCAAAGGCGAGCGGAAGTTCCGCCTGGAGCTGCCCGAATTCCCCGACGAGCTGACCCATGAGAACAACCGCAAGGACTTCAGCGTCAACGTCGTTGAGCGTGAGCTGCGCGTCCTCTTCGTCGCCGGCGCGCCCAGCATCGAATACCACTTCATCATGCAATCGCTCTCCCGGGACCCGATCATCAACGTCAGCGGCTGGCTCCAGTCCGCCGACATCAACTACGTTCAGCCGGGCGACACACCGATCGAGCGCCTGCCACGCACACTGCGGGACTGGGAGGAGTATCACGTCGCCATCCTCTACGACGTGGATCCCAACCAGCTCAGCAACGAGCAGGAGACGGCCCTGGAGGCGCTCGTGCGGGGCGGGGGAGGGCTGCTGTTTGTCGCGGGCCGCACGTACGGGATGGACAAGTTGCTCCAGGTGCGCGGCGCGCGGATGAAGGCCCTCCTGCCGGTGGAGATCGACCGGGATCGCCGCAGCGATCACGAACAGGTCTTCGAGGCCGCCTTCCGCGCGGAACGCACCGAGGCCGGCCGCAGGCATCCCATCTTCCGCTTCGAGATGGACGACAAGGCGAACGACGAGGTGTGGGCGACCCTTCCCACCTTCTACTGGCATCACCCCGTCGTGTCGGCGAAGTCGACGGCCGTCTCGCTCCTCGAGCGGGTCGGCCCCGCCACCGACCGCGGCAAGGTGCTCATGGCCCTTCAGCGCTACGAGAAAGGCGTCGTGTTCTACACCGGCCTCCAGACCCTCTGGCGCTGGCGCTACCCCTACGAGAACTACGACTACGATCGCTTCTGGCGCCAGCTCGTCCGCTACCTGAGCGAGGCCAAGCTGCTCGGCGCGCAGAAGCAGGTCGCGCTCTACACCGACAAGACGACCTACTCGCCGGGCGAGAGCGTCCAGATCTCCCTCACGGTCCTCGACCCCGCGCTGCTCAACCAACTGCGCCAGGAAAGCCTTCTGGCCACGGTCATCGAGGAGAGCGGGGCCGAGCTGCGCCTCCCGATGCGCCCCCTGACGGGCGAGGGGGTCTCGGAGTACCGGGCCGACTATCGCGCCCGGCGCGTCGGGCACTACCGCGTGAACGTCCAGCACGCCCTCGCGCGCGGCTCGAGCGATCGCCGGCCGCTGTTCAACGAGTCGCGCCCCTTCGACGTCGAGCTTCAGTCGCTCGAATTCGTCAACGCCACGGCCGATCCGCAGGCGATGGCGAAGCTCGCCGCCGCGACGGGCGGCAAGGCCTTCGCACGCCAGGGGCTTCGCGATCTCGCGTCGCTGGCCAGAGACGTTCCCAACGAGCCCCAGTTCGTCGCGCACCAGACCGTCGAGGATTTCTGGGATAGCCCGTTGTTTCTCGTCGCCTTCCTGGCGATCATCAGCACCGAATGGGTGCTGCGAAAGCGGTGGGAGCTGCTATGAGAGTGCGAAGTGCGGAGTGCGGAGTGCGGAATGGCAGAAGAAGGCGGGGTGAGTGTTCCGCATTCCGCACTCCGCATTCCGCATTGCTCCTGTGGCTCCTCCTGGCCGGTGGCACAGGCTTCCAGCCTGTGGCGGGAGGGGCCGAGGAGAAGCCCCCCGCCCCCGACGCCAAACCCGGGAAGCCCGAAGCGTCGCTCGAGGATCGCAAGACCGTGGTCGGCACGCTCATCTACCCGCCGCGGACCCAGACGCGGCGCGAGAGCTCCGCGACGAAACTCCTGACCCCCGAGGTGCGCGAGATGGTCCGCAAGGCGCTCGAATTCGTCCGCCGATCGCAGGCCGCGGATGGCGGATGGGGCGACAAGGACTTCCCCCAGGAGGTCGGCGTGACCGCGCTCGCCTGCCTGGCCCTGATGGGCGACGGCAGCCTGCCACGCGTCGGGCCGTCGGGACGCCAGCTTGCCAAAGGAGTCGAGTTCCTCCTCGACCACGTGAAGGACGACGGCCAGATCGTCGCCCGCGACACCTACAAGTACGGCCCCATGTACGGCCACGTGTGGAGCACGCTCGTGCTCCTCCAGGTCTACGGCAACGTGCCGTGGCGGAAGGACCTGCGCGACAAGCTCGCCCGGGCCATCCAGATCGTGCTCCGCTTCCAGAAGTCCGACGGCGGCTGGCGCTACAAGATGATGAAGGAGGGCGAGAGCGACGTGCTGGTGACCCTGAACGTCCTCTACGCCTTGCGGGTGGGCATCGCGGCGGGGTTCGCCATACCCAGGGAGGTGCTGGACCGGGGCTACCGGTTCATCGAGGGCAACGGGTTGCCCGACGGGCGGTTCCTCTACAAGGCAGGGGGCATGCCGGGCTCGGTCGCCATCTCGGGCGTGGGCGCACTGGCCTTCCACCTCCAGGGGAAGTTCGACCATCCGCTCCTCGTTGCGGCCACGAAGTACATTGATTTCACCCACAAGCGGTGCAGCGAGGAGGACCTGTTGGAGGTGCCCTATTTCATCTACGGCACGTGGTACACGAGCCAGGCCATGTATCGGGCGGGCGACGACTATTGGCATCCCTACTACCGCAAGATCGTCGCCACGCTCAAGAAGGCGCAGCAGGAGGATGGCCAGTTCTTCGACCACCGCGGGAACGGCGTGTACCCCACGGCGGTCGCAGCCATTGTGCTCCAGGCGCCGCTGGGCTACATGCCGCTCTACCAGAGGTGAGCCATGGTCGCGTCGGCATTGAGGGACATCTGCTCGGAGTTCCGCCGGCGCCTTCGGGCGGCTCAGGGGATCGCCGGGCTTTCGCGCGCGGCGATGGTGGCACTGGCCGCGGGAGCGGCGCTGATCCTCCTCGACTGGTGGCTGCGGTTCGGCACAGTAGGACGGCTCGTAAGCTGTTCGGCGTTCCTCGCCGCCGCGGCGGCCGCGGCATGGCTCTGGATGGTGCGGCCGTTGCGGGAGCGCTGGTCGGACGCCCACGTGCTTGCCTTCCTCGACCGGACGGTGCCGGGCGGCCCCGAGGGCCTGCTGGTGCTCGCGGAGCTGGGCGAGCCGGCCCAGATCCCCGAGGCAGGCTCCGAACAGGGGCGGGCGATGATCGAGAGCGCCCGGGAACGGCTCTCACCACTCGTGCGCGAGGTCGCGCTCGGCGAGGCCATACGCCACGATGTGCCGAGGCGGTGGGCGCGGCGGGCGGCGGGGGCAGTGCTCCTGGCGGGCCTCGCCTTTGCGGTCACCCTGCCTCACAGCACCACGGGGCTTGGCCGGCTGCTCCTGCCGCTAGCCGACATCCCTTGGCCCCAGAAGACCCGCCTCACCATCATCGAGCCGGCGGGCCCGATGCCCCCGGGCGGCTGGCCGACCCCGCGAGGCGAGCCGTTCCGCCTGAGGGTGCGCCTCGGCGGCCAGGTGGTCCCGCGCGAAGTCGAGCTCGCCTATCGCGGCGCGGGGCGGTGGATCCGCGAGGCACTTCGGGTGGACCCCGACGACACGTGCACGGTCGCCTTCCCCGAGGTCACGCAGGACATCCTGTTCACCCTCCGCGCCAACGATGCGGAGACGGATCGGCTCAGGATCCGCGTCGTCGAGCGGCCCGCCGTCGCCAAGGTCGTCGCGATCTACCAGTACCCCCTCTACAGCCGGCTGCCGCCGAAGCGCGTCGAGAGCGGGGCCATCTCTGCCCTGGAGGGCAGCCGGGTCACGCTCCTGTTCACGGCGAACCAGGAGCTCGCGCGGGCCGAGCTCGTGTTCCGACTGAAGCCGAAGGACTCGTCCGCCGCCCCAGGCTCCGGGGTCACGCGTCACGCGGCACGCGTCGCGCACCAGGAGGGGCGTTCGACCTTCGCCCACACCCTCACCCTCACGACGAGCGGCCTCTATGAGGTCCGGCTCGAGGGCCTCACGGGCCTGGCGCAGGGCGAGCCCGAGGTCTACCCGATCCAGGTCATCCCCGACGAGCCGCCGGTGGCGCAGACCCTCGCCCCCACCGAGGACGGCATCGCCACGCCCCGGGGAAGGCTCAAGGTCTCGGTCCGCGCCACGGACGACTTCGGCCTCACCCAGGTCGAGTTCCGCTACCAGATCAACGGCGGCGAGCATCAGGCCCTCTCGGACCGGGTCACAGGGCCGCTCGCGCAACAGGGGAAGACGAGCCAGGCGGACTTCACGTGGGACCTCCAGGCCCTCGGGGCGAAGCCAGGCGACCAATTGACGTTCCACCTCTGGGCGAGAGACTGCAATCCGTCGGGCACCGGCGTCGGGGAGTCGCCCCGGCTTCGCATCGCGTTCAGGACGCCGACCGAGCTCCAGATGCAGGTGGTGCTTCAGGCGAAGGCCATGCTCACGGAGGCCAAGACGGCCTACGAGCAGCAGAAGTACGCCGCCCTGGACGCCGGCCACTGGCTGGCAGGGACGCCAGCCGATCCGACGACTCCCATCGAGCCGTCCGAGCTTCTGAGGCGGGCCCGCCTGGAGCAGGACTACGCGGGCCGTGCCGCTCAGGCGGTGGGGTACCACATGGGCGAGCTTCGCGCCCAGATCGAGGCCAACCAGATGCAGCGCGAGTTCATGAGCCGCCGCCTCGACCAGATCGCGGCCCTCCTCCATCCCGTCGCGGGCACGATGCTGCCGGCGATCGAGGGGGCCTTCGCGGCCGGGGAGCCGGCCTCGGCCGAGGAGGCGGCGCCGGCGAAGGCCCTCGCCAAGATGCAGGCCGCCGCGCGCGCGGCGCAGCCCAGGCAGCGCGAGGCCACGCTCGCCCTCTACCGCGTCTATGCCTATGTCGCCGACTGGTCCGACCTCCAGAGCGTCCTTGTCAAGACCGCGCGCCTCGCCGAGCAGCAGTCCGAGGTCCATGCGGCAACGCTCCAGATCACGCCGAAGTTCAAGGGCAAGGAGCTTGAAGACCTCGACGAGAAGAGCGTCGAGGAGCTTGCGACCATCGGCCAGCAGCAGCACGCGATCTACGAGGCCGAGCGGGCGCTGGAAGCCGAGCTGGCCCGCCTCATCGTCAAGAGCGAGCGGGAACGGCGCAAGGCCATCTATGTCGCCCTCATGACCGCCTTCAAGGGCCTGAAGTCTCATCTCGTCAACGACCAGATGCGTCAGTCGGCGATGGCCATCGCCGATAACCGCCCCCACACGATCCTCGACGCCCAGTTGCTTGCCGTCAAGGGCCTCACCTGGGTGCGCGACGGCCTCGTGCGCGCCGGCGACGAGCTTCCGCCCGGCATCCCGTTCACCGAGGAGGACATTGCAGCGGTCCTCGCCGACGACCGCCTGCGGCCGGCCGGTGAGGAGGTGGTGGAGGCCGCGGCCGATGACTTCGATCTCACCGCCGCCGCGGTCGCGGAGCCGGCCGAGGTGAAGGCCGCCGAGACCCTCGAGTACGCGCTTCAGCTCTGGCAGGAGCGCCAGGCTCGCCTCCTCGACCGCACGCGGCACATTCACGCCAAGCTTGGCGAGAGGAAGCGGTCGCCGCGCTACGCGCGGCTCAAGATGGGCATGCTCGCCCTGCACGGCGGGGAGCTTGAGGCGGGAGTCGCCGACGCGGTCTCTCGCGCGGCGGAGCATCCGTGCCGCCGCGTCGGCCCTCGCGTGTCGCTTCTGGCCGACGAGGCGCGCGCCGCGGTCGCCCTGGCCAAGGCGGGCAAGGTCGGCCCGGGGCCCCAGCGCCTTCAACTCGGTGTCGCCGAAGGGGTCAAGGACCTTCGCCTCTTCCTCGAGGCTCGCGCGCAAGTGGAAGCTCTGGTGCGGGACCACAAGGCATCCGACGGGAAGGACTCCTTTGGCCGTGCCTACCTCCTCAGCGGCGAGGACCTCGGTCGTGCAGCCGGAATGGTCGAGACGCTCGGCTGGACCACGCTGCTGCACCGCGATGCCGGGCGGAAGGCGTCGCCCGTGCCTGCGGGCCTCGCCCCCGAGGACCGGGCGCTGTGTGAGACCGACATCGCGAAGGCGGCCAGGCTTGCCGAGGAGACCCTGAGCGAGGTAACGCGCGTCTCCGGGGCCGTCGAGCAGTTTGGCGACGACATTCGTGGGCGGCTGGCCGAATGGGCGAAGGCCCACCTGGCCGCCCTCAAGCCCCTCAGCGTGCCCGCAGAGCCCGACGCGGACCTCCAGAAGGAGTTCGCGCGCGTCGCCCGACAGCTCCAGCAGGCCACGAACACACTCAGGGACCTCCTCGATGAGCGCGTGCACACCGAGGTGCCGGTGCCCGAGGAGGAGCGCGTTCCCCAGGCGCCGGAGATCGTCCAGGTGAAGCCGGCCGACCTCGCCAACCCCGAGGTGCTGGAGAAGATGCGGGAGGAATTGCTGAAGTACGAAGAGCCGCCGGCGCTGATCAAGCGCATCGAAGAGTCCACGGCAATCCCCGAGGAGTACAAGCCCACGCTCATCGAGGCGCTCAAGAGGCCCGTGGACGCCAAGTACAGGGAGCTCGTTACCGCGTATTTCGACACGATTGCCAGGTGCAAGAAATGAGCGGCCCCATTTCGGATTTCGGGTTTCGGATTTCGGATTTCAGCCGAACGCGGCATTGGGGTCTTCTCTGTGCGTTCTGTGTCTCTGTGGCATTCTCGCTTCGCGCGGTGGAGGGTGGCGAAGTGTTCTTCCACGACGGCACCCGAGCGATGGCGATGGTGGACTCGGTGACTCGCGAGGGGAAGCTGCGGCTGCTCTCGGCCTCGGGCGAGGCCCGCGAGGCAGCCGTCGAGGAGATCGTCACCATCCGTTTCTGGGGCCGGCGGCCCCGCAGCATCCTGGCCGGCACCCAGGAGGTCCTGCTCGTCGGCGGCGACCGGCTCCGCG
This sequence comes from Planctomycetota bacterium, assembly GCA_035527715.1. GTDB lineage: Bacteria > Planctomycetota > PUPC01 > DSUN01 > DSUN01 > DSUN01. The sequence continues at coordinate 14,536 of DATKZY010000065.1, read as the reverse complement.
GCCGCGTCGTGAAGTGCGAGAACGATGTCCTGACCCTCGACAGCTACGCGGTCGGGCCGGTCGAACTCCCGTTGTCGGAGATCCACGGCCTCCTCGCGCTCCCCGTCCAGGGCGCCGCAGGCCGCCGCGCCGAGGAGTTGCTCGTGGGGTCACATCTTCATTTGGCACCTAGCCGCCCGGTGCGAAATGAAGATGTGACCCCCGGCGAGCCGTCGGGGTTTCTCGACCGGCTGCTGGACCGCCGCAGCGCCGGCTACGACGGCGTGATCGAGGAGCTGAGCCCCGAGACGGTGGAGATTGACGACGAGCAACTGATGCGCACCACGTCGCTCAAGCTCCTCTACCTCGCGGGGGCCCGCCTGGCACAGGCCACGAAGCGGCCCAAGCCGCCGTTGCCCGCCGAGGTCTTCCTGCGCGTCGAGACCCGCGACGGCGGCGCGCTCGACGGCGTGCTCGAGAGGATCGAGTTCGGCCTCTGGCGGATGCGTCCCCTGTGGGATGCCCGCCGCACGCTCCCCGTGCGGGTGGACGAAATTGTCTACGTCGAGGTGCTCAACGGGCGAACGCTCTACCTGTCCCAGCTCGAGCCGAGCGCGGCGCGCGAGCGCACGCGTCTGGCGCCCGCGCAGCCGCACCGGCGGAATCGCAACTGCAAGGGCGAAGTCCTCTCAGTGGGCGGGAATCACTACGCATGGGGGCTTGGCGTGCACGCTGACTCCGAGCTGAGCTACGACATCGGCGGGCGCTTCAAGACCTTTGCGGCGACGGTGGGGATTGACGACAAGGTGGGGGATACGGGGAGCGTCGTCTTCGCCCTCCTCGGCGACGGGAAGGTGCTTGCGAAGACCGACGTCCTCCGAGGAGGCGACAAGGTGCCGAAGGAGCTCTCCGTGCCGGTCACCGGGGTGAAGGCCCTGACGCTCCAGGTGACCTCGGCGGGAGACATGGACCTGGGCGATTGCGCCAACTGGGCCGATGCCAGGCTCATTCGGTGAAGGATGTGCGCATGGCTGAAATCAGAAATCCGGCGTGGGCACGCGCCGCGTGCCTCCTTGCGGCGTGCGGGCTGCTGGGCTTCGCCGGGGAAGGGGAGCGCGCCGGTCCGTCCTTTGCCACCACCTACCAGGGCTACAGGCCCGACTTCGCCGCCGAGGCATCGGTGCTCGCGCGCTGGAAGGCGGAGCCCGACGGGGCGCCCGACTGGCTGAAGTTCTCCACCCAGGCGACCTACGACAACCGGGCCTACCTGGAGCAGGACTGGCGCGTGCCCCCAATCGTCAAGCGGGCCGACGAGCTGATGGCCCGTGGCGAGTGCCGCGAGGCGATGGGCCTTTACCAGCACGCCATCGAGAAGTACCCCAACGACCTGTGGCCCGTGGCCGAGCACGGCATCTTCGTGCCCACCACACTCTACTGCCAGCGCCAGCTCCTCAAGCTGCCCAAGAAGGAGCTCGACTACTACCGCACGGTCTACGACCCCTACGCCAAGGCGCTCTTCGACAAGGCCAAGGAGCACTACTCGCCCCTGGACTTCGCCGACGTTGCGGTTCGCTACTGTGCGACCACCTACGGCTCCCTCGCGCTCTTCGAGCTGGGGAACGCCGCCCTCGACGCCGGCAACTTCGAGCTGGCACGCACCTACTACGAGCGGATCGGGAGCTACCACCGGCTCACTCCGGTCAGCCCGGACGAGTTGACTCTCCGGCTCCTCAAGTGCTCGAAGAGACTCGGCGACGAGAAGGCGTACGCGGAGCTCAAGCGGCAGATCAAGCCTGCCGCGGGTTCGCCGGAAATGCGGAACTACCTCCAGGAACTCGATGCCTATCGCCCCGAGGCGCCGGGCGGCTTCAGCCAGCGGGCCAGCCCCGACGCCCTGTCGCTCTCCGATTACACGCTCTTCGAGCCGCTGGCGCCCGACATCAGCAACTACGACAGCACGTGGGCCGTCCGCCGCGAGCTTGGCTGGCGCTTCCGCCACCCCGACAACCTCATCCCAGTCGTCGCGGGGAACAACCTGCTCTACAAGGACAAGAACATCGTCTACTGCCGCTCCGTCCTCACCGGCGACCTGAAATGGGAGTATGCCGAAGGCGGCCTGGTGTGGGACTTCGAGCGCACCGCGGGGGGGCCGTGGAGCGGCCGCGACGAGTATCCCTACCAGGACCTGGTCGTCCACGACGGCATGGTCTACACCTTCATCGTGCGGGGCGGGCCGAGCCTCGTGGCCCTCGACCTGGTGACGGGCGAGCGGCGCTGGGCCGCCGGCCCCATGGCCGCCGCATCGAAGGCCGAGCTCGACGACCGCTACGCCGCCCGGCCCGCCGTCGGCGGCGGACGCGTCTACGCCACCGTGGTGCACGACGACATCGAGGGCGACTCGCACCTGAGCTCGACGGTCAGCGTGGCTGCCTTCGAGGGCCGCGGCGGCAAGCTCCTGTGGCGCCGCACGTTGTGCCGCCTCACGCCCGGCAAGTTCACCATCAGCCGGCTGCGCCGCAAGATCCGCATCTTCTGCTCCCCGCCGGCCTACGCCAACGGCGTCGTCTACGCGTGCACGAACGCCGGCGTGTTCGCCGCCCTCGACGCCGAGACCGGCGAGGCGCGCTGGATCACCCGCTACGACCAGAACCCCGTGACGCTCGATGCGACCGTGCTGCCCGAGGCGCACAGCCATAAGCTCTTCTGCTCGAACACGGCGCCCATCGTCTTCGGGCCCTACTTGCTGGCCATGGCGGTGGATAACAGCGCGCGGCTCTACTGCCTCGACCGCTTCACGGGCCGGGTGGTCTGGAGCCGGGTGGGCGAGGGGCACGCCCTGCGGCTCGTGGGAGTGTGGAGGGACCAGGTCATCGTCGGCGGCTCGCAGTACCTCTGCGGCTGGGACATTGCGACGGGGCGCCCGCGCTTCAAGACCCAACTCGTCGAATCCGGCGCGGAGTTCCGCCGCGGCATGCAGGCCATCGGTCGCGACGGCAAGATCCACTCCAGCGGCTGGTACGTCAGCGGCACGGAGCAGTACTACTACGACGTCGTCGTGGACATCACGGCGGAACCCACGGTGGTCGGCCGCCGCGCCTGGTACAACGACTTCGCACGCGGCTCCAACGAGCAGCGCGTGAAGAAGGGGCTGAAGCCGCTGGTCAACGAGGACCCCTTCTTCCTCACCAAGTCGCGCATGGGCCTGCGCCTCTGGGACGTGCCGTGCGAGGTCGAGGTGGACGCCAGGAAGATCACGATGAAGTACGACGTGGAGAAGGTGCGGGCCGCCCTGGCGAAGGCCGAGGGCCTCCAGGCCAGCTACGACCGGGCCGAGCTCCACCAGTTCGCCGGCCGCCGCGACGAGGCCATTGCCGAGTTCGAGGCGCTGCGCGCCCGGCTGCCGGAGGGCAGAGGGGGACTCCGCATCGAGGTGAGCCGCCAGCTCTTCGGCCTCTACACCCGGCAGGCCCAGGCGGCGCTGCGGGCGGGCGACAACCAGGAGGTCGAGAAGGCCATCGCCCGCATGGCCACCTGCTGCACCGCGTCGCGCCAGGAGATTCAGACGGTGCTCGCCATGGCCGAGGTCTTCGCTCGCAAGGGCGAGCACGACCACTGCGCCACCTGCCTGCGGGCCATCCTGCGCCACTACGGCGACGTGTACTACCCCGTCTCCTCGTTGGTCACGGGCGCGCCCGAGGCGCTCGTGAGCCGGGCGACCGAGGTCCTCGGCCACTTGGTCGAGCAGTCGCCCCGTCACTTTTTCGACCGCGAGTTCGGCATTGCCGGGCGGGCCATGCTCCGCTCCGTGCCCAACTACTTCTCGCTCATCGCCCCGCTCGAGCCGGACTCGACGGTGAAGACCGGGCAGTTTGCCAACGGCTGGCTCCGCCGCGTCCTGCCGACGACTTCGCCCGACTACCGCCGCGGCTACGAGGATGCCGCGAAGGCCGCCTTCGGGGGCCACGGCGAGCCCACCGTCCTCGAGCAGTTGATCGGGGAGTTCCCCGCCACCGCCTCGGCCCAGGCGGCTCTGGACCAGATGCTCGCCGAGGCCGACAAGCTCCCCGTCCCCGCCCGAAATGTTCGCCGGTGGCAGCTCGAAGAGCTCGCCCAGTTGAACGGCCTGAAGTTCGACCCGGCCAGGACCGGCGGCGCCATCACGGTGAAGCATAGCGCGCCTGCCCCGCTGGCCGGCGCCTATCGCGACCTCACGCACAAGTTCGAGTTCGGCGAGAAGACCACCCTTCGCCTCCTTGAGCGGCGCGGGGACCGAGCCGAGGGCGAGGATCTCCTCCTCCTGGGCATGCGCAGCAAACAGGTCCACGCAGTGAAGCACGGCCTCCTGTGCTTCGATGCCGCCGCGGGAAAGGTCCGCTGGACGCAGCGCGAGCTTCGCCTTGAGAGCAAGGGCGAAGAGCCGGGATTCGCCGAGGCATTCGTCCACAAGGGGCTCGCCATCGTCCACGGCCGCGCCGACGTCCTGGCCTTCCGCCTCGAGGACGGGCGGCTCGCCTGGCAGTTCCGCGTCCCGCACGAGTTTGAGATCGAGAGCATGACGCCGGCCGACGACCTCTTCGTACTCAGCGGCCGCTTTGTCACCCTGGCCATCCACTACGCCGACGGCTCGCTCGTGTGGGAGGCCCACGAGCAGGGCGAGCTGTACTGCCCGCCAGTGGTCGCCGAGGCCACCCTGGCCACCGTGCGCCTGAATCCGTCCGGCGTCTCGTTCCGCAGCCTGCCCACGGGCCGGCTGGTGGTCCACCTCGACATCCCTGGCCTCCTTCAGAACTTCGAGCACCCGATCCTCGGCCCCGCCGCCCCCGGGCTGCCCGTCGCCTTCGCCAAGGGCCTGCTGGTGCTGACGGACGGCTGGGACTATATCGGCGTGGACACCCGTAAGCGCAGCGTGCGGTGGCGGATCCGCATCGAGAACGTGGACCGCGACCAGGTTCTCCCCTACCGCCTGTGGGTAAGCAGGGACAACGTACTGGCGCTGAAGCAGGAATACGACATCCCCGCGGTCGAAATGTTCGACGCGGCGACCGGCGAGCGCCTCTGGGGGAGCAACCAGGGCGGCGCTGGCGCCAGGCCGGCGGGCCGCAAGCGCGAGGGCGCCGGCACAGCGTTCTACTCGGCGGTCTGGGATGAGAAGTGCATCTATGGTCTCACCCACCGCCCGGACCGGACTGCGGTGGACCTCGTCGGCCACGACCGCCCGAGCGGCGCGCGCGCCCTCGAATGGCACCACGGCTCCTTCGAGCACCCCGAGATATTCCTCTGCCCCGAGCCGTACGGCGATGTGCTGGTGGCCCGGGTGAAGGACCGCCAGAACTGGCACGCACTCGTGGCCTTCGACAAGAAGGCCACGAAGCTCATCCACGAGTTGAAAGTCAAAGGCTTCGGCCTTTGGGGCAACTACGGCGAGATGTCCTGGGCCGTACAGGGCAAGACCCTCGCCATTCTGTCGAAGGACGTTTTGACCTACAGCCGGCCGGAAGAGGCCAAAGTCCAATGATCAACGCCCAATCCCCAATCCGCAATGCTCTTCTCTGTGCGCTCTGTGCCTCGGTGGCGTTCCTGTCCACGGGTTGCCTGAAGATCATGTACTACATCCAGCTCGAGGACGACGCCCGCGGCGTCCTCACCGAGGTCGTGAAGATCGAGCGAAAGGTCCTGATGCTCGAGAACGACCTGAAGGAGGCCGTGGGCCTCAATGACCTGCTCGCCGAGAGCCAGGCACGCGAGCGCGCCAGACTCATGGGCACGAAGCTTGTAGCGTTCAAGGTCGAGAAGACCCGTGACGGGGGCCTGCAGTCCACCGCGTCCTACACCTTCGACCACATCCGCGACCTGCGGCTCCCGCTCTACCCATGGCCTACTCCCACGACCAGCACCTACTGGCAGAAGGCCCTCATTGCCTTCCAGTACGCCGACGACGAGGTGCAGCAGATCCGCCAACTCTGGGCCTACACCGTCCCTCCCAAGCCGGACGACGCCCAGTCGAGAGGGGATGAGCCGAAGAAGGCCGGGCGGAGCACGCCGGCCGAGCTTCAGAAGCTCCGCAGCCTCCTGCCCATCTTCCGCGACATGCTCGAAGGCTTCCAGCTCTTCGTCCGCTTCCAGATCGGCAAGAAGACCGACTGGCTTCAGAGCTGCCCGGCCCACCTCGCCGCGCGGTACCTGTTCCGGGCCTGGGACGGCCAGTACACGCTCCTGTCGCTCACGGACCAGCACCTGGCGTTCGACGAGGACGCCCTGATGATCGTCGTGCCCTGGGAGATCGCGGGCAATGAGGAGGCGCTGCTGAAGAAGCTGGCCGACGCCCGCTACGTGATGGGCAGCCGCGACCGGGACACGCGCCCCGACAGGCCGTGGGAAATCGAGCACCTCGGCTGGCGCTACACGCGGCTCGACGGCGTGCGACGCCTCTATGCCTGGTCCCTCCCCGACACCGGTGTCTCGCGGCTCCTGCCGATGGAGGTCCCCGCCGTGCCGCCGCCGCCCGCCAAGCCGCGCCCCGACCGCTACCACTGCCAGTACCTCGGCCTCGACTGGCGGCTCCTCCGCCTCGGCGAGGCCAAGGACATCCCACGGGACTTCATGAAGCCAGCGTTCGACGATGCCAAGTGGGAGAAGATCAACATCCACGTGGGCGAGGCGGCCTTCGATGAGAAGTGGCTGCTCTATCGAAGGCGATTCACCGTCCCACCCGCCTGGAAGGGCAAGCGGATCGAGCTGCGCTTCGGCGGCGTCCGCGACCGCTGCATCGTCTACCTCAACGGCGCCGAGATCGCCCGCAACGACGGCTGGAGCAAGCACTTCGCAGTGGACGTGGCGGACAAGGTGGCCTACGGCGCCGAAAACCTCCTCGCCGTCCAGTGCGAGAACCTCACCGACAAGGGGGGCATCTGGGGCGAGGTGGACATCGGCGACCTCCGCTTCACCAGCGAGTTCCACCTCACCCGCGAGGAGACCCTCGCCGAGGAGACCCCCGCCCAGAAGGCCCTTCGCGCCGAGCTCCCTGCGCTCCCTGGCGTCATCGCCTTCCAGATGCACAAGCCGGGCGAGCCCGAGATGAAAGAGAACTGGGACATCTATACGGTGAAGCCCGATGGCTCCGGGCTGAAGGCCATCGTGCAGCACCCTGCCGCCGACGTCTACCCGAAGATCAGCCCCGACGGCAAGACCGTTCTCTTCCTCTCGCTGCGCGACCGTTGGGACGAAGTGCTCAAGATGCGCAAGGTGCCGCGAAGCGTGTGGGAGGACCTCGGCGTGTTCTACACGGTGGACATCGAGGGGAAGACGCCGCCGAAGCGGCTGTGGCCGGCCAAGGGGCTGGGCTCCGACGCCTGCTGGGCACCCGACGGCAAGGCCGTCGCCTTCGCACAGCACAGCCCGCCCCGGCTCAACATCAAGCGCCTCGACACCGGCGAGGTCGTCTCGCACACCCCGCCCGAGGTGACCGAGCCTGCCACGCCCTGCTTCGCGCCCGACGGGCGGCGGCTCTTCTTCATCAGCCTCGATGAGGCGGAGAACGAGGACCGCTGGGGCTCGCCACGGGTCGCCCTCCTCGACCCCAAGACTTGGCAACTCGTGGACAAGCAGTGGGACCGGTATCTGCGCGGCCCCGTGCGCGGGCTGGCCATCTCGCCCGATGGCAAGCAGACGGCAGCCAACACCAGCCACCCGCACGGCGGGATCCGCTGGGAGCAGTTCCGCTGGTCGTGGCTGCGCGACTCCATCACGCCGGGCCGCCGCTCCGAGGACCATCTTGGGAAGACCGACCTGGGCTTCGCCGAGGCCAGGATGCTCCCCCACTGGCGGTCCGAGATGCCCGAGCGGCGCATGTACAACGAGTGCCCCGTCTGGGCGCCCAACAGCAAGTATGTCCTCTTCGTCCGAGGCCCGGACTACCACGAGGCCGCCTATCACCAATTCGTTCGCCAGTTCATGCTCGTGGACTGGATGGACCTTTACCTTGTGGACCCAGGCGGGCGACGAACCGTGCGCCTCACGTGGCTCCGCAGCCGCATGGGCTACCCCGACTGGTGGGCGCCGCAATGAGATTCTCAATGTTCAATCTCTGGTTTCGATCCACAATCCGCAATTGCCCGCTCTGTGTGCTCTGTGCCTCTGTGGCTTTCTTCTCCTTCGGGCCGGCGGCCCGGGGCGCAGAGGTGTGGGATGGCCCGAAGCTCAAGGCTGTCCCGCGCAACGAGGTCTTCGAGTTGAGCCGGCCGCCCACGTTCCGACGCGTCGTCGGCCCCGACGGCAAGCCGCTCAAGGACCGCTACGAGATCGCCTTTGCCGCGAAGGACTGGTGCGACGTGGCCGTGGCCATCGAGGACGCGAGGGGCCGGATCGTCAACCACCTCGTCTACGGCGTCCTCGGGCCGAACGCCCCCGAGCCTCTGAAGCCGGCTTCCCTCGAGCAGGTGCTCCTCTGGAACGGCAAGGACGACTTCGGCCAGTATGTGCAGGACCCGCAGACCTGTCGCGCCCGCGTGTCGCTGGGGCTCAAGGCATCCTTCGACCGCCTCATCGGCTGGCATCCGAAGGACACGACCGGCCCGATCAACGGCATCGGTGCGGACCCCGACGGCGTCTATGTCCTCAGCGCTGCCGGCTACTGGCAGGGCATCAAGATGTACGACCACGAGGGGAACTACGTCCGCACCCTCCTTCCCTTTGCGGCCGACAGGATCGCGCAGCTCAAAGGCGTGGCGACGCAACAGCTCCTGGGGCAGCCGCTCGTCCCCGCGGCTCGGACCCGCTACGGGAAGATGATGCCGTACGAGACCCGGCGGGGCGCTTACACCATCCCCGTCGTGTCCCAGGGGCGGATTGCCTGGCCCACCCACGGCTACAACGAGCTCAAGCGCATCCTGCGCATCGGCACGGACGGCACGACGCGCGGCGAGGACGCCAGCGGCCCCATCCTGGCCGCCCACCCCAGCGAGTTCATGGGCGGCACCGAGATGGCCGCCAGTCCCGACGGCCGCTGGCTCTACATCACCAAGCTCTGCCCCGACCCCCGCGACGCCCGCCTCCGCCCCAGGCACGCGGTCTTCCGCATGGAATGGGACGCCAAGGGGCCGCTGCCGAAGCGCGCCTTCCTCGGCGAGGCCGACAGCCCGGACAGCGATAGCGGGCACCTCAAGTTCCCCGAGGGCGTCGCCTGCGACAGCCAGGGGCGGATCTACGTCAGCGACTACGGGAACGACCGCATCCAGGTCTTCGACCCCGAGGGCAAGTTCCTCCACACACTCCGCGCCAAGTGGCCCCGCCAGATCGCCGTCCACCAGAAGACCGGCGAGATCTACTACACCTCGTTCGGCCCCAAGTATGAGGATGCCGCCCTCGTCAAGCTCTCGCCGCTGCCGGCGGGCGCCGAGCGTGCGCGGCTCGACCTGGCGACGCTCAAGCTGCCCGGCGCCGAGCACGACCTGGGCGACTTCAAGTCGCACTGGAACCAGGACCGCCTGATGCCGATCTTCTGCCTCGACTCCTGGGCCACTCCCGCCACCGTGTGGCTCGTGCCCGCCGAGTCCCGCATCACCCTCTGGGCCGACCGGGGCGAGAAGTTCGAACTGCTCCAGGACTTCGACGAGGAGATGCGTCGGGACGGCTACACGCCCCACGCCTTCAACGGCTACAAGATGAACCGCGTATGCGCCGACCCGGTCCGCGGCCACCTCTATTACCTCAACAGCCTCGCCCCGTTCCTCCTGCGGTGCGACCCGGAGGTGGGGACGAAGTGGGACAAGATTCGCGTGCCCGCGAGCGGCTGGCGCACGATAGACGACTTCCAGGTCGGCGCCGACGGCTATCTCTACATGCGCACGCCGCTCTACCTCGCCCGCTTCGACCCCGGCCGCATCGTGAGCGACGACGATCGCGACCGCAAGGGCTACGACCTCGTGATCCCCGCCACGGCCGAGGTGCCGTTCGACTACGGGGAGGCCGAGGCCATCGGCTGGAGCGGCAAGGCGCCCGTCCTCCGAGGCGTCATCAAGCTCCCCGCCCAGATCCGCGGCAACGGCTTCGACATGGGCATGGGCGTCGCGCCCAACGGCAACGTCCTCGCCTTCTGCCAGAACTACCAGGACCAGACCGATCGCATCGAGTCGAAGGGCACCACCGTGCCCAAGCTCTTCGAGGACCGCTATCGCCCGGTGCGCTTCCCAGGCCGCCTGTGGGGCCAGGGGGGCCTCATCTGGGTGTGGGACCGAAACGGCCAGTTGATCGGGGAGGACCTGATCAAGGCGATGCACGGCGCAAGCTGCGGGGTGCGCAGCGACAAGCAGGGGAACCTCTACGTCGGCTTCGCTGCCTGGCCGCTGAGGGACGGCGAGCGGTTCCTGCCCGCCCGGCACACGGATGCCGGGCCGGGCGCCCTCCTGAAGTTCCCGCCCGCGGGCGGAAAGATCATCGGCACCTGGGCCGGCGGCGTGCCGGTGCCTCTCAAGGAGCTTCCAAGGCGCCCCCCCGAATTCGAGTGCATGGGCAAGCTCTGGACCCAGGGCCTCCTCTGGTCCTACCCCGGCATGAGCACCATGACGATCACGACCAACACCTGCACCTGCCCGCAATGCCGCTTCGACACCGACCTCTACGGCCGGAGCTTCATCCCCGAGTCGTGGCGCTACTCGGTCGGCGTGTGCGACACGAACGGCAACCCGGTGCTGCACATCGGGCGATATGGCAACCCCGACTCGGGCCGCGGCCCCGACAGTGCGGTGGTGGTCGAGGGGGGCATCGCGTTCAGCCAGTGCGACTTTGTGTCCACCGTCTCCGACCGTTGGCTGTACGTGGCCGACACGGGCAACTGGCGCGTCGTCCGCCTCCGCCTCGGCTACCACGTCGAGGCCACCGTCCCCCTCGTGGAGTGAGGCCATGGCAGACGCAAGGGCTGTGACGGCGCAGGAGTTCCGCGAGACGTTCGGCCGGGCGCGCGAGCAGCTCGCCGCGGTGGTGGTCGGGCAGGAGCGCGTGGTCGAGCACCTGCTCGCGGCGGTCTTCGCGGGCGGCCACGTGCTGCTCAAGGGCGCGCCCGGCCTGGCCCGGACCCTGCTGGTGAAGACCCTCGGCCACGTGCTTGGCCTCGAGTATCGGCGGATCCAGTTCACCCCCGACCTGCTTCCCACCGACATCGTAGGGGCAGAGGTGCTCGAGAGCCGCGGGGCCGTGGGCGACCGGCGGTTCCATTTCTTCAAAGGCCCCGTGTTCGCCAATCTGGTGCTCGCCGACGAGATCAACCGCAGCCCCACCCGCACCCAGAACTCCCTGCTGGAGGCGATGCAGGAGCGCCAGGTGACCCTGGGCGGCCGCACGTTCCCGCTGCCCGAGCCGTTCACCCTCGTTGCCACGCAGAACTCCCTCGACACCGAAGGGGTGTTCCCCCTTGGGGAGGCCCAGGTGGACCGCTTCCTGGTGATGATCGAGCAGGACTATCCCACGGCGGCCGAGGAGAAGCAGATGCTGGCCCTGACCACCGGCACCCTTGCGGCGACGCCGGAGCGCGTGGCCGGCCCGGAGACGGTCCTGGCCATGCAGCGCCTGGCCCGCGAGGTCCCGGTCGTGCCGTCGGTGCGGGACCTCGCGCTCTGGATCGTGCGATCGAGCCGGCCAGGGGAGCCCGAGGCGGCCCCGGAGGTGGTGGGCGCGGTCCGCCTGGGGGCCTCGCCGCGCGCCGCCCAGGCACTCCTCCTGATGGGCAAGGTGCTGGCCCTGGCGCGCGGCCGCCTGCACGTGGCGCAGCGCGATGTGCTGGACGTGGTCGAGTCCGCCATGGCCCACCGCGTGCTGCTGGACTTCCGCGCCCGAGCGGAGGGCGCGACGCACGCCGAGATTCTCAAGGCGCTCGTCGAGCGGGCGCAAGCCCTGTCGCTTCCCGCCGTCTCGCGCTGGACGCGCGAGCTGCTCAGAACCCCGGAAGGAGAGAACGGATGATCACCCCCGAACAGGCCCTTCAGGTCTTCCGGAGCCCCGAGCCCTGGAGCGACGACGACCTGGCGAGGATCCATCACCTCAAGGAGGCCCACGCGAGGGCCATGGGCGAGATCCGCAAGATCATGGTGGGCATGGACCCGGTGATTGACCTGACGATGGTCGGGCTGTTCGGCCAGGGCCACTGCCTGCTGATGGGGGTGCCGGGACTCGGCAAGACGCTGCTCGTCCGCACCCTGGCCGCCAGCCTGTCGCTGAAGTTCATGCGCGTGCAGTTCACCCCCGACCTGATGCCCTCCGACATCACGGGCTCGGAGGTGATCCAGGAGGACAAGGCGACGGGCGAGCGTCACTTTCGCTTCCTCCAGGGGCCGGTGTTCACCAACATCCTGCTGGCCGACGAGATCAACCGCACACCGCCCAAGACCCAGGCGGCCCTCCTCGAGGCCATGCAGGAGCACCAGGTGACCGTGGGCGGCGTGCGCCGCGACGTCGAGGCCCCCTTCTTCGTCCTCGCCACGCAGAACCCGATCGAGCAGGAGGGCACCTATCCGCTGCCCGAGGCGCAACTCGACCGCTTCATGTTCCAGATCCGCGTGGGCTACCCCAGCGCCGACGAGGAGAAGCAAATCCTCGCCCTCACCACCTCGGGCTACCAGCCCGACGTCCAGCCCGTCCTCACGCGCGAGGAGATCCTCGGTCTCCAGCAGCTCGTGCGCAAGGTGAACGTCGGTGAGGACGTTGTGGACTTCATCCTGCGCCTGGTGCGGGCCACCCGAAGCTCGCAGCCCGAGGCGCCCGACTTCATCAGGAAGTGGGTCACCTGGGGCGCCAGCCCGCGGGCCAGCCAGAACCTCGTCATCGGCGCCAAGGCCATCGCCATCCTCGACGGCCGCAGCGCCGCAACCATCGCCGACGTCCAGGCGGTCGCCCACGCCGTCCTCGAACACCGGATCATCCGGAACTTCACCGCCGAGGCCGAGGGCGTGGACCAGGCGAAGATCGTCGGTGAGCTGCTTAGGGCCATTGGGTGAGAGGATGGTTGGATGGATGGATGAATGGATGGATGTCTGACAGCCATCCAACCCTCCATTCATCCATTCATCCCCTCTTGCCCTTCTTGAGGACATTTCTGCCGATGCCCGACTTCTTCGACCCGCACGTGATCGCCCGCGTCAGGGGGCTGGACGTCCGCAGCCTCCGCCTCGTCGAGAGCCTCATGGCCGGCATCCACAGGAGCCGGCTGCGCGGCATCAGCACCGACTTCTCGCAGCACCGCCCCTACGTGCCCGGCGACGACACGCGGCACCTCGACTGGAAGGTCTTCGCGCGCACCGACCGCTTCTACCTGAAGGAGTACGAAGCGGAGACCAACATGCCGGTGCGGTTCCTGCTCGACACCAGCCACTCGATGTTCTTCCAGAGCCCCGAGGCGGCGATGAGCAAGTACGAGTACGCCGCCACCATCGTCGCCACCCTCGCCTACCTGCTGATGCAGCAGAAGGACACGTTCGGGCTGGCGCTCTTCGACGAGAAGGTCCGTGCCCTGCTGCCCGCCAAGGGCTCCGCGGCCCACTTTCGCGGCCTGGTCCGAGCCATGTCGGAGGCCACCGCGGGGGGGAAGACCAGCATCGCCGGCGCCCTGGCGGCCCTCGCGCCCCAGCTCAAGCACCGCGGGCTGGTCGTGGTCGTGAGCGACTTCGTCGCCGACACCGACCGATTCGGCGAGGGACTCGGCCAGATGAGTTTCCTGGGCCAGGACGTCGTGCTCTTCCACGTCGAGGACCCGGTCGAACGGGAGTTCCCGTTCGCGGGGCAGACCGTGTTCCTGGGGCTGGAGCAGGAGGGGAAACTCGTGTGCGAGCCGCGCGACCTGCGCCGCGCCTACCTGGCCGAGCGCCGCCGCCACCTGGGCGCGATCCAGGAGGTCTGCCTCCGCTTCGGCTACGAGCTTGAGGACATGCCCACCGACGCGCGCCTCGACGTCATCCTCTCCGGCTTCCTTTCCCTCCGCCAGGCCAGGAGGAGAAGGTAGGCGATGGCGGGCCCCCCGGTCAGCCACGCCACGGGGGCGGCATCCTAAGTTGCCTGCTGCCCGCGGCCCCCGTCTCGACCATCTCGACCATCTCGACCATCTCGACCATCTCGACCCTCCTGCCCCCCAAGCGGGAGTCGAGATGGCAGGAGCAGACCGGGGCGTGTCAGGGAAGAAAGGACTTGACAGTCCGGCACGGCGATGATATAATTCCGATTGACATAGTAGAGATGGATGCCAGGAGGTCCGTGGCGTATGTCGCCTCCCATGCAATCTGGCCTCTTGTTTCGGTGGCATGTGAGCTTGTGTGACCCGGGCCGTTTTTCCTCTTTGGGCCGCTATCCCTACTGGGTCGGTCGGGATACTCGGGGACGCTGAGAGAGCGATGGAATCGCACCTCAGAAGCGTGGCGAAGGCGGTGACCTGGCGGGTCGGCGGCGAGTGCGGCATTCACACGCGCCCGCTGCGACCCGAGTACGAGATCTAAGCTGGAGGCAAGCGCGATGGCACAGGACAGCGACGGGCTGGTGCGGGTGTTCTCGGCGCGGGCGTGCGCGGCGCCGCTGGAGGAGG
>DATKZY010000064.1:0-71080 GCA_035527715.1 Planctomycetota bacterium | reverse complement strand
CTCGGCCCCTGAATCGCCCCCATCGGGGGCTCGGCGGCAGGGGCGCCGCTTCCCAGGGCTCCCTTCGGTCGCCCTGGGCTACGGCTCAAACGCCCCCATTCGGGGGCTAAGCCCAGCTCGCCAGAACATGTGGGCAAAGATCAGGGCGTTGCCCTGGGCTGCCATAGTACGCTCCTTCGGAGCTACGGAACCCGCGGCCAAGCGCCAGGATTGGGGGCCAGACTCATCGTTGCGCGACGGTCCGACATGGGGTAAGGTAGAGGTAGGAACGCTCCCACAGCCGAGGAAAGGAGACGGGAATGGGCTATTTCCAGTGGGTCAACTCGAAGATCAAGAAGATGACCTGGCCCGACATCAGTTGCACGAAGCTCGCGGCGATGGCCTTCGCCCTCACGGTCGCCAAGCTGTGGCCGGGCCTGCTGAGCCTGGAGTGGTATTGGTACGCCGTCATCGCTGTGGCCGCATCGGTCCGGCCGCTGGTCACCCTGTTCAGCAAGTGAGCGGCAGGGTGTGCATACGTGCACGCGGAATCACCGATCACCGGCGCCTCCGCCGGTTGGTCCCGCGCCGCCACCTTATCTGCGCCAAGCGGTAATTGAGGAGAGAAGGTTGGGCGCCCCCGGGCAGGAACTGAGACGCAATAGGCGGGCTCAATGTTTCACCTCGAAGGCGTAAAGATGGTGCTTAGCAGGTTTTTTCCAGGTGAAAGTGCCCGGACAGCACATGGCAAAGAATCTGTCGCCGCCGCAGACAAGGGCGGCGACCTGACCCCCCTCGTCCTCGGGCAAGGTAGCGTGCGACCAGATCCGCTTGCCGTCCATAGCGTTCACCGCGAACAACCCGTTGTCCTCCTTGCCATGGTAGCTCCCTGACCCCAGGACCAGCCACTGCCCTGTCTTAACAAAAGTGGAGCAGTACCCGCAACGGAGTGTCCACAGGACACTTCCCTGAATGGATACGGCTCGAAATGTGTTGCTCCATTCGAGGCAATAGAGCGTCCCGTCCGCTAGCAATATCCGGTGGAGTCCGTCGAACGCTGCTCGGTTGCTGTCAGAGACCTCGTTGACGTCAACCTTCCAGATCTGCTTCCCTGACCCAAGGTCAAGTGCGCGGAGATATGGTTTGGG
Organism: Planctomycetota bacterium; assembly: GCA_035527715.1. Lineage (GTDB taxonomy): Bacteria > Planctomycetota > PUPC01 > DSUN01 > DSUN01 > DSUN01. The sequence continues at coordinate 69,953 of DATKZY010000064.1, read as the reverse complement.
CCAGGAGACTATATCTCCAGACTTGTATGGTGGCCCAGATGGCACATATGCGAGGTCGCCCAGATAGACGTTTCTGCGATCGGCCACCAAAGCGTTCACAGAGTTCTCTGAGGGTATACCGAAGTTCCATATGGGACTACCATCCTTTGACGAGAGCTTGGTTATTCTGCCCTTGCTGCGTTCTACCCCGTGGACTTCGTCGAACGGGTTCCCTCCGCTCGAAACGCATACCGAGTCAGCCAGTGCGCAGATGGCCTCGACGGGACGGCCCATGCCCCTTCTCCATCGAACCGTACCATCTGCGCAATCAATTGACACGACCTCGTTGCCCACACCAAGGTACAGCGATGAACCATCGCCAAACGTCACGGCTGCGGACTCTGCCCGCGACTCGAACGGCCTAACCCACGATGGCTCGCTCGCGCCTGATCTGATGAACGCCCAAATCGGCTTCTTGGTGCTGGGCTCGCCCTGCCACGGGTCGCCCAACTCGACCAGGATCCCGCCGGCTCCGAACCTTACGCGCCTTGGTGAAGCCTGAAGATGGATTGATCTGCTCTGACGACCCGTGCTGCCCTCTGTCAAGATCAGAGCTTTGGGGGTTGCGATGGCCAACTGCATGCCATCAAAGGAACAGTCCATGTCCTCGATCACAAGCCCCGGGTTCGTATGCCATAGCAGACTTGGCAAGCTGCCAGCAGGCCTTTGTGCCTCTGCTACCGAACTGAAGGTGGCTCCGCGCTCCCGCCTGATCATGGGGGCCGACACTACGAGGACTAGGATGAGTACAGAGACCCCGAGCAAGACCGCGATTACAAGAGGCCATCTTGATCTTGCCTTGTCCAGCCCCAAGCTTTCATTCACGGCGCGGCTCCTTTCCCTGGCGACTGATCGGTGCCACCCTTGATCGGCCTCAGGTCGCTATTCTACACTCTTCGCCGGACACGGCCCTGCGCCGAGCAGTTCACGCGGCTGGGACGGGGCCGCCGGCGACGAGGCGCTTGCGGGTGGGGTCCACGACGAGGTTCAGGCCCTCAAGGGTGCGGGCGCCGAGGGTCTCGAGGTCACCTTCCTGGCCGAACACGACCTCGTCAATCGTGACGTGCTCGCCGATGCGGATGACGGCGAACCCGACGTTGCGGGTGAGGATCTTCCCGTTGGCCATGACGAAGGTCATGTCCTTTTCCTCGACCTTCACGCGCAAGCGCCCAAGCGTCTCCGCCGACACCCAGGTGCACTCCCTTCCCGTGTCCACGAGGATTTGGGGCACCTCGGCCGAGAGGGACCGGTGGACGTGGTTCTCGACCTGGCAGCTTACGTGGAAGGCCCCCATCGCCGCCACTCCTCACGGCTCCCCCTTGCTCCATCGTACTCCCTGCTCCTCGGTTGTCAAGCCTGATTGCGACCGCCTACAGGGCGCGGGGGGTGGACAGGATGGACAGGGTGGACTTGGTGGACAAGAGGCGCCGAGGCCCGTTCCGCCGTGTCCATAGTGTCCACAAGGTCCACACTGTCCACGACGTTGGGCATCTGTGACTGAAATGGGAGCGGAGGGGGTGGTGATCATCTTGACGGGGCGTGGGGCCGAGGGAACGCGGCGGGATACGCCGCCATATGTGCTGGCGTGCCAATCTCTTATGGCCTGGCGCTGCGCCACTCCGCCGCGCGTTCAAGATGATCACCCCCCGTGTTGCGCGCGTGATCATCTTGATCATCTTGGGTGCCTTGGCGGCCCTATGCCCCCCCTCACCCGTGGGCGCCGTCGAGGCTCAGTGAGCACCTTCCTGTTACGTCAGGGGGATCGCGGAGATGCGGAGGAGGGTGAAGGGGTAGATGATGGTGACGTAGATCGCGCCGTCGCGGGCGACGAGGAGGGCCATGTGGCAGTGGAGGGGGGTGAGGGTGCCATCGGGCAGCTTGTGGAAGCCGTGGGTCCACGGCTTCGGCTTGCCGTCGGGGCCGGGGCGGAAGTCGAAGAAGTCGGGGTTCTTGACCGCCAGAACCCCGAGGTCCTCCATCCGCTTTGCTCTTGGGTCGTGGCGGACGACGTGGTGGAGGTAGCCTGAGCCGAAGCCTGACTCGTTGTCAACGCGGATGGCAGCATAGACCCTCCCATCGGGCGCGACGCGGAGGGAGCCGCGGGAGTCGAAGCCCTTGCCCTCGATCATCCGGCCGAGGTCCGTGGCCGACACGGTCGGCCCCTCGCTCGCGAGGTCAATGGCGAAGAGCGACGGCTCCTGCATGCGGATGAGGTAGGCGGTCCGCCCGTCGGCGGCGAGGTCCCAGCAGATGGGGCCGGGCTTGAGGTCGTCGGCCCCCAGGCTCTTGCCGCCCACGGCGATGTCGCGGAGGCTGACCTTTCCCGTCGCCGGGTCGTATTGGGCAAGCTGGAAGTCCTTCGTGATAGTGTTCGCCCGGCCCTTGGCATCCAGCAGTGTCGTGGCGTAGGGAGCGAGGAGCGGGCCAAGTTCGCGGTAGCTCTTGCCCTTCAGGTCGCCGAGCATCCAGTGCTGTTCCTCGCAGGTGACGACGTAGAGGAGGCCGCGGCCCTCGTCGGCGGCGACGTCAATCACGCCCTGGCCGCGGAGGGGCATGCCCAGGCACTCGGCCTTGTCGGTCGCGGGGTCGTAGACCATCACGTAGCCGCCGGGGTAGTCGGCTTTGTCGTCCGGCCCGCGGCGATAGCCCTGCTTGCTGCCCACGTAGATTCGGCCCGAGGGGCTGGCGAAGTTCCGCGTGTGAATCTTCGCCTGCGCGGCGTAGCCCGTCGCGTCGAGGCCGCAGAGCTTGTGCGTGTCAATCACCACCCGCTGCTTCCCGGTCGCGGGGTCGAACTCGACGAGGAAGGCGTTCTGCCCGTATTTCGCGGTGCCGACGTAGATGCGGCCGTTCTTGCCCTCGCAGAGGGAGAAGTAGCCCGATTCGTCGCTGTGGGTCTCGGGCAGGATGTGGTATGCCTTGCCCCACAGCAGCTTCGGCGGCGCGCCGGCGGCGGCCAGGGTCGAGCACGAGAGCGCCAGGAGTCCAACGAGGGTGCGCATCACCCCTCTCCCTTCGGCGGCACGCGGGAGGCGACGGCGATGCTCACGAGGGCGGCGGCGACGCCGGCGAGAAAGGTCCACTGGTAGCCGAAGTGCTGCCACAGCAGCCCGCCAAGCAGCGGCATGAGGACGGCCGACACGTGGTTCATGGCCACGCCCATGCCCAGCGTGGGCGTGTGCTCGCTCGGCGGGGCGATGCGGCCGACGTAGACGGTGAGCGCCGCCGCCAGGGCCGCGAAGCTGTTGTCCACCACATAGAGCACATAGAGGGCGTAGCGGACCCTGATGAACGCATAGCCCACGAAGATGAGCGTCATGCAGGCGAAGTAGAAGACGAGGATCCGCCGCTCGCCCACGCGGTCAATCAGCCGCCCGACCCAGGGCATCGTGAAGTAGCTGATGACCTGCACGGTGCCCAGGAGCAGCAGGATGATCTCGAGCCGCGTGCCGTACTCGCGCACGAGCAGGAAGCCCGCGAAGCAGAGGAAAATCTGCCGCCGCCAGCCGTCGAGAAAGCTCAGCAGGTAGTACAGCCCGTAGCGGCGGCGGAAGACGAGGCGCGGGCCAGGTGTCTTGAGGTCGCGCGGGATGCCGAAGCACATCGCGGCCGCGAGCAGCCCGAAGGCCCCTGCGACGAGGAACATCGGGCGCATCCGCACGCCCAGGAGCGTGAGGGCGAGCGCCGCGCCAATGCCCAGGCCGAACCCCGCCGCGCCCGCCGAACGCACCTGTCCCAGGCGGAACCCCCGCCGCCCCGGTTCCGCGAGACTCAGCGCCATCGAGTCGGGCAGGGGCATCCACACGTGCAGGCCTTGGCTCCACACGACGCTCGCGATGAGGAGCCAGCGGAAGTCGGGGATGAACGCATAGCTGCCCAGGCCCACGGCGAACAGCACCAGCATCGCGACACCCAGGAGCGGCTCGGCCACGCCGGCCAGCAGGGCGAGGATGCCCAGCGACACGATGCCGCAGGACTCCCGCACCGCCTCGAGGACGCCCTTGTGAAAGCCCTTCAGGTCCAGCTCGCCGACCACGAAGTTGTCGCACAGCCCGATCTGGAGGGCGAGGGCGAACGCCACGGCGCCCACGGCCAGGCCGACGAAGAGCAACGCCCGCCGCCGCTTGGCGTCGGATATCTCGGGCAACGGCTGCTGTCGCGCATCGAGTTCGGGCGGCATCGAGCTGCGTGCTCCGCGGTTGACAGAACCGTCGCGTTCCCGCACATTGTAGGGTAGCCCGTGCCGCGCGGCAAACGTCGCCACGGGCAACGCCCCAATCCTGTGAGGCTGAGAGAGCACTGCAATGATCAACCCATCCGTTGACGACAGGCGTTATCCCGCTGCCGACGTGCTGGTGGCCGGCGGGGGCATGGCGGGAATCGCGGCGGCCATCGCGGCCGCGCGGACGGGGGCGACGACGCTGCTCGTCGAGCGGGCCGGCTGGCTCGGCGGCATGGGCATCACGGGCGCCACGGGGCTGCACACGTTCTACAACGTCTTCGACGCGCATCCCGGCGCCGAGCGCACGCGCCTCGTGGCCGGCATCGCGCAGGAGCTCGTGGACCGCGTGCAACAGCTCGGCGGCGGCGTGGGCCACGTGCGGATGGAGAGGGGAGGGGACTTCATCTCAATGCTCACGCCCGTCGAGCCCGAGGCGTTCAAGCTCGCCGCGTTCCAGCTCTGCCGCGAGGCGGGTGTGAGGCTGCTGCTGCACACCGTGCTCGACGAGGTGCGCGCGAGCGGCGGCCACGTCGAGGGCGTCGTCGTGTGGAACAAGGCGGGGCGCAGCCTCGTGCGCGCGAAGCAGTATGTGGACTGCACGGGCGACGGCGACCTGGCGGCGTGGGCGGGCGCGCCCTTCGAGCACTACAAGCCGGGTGACCCCGGCGCCTACTCGGCCGGCTTCACGTTCCGCCTCGTGAACGTGGACCTGACGGCGATGGAGGCCGACCTCGACCGCCGCGGCCTGATTACCCAACTCGCCCACGCCGTGAAGCCGGGCACGACGACGCCCGACCTCGTGCGCCTCGGCATCCACATGGGCAAGCTGCGCGAGGTTGGCGCCACGAACGCCCCGGGCTATTTCCTCGCGTGCTCGCTGCGGCCGCGCGAGCTGACCTACTGCAACTGCATCAACCACGGCCCGAACGACGGCCTCGACCCCGACGCGCTCACCGAGGCCGAGGCGGCCCTGCGCGGACGGATGTTCGAGGTCGCCGACATGTTCCGCAACCACATCGCGGGCTGCGAGGGCTGCTACCCGGCGGGGCCGGCGCCGTCGGCCGGCCAGCGCCGCGCCCGCGCCATCCGCTGCGACTACGAGCTATCGCAGGACGACGTCACCGAGGGCCGCCAGTTCGACGACCAGGTCGGCCTCTTCGGCTTCATTGACAATGGGCGGTTCTTCGTGCGGGAGGCGGGCGCCTACGGCATCCCTTATCGCGCCCTCATTCCGCGGGGGCTGGACAACGTGCTCATCGCGGGCCGCATGATGACCGTGGAGCTTGTCGCCCACAACAGCACGCGCAACACCGTCTGCTGCCTCGTGTGCGGCCAGGCGGCAGGCACGGCCGCCGCCCTCTCCGCTGCAAGGGACATCGCCCCTCGCGGCCTCGACCCCGCCGACCTCCGTGGCCGCCTCGCCTGCGACGGCGTCCTCCTCCAGCCCCGCTTCGAGCCCCTCTGCGCGTAGGGCCGCCCGTGCTCCTGCTCCGGACCGAAGCCCCACTTCGCCCTGACCTGAAGGCGGGACCCCAAACAAAGGCCGCTTGATGGCGGAACTACGAACGGACATGCACAAGGCCATCCCGTGGTGGGGATGGCCTTGGCGCGTTCGGCTCCCGCCGCCCAGCTTGCCTAGCGCGGGGACCCGAGCCGCGGCCTGAGGCTGGCGTCGAACGTGACGCCCGACCAGCCGTAGAGCCCGTGGCCGTGCCAGTTGCGCGTCAGCGCGGTGGGGCTCTCCCAGTCGTCCTCGGCGGTGATTCCCTGACCTTGTCCACTCAGCGTGCCGCCCGGCAGGCGCGACGCGAATGGGGTGGAGGCGTCGGGCGAGACGTCGGCTCCCTCGCGCCCGGCGATGCGTCGGAGGGCCGCGGCGAGGTCGTTGCCCTTCCCGTCGAGAGACGACATGTCGTTGCCCTTCCCGTCGAGGGACGAGATATCGCCACCCTTTCCATCGAGACGGTGCGTGCCGCCGCCGAACGGGTGGACCGTGTCGCCGAGACCGCGCCTGCGGCCCCAATCGCTGTACGTGTCGGTGCCCCCGAAGGTAATGCCGCTCCAGCCGCCGCCCGTCACGGGGTCTGGCAAGTCGGGCGACACGCCGGCCGGGCCGCCGCGCGAGTTGATATCGTCGGGCAGGCTCTCCTTGAAGCCCTTGTCGTGCGGATGAGCCACGTCGCCGCCCTTGCCGTCGAGGTCGGGGCGGTCGGGGGTGTTCGCGCTGCTCACGCCCTGAGCGTCTGGGCGCGTGGGCCTGTCGCGGTCACCGGGGCGCGTGTCGTTGAGGCCCGGACCGCGCCTGTCGTCGCGCCGCCCCGGACCGCCTTTGGTGGGGGGGCCGCCCTTCCGGGCGGGTGGCCCGCCTTTGCGGGGCGGCGGCCCGCCTGCAATCGCCATCGCCCCGACGGCCACCAGCAGCGCCAGTGCCCCGACCGGACCTCGCGTGAGCCCCTTCATCGCTGGTCCTCCTGCCCCTCCCTGGGAATTCCGGCCCGTCTCATCGCCTCCGCTGGACTGCCAGAGCAACTGGCGTGCCACTGAGGCAGCGACTGCACGAATCGCCGCAGGTCGCGTGTCGGCAAGGGTTGGCCTCTTGCCACGATGCTTTCCACCGGGGGGCCGTGTCGCATCCGGCCACACCCGTGGGATATCCCCACACGCGGCGCCCACGGCCAACCGCCAGGGTGGTGTTCTTCGTTCGCGAGGGGCAGGTGCTTATCCCGGGAGAGAGGTCATGTGCCCCTGCGGTCTCCACGACGCTGCGCGTCGGCGCAGCCGGAACCAGCCCGGCACAGCGGCCGTGCACGCGACTGCCGGCTCTTCGGTCAACTATCGTAGACGCGTTCATCGCCCGGCGCAAGCGCGTTTTTCTGCTCGCCGCGTATTGCGCGAGCCCCGGGCCTGCACGTGGCTCGCCGTCTCTGGGTCACGCGTTACGCATCACGTTCCTCAATACCGCCCATAGTCCCTCGCCACCTCGAGCATCGCGAGGATGTTCTCGTCGGGCGTGTCGCGGCCGCACTGGTCGCCGGTGGAGAGGATGAAGCCGCCGCCCGCCGCTGCGTCGTCAGGACTCACCGGGGAGGAGGCGCAACGAAGCGCACGTCCTTCACGTGGGGGCCGATGGTGAGGCGGGCCGCCCGAGCATCGCCGATGGGACGACCGTTGAAACGGAGGTTCTCGATCGTGATCCCATCGACGCCGTGGTCGGGGTCGAAGCCGCGGAAGTCGGATGCCGGGACCGGCTTCCCGGCGACCGAGATGTCCTTGAAGACCACGTTCCGCACGGTGCCGCGCTGGGTGTCCTTCGAGTAGGGCGTCGGACGGATCACGATGACGAGCAGGTGCGGGCAGTAGCGGTCCTGGGGGTTGAGGGTGTAGCGGGCGTCGCGGCCCCCCTGCATGCGCGGCTGGGGGTTGAACTCGTCAAGTTCGACGCGGATGTTCTCGAAGGTGATGTCGTGGACGGCAGCGCGGTCGCCGTGCTGGATGTCTATGGCGATGTGGACGGTGCGGATGATGTCGCAGTCGCGGAAGATGACGTGGTCTATCTCGGGAGCGCAGGTCTCGGCGCCGATCTCGATGGCGCGCCCCCAATCGTTCCAGATGACGCAGCCCGTGCCGAGGACGTTTCGGACGGGCCGGTCGTCGAACGAGCGCTTGGAGCCCTTGAGGCCCTTGAGGACCAGGCTGTCGTCGAAGGAGCGGACGAAGCAGTCGCGGATCGTCACGTCCTGGCTGTTGCAGATGTCAATGCCGTCGGCGTTGTAGCGCCAGAGGCCGATGAGCTTCACGTTGGCGATCGCCACGTCGCGGCAGCCGAAGGCGCTCAGGCACCAGACGTCCGGGTCGCGGAGCACCGGCCCGTCCACGACGACGCCCGAGCAGTCGGAGAAGCGAAGGTTCCCGCCGCCCTTGCCCCGCTCGAAGCCGCTCGCGTCGAGAATCCCGCGGCCCAGGACCTTCAGGTTCGACGCGCCCGTGGCCTCGACCGCCCCGTAGACGACGGCTCCGCCCGCAACGTAGAGGGTCTGGTTGCTCTCCATGTGAATCTTCCCGGGCCGGTGGACCCCAGGGCCGAAGTACAGCACGCCCGGGTCGGTCGGCCGTGGCGGGTCCTTCTCCGGCGGACTGACGAACAGGTGCAGCGCCTGGTGCCAGCCGTTCACCTCCACGACCAGGTGGCCCGGGCCGGGCAGCCGCAAGGAGACGCGATTCCCCTCGACCTTCGGCTGGATGCCGCGGGAGAGAGGCCGGACGATCACCGACTGGACCTGCCGCTTCGAGATGATCTCCACCGCCGCGGGAGTGGCCATGTCCCAGTAGGCGAAGGAGGCGAGCTCCGTCTGGTCGAGGGGCCTCTGATAGCCCGGCCACACCTGGTTGAAGGGCATGGCCGACACGCGGCAGGAGTAGACCGGGACCTTGCGGCCGCCGACCGTCAGCTCGAAGTCCTCGGAGAGCTTCTCCTCGGGCGGCGCGGGGCAGACGACCAGGCCTTCGGGCGGGGCATCGGGCATTGGGGGCTTCTCTCCTGCGTTCGCGGCCAGAGCCACCGCCAGCGCGGCCACGAGCAGAGCCGGCGGGAGCCACAGGGGGCGGACCTGGACATTGGTCATGGTCAGTACCTCCCATACGTTCGTGCGGTGTCGATCATCGCGAGGATGTTCTCGTCGGGCGTGTCGCGGCCGCACTGGTCGCCGGTGGAGAGGATGAAGCCGCCGCCGTCCGCGGCGTCGTCAATGGCCCGCCTCGAGGCTCGGCGGACGTCGTCGGGCGTGCCCCTGAGCATGACCTCGGTGGTGTGGAGGTTGCCCATCAGGCTGATCCTGGTGCCGAACTCGCGCTTGAGTCGGGCCAGGTCGCAGTCGCCCATCGGGGGGATTTCCAGCGGGTTGATGCTGTCGAGGTCGCTCTCCTCGGCGGCCATCTTCACGAGGGCACGCTCGGGGCCGCAGCAGTGGATCTGGCTCACCACGCCCGCGGCCTTGCAGATGGCCGTGACCTCCTGAAGCGCGGGCAGTGAGAGCACGCGGAAGATCGGCTCGGGGTTCCAGATCATGTGGCCCGACATGCCGATGAGAATGGCGTCGGGCTTGTGCGTGACCAGCTCGCGGGTGCGGCGGACCGTGCGCTCGCGCTGCTGCTCGCAGCGAGCGATGACGTTCGAGGGGCTGTCGTAGTATTCGTAGACGGCCTCGGGCCGCTGGGCGAGGCCGGGCAGGCCGACGCTCGGTAGCACGACCCCGCGGTCGCCCATCCTCTCGCGGGCCGTGTAGAAGGCTTCCATGCCTTTGTAGTGAGTCCGCCGCTCGACGTCTTCCCAGCGCGTGGGCGGGTCGGTGGGCAGGCCGACCTTGGCGAGGGGGAGGCCGTGGGTGGATGGGTTGTCTATGTAGTAGGCGTTGCACCAGTCGCTCCACTGCGTCTTGCCGTCGGTCTCTGCGTGGAAGCGGGTGTAGAGGCGATCGGGGCGGCGCTCGACGATGGCCTCCTGCCACACAGGCTTGCCCTCGGCCTCCTCGAGGTCGCAGTCGAGCTGGTAGGGCAGGCCGGCGAGCCAGCCGTCGTGGCCGAAGTGGGTCACGGTTTCGAGATAGGCCATCCACAGCGGCGGGTCGTGGTAGAGATAGATGTCCCAGAACGGCTTGCCCGTGAGGCGGCTGGGGATCATGTTCGACATGTCGGGCGCGGCGGGCACGCAATCGGGCTGGCCGTTGCGCATCGCGACGAGCATGCGTTCTCTCGACGTCATTCGCGGGCCCTTCCGCTCAGAAGCGGTCGTAGGGGAAGAAGACAAGGGAACGGGCCGGGAACAGGGCGTCGGCTAGAGGCCGGGCGGCGGCCGTGATGCGGGCCTCGCCGAGGAAGACGGCCGCGGCCGGGGAGTGGAAGCCGAGGACGAGGCGGCAAAGCTTGTCCTGGTCGGCGGCGATGGCGGCAGGGGCGGGTTCGCGGGGCAGGGACGCCCTGCCCACAACTTCAACCTTGCCGCGGGTGATGGCGAGGTCCACGGCGCCGATGTCGGTCTTGAGGCGCAGGCGGCCGCTCCACTCAGGTGGCACAGGCATCTTGCCTGTGGCCCTCCGCTGGCCAGCACAGGCTGGAAGCCTGTGCCACCGGGCGGCGAGGAGGCGTTCCCACTCGGGTGCCATGTGGTGACAGAGGTTCTCGAGGTGCGTGATGCGGGCCATGGCGCCGCCGCGGTGGCCGATCCACCAGCGGACCTCGCAGCCGTCGGCCACGCAGAAGCGGCCGATCGGGTGGGCGGGGTCCAGCTCGAACCGGAGGCTCGGCTTCTCGCACGCCCTGGCCACTTTCGCCATGTCGGCAAGGACCGACAGGACGCCGGGCTGATCGGGCTTGCGGCCGAGGCTGACCTCGGTGAGGACCAGCGCGTCGCCGTCGGTGCGAGCGCGGTAGTAGGCGCGGAGGCGGCCCTTCGCGTCGGCGAGCACGCGGCAGAGCTTCTCGCGCACGGCCAGCTTGAGCCAGGCGTCGCCCCAGCGTGCCATCGCGCCGTCGCGGATGGCGAGGTCGTCGCGGAAGAGTCTTGCGATGGCCCTTGCGTCGGCCCGGCGAATGTGGCGGCCGGTGTACGGGCCGCTGAGCCGGGCCGCCTGCCGTCGCGGGAGCTGGAGCGTGCCGTTGGACACGCCGGTGACGTAGCCGAACTTGTCGTAGAAGTCGGGGATTCCGAAGAGGAGGGAGAGGTCGTAGCCCTCGTCGCGCAGGAACCGGTTGACGTGGGTGAAGAGCATGCGCAGGAGGCCGCGCTTGCGGAGCGTGGGGTGGGTGCACACGTCGCCGATGCCGGCCACGCGGAGCATCGCCGCGCCCAGGCGCATCGTGCGGTCGCAGATGCGCACGAGGGCCACAGGCGAGCCGTCGGGCGTCCACATCGCGCGCGAGAGGCGCCACTGCTCGCGCGGCATCTGGTGGAAGTGCTTGTCGAGGAACAGGTCATAGAGGCGCTGGTATTGGCCGAACGCCTTGCCATAGAGGTCGGCGAGGGCCATGAGCTCCCGGCGCGTCTCGGGGCCGCGGATCTCGTAGGAGGAAGGCGATGGGCTTCTGGACGGCATCAGGCGCTCCTGCGACGTGGGTGGGTCACTTAACAAGCGCCGGGCCGCCCTCACTGGTGGCGAAGCCGGCCTCGTCGTGAAGGAGGAGAACGGCGCAGCCCACGCCGGGCTTCGTGGGGCGTCGGGAGGCCGTGATGAACCAGTGGCCGCCGGGCCACTCGTCGCCGTGGGCGAGGGAGCCGGGCGCGACGACGATGCGCCGCACGTCGGCCGGCCAGTCGCCCGGCAGCTCGCGCGTCACCTGCCACTTGCCGTCGGCGAAGGCCGCAAAGCGATCGGTCCGCGGGACGATGATGGCCTTGGACTTCTCGGCGCCCTCGGGCTCCTTGCCCAGCCGCACCCAGTCCATCACGCCCGTGCCGAAGCGGACGTAGGGGCGGTCGGCCTTGTCCACGGCGACGTTCGAGCCGACGAAGGTGAACTCGTCGCCCGAGTCGTAGGCCAGGCACTTGGCGTCGGCCTCGGCCTTGCTCACGGGCAGGGCGACGGCCTCGCCCGCCGCGTTCCTCCACGTCCCGTCGGCGTCGCGGCGGATGTAGTAGACGTTGTAGCGGTAGACCGCCTCGTGCAGGCCGGGGTACTTCAGCGGCCGCCAGGGATGCGGGCGGGTGGCGGAGACGCGGGCCGCGTTGTCGTCCTTGTGGTTCCAGAAGCAGTGGATCGTGCGGGCGTCCGCGCCGGGCAGGAAGCAGACATAGGCGCAGGCGAGCGGGTCGGGCGGCGCCTTGCGCATCTCGATCACGCGCTCGGCGGGCGACCAGGTGCGGCCGTCGTCCTTGCTGAGCTGGAGCGACCACGGGGCGGGGTGGCCGCCCGCGCGGTACATCAGCGCGAGCGTGCCGTCGGCCAGGCGAATGACCTGCGGATACGTGGCGTTGCGCACGGGCGAGGGCTGCTCCTCCCACGCCGTGAGGTCGTAGGGCTTCGTGCTGCGGGCGTGGCGCATCGCGCCGCCGTGGCAGCCGTAGAAGACGTGCAGGCGGCCCTGGCGGTCAATGCCGAGGGCGGGGTTGCCGTGGTCGTCGGTCTCCAGGCCGAAGTCGGCCGCCTTGACGGGCGACGACCAGGCCTTCGTGTCGGGGCGGTAGGCCATGACGATGGGCCGGCCGTGGGCGTTCTGGAACGTGACGAAGACCGTGCCCTGGGCGACGACGGCGTGCGGCCCGATGACGCCGAGGTAGAACGGCGCGTAGAGCCGCCCGTCGGGGATCTTCCGCCCCTCGAGGACCGCGAACGCGTTCTCCAACGCAAACGGCGCCGCGGGCTGTCCCGCCACGCCGAGGTTCAGAACGCCAAGCGCCAGGAACGCAACCGCCGCAAGTTTCCGCATCTTCGTATGCCTCCTTTTCACGTCATTTCCCTTTCGCCGTGACCAGCCAGTCGAGGCTGAAGCGGGCGAGGGTGATCTTCTCGTAGGGATGGGCGTCGCCTCGCTCGTAGAGGCAGCCAATGGCGCCGTCGGGCAGCACGCACAAGTCAGAATAGGCCGCAGGTCCCGCGTGGAGCAGCCGGCTCGCGGTCCACGTCTTGCCCTCGTCGGCGCTGAGGCGGACGGTCATCTTCTCGCGCTTCGTGCTGGCGGGGTTGGAGAAGAGAATGGCGGCGCCGCAGCGCACGACGCTCGCCTGGCACGTGGGGCACACGAGTGCGTCGTCGAAGGCAACGTCCGACCACGTCAGCCCGGCGTCCTTGCTGTGGGCGATAGCGCGGCGGGCCTTGCCGAAGTTGTTCCGCATGTTCAGATAGAGCGAGCCGTCGCTCAGCTCGACGGCCTCGCACTCGTTGGTCTTTGGGGCCACGGCGCCGCCGAGCTTCCAGGTCGCCCCGCCATCGTCGCTGTAGATGACGTGCGAGCGGGTGATGTCCTGTCGGCCTCTTGGCGGCGGCAGCGTGGGGTCGCGGTGGTCGCAGGGGATGAGCAGGCGGCCGCTCTTGAGCTGGATGCCGTGGCCCGGGCCGGTCGCATACCAGGTCCACTCGGGCTTCTTCACGTCCTTCGTGATCTCGACGGGCTTCTCCCACGTCGCGCCATCGTCCGCGCTCTTGAGGACGAACACGCGGTCGTTATTCCGCGTGACGGGGAGCCAGATGGCGCCCGTGTCGCGGTCCACGACGGGGCAGGGGTTGCCGATGGTGTTCGCCCCGTCGTCCCACACGACCTGCATCGTGCCCCAGGTCTTGCCGCCGTCGGTCGAGCGCTTCAGCACGATGTCAATGTCGCCCGCGTCGCCACGCCCCTTTCGCCGCCCCTCGCAGAAGGCCAGCAGCGTGCCCTTCTTCGAGACGACGAGTGCGGGGATGCGGTAGGTGTGGCAGCCGTCCTGGCCGCTCAGAAACACGTCCGCTTGCTCCGGTCCATTCGTGCTTGCGCCCATGGCGGCCTCCAATGTGTTGGCGAGCAGAAACACACAGGCGATGAGACGGGTTCGGCTCATGGCTTGTTCCTCACGGCGGCCCGGGGAGAGAGAGGGGCTTCACGAGGATGCGACAGGGCTTGCGCGGCTCAACAGCGACCTCGAGGCCGTCGCTGAGCTGGGAGCCGGTGAGCGTCGCCGGCTCCGCGGCGCCGATGGCGACGGAGTACTTCCCCCGCGGCCGCGCGACGAACCACTGGGGCATCTCGTTGATGCGCGCCCAGTCGAGCCTTGCGCCCTTGTGCTCGGCGCGCGGGCCGTCGAAGCGCAGGCGGCCACGCCACGCGACATCCGAGTCCAGCACCAGGAACAACGTGCCGTCGCGCTGCACGCCGCCGAGGCGCAGGCCCTCGGTGAATGGCACGCAGCGCACGCCCTGCGAGCACGCCATCATGTGGAGCACGAGCGTGCGCCCCGTGCTGCCGTCGAAGTGCCCGCCGGTGAATGGCCCGTACTCGCGGTCGGGGTGGCGGCGGTGGACGTGCTGGAGCGTGGCCCAGTCGAGCCACTCGAAGGCCCCCTCGACACGGGGGAATCGGTTCCAGAGGACGATCATGCTCTCGTAGGAGTCGCTCCAGTCGTCGCTGCTGGAGGAGCGGGGCCAAAGAGAGCTTCGCAGGGCGGGATAGCTGGCGCGGTTGCGGGCGAGCCAGCGGAGGGGCTTCTCGATGGCTGCCCTGTAGCGGCCCGGGGTCACATCTTCATTTGGCACTTGGCGGCTAAGTGCGAAATGAAGATGTGACCCCGTCGCCCGGTCGTAGTTCTCGTAGGCGAAGAGCACGTAGCCCCAGGTGTCGGGCGGCTGGCCTCCGTTTTCACAGAAGAGCCCGGTCTCGGGATGTGCGCCCGACTCCAGGATGCGGTCGAGGAGACGCTGGAGCGGCTTCTGGTAGGCTTTCGCCTTGGGGCGGGCGAGCTGGCACTCGAGTGCGAAGAGCTCGGCCAACCCTGGGACGAGTTCGCAGCCGTGGTCGCCGAATCTCACCTGCCCGATGGCGTGTCGAGGCTCCAGCAGAAACGCGTCGGCCAGCTCTTCCGCCGCGCGGAGGTGAGGCTCCTTCGCCGACAGCGCGTAGAGGCGGGCGAGCGTCTGGAGGATGCTCCCCGCCGCCTCGTGCCCGCGAAACGCCGCGAACATGCCGCCGCGCCGCTCCGCCTCGGCGAGCAGGGCATCGGTGAGACGCTCCATCTCGCGGAACCAATCGTTCTCCGTGCCCACGACCTCGACGATGCGCACCAGCCCGTCGCGCAGCCACTCGGCCAGCTCGCCGAGGCTGGCGGCCCGGCCCTGAGCCCGGCGCTTGAGGTCGTAGGTGGTGGGGATGCCCGATGGCGTCGAGCAGAGGCGCTGCGAGCTGGCGAGCGTGCTGTGAAGCGCGCCGCCCCGCTCGATGAGCCCGGGCTCCACGTAGAAGGCGATGAGGACGAGGGAGGAGTAGTGGTCGGCGGCCTCGTTGTGGTAGTCCCACGTTCCCTCTCGGGAGTAGAGGTGCGTCTCCGCGTCCTGCTTCTGCTCGAGCCACCCGCGCAGGAGTCTGCGGGCGCTTCGGCCGCAGTCCGCGTGGATCGTCCCCCGCGCCTGAGCGGCGTCCCAGGCAGGGTCCTGCGCGCCGGCGAGTGCCCCAAGGTGAAGCGCGCCGAAGGCGAGCAATGCGAGAGATTGGCCGCACCGTGTCATTCCGCTCTCCATGGCCCCGCCATCTTGCCCAGCACCAGGGCGCCGTCCTTCAGCGAAACCGTCTGCTCGCCGACGACGATCTTATCGCCCTGCACAACGGGCTTCGGCTCGGGGCCGGCCGTGAGGAACTTGAAGGTGAGCATCGTGCCGCCCAGCTCGACCTTCGTCCCCTCGGCGTTGCCGGTGGTCACGAGCATGCCGTCGGCGCCGCTGGCCTTCGAGAAGTCCACGGCCAGGCCCGTGCCGTCGGCCATGGTGAGGATGGCCGAGCCGTCGGCCGCGGGCTGCCAGTGCTTCACGTCGCCCGCGAGCTTGACCCACTTGAATTTCTTGCCGAACGCGGCGACGTAGAGCATCGCGTCGGTCGGGGCCTTGTGGTAGCCGCGGGCGTTCTTCGTCTGCACCGACATCACGATGTCGTTCTCGTCCTGCCATCGGTTGCGGAAGGCGCAGAAGCTCCACTTGGTGTCGCGATAGCAGCGGGGGATAGCCTCGGCGGGGTTCTTCTCCTTCAGCTCGAACGGCCAGTTGATGAAGGAGCAGACGGCCAGGTGCGGGTAGGGGCTGATGGTGTCGAAGGGCACGCCGGCCTTGGCGTCCTGCTCGCGGAGCGAGTGGTTGTAGAACCAGAGGAGCGCGGCGCGCTGGGCGTCGTCGAGCGCGCCCAGGGCGATGGCGAAGTAGCCGGCGCCGCTCTTGTCGTCGCGGGTCCACACGTTGTGCGGGTAGGCGCCGCGCATCGGCCAGAAGTCGGGCTTGCCGCCGCGCGGGACGGTGAGGAAGATCCACTTGAGCGCGGCCCACTGCGCGTTCGGGCGCGGCGTCACGAAGTCCTTCCCGCCCGCGACCCGCCAGGCCTGGAGCGCGGTGAGGAAGACGATGTGGGACGACATCGAGCCCGTGCCGTCGCCCTCGGCGTAGAAGCCGCCGTCGCCGAAGCCCTCGGTGAGGTTGCGAATCATGCTCTTCTCGCTCTCGGCGAGCAGCGCATCAATCTTCTTCTGGTCCACCCCCGGGTCGCCGGTGACGGCGAGGAGCGTCATGGCCGCGCCCCCGGCCTGCATGCCGAAGTGGTTGCTGAAGGGCGGCATCGTGCCCTTCACCAGGCCCTCGAGGTCGGTCTTCTTGCGGCTCTCGGGGTCGCTGTAGTTGGCAAGGGCGAGGCAGACCTTCCGGCGGGTCGCGTCGTCCCAGCCGTCGTAGCACAGGTCGTAGCCGAGGGCCGTCCAGCCGACGACGGGGCCGGCGCGGAGCGCGCCGTAGGGCGCCTTGAAGGCGTAGCGGCGGTCGCGGTCGCGGACGCCTTCGAGGGCCTTCTCGAAGCACTGGCGGCCCAGGTCGGCGTACTTCTTGTCGCCCGTGAGCTGATAGAGCAGGCCGAAGCCGGCCATGTGCGCGAAGGTGTAGGCGCCGAGGGGCGCCTTGGGGTGGAAGTCGCCCGCGCCGTCGCTCTTGACCGGGCCGACCTCGGGGTTGTAGCTGGTCGGCATGGACTCGCCGTCGGAGCCGTTGAGGCACTTGCGGAGGCGGTCGAGGATGGCCTTGCCCTCGGGCGTCTTGGCGCGCTCGCGCAGCTTCGGCAGGTCGCCCCTGCGGAACAAGAGGCGCGGGTGCTCGCCGGGCTCGGGCGCCTTCCAGCCGGGCACGGGCGCGGGCCACGCAGCTTCGGGCCCCTCCTCCGCCCACCCGCAACTGCCCAGCGCGGCCAGCAGCCATCCGGCGAGCCCTGCAACGCGTGCGACTCGTCTCATGCGGCACCCCCTGAGTGACTATTTCCGAGCCCACGCGAGGCGGGCGATGCGCCTCATTGGCTCACTCCGCTTTCACCGTGATCGCGCGCTCGCTGCGCGCGAAGCCGTCCGATGCCCTCAGCAGAAGCACAAAGGTGCCCGGGCGCGCGAAGCGGACCTCGGTCTCCGCGCTGCGGGCGTTCGAGAAGGCGACGGCGTCGGGCGCGTCGCTGCTCCAGCCGACGATGACGGCCATCTTCGTCTTCGCGTCGTCGGTGATGGCGGCCTTGAGCTTGAGGGGCTGGCCGACCTTCGCGGTCGCCTCGGCGGGCAGGTCAATGACGGGCGGCTGGTTGTCGAGCGGGTTCGCGCGGTTCCAGTCGAGCGTGGCCTTGAGCTTCGGGCAGTCGTCGGGCGACTGGTCCCAGTACTCGGCCAGGCCCCACGAGCCCCACTTGCTGAACCGGCCGACGGAGGAGAAGGTGCAGAACAGGTCGCCGCCGGCCTCGCGCCAGGCGGTGTAGTACTTCCGGTAGATGTCGCCCATCCGCGGGTGGCGGTTGGCGGCGTGGAAGAGCGCCGCCATCTTCTCGTTGTTCTCGCCGCCGCCGACGCCGACGGCGTGCTGGCCGCCCTCATAGGCGATGAGGCGCAGGCCGTGGAGGTCGAGGAGCTTCCTCACGGCCTGCATGCCCTTGACCGAGTCGGGCAGCGCCTTCGTCTCGAGGTACTCGAGGACTTGCTCCACGGTCCAGTTCGCCACTTCGTCGGCGCTGAGTTTGCCCTTGGGCGGTACGCACATCTGGAGATAGGGGGCGTTGGCCACGGCGTCAATGTGCTCGACCGTGTCCTTCCACGGCAGCAGGATGTGCTCGAGCCACCAGGCGTTGCCGCTCTGCCAGGCCAGGACGCGGACGAGGCGCTCGCGCCCGCCGAAGACCTCTTCCCAGATCGTGAAGATCTCGACGGAGCGCTGGGCGAAGTACTTGCCGCCCGCCTCCCAGGGGCGCTCCTTCGGCCCAATGCCGAGCGACAGGGCCTTCTCCTGGGCGTACTTCGACTGCGCGAAGATGCCGTTCCACACCTCGTTCGAATACTCGACGTAGACGTGCAGCGTGGGGTCGAGGCGGTCGCGCACCATCGCGGCGAACTGGCGGACGTAGTCGTCGCCCGCCTTGTGCGGGATGCAGAACCAGGGGTTGATGAGCTGGCGGTTGCACAGGTCAATCATCACCTCGAGCGGCGCGCCCTTGAGCGTCCACGTCGCGTCGCCGACCTTGGGCCGGTCGGCCCACTCGGCCACGTCCGAGCCGTTCGTGTGCATCCAGTCCATGAAGCGATAGGTGTTCATCCCCTTCCACAGCTCGAGGAACCCGGGCCGGAAGGGCTGGGTCTTGTGGGTCGCCTCGTGGCCGGGCAGCAGGAAGCGGAGGTTCTTCGGGGGGTTCTGCGGATTCGCCGAGCGGATGTTCAGGAAGACGCCGCCCGCGTCCTTGTCGAGCGCGAGCACGATGCGGCCTGGACCGGCGGCGACGACTTTGCCGCCGTGGAACCGGACCTCGCCTTCGCCGTCGAAGTGGAGCACGTACTCGCCCGCCGGCTTGTGGCCCTGGAACGTCAGCATCGGCGTGTCCGCGCGGCATCCGGGCTCGAGCCGAGCGACCCAGCCGTGCTCGTCGAGCGCGAGGGCCGGCCCCTTGCCCCAGGGCTGGCCGTCCCGCTGGCTGATCCACCGGCGGGCCAGTCGGAAGGCGTCCACGAAGGGAAGCTCGGTATTCCAGTCGGCCAGCCCGGCGAGGTTGATGCCCATCGGGGCGTTCGCGTTCTCCGAGCCCGCCTGCGCCAGGGGCGTGAAGCCGGGGCCGGAGGAGTCGGGCCGCGCGCCTCCCCGCGCCCACGGGCACGGAGCCGCGAGCGCGAGGACGGCCAGGACAAGTGGCCAGCCGCCGCAGGACCGAGCGCGAGCGACCATCGTGTGCAGGCTCCTGTCGTGCAAAGTGTGTGCTGCCGCCGGGCAACCGCCGCGCGGCTGCGGTGCATCATACGAGGGCCGCAGGCACGGGTCAAACGCGCGCTTGAAAGCGCCGTCGGCTGGCGCTACGATGGGCGGCGCACCGGGTCGGCAGCGCACACGACTGGAGGCACGGCCCCGATGAGCATGGGAATCGCGCGGCTCCTGGGCGCCGCGGCACTGTGGGCGGCTTCGGGGCTGGCCCTCGCCGGCGAGCCGTCGTTCGCGAGAAGGGACACGTGGCTGGAGTCCCTCGTGGCCTCGCGCGAGGCGCTCATCCGCCAGGCCGCCGAGACCCGCTCGGCGGGCGAGGCCACCGCGCCCAAGGGGTTTCAGCCCCTGCATGTCGAGATGACCGGCAAGGACACGCCCCGCCGCGTCCGCATCGCCGTCGAGGGCCTCAAGAAGCTCTATCTCGGCAGCGACGGCCGCCGACCCGCCATCTTCGGCAACCCGGTCACGGTCGCGCTCGAGCTCGAGGACGACCCGCCCGTGCTCGCGGGCCTGCGGGAGCGGCGGTTCGAGGACTCCGGCTTCGTGAAGCACGACGGCCAGGGCCGCGACTGGACGCCGGTGCGGGCGGGCGACCGCGTGTTCGCGCGGGGCCTGCTGATCCAGCGGGCCGAGGCCGAGTTGCCGCTCGACGGCGAGGCCGAGTGCCTGGAGATGTGGATCGGCGTGGCCGACCCCAACGACAACCGTCCCGTCCGCATCTGGGCCGACTGGCGTCCCGCCCCGCAGCCGTCGCCCAGCCAGGAGAAGGCCCTCGAGGCCCTGGGGCAGAGCCTCCGCGAGGCATTCCCCGACCCGCTCTCGCTCCGCCAGATGCGCCTCGAAGAGGCCGCGGGAATCTGGAGAGAGGACTGGGAGCCGGGCAAGTGGTCGGACCTTGCCGCCCGGTACGCTCAGGCCTGCGGCCCCCTCCGTGAGAAGGCCCTGGAGCTGGCCAAAGCGTGCAAGTCCCTCGCCGACCTCGACACCGTCCGGGGCCTCTTCTACGTCCAGCACGCCAAGGCCCGGCTCGAGCTGGCGGAGAAGACTCTCGCGTTCGTCGAGGGCGCCGCTCCCCGCCCACAACTGGCCGCGGAGCTGAAGGCCCTTCAGGCCCGGCTCGCCGCCGCGGAGCAGGGGAGGGCATCGGGCACGGCGCTCTACGCCAACGCCTGCGCCCTCCGCCGCAAGATCATCCTCTCGCATCCGCTCCTCGACTTCCCGAACCTCCTCCTGTGCAAGCGGACCGATCGCCTGCCCGAGCACATGTGCGACCAGTACCTCGGCCGCCACTCCCAGGCCGCCCCCGGCCTCGTCGTGCTCGAGAACTGGAAGGACGCCCCCCGCGAGAACCTCGTCCTCGACGGCAAGCTGCCCAAGGGCGGCCTCATCCACCCCGACCTGTCGTTCGACGGCACCCGCGCCCTCTTCGCCTTCGCCGACCACGCCAGCCCCCGCAACGGCTCGCTGCGCGGCTACTACATCTACGAATACTCGTTCGCCACCGGCGAGGTCCGCCAGATCACCGGCACCGACCGCGACCCGATGGAGGGGCAGAATGGCCGCCAGACCGTGCTCATCGAGGACACCGCCCCCTGCTACCTGCCCGACGGCGGCTTCGCCTTCATCAGCACCCGCAGCCAGCAGTACGGCCGCTGCCACGGCGGGCGCTACGTGCCGTCCTACACCCTCTATCGCGGGGAGCTGGATGGCTCGGGCATCCGCGCCCTGTCCTACAATGAGGCCAACGAGTGGGCGCCCAGCGTCCTCCACGACGGCACGATCGTCTACTGCCGCTGGGACTACGTGAACCGCCACGACACGATCTTCCAGAGCCTGTGGGTGATTCGCCCCGACGGCACGCAGACGGCTCACTACTACGGCAACGCCAGCCGCTCCCCCTGCTTCATCAGCGAGCCGAGGGCCATCCCCAACTCCCGCAAGTCCGTCGCCACCGCCGCCGCCCACCACGGGCAGACGCTCGGCACGCTGATCGTCGTGGACCCCTCCCGCGGCCAGGAGGAGGGCACGCCCCTCACCTGGATCACCCCGGAGTTCGGCTTCCCCGAATCGGGCGTGCCCGAGGGCATCACCACGACGCCTCTGCCGCCGCCCGAGGACATCGAGCCGCAGCGCGGCCGCGCCGCCACCCCCTGGCCCCTCAGCGAGGACCTGTTCCTGTGCACCTACCAGCACGGCGCCCGCCACGCCATCTACCTGGTGGACACGTTGGGCGGGCGCGAGCTGATCTGGGCCGACAGCGCGACCTCGTGCTTCGACCCCATCCCGCTCCGGCCGCGCCCGACGCCTCCCGCCCTCGCCAACGCCGTGGCCGGCCGCGAGGGCCGCAAGACCGGCGCCTTCTTCGTCCAGGACGTCTATCAGAGCACGCAGCCGCTCCCGCGCGGCTCGATCAAGCGCCTCCGCATCAACGAGATCATCAGCCAGCCCACAAGCTCCGTGCCCATCCGCAGCGCGGCGAACAACGAGGTTGTCAAGGGCATCCTCGGCACCGTGCCGGTGAACGACGACGGCTCGGCCTTCTTCGAGGCCCCCGCCCACACGCCGATGCAATTCCAGCTCCTCGACGAGAACGGCATGGCGGTGATGACCATGCGCAGCCTCGTCTACCTCCAGCCGGGCGAGCAGGCCTCGTGCGTCGGCTGCCACGAGCCGCGCAACGCCACGCCCCCGCCGGCCAATCTGGCCGCGATGCAACTTCGGCAGATCGAGCCGCCGGCCGGCCCACACTACCAGGGCGGCTTCGGCTACGTCCGCACCGTCCAACCCGTCCTCGACCGCTACTGCATCGCCTGCCACGGCCCGGGGAAGGCGGAGGGCAATGTGGACCTCACGGGCGGCTTCGCCACGGCGCAGGACGACAAGGGCCGCCGTCGCGACCCCTCCTTCAGCGTCTCCTACAACGCCCTGCTCGGCGGCTCGGGCCTCGTCAAGATCGCCCAACGCAACGGCGAGACGGCCTACAGCAAGCCGAAGGACTACTTCGCCCACGCCGGCCGCCTCGCCAAGCTCCTGCTCGACGGCCACCCCGACAAGGCGGGCGCGAGGCGCGTCGAGCTGGACCGCGAGAGCTTCCAGCGGATCGTGGACTGGCTCGACCTCAACGCCCAGTTCTACGGCGACTACTCGTTCAACCGCATCGAGACCCAGCCGCCGCTGCCCGAGGGCGAGAAGGCCCTCCGCGAAGCGATCGCCCGCCGCTTCGGGCAGGAACTCGCCCAGCAGCCCTACGCCGCGCTGGTGAACGTGGCGAACCCCGCCGAGAGCCGCATCCTCCTGGCCCCCCTGCCCGTCGCCGCGGGCGGCTGGGGGCAGGTCAAGGACAAGGCGTTCCGCGGCAAGGATGACCCTGCGTACCAGGAAATGGCGCGGCTGATCGAGGCATCCGTCACACCGCCGAAGCACCACGACATCGCCGGCACGTGCGGGCGGACGGATGGCTGCCGCTGCGGCAACTGCTGGGTGCGCAAGGACCGCGAGGCCCGCCGCGCCCAGGGCCAGCAACAGGTCAGCGCCCCGCGTTGAATGCCTGCTCTGGAAGCTCCGTCACTTCACCTTGTTCAGGGGACTCACATGCGACGCATTGGGACCGCCTGGCTGCTCGTGGCCCTCGGCACGGCTGCCGCAGGGGAGCGCTGGACCTATCTCGACCTCGTCGCACGCCTCACCGACCTCGAGGCCCTCGCCGTCCTCCCCGTCGCCGGCGAAAAGTGCCAGCAGTGGTCGAGCTACGACCGCGCGAGCCGGTATGACGAGAAGACCGGCAAATACGTCCGCTGGGACGCCAATGGCGACGGCGGCGGCGTCATCCGCCGCGAGGGCGACAAGGAGGTGTTCGCCGAGATGGACGGCCCCGGCGTCATCTGGCGCATCTGGTCGGCCCGGGCCGGCAACGGCCACGTGCGCCTCTTCCTCGACGGCGCGGCGGAGCCGGCTGTGGACCTGCCCTTCCACGGCTACTTCAGCGGCAAGGAAGCTCCCTTCCAGGGCAAGGCCCTCTGCCACGTGCTGGCCCGCGGCTGGAACTGCTACGTCCCCATCCCTTTCCAGAAATCCTGCAAGGTCATCGCCGACAAGGGCTGGGGCCAGTACTACCACTTCACCTACACCACCTATCCGAAGGACACCGTGCTGCCGACCTTCAAGCGCGAGCTGTCGGCCGAGGAGGCCGCCGCGCTCCAGAAGGCCAACGAGTTCCTCGAGACCCAGTGCGGCGCTGACCCCGCCGGCCAGCGGCCCGAGGAGAAGAAGGAGGCCCTCACCATCAACGTCGCCCCCGGGCAGACGGCCAAGGCCATCGAGCTCGCCGGCCCCCGCGCCGTCACGGCCCTGCGCGTGAAGCTCGACCTGCCCGCCGCGCCCGACGACATCGCCGTGCTGCGCGAGCTGTGCCTCCGCATCACGTGGGACGACGAGCCGAAGCCAGCCGTCTGGTCGCCGCTGGGCGACTTCTTCGGCTCTGCGCCCGGCTACAAGGAATACAGCTCGCTGCCCCTCGGAATGGCCGACAAGGCGATGCACTGCCTCTGGTACATGCCCTTCGCCAAGAAGGCCCTCATCGAACTGGTCAACGACGGGAAAGACCCCCGCACAGTAAGCCTCGACATCACCCACGCCCCCCTCACCAAGCCCGTCGAGTCGCTCGGCCGCTTCCACGCGAAGTGGCACCGCGACGCCTTCCTGCCCGAGGAGCCCGAGCGGAAGGCGATTGACTGGACGATGCTCAAGGCCCAGGGCCGCGGCCGCTTCGTCGGCGTCATGCTCCACGTGTGGAACCCCCGCGGCGGCTGGTGGGGCGAGGGCGACGAGAAGTTCCACGTGGACGGCGAGAAGTTCCCCTCCACCATCGGCACGGGCTCCGAGGACTACTTCGGCTACGCCTGGTGCTGCCCCGAGCGCTTCGTCAACGCCTACCACAACCAGCCCCACAACGACGGCGGCAACCGCGGCCACGTGTGCGTCAACCGCTGGCACATCGCCGACAACGTGCCGTTCCAAGCCTCCCTCGACGCCTTCATCGAGAAGTACTACCCGAACGCCAAGCCCACCCTCTACGCGGCCGTGGCCTACTGGTATCTCGCCCCAGGGCAAGCCGACGCCTACGACGAGGTGCCCGTGGCCGACCGCACGGGCTACTACACCCCGCCGCCCTCGATGAAAGTCAAGGGCGCCCTCGAGGGCGAGACCCTCAAGATCGTCGAAAAGACCGGCGGCAACGCCCGCCGCCAGGACCTCGACCACTTCGGCCAGGGCTGGAGCGACCTCGCCCACCTCTGGTGGACCGGCGCTAAGCCCGGCGACAAGCTCACCGTCGCATTCCCCGTCGAGGCCGACGGCCAGTACAAGCTCACCCTCCAGCTCACCAAGGCCAAGGACTACGGCATCGTCCAGCTCCACCTCGACGGCGCGAAGCTCGGCGAGCCCCTCGACCTCTACAACCCCGAGGTTGTGCCCAGCGGCGTCCTCGACATGGGCACCCACGATCTCAAGAAGGGCGAGCACAAGCTCATGCTCGAGATCACCGGCGCCAACGACAAGGCCGACAAGGCCTACATGGCCGGCCTCGACTACCTGAAGCTCGAACCGGCGAAGTAGCGAAGGGGGGTATGCCCCGTGAAAGCGTGGCACCGGAATGTCGCCATCCACGCGGCGCTGATGCTGTTGGCGCTCGCCGCTCTCCTGCACGCCGGCCAGGCGGGGAAGAGCCCCATCAAGGTCTTCCTCCTCGCCGGCCAGTCGAACATGGAAGGCCAGGCGGTCGTGGACCTCGATCACGAGAAGTACTACAACGGGGGCAAGGGGAACCTCGAACACGTGATGCGCGATCCCGCCAAGGCGCCGCTCTACGCACACCTGAGAGACAAAGAAGGCAAGTGGGCCGCGCGCGACGACGTGTGGGTGTGGTACAAGGCGCCGGGCGGGCTGAAGAAGGGCGCCCTCTCGATCGGCTATGCCGTCTACGGCGGCAGGCACCACTTCGGCCCCGAGCTTCAGTTCGGCCACGTGATCGGCAACGCCCTCGACAACCAGGTGCTCCTCATCAAGACCGCCTGGGGCGGGAAGAGCATCTACAAGGAGTTCCGTCCGCCCAGCTCGGGCGGCGAGGTGGGGCCTTTCTACACCAGGATGCTCGCCGAGGTGCGCGAGGCGCTCGGGGGCCTGAAGGACTGCTTCCCCGACTACGACGGCGGCGGCTACGAGATCGCCGGCTTCGTGTGGTTCCAGGGCTGGAACGACATGTGCACCCCGCCGGCGGTCCCCGAATACGAGCAGAACCTGGCCAACCTGATCAAGGACGTGCGCAAGGAGCTGAAGCTGCCCAAGCTGCCCGTGGTGATTGGCGAGACGGGCAACTGCAACCACACGGTCTTCCGCAAGGCACAGGGCGCCGTGGCGGAGCGGCCCGAGCTGAAGGGCACCGTCGCCTTCGTGCCGACGGCCGACTTCCTGCGGCCCGCGAAGGAATCGCCGAACACGGGCCACGGCCACCACTGGTTCGGCAACGCCGAGAGCTACTTCCTCATCGGCAACGCCCTCGGCGAGGCGATGAAGACGCTGCTTGAAGCCGCGAAGTGACGCGGAGATGGGAGCAGCCCAAATGCGCGTCCCGACGTTCCGAACGACGACACGACGCTTGGGGCCGCTTGCCCTCTGCGGCCTGCTGGCCGTGGCGGGATGCGTGGACCCCTTCGGCTGGTCAATCCCTCGGGCGCGGACGACGCCCCCGCCCGCGGCGTTCGACGAGACGGCCTCCTTCGCGTGGCGGGCGGCGTGGGGCATGTCGCAGGCCAGCCTGGGGCGCTACGTGGCCGACTACAAGGCCAGCGGCTACCGTCTCCACGACCTCGAGGTCTACCGCGAGGAGGGCGCCACCCGCTTCGCCGGCATCTGGCTCAAGGACGGCCGGGCCTGGCAAGGTCGATGGCGCTACACGCGGGCGGACTTCGGCCGCGACTTCCGCATTCTCCGCGGCAAGGGCTACCAGCCCATTGACCTCGAAATCGTCAACGAGGAGGGCACGCTCCGCTACTCCGCCGTCTGGATCGAGAACCCCGGCGGCCCCGCGTGGGTCGCCCGTTGGGACCTGCGCCACGAGCAGTTCCTCGACGAGCTCGAGTCCTGGCGCGCCAAGGGCTACCGCCCCATTGACCTCGAAATCTACGGCATCGAGGGCAACACCCGCTACGCCTACGTCATGGTCCACGACCCGGCGAGAGCCGACTGGGTGGCCCGCTGGGGCAAGACGGTCGAGGCGATGGAGCCCGAGATGGACTCGCTCACGCAGCAGGGCTACCGCGTGCTCGACTTCGAGCCGTCGTATCCCCAGGGCCAGCTGCGCCTGTCGGCTATCCTCGTCAAGGACGGCCGCGGCAGCGACACGCGCTGGACCCTCAGCCGCAGCACGGGCCAGATCCAGGCCGAGATCGCGCGGCTGGGCGGCCGCTACCGCCCCATCCACATGGCCATCGCCCCCCACAAGGAGGGCGGCATGGCCTACGGGTGGATCTGGCAGCGGAACTGAGTTCCGTTTGCCCAGAGCCGCACTGTGCGCGGCCTGGGAGGGCGAGGCTCCTGCCGAGCCGCGCCAATGGGCGAACGATGGCTCCGCGGGAGTGTCGCCCTCCCGTCTCGAATCACGAATCAAGGAATCAAGGGGTCAGGTCTACACAATTCACATTCTGCCGGCTTCCAAGACCAAGACCGAGAAGTAAATTGCGTAGACCTGACCCCCACAGAAAGCGAAAGGAGTTGCCATGGCAGTGAGCAATGGGACCCTGCAAGTCCTTCGGGCCGTCCGCACGTCGGACGTGTCGGACGCCCTCGACTCGATGGGCTTCCAGCAGCGCTATGAGATGGACCCCGCGATGCGGCCGCTCTACTTCGGCATCCGGTTCGCCGGGATCGCCCACACCGCCGAGTACGACCTCATTAACAAGCCACTCGGGGCCATGTCGTACGAGGAGTTCGACGAGCGGCAGTACAAGCCCGGGCCGGAGGGCCTCTGGCACGAGGCCGGCCCCTGGGGCGCGCCCGACGAGGTGCTGGTGATTGATGCCAAGCGCAGCCGCGCCGGCATCCTCGGCTCGGCCAACACCCTGGGGGGGCGGATCAAGGGCGTCGGCGGCTACGTCATTGACGGAACCTGTCGGGACTCCTCCGAGTGCGTGCTCCAGAAGACGCCGGTGTTCTGCACGGTGCGCTCGATGGCTCACCCGATGGGGCGGATCGGCCCGGTGTCGGACAGCCAGCCGATTGTCTGCGCGGGAGTGCGCGTGGAGCCGGGGGACGTGATCGTGGCCGACGACGACGGGGTGATGGTCGTGCCCCAGGCGCTGGCCGACGAGGTGGCCCGACGCGCCACGCTCATCCAGGACAAGGACCGCCCCGGCCGGCGGAGGAGCTACGAGACCCTCGGCCTGCCGCTGGATGACACCGTTCGCTGACACTATGGGGATAGCCCCAGCAGGAGAGCAGCAATGGCCAGATGCCAAGCCTTGCTAGGTCTGACGCTCATTCTGGCGATGGCGCAGAAAGGAGCCGGGGCGATGTCGGTCGAGAAAACGTCGTTCGTCATCTGCAAGGAGCCAGGGCGCTACATCGGCTGGCCCACCATCGCCCGCACCGCGGACGGCGAGCTGCTCATCGCCTTCTCGGGCGACCGCGAGGGCCACGTGTGCCCCTTCGGCAAGACCCAACTCGTCCGAAGCAAGGACGGCGGGAAAACCTGGTCGCCGCCCGAGACGATCAACAACACGCCCCTCGACGACCGCGACGCCGGCATCCTCGTCACGTCGAAGGGCACGATCCTCGCCACCTGGTTCACCTCACTCGCCTTCGAGGAGTTTCCCAACCTGAAGAAGCGGGTCGAAGGCCCCTGGCGCGAGCACATCGCGAAGATCAGCGAGGCGGACCGCACGAAATGGCTCGGCCGCTGGCTCCGCCGCTCGACCGACGGCGGGAAGACCTGGGGCGAGCCGATTGACAGCGTGGCGAACTCTCCCCACGGCCCCATCGAGCTGAAGGACGGCCGCCTGCTCTACCTGGGCGTGAACCTGCTGGCCGGCTCGCACCGCGGGCCGAAGGCGCCGAAGGGCCAGCGCATGGCCGCCGCCGAATCGCGCGACGATGGGAAGACCTGGCAGGTCATCGGCTTCGTGCCCCTGCCTGCGGGGGTCGCCGAGGGCGGCTTCCACGAGCTGCACGCCGTCGAGACCACCGAGGGCCGCCTCGTCGGCATGATCCGCCACCACGGCCAGCCCGGCGACCAGGTGCTCTGGCAAACCGAGAGCGACGACGGGGGAAAGACGTGGAGCGAGGCCCGCCCGACCGGGATCTGGGGCCTCCCGCCGCACCTCATCCGCCTGCGCGACGGACGCCTCCTCGTCACCTACGGCCACCGCCGAGCGAAGTTCGGCCAGCGCGCCTGCCTCAGCCACGACGGCGGGAAGACCTGGGACTACGCGAACGAACTCCTCATCCGCGACGACGCGCCCAACGGCGACCTCGGCTACCCCGCCTCCGTCCAGATGGACGACGAGACGATCCTCACCATCTACTACCAGATTGACAAGCCCGGCGAGAAGACCTGTCTGATGGGCACCCTCTGGAAGCTGCCGAAGCCCTGAGCCGTCCCAGCGTTCCGGCACAGGGGATGGGCAGCAAGAACGCGTCCTTCTGAGTGGAGCCTGCCTCCCTGTGCCGCTCCGCGGACCGTCGCGCTTTCGCGCGAAAGCGCGACAATCGCGACGCCCCCGGATTTCCCTCGCGCCCACGCGCTGCCCGCGCTATACTGGCGGTACCACGGGAAAGAACAGAACGGGCCGGAAAGGAGACCCAACATGGGCGATGTGAGCTGGTCCCCTCCGCCGGACATTCGGCAGGACTTCGACGACACCTGCTGGGCAGCCGTCATCGAGGCATTCTGTGCCGCCTCGCCCGGCCGCCCCAAGGTCAAGCAAGGCGACATCGTTGACCAGTATGGAAGCCAATGCTACTCGCGCACCGACGGCACGATGACGCGGAAAGGGCTTCACCTGCTGTTCAGCGACGTGCGCTTCGGCCTCAAGAGCACCGAGGTGGCCCCCGGCGCCTTCAGCGCGCTCCTCGTGTCGCAGAAGCTCGGCCGCGGCCTCGTGCCCATCGGCTACTGGGAGAGCAGGATCGGCGGCTGGCACGTCGCCCTCATCTACGGCATCGCCGGCTCCACCGTGTCGTACCAGGACCCCGACTTCGCGCACGGCGGCCGGCGCCTGACCAGCACATCCCACTTCCGCCCAGCGAGCAAGGGCAACCTCATCGTCGCCTGGCGGGCCTGGTGAGGCCGCGGCCTCTGGGAGGCGGGTTGGGGAGCCCCCCTCCCTGCCAGGGAGAGGTCGCCTTCCATGGCCTCGGCGAAGGAGGGCGGGTGAGGGTGGGGCGTGGAGGCTGCTGCGCGCGTCTCGCGCATTAGGCGCTCACCCGCGCGCCACAGGGGGTGAGCGCCTAGCGGGGGGCGGCGGAACAAATGACATGGTAGACGTAAGCGTCCACTGTACCGAAGGTTACAGCACACCGAGAGTCTGCCGCGGCCAGCTAGTTGCGCTAGGCGCTCACCCGTGCGCAATGGGAGGTGAGCGCCTAGCGACAGGCGCTCAGAAGCGGGTGTGCTCCGTGCGGGTGATGATTTCGTCCTGGAGGTCGCGGGCGAGGTCGGTGAAGTAGTCGCTGTAGCCGGCCACGCGGACGATGAGGCCGCGGTAGGCCTCGGGGTGGAGCTGGGCCTTCCGCAACGTGGCCGCGCTGACGACGTTGAACTGGACGTGGTGGCCGCTGAGGGCGAAATAGGTGCGGACGAGTCGGGCCAGGCCCTCAATGCCCGTCTCGTCGCCGAGGAGGCTGGGGGTGAACTTCATGTTCAGCAGCGCGCCGCCCGTCTTGATATGGTCCATCTTGGCGGCGGACTTGATGACGGCGGTGGGGCCTTTGCGGTCGGCGCCCTGGACGGGGCTGATGCCCTCGGAGAGGGGGACGCCGGCCTTCCGCCCGTCGGGCAGGGCGCCGGTGACGGAGCCGAAGTAGATGTGGCTGGTGGTCGGCAACATCTCGACGCGATAGCGTCCGCCCTTGGTGTTGGGCCTGCCGTCGAGCGACGCGACGAGGAGGTTGAAGGAGCGGACCATCAGGTCGTCGGCTAAGTCGTTGTCATTGCCATACTTAGGCGTGCGGTTGAGGAGGCGCTGGCGCAGGACGTCGTGCCCGTCGAAGTCGCTGTCGAGTGCGGCTACAAGGTCGGCGAGGGGCAGAGCGCGCTCGGCGAAGACATGCTGTCGGACCGCGGCGAGCGAATCCGTAAGTGTCCCAATGCCAACGAATTGCACGTAGGAGTTGTTGTAGCGCGCCCCGCCGGCATTGTAGTCGCGCCCCCTCCGAATGCAGTCGTCGGTGATCACGGAGAGGAAGGGGGCGGGCATTGTGCGGGCGTAGAGCTGCTCGATGATGGCGTTGCCCGTGAGCTTAACCTCAAGGAAATAGCGGACTTGTGTCGCAAAGGCCGCGAAGAGGCCGTCGAAGGTGGCGAGGGAATCGGGGGAGCCGGTCTGGGGGCCGAGCTGCTTGCCCGACCCGTCGCCAGCTCCGGGTGCCCTGGGGTCGAGGCCGTTGTGAAGTGCTAACTCCAGTATCTTCGGCAGGTTGAAGTAGCCGGTGAGGATGTAGGCTTCCTTGCCGAAGGCGCCGGTCTCGACGCAGCCCGAGCAGCCGCCGGCACGGGCGTCCTCGATGCTCTTGCCCACCCTAAGTTGTTCGGCCACAACGGCTTCCACGTCGAAGATCGCGGGGAAGCCGTAGCCCTTCCGTATGACGCGGAGGGCGTGTTTGAGCAACTCGTCGGGCGTCTTGACCGAAAGCTGGAGGTTGCTGCTCGGCTGAAGCAGGTGCATCTCCTCGACGATGTCGAGGAGCATGTGCGACAGTTCGTTCGAGCCGTCGGAGCCATCGGGGCGGAGGCCGCCGAGGTTGATGTTGGCGAAGTCGGTGTAAGTGCCGCTTTCTGCGGCAGTTACGCCGACCTTTGGCGGGGCGGGGTGGTTGTTGAACTTGACGAAGAAGGCTTCGAGCAGCTCGCGGGCCGCGGCGGGCGTGAGGGTGCCGTCGGCCAGGCCCTTGCGGTAGAATGGCAGGAGATGCTGGTCGAGGTGGCCGGGGCTGAACGAATCCCAGCCGTTCAGCTCCGTGATCACCGCAAGATGGCACCACCAATACATTTGCAGCGCCTCGCGGAAGTCCCGCGGGGCGTGGGCGGGCACCCACGAGCAGATGGCGGCGATCTTCTCCAGCTCGGCCTTGCGGGCGGGGTCGGCCTCGCGGGCAGCCATCTCGCGGGCGAGGTCGGCGTGGCGCTCGGCGAAGAGGATCACGGCGTCGCACGCCACGTCCATCGCCGCGAGCTGCTCGCGGCGGGCGTAGGCCTCGGGGTCGCTGAGGAAGTCGAGGGCGGCGATGGCCTGGGCGATCTCGCGCTTGAAGGCCAGCATCCCCTTGCGGTACACCTTGTCGTCGAGCACCGTGTGGCCGGGCGCCCGCTGCTCCATGAACTCGGTGAAGATACCGGCGTCGTAAGCATCGCGCCATTCCTGGCTTACGGCGGCGAAGATGCGGTCGCGCATGCTCCGCCCGCGCCAGTAGGGGATGATGCGCTCCTCGTAGACCCGCCGGCAGTCGTCCGACACGGCGTAGCTGGTCTTGGGGCGGGAGTCGAGGATGCGCAGGTCGTCGAGGCTGTGACAGGTCAGCTCGGGGAAGGTGGGGACGGCTTTCGGCCTCGGCCCGCGTTCGCCCACGATCAGCTCGTCGGGGCCGATCCAGATCGTCTTCCGCTCGCACAGGAAGCGGAAGGACTTCGCCCGCATCATCGGCGGCGAGAGCTTGCCGTCGTGAGCCTGATAGAACTCGGTCATCAGCACGGCCCGTTCCTCGGCGATGCACGGCTTCGCATCGAGGCTGGCCTGCCTGAGTCTCGCCGTTCGCTCGGTCATCTCGCCGGGTCCCTCGCAGGAATTGCCTCCCGACTCGCTATTCTAGCGCGACCGCCGCGCAAAGGGAAGGGTGGGAAGGGCGAGGGCCGGGTTTGCCGGTGGGACAGGCCCCATGTGTGGGGCGCGACTCAAGATGGTCACGTGCTTTGGGCTGAGCATCTTGGGGCCTGCCACAAGCTCTTGCTGACACACCACTTCTGGCGCAAGATGCTCAAGATGCTCACCTGCGCGCAATAGGGGGTGACCATCTTGGCCCCCGCCTGCCGGCCCTGCTCCCGAGCCGGCGGTCGCGCTCGTCGTCCCTAGGAGCCGAGCTCGATGGGGAGCAGGCTCCCCTCGATGGCGGGATACAGCTTGTCGAGAGCCTGCTGAATCTGTATCGTCAGACCCAGCGCCGTCACGATGCGGCAGTAGGTCTTGATCTCCTCCATGCTCAGGTGGCGGTCACGGCGATCCTTCAGCCACTTCTCGCACACCTGGTAGCCGCCCACCCGATACTCCCACACCGCCTGCGGCACGGGTGCGAAGTGCTCGTTCCCGTTGATGTAGACCCGCTGGTCGTCGGGATCGTAGCGCAGCCCGGCCTTCTTGCCCTTCGCCACCTTGCCGTCGCCCTGGCCGCCGAACTGGGCCGATGCAGGCTCCAGTTCCGGCGAGCGCAGCAGGTGAAGCTCCGTCAGCCGCTCCCCTAGCTTGGCGAAGCTGCCAAAGAGTTCGCCATCTTTCGTGAATGGGATCCGCGGGAAGTCGAGCCGCAGGAACTGCGTGTACTTCGTACGATACGCCGGAGCGTGAAGCACTGCATAGATGTAGTGGAGAATCCCCTCCGGTGTCGGCTGGCGCCCATGCGCGGCGGCCAGCGCTAGCATCACTTTGGGATGCAGATTCGGCTGGCGCTCAGAAGGCATGTGTTGCGCGAAGAGATCATTGCGGTCGGTCTCGGGGGAAACATACAGCGGGAACACGAAGCCATTATTCGAAGTTCGCGGCGACATGCAGATCTTCTCGACGAGTGTGCTGGACACGTGAGCATGTCGGAAGTCCTCCCCCTTTGTCATGCGGGAGGTGATGAGAGCCAAGTTGTCTTGGAGCATGTGCCGCATTACCTCAGGCCGGGGCATGCACAGAAAGCCCCGAGAGCGCCCTGTGTAGTACGTGTAGCGCACATCAAATGGCCTATAGAGCAACTCGACGATATGATCCTGGCTTGGGCCTGAAGCCAGAAGGTCTTTCTGGGCCAACCTGACCTGCCAGTCGCGCGAATCCTTGCCCAACCTATATCCTTGCCTCGCGAGTTCGGGATCGGCGCGAGAGAATAGGGATACCGTGCGCCAGAGCTCATCTCGGGACCAATGCACGGCCAAGTTGTCTCGGCCGGTGTACAGGCCCGTGCAGTATGAAGGAAAGACATCAGTCACCCCGGCAAAGGTCTCGTAAACCGCGGATGCTGCCTCGTCTCGGGGCACGAACAGATACAAGGGCGATCTTGGCTCGAGGCGCTGCCAGGACGTGGTCCCCACCGCGTTTTCCTTTAGCCACTCATACTTGCTCTTCTGCGTGCCCCATAGCTCCGCGTGGCGCACTTGCTTGTCCTGGGCGTTGCGCCTGCCTCTTTTGACGAAAAAGGCAATGGCCACTCCAGGCTGGATTTCAAACACATTCTGGTCGGCGCTCCCGTCCGGGCACCGTTCGCGTTTCAGCGTGCTGCCGTGGAGATCGAGAACGTACATGTCGTCGAACGTGCTCATCAGGCTCTGCCGCATGCCGCGGAACGTCGGGTTGTCGAGGTAGGAGTGGTTCGTGATCATCCCCACGATCCCGCGGCCCGCCTGCTCGATTTTCCACTGGGCGAAGCGAAGGAACTTCACATAGTCATCTTGCAGCCCACGAGGGTTGTGCTCGTCAAGGCGCTTCCCATCGACCTGCTTGTACTCTTCGATCTGAGCAAGGATCCAATCCCCCCTGTTGGGGGAATCGTACGAATACGGCGGGTTTCCGAGAATGACAAGGATGGGCTCTAGTTTCTTGACCTCTCCCGCCAAGTGAGCCTCCTGGGAAAGCGATGAGAGGCCAGGAAGGCGGCTTTGGTCAAGCTCCGTCATGTCGAGGGCATTGGTGAGGTAGAACTTCACCCGCTGGTTGTCGGCCAATCGGTAACCCAGCTCTTCGAGGAAGAAACCCATCTTCAAGTGTCCGACGGCGTAGGGAGCCATCATCAATTCGAAAGCATAGAAGCGCTCAAGCACGTGCTCTTCGAGGAAAACTCGTCGGATGGCTTCGCCGAACTTGAGCACGACCTCGTCAGTAGCCAGCTTTGCAGCATGTGCCAGGAACGTCATGGTCCCTGCGGCGGGGTCGAGCAACGTGACGCTCGAATCAGCCAATCCGTCGAACATCCCGAACTCGCTCTTGAGGAGCGAGTGCAGCGACCGGACGATGTAGGACACGACCGGCTCTGGGGTGTAGTAGACGCCGCGGCGCTGCCGCTCCTCAGGGTCGTACTGGGCGAGGAAGGTTTCGTAGAAATGGACGATGGGATCGCTGCCCTTGTGTTCGTGGTAGTAGCGATCGAGGATGCCGCTGGCGTCGGCCCGGGCGAGGACTTCGGCGATATCGTCCACAATCCATTCGATCTGCGGCGGCGGGTCCTCAAGGGAGATGAAGCGGAAGACGTCGCGCAGGACGCCAATGGTGTGTGGGATGCGGTCGAAGGCGCTGCGGCGGGTGAACGCGCCGGCCGAGCGGGTGCGGGCGGCGAAGAGGCCGTAGGTGACCGTCTGGGCGTAGAGGTCTGCGAACTGCTCGTGGGTGAGGTCGGCGATGAGGAACTCTCTGAATGCCTCGTAGAAGCCCGAGAGGCGCCCGCCGCCGGCCTGATCATCTTGCACGATCTGCTGAGCGAGCACCTGGCGGAGGAAGCGGGTGCGCTTGGCAAGCTGAGTCGCGAGTTCCTCGGCCGTGGGCGCCTGGGGGAGCTGGAAGTCGAGGAACTGGTCGAGCAGGCTCCACAACTCGGTTGGCCGCTCGATGGTGGGTGCCGCATGGAGGTCGTTGAGGATGTTCGGGCTGGCGGCCTGAACGGTCTCGACGTGGTGGCCGTTGCGGTAGAGGCGGAACTCGGTGAAGTTGGTCAGGAGCAGATTGGGAAACGTGTCGCGGTAGCGGCGGAGTTGTTCCGACGCCTCGACGCCGTAGAGGTTGGTTTCGGCGGGCCTCTTGGCCTCGACGTAGCCGATGATGGAGTCGGCGCCGTTCCAGAGGCGGAAGTCGGGGTTGCCGGCGTCGGTGGGCGTGGGCTGGACGGTGACGTGGACATGGGGCCTGCTGGTGGCGTCGGCGACTTGCTTCAGGAGGTCGCGGAGCGCGCCGTAGAAACTCTCCTCGCGCGCGTCGCCCGTGCCGGCGACGGCGCCGAGAGCTTGCGCATAGTGCTTGAAGATGGTTGCCCTGGTCATCGGCTGGTGCGCCGCGGGGTGAGGGTGCGCGAGGCCCCCTGTGCCACAGGAAGGAGGATACTCGCTTGGCGTCCGAGAGTCAAGGTGATCGCCGCGGGTCACTTCTCGGGCTGGTCGAGGCCGAGGTCCTTGTAGGCCCAGTGGTCGCGGCAGCCGAGGCGCTGGCCCTTGCGGGCAGCGGCGAGGGCCTCGTCGCGACGCCCCAAGGCCGCGAGCGCGCCAGCCACGTTGGCGTGCGACCAGCCGTCCTCGGGCGCGAGCTCGGCGGCCTGCTGGAACGCGGCCAAGGCGTCGGCGGCCTTGCGCTGGGCTATGCAGGCCTTGCCCATGCCGTTCCAGTAGGCCGCGCTGGCGGGATGAAGCTCGATGGCCCGCATGTAGGCCGCGACGGCCCGAGGCCAGTTCTCCTTGCGCATCGCGTGCTGCGCGTGTTCGACGGCGGTCGCCTCGTCCATGGCGGCCAGCGGCTCGTCGCCACGGATCTCCTTGGGCGGCTCGGGGGCCGGGATGGGCTCGACGACCTTCGGCTCCTTGGGCGGCTCGGGGACGGGCGGGGGCTCGACGACCTTCGGTTCCTTAGGCGGCTCGGGGACAGGGGTAGGCTCGACCGTCTTCGGCTCCTTGGGCGGCTCGGGGATGGGGGTGGGCTCGACGGTCTTGGGCTCCTTGGGCGGCTCGGGGACGGGGAGCGTGGAGGTCGTCGGGGCGACTGACGAAGCGGTCGCGGCCTTCGAGGGGTGGGCCGGGGCGGCGGTGGTGGTCTTCGACGGGGTCTCGGACGACAGGTGTTTGCGCAGCCAGCCGGGCGGGAGGTTGAGGAGGGCGACGACGACGCCCGCGCCGAGCATGAGCATGAGGGCAATCAGGGTGCTGACCTTCCACTGAGTGCTCGCGCCGCTGCGGGCCTGGGTCCACATCCCGGTGCCGGAGGGCTGGGCCGCGGGCTTAGCGGCGCGGACGGGCTTCGGCGCTGCCCAGGGACTGGGCGCCATGTCCTGCTCCGCGGCGCGGGCCGGGGCAAGCAGCTCCTGGTGCTCGGGGGCCGGGGCCCACGGGTCGTCGGCGCGCGCCGGCTCCTGCGGGGGTGCCTGGGGTGTGCCTGCCGCGGCCAGGGGGGGCCAGGGCGACGGGGTGTAAGGGCGCTCGGGCTCGCGCGGGGGGGCCGGCGTGGGCTCGGGGCGTGGGGGTGGCGCCTGGGGCGGCGCCTGCGGCTTGTCTGCCGCGGCCACGGGGGGCCAGGGCGACGGGGTGTAGGGGCGCTCGGGCTCGCGCGGGGGGGCCGGCGTGGGCTCGATGTGCGGGGGCGGCTCCTGGGGTGGCGCCTGGGGTTCCTGTGCCGCGGCAGGGCGAGGCGGCGACATGGCCGGCTTGGGCGCGGCCAGCGGGCGTTGCGGGAGCGGGGTCGCCGGGGCGTGAGGCGCTTCGGGCTCCGGCGCGGGCGCCGCCTCCAACTCGACGGTCCCAGAGGCTTCGGGCTCCGGCGGCGGGATGGGCGGCCACTCAGGCTCCGGCGCGGGCGCCGCCTCGAGTTCGACGGTTCCAGACGGCTCGGCTGCGGCGGGCGGGATCGGCGGCCACTCAGGCTCCGGCGCGGGGGCCGCCTCGAGTTCGACAGTTCCAGACGGCTCGGCTGCGGCCGGCGGGATAGGCGGCCACTCAGGCTCCGGCGCGGGGGCCGCCTCCAACTCGACCGTTCCAGACGGCTCGGGCGGGGCCTTGGGCGCCGTGGGTCGCTGCACAGGGGCTACCTGAAGCTCGATGGTGGCGGGCCACTCGGGCTCCGGCGGGGGCGCCGCGCGCCGAGGCGGCGGCGACGGCGGGGCTGGCGGCCCCACGCGCGGCGGGGGTCCCTGGGGCGCCGGAGGCGGCGCCGCCGCGCCCCGTGGCGGCCCGGGCGGCTTGCCCGGCGCCAGGGCGGCTCCGCACTGCCCGCAGAACCGCGCTGCCGTCGCCACTTCTGCGCCGCAGCGGTCACACACACGAGGAGCGCTCATCCACAGGACTCCTTCTCGGCACTATCGGCCAGAACCGCCCCCTGGCAGGCCCCCGGGTCGAGCAGACTCCAAGAGCGCCGCGCGACGGTTCGCCCCCTGTATCCCCCTCCATTGTAGGCGCAAGATTCCCGGTGTCAAGGACCAACCGCCCGGACCTGCGGCAAGTTCGCTTCCGGAGCGGAGTTGACTCCGCGCGCCGGGTGTGCTACAAGCGCCGTAGGGGACGAGGGGAGAAACGCCGATGAGCCGCCCGCGCCCCACGGTGTCGCATGCCCTTCTCACCGCGTTCCTGTGCTTCGTGGGCCCGGGCTGTCCAGCGCAGAAGGCTGAGCCACGAGCCATGACCAATACAGACGCATCGCACACGAACCGCCTGGCAGGGGAGAAAAGCCCGTATCTCCTCCAGCACGCGCGGAACCCGGTGGACTGGTTTCCCTGGGGCGAGGCGGCCTTCGCGCTCGCCCGAAAGCTCGACAAGCCGATCTTCCTGTCGATCGGCTACTCGACGTGTCACTGGTGCCACGTCATGGCCCACGAGTCGTTCGAGGACCCCGAGGTTGCGAAGCTGCTCAACGAGGCCTTCGTGTGCGTGAAGGTGGACCGCGAGGAGCGGCCGGACGTCGACGGGGTGTACATGGCCGCCTGCCAGGCGCTGACGGGCGGGGGCGGCTGGCCGCTGACGGTCGTGATGACGCCCGAGAAGAGGCCGTTCTTCGCCGGCACGTATTTCCCCAAGGAGGGCCGCTTCGGGCGGGCCGGCCTGCTCGAACTCGTCCCGCGCATCCGCGAGACGTGGCAGACGCGGCGGGAGCACGTCGTGAAGTCCGCCGACCAGATCGCGGCGGCGCTCGAGAAGGCCGAGCGGCGCACGGCGGGGGGCGAGGCAGGCAAGGCGACGCTCCAGGCGGCTGCCGAACAGCTCGCCACACGCTTCGACGAGCAGCACGGCGGCTTCGCCGACGCCCCGAAATTCCCCACACCGCACAACCTGCTGTTCCTGCTGCGCCACTGGCGACGCACCGGCGAGGCGCGCTCACTCGAAATGGCCGAGCGGACGCTTCAGGCGATGCGCCTCGGCGGCATCTGGGACCACCTCGGCGGCGGCTTCCACCGGTACTCGACCGACGCCCGCTGGCTCGTGCCGCACTTCGAGAAGATGCTCTACGACCAGGCCCTCCTCGCCCTGGCCTGCACCGAGGCGTTCCAGGCCACGGGCAAGCAGGAGTATCAGGAGACCACCCGGGACATCCTCGGCTACGTCCTGCGCGACATGACCGCGCCCGAGGGCGGCTTCTACTCGGCCGAGGACGCCGATTCCGAGGGCGAGGAGGGCAAGTTCTACCTCTGGTCGGTGCCCGAGGTGTCGAAGCGGCTCGGCCCTGAGGACGGCGACCTCGCCATCAAGCTCTTCCACCTCGAGCCCGAGGGCAACTTCGTGGACCAGGCCCACGGCGTCCGCACGGGCATGAGCATCCTCCACCTCGACGGGCCCGTCGCCCCGGGCCTCCGCCCCCGCCTCGACGCGATTCGGGGGAAGCTCTTCGCCGCCCGCGAGCGACGCATCCGTCCCCACAAGGACGACAAGGTGCTCACGGACTGGAATGGCCTGATGATCGCGGCCTTCGCCCGTGCGGCGCAGGCATTCGACGAGCCGAAGTATGCGGCAGCGGCCGAGCGCGCCGCGGCATTCGTGCTCCGAGAGCTTCGCCGCCCCGACGGCCGGCTCCTCCACGCCTGGCGCGCCAATACCCCCTCTCCCTCGCAGGGAGAGGGTGGGGTGAGGGTGAACCCCCACGATAGCGCCCAACCCTCCCCCTGCCCCCTCCCTGAGAGGGAGGGGGGGGCCTCCACGGCTCCCGCCCACGCCGACGACTACGCGTTTCTCATCTGGGGGCTGCTCGACCTCTACGAGGCCACCTTCGACGTCCGACACCTCGAGGCTGCGCTCGAGCTCAACCGGCTGCTCCTCGCGCACCACTGGGACGCCGCGGCGGGCGGCCTCTTCTTCACCGCCGACGACGGGGAGAAGCTCCTCCTCCGCCGCAAGGAGGCCTACGACGGCGCGGTGCCCTCGGCCAACTCGGTGGCCATGCTCAACCTGCTCCGCCTGTCGCGCATCACGGGCGACGCGGAGCTCGAGAAGCGTGCGGCAGAGCTCGGCCGAGCCTTCGCCGGCGACGTCGCCCGCATGCCTTCGGCCTTCACCCAGTTCCTGTGCGGCGTGGACTTCGCGGTCGGCCCCTCCCGCGAGGTGGTCATCGCCGGCCGCCCCGGCGCCGACGACACGCGGGCCATGCTCAAGGCTGTGAGGGAAACGTTCTCCCCGAGCAAAGTCGTCCTCTTCCGCCCCGCCGGCGAGGACTCGCCCCCGATCACCCGCCTGGCGCCCTCGACCGCAGGCCAGCAGGCCCTCGGCGGCAAGGCCACCGCCTACGTGTGCCAGGGCGGCGCCTGCCAGCGGCCCACCACCGACCCGGCCGCCGTCGTGTCCGCGCTCGCAGGCCCCGCCGTCACTCCTTGACGGGCAGCACGTGCACGGCCTTGACCACCAGCTTCACCCGGTCGCCGGGCTTCAGCCCCAGGTGCTGAACGGACTCGGTGGTCAGCACCGAGGCCATCTCGCACGGGCCCGTGACGTCGAACTTCACCAGCGACATCACGTCGCCCGTCTTCACCGACTTGACGGTGCCGACGATCTGGTTCCTCGCGCCGTATGGCATCGCGTGGTCCTTTCACCTGCTGTGATGGGGGGGGCTCGCGGCGCCGGCGACCGGCCCGGCTTCGCGGCGGCAGGGGCCGCCCTGGGCGAAGCCGGGCCGGTGCTCGTGAGAGGCGCGAGCGAGAAAAGACACCCGCTGTCTTTTGTGCGAAGCACCTGCAGGGCCGTTCCGGCAAAAGACAGCGGGTGTCTTTTTCTCGCCGGCCGTGGCTCAGCCCCCTGGTGTCGCATTGTCGTACAGGGCTTAGAACTCCGTTCCCTTCTCGGCCGGGGCGGGCCCGGCGGCCGCGTTGCCGCCGAGGCCGAGGAGAGCGCTCGCCTTCTCGATACCCACGACCGCGACGACCTTGGCGCGGCAGGCCTCCTCGGCGTCCGCGATCTTCTTGCGATACGCGTCCATCGCGGTGCACACCGTGGCGAAGTCCTTCTTCTGCGCGTCGGTGAGCAGGTTGGTGATCGCCTTGGCGTCCTCGTCGTCGGCCTGGTCGCGGGCCTGGCGGTAGAGGGCGCCCATCTGGCGCATCCGGGCCGGGTCGGGGCGCCCGCCGTCGGCGGGCCGCAGATTGGCGAACTGGGCCCGCATCTTCTCGCGCACGGCGTCGCGGTTGGCGTCGTGGATGACGTCGACCTGCTTGGTCTGGTCGTCGGTGAGGACGAAGCAGGAGCGCAGGGCGTCGTACTTGCGGGTGGGCACCTCGCCGGGGCGCGCGCGGAAGAAGCGCTGGTTGGGGTCGGCCGGGGCCGCCACCTTGTCGGCGCCCTGGGCGACCTTGACCTTGTCGAGGGCCTCGCGGAGCTCCTTCTCGGCGGCGGCGATGGCATCGTCGCGCTCGGTCATGGCCGCGATGACCTTCTCGTACTTCGGCTTCTCCTCGTCGGGGAGCAGGGCGACGACCTTAACCAGGTATTCCTTGTTGAGCCGCCTGCGGACCTCGGCGACGGCATCGTTCTCGGCGACGGCGTACTCGAGGGCGAGGTTCTCGAGGGCCGCCAGCTTGTCCTCGGGCACCGTGACGGTGCGGCGAGCGACGTCGAAGAGATCGGTCTCCCGGTCGCCGCCGCGGCCCGTCATCCCGGGCATCATCGGGCCGCCGGGCCCGCCGCGGAAGCCGCCGGGCCGCCCCTGCCGGCCGCCGGGCCTGCCTTGCTGGTCACCGGGAGCGCCCGCCCAGACGGGCGACGCACCCAGCACTACCGCCAGAACGCCCAGCAACAGCCTTCGCATCACACACACTCCTAACACGGGTGAACAGGAACCTGCCCTGGAAGAACCGCTCGCTTGGCCCTCGAGTCCCCACGAGGCATCGTCGGCGGGGCCATGCTAGCGCCCGCGCGACGGCATTTCGAGCCTCAAGACCCCCCTTCACCTTTGACTCCTGGTCCTGCGGATTTGCTGCGGGCGGCCGGCGCCGTCCTTGCCGGGGGCATGCGGGGGTGATAACGGTCTGGGGGCTACCCACACGAAGGCCCGAAGCCCCACCGCTTGAGGCGGAGCGGAGAACTCGTATACTAGATGCTGTAGCCGCGCCGGCGTCCCGGCGCCCCGAGGACCCGCGGGACCGGGCCAGCAGAGGGGAACGCTTCCTTGGAATACCCCATCTTCGACGTGCCGCTGCTCGGCGGTAGCCTGCTGATCGCAGGCGTGGCGGTGTTCCACGCCTTCATCGCGCATTTCTCGGTGGGGGCGGGGTTCTTCGTGGCCCTGGCCGAACGCCGAGCCATCCGCGAGGGCGACGAGGCAACCCTCGCGTTCCTGAAGAAATACGCCCTCCTCATCCTCCTCGTGCCCTACGTGCTCGGCACCGTGACGGGTGCAGGCATCTGGTTCACCGTGGCACTCGTCAGCCCCAGGGCCATCAGCGTGCTGATCCACCAGTTCGTGTGGGACTGGGCGACCGAGTGGGTGCTGTTCCTGGTCGAGGTGGTCTCGATCTTCCTCTACTTCTTCACGTGGGGCCGCGTGCGCCAGGAGGTGCACAACCGCATCGGCTGGGTGTTCGCCATCACGTCGCTGGCCACGCTGGTGATCATCAACGCGATTCTGAGCTTCATGCTCACGCCGGGGGGCTGGGTGCCGCACGCGCCGGGCGCGGTGTGGAAGGCGATCCTCAATCCGTCGTACTTCCCCACCACGCTGATCCGCGCGCTGGCGGCATTCGCCCTCGCCGGCGCGGGGGCCGTGGCGCTCGCGGCATTCGTCAAGGGCGCCGACGACCGCGTGCGCGAGCGGGTGGTGAGCCTCGCCTACAGGATGATCCTGCCCGCGATCCTCATCTTCCCGCTGCTGGGGTGGGGGTTCGCCGTCCTCCCCGAGCGGGCGCAGCAGGTGATGATGGGCGCGGGGCCGGTGATGCTGATCTTCGGCGGGTTCGGCGCGGCGAGCCTGGGCATCCTGTGGCTTGCGGCGGCGCTCGGCGCCTGGCGGCGCGACTACACGGTCTCCTCGGTGCAGGCGCTGGCGACCGTGCTCGTGGCCTTCGTGGCCTATGGCGCCTTCGAATTCGTCCGCGAGGGGCTGCGGCGGCCCTACATCATCGAGGGCTTCATGTACTCGACGGGCGTCACGACCGAGGCCGCTGCGAAGCTCGACCGGCGCGGCAACATCGCCCAGACGCGCGTCGAGGGCGTCGTGGCCTTCTGTCCCTGGGCTCTGCCGCCGGGCAAGGCGTATGCGGCGCTCGACCCCCTCGGCAAGGGCGAGGCCGTGTATCGCGCGGCGTGTCTCCGCTGCCATTCGGTGGACGGCTATAACGCGGTGCGGCCGCTCGTGCGAAGCTGGTCGCGCGAGACGATTCGCCACCTGCTCGACCGCATGCACGAGGTGAAGCTCTCGATGCCGCCCTTCCCCGGCACCGACGCCGAGAAGGAGGCACTGGCCGACTACCTGGTGTCGCTCCGTAAACCTCCCGCGGGATCCAAGCCCGCGGGAGACTAGAGTCCCCGTCGTGACTCGTGCGCGTTCTGCGCGCATGTTGGCGGGGATGAATGGATGGGTGGATGGGTGTCAGCCAATCCTCCATTCATCCAGCCATCCAATCATCCTCTCTGGCTGCAGCCACGGGCCGCCTTGAGAGGAGGAACACCTTGAGCACAGACCTGATCCCGTCGTATGACATGCTCGGCCTGCCGGCCCCGGCGTGGCTGGCGCAGGCGCTGATGGCCCTCACGCTGGCGCTGCACTGGGCGTTCCTGGGCGGGGCCGTCGGCGGCACGGCGCTCCTCGTCGTCAACGCGCTGCGGACCAAGGCGAACCCCGACCTGGCCGAGCTGAATCGCCGCCTCGTGCCCTTCCTGCCCTTCTTCCTCTCGATGGCGATGACGCTGGGCATCGCCCCGCTGCTCTTCGTGCAGGTGCTCTACGGCCAGTTCTTCTACACGGCGAACATCCTGCTCGGCTGGTGGTGGCTCGGGATGCTCGGGCTGCTGCTCGCGGCGTTCGGCCTCCTGTGGCTCGGCTGGCATCGCGAGTGTAGGCGGGATGTCGCCATCCCGCGTGATGCGGCGTGTGGACACGCCGCCTACAGGATTGTGCTGCCCGCGCTCGCGCTCGTCGTGTTCGCGAAGGCGGCGGTGATCCTGGCGAGCAACGCCACGCTCACCCAAAGCCCCGAGGCCTGGGGGGCAACCTGGTCGCGGGGGATGAATCGCCTGTTCACCGGCGACCCCACGCTCGTGCCGCGCGTGCTCTTCGCCCTCGCGGGCTTCCTGGCGATGGGCGGGCTGCTCGTGGCCGTCCTCGCGCACGTGGGCATTCTGCCGAACGCGGGACGGCGCGCGGGGCTCTCCCTCGCGGTGCCCGCCGCTGTGGCTCAAGTGGCTCTCTGGCTATGGCTCCTGGCCTCCATGCCCGCGACGCACCATGGACAGGTGAGCGAGGACGCG
Organism: Planctomycetota bacterium; assembly: GCA_035527715.1. Taxonomy (GTDB): domain Bacteria; phylum Planctomycetota; class PUPC01; order DSUN01; family DSUN01; genus DSUN01. Next base: position 25,696 of record DATKZY010000064.1, on the reverse strand, counting down.
TCGTGGTGGATCGCCACGATGGCCTTTCTGGCTTTGCCTCTCCTGGCAGGGCTGGTGCGACGGGGCGGCGGGCCGGTCGGCCTTCTCGTGACCGCGGGAGTGCAGTTCGGGGGGCTGCTCGCGTGGGCGCTGGCGCGCGATGCGCTGCGACGGATGGCGCTGGCGCCCGTCTACTCGCCAGCTACAGTGCCCGTGCACCCCGAGTGGAGCAGTTTCGCAATGTTCGCCGTCGTCTTCGTGGCGGGGCTGGGCGTGATCGGCTGGCTGGTGAAGCAATCGCTGCCCGCGGCGAAGGCGTGAACCGGCAGGTTCACTGCGAGTCGGCCCGGGCGCCAGGCCTCCCCTCGACAGCATTGTCGTAGAACCGCTGCGTCGGATAGGCGAAGTCCACGTCGCCGCACTTCCCAAACTCGTCCAGGATGTCCTCGCAGATGGCCTGCTCGGTGCCCCGGCGGCGCCGCGGCTCGCACAGGTAGCGCAGGGTCAGGAGCACACCGCTGTCCCGGATGCTCGTGTAGACGGTGGGGGTGAGGGTGGTGTAGAAGATCATGAAGCGCTTGCTGGCCTCGCGAATGCGCTGCTGGGCTGCCTCGCCGAGGCTCTGGGCGTGCTTGTCCGCGATGCCCTGGAGAATCTCCTTCGCCTTCCGCCAGTTGCTCTCGAAGGTCACGAGCACCGGCACCTCGTTCCAGATGTGCTGGAACCCCTGGTTGTAGCTCGCCACCGTGTGGCTCAGGGCCATGCCGTTCGGCACGTGGAGCACGCGTCCCGTGCTCTGGTCCGCGCCCACCCAGCCGCGAATCTCCAACAGCGAGAACTTGAACAGGCGGATGTCAATGACGTCGCCCGCGAACTCCCCGATCTGAATGCGGTCGCCGATCCAGAAGGGCCGCCGCCACATGAGGAACATCCAGCCGGCCACGTCGGCCACCACGTCCTTCAGGGCAATCGCCAGGCCGGCCGACAGGAGGCCCAGGAACGTGGCGAGCGAGGCCACGCCCTCGAACCAGACCCGCCCGACCAGGAAGATGCCCAGGCAGGCCGCGACGTAGCCCGTCAGCTTCGACCAGCGGTAGCGCGCCCGCACGTCCTCCGTGCGGCGCAAGATGAGGCGGACGACCAGGAAGCGGATCAGCCACAGGACCAGAATGGTCCCAACGGTGGCGAAGAGCTTCTCCTGGAGATCCGCCCCGATCCCCGTCGTGCTCTCGATCCACTGCGCCAGCCTGGTCATGCGACCCTCACCAGTGCCCTCGGGTACAGTCCGGCCTGCCCGGAGTCTACAGGGCGCGCGCCCCTGCTGTCAAGGGCGGGGCGCGGCGCGGCTACGGGAAGTAGGCCTTGATGCCCTGGAGGACGAAGGCGACGGCCTTCGCGGCGATGAAGATATAGAGGATGCGTGCGACCACGTTGATCCCCATCTTCCCCACGGCGCGCTCGATCACCGGCGCGAGGTGGAGAACGGGCAGGATCGCCGCGTAGACCATCACGGCGGCGAGCGCCGTGAGCCACGGCCCCTTCGCCTGCATCAGCAGAATCGTCGTGACGATCGTGCCCGGCCCCGCCAGGAACGGAAAGCCCAGGGGAAACACCGCCACGTTGTCCGACCGCGCCTGCGGCTGCGGGCCGAAGCGCAGCGGGCCGATCACCATGCCCCGGGCCGCCACCGCGAACACCAGGATGCCCCCCGCGATCTTGAAGGCCGCCGTCTCGACGTCGAACGCGTACCGCAGCATCCACGAGCCGAGGAACGCAAAGACCAGCACCACCGTCGCCGCGGTGAGCACCGCGACGCGGAACGTCTTGTTCCGCTCCGGGCGGTCCATCGCCGAGGTCAGCTCGGCGAAGATGGGCAGGTTGCCCACCGCATTGACCATCGAGAACAGCACGAGCCAGTCGTGGAACACGCGGTCCGTGAATGCCAGGAGCCCGTCCATCAGTTCCTCTCTCTCTCCTCGAGCACGATGCTAGCCATGTCGACCTGGTAGCCGGCGTGGTTGCCGGGGGCGACAGAGAAGGTGATGTCATTATCGGGCTTCATGGCGGCCACATCAAGGGGGAGGTCGAGGATGCGGGTCACGTTGTCCTGGGTGTAGGCCGCGGGTAGCCGAATGGTCTGGCCGCCGACGGCAACGCTCCCCTCCCCTCTGGCGATGCTCTCGACGACGATACGCAGCCAGGCACGCCTCGCCCGCTTGAGGGCCTCGGGGTCCAGGGCAACGGTTGTGGCGAAGGGCTTGCCGCGCCGCACGGGCTGAATGATGTCCTTGCTGAAGAACTGCCTGCGCCGCACCTGGTCCTTCTCGCCGATGGCCCCCTCAAGTGGTAGCGAGAGCTTCCAGGCGAGCTTGCTGTCAAGCCTCAAGTCGAGGTGCATGTTCGTAGCCCCGCCTTCAGGCGGCCTTACGTCCTCTTTCCTGAGGTCAATGGCAAACGTCGCCCAGTCCACCGTGCTGCGCTCCTCGATGGAGCCGCCCTTGAAGCGGGTGCCCTCGGGGGGTCGAACGTCGAGGAAGATGGTGCGCGGGTGGTTGCTGTCGTTGACGACGAACACGACAAGGGTCTGCTCCGGCTCGGGCGGCATGGCCTTCGGGTCCGTGCCGTCCACCGAGGCGACGACCCAGACGTCGGGGTCGGTGCTGGCCGCCTCGATGAGGCGGCCGCGGAGGTTCTTCATCATCCCGTAGGCCACGCGGGTGGCCTCGGGCATCTTGTAGGCGTGGATGACCGTGCGGCCCAGCAGCTTGTCGGGCGACTGCATGACGCCGTAGATGCAGTCGCGCAGGTTGTAGACCATCTGGCGGCATTCCTTCGAGCGCTGGCGCTTCTCCGGCTCGTCCACGCGCCCGCGGGCGGGCGTGTCGAGCAGGTCGTTCGTCTCGGTGTTGAGCGAATAGAGCCATTTGTTGTGGGCCGTGACGCCGTAGGCGGCGAGCACCTCGTAGGTGCCGTGCATGCCGATCGGCTCGCCCATGTAGTGGTGCTCGTGCACGGCGTCAATCCAGCCGATATTGCGGTCAATGGTGTTCTTGTAGAGCAGGCGCCAGGCGTCCCAGTGGTCCTCGTTCCATCGAAAGCCCCAGCCGCCGGCGACGAGGGCCTCGGGGTGCGTCTCCTTCACGGCCTTGCCCATGACGGCGAGCATGGTGTCGTAGATGAAGCCGTTGCCCATGCCCGACCAGAAGGTGAAGGCCGTGTCGTCCACGACCCGCCAGCCTTTGTCTGTCTTCTTCCACTTGAAGTGGGGGATGATCTCGTCGGGGGCGTTGGGGTTCTTGCGCTTGACGGCGACGGGGCCGCCCTCGACGGCTTTCTCGACCCTGTAGAGCTCGGGCCTGTAGTGGATGCCGCTGCGGTCGGCCCAGTTGAGGTACGGCTCGTTCCAGAACTCGAGGACCGCCAGGCAGCCCGACGCCTTGGCGTTGGCGGCGAAGGCGCGGCCCCAGGCGTCGAGGAACTCCCGCCAGTCGTCGCGGAGGAGGTAGATGGCCGTCTCCTTCCGCTCGCCGAAGCAATCAACGTAGAAGGCTTCGGTGGGGCCGGCGTCGGGGTTCTTCGGCAGCTCGGGGAAGGCGGCCTCGAGCAGGCGGCGGTTCAGCTCCATCCGCTCGGTGTGGTTCAGCTTGTCGGGCGCGGCGAGCTTCGGCTTGAGCGCGTCGGCGATGGCCACGCCCTTCCACGCCTCGGCGTCGTAGAGCGGCTTATCGAGCAGGTGGTTGAGCAGGCGGGCGAGGTCCGGCGGCAGTTCCCTGGCCTTCGGGTCGTCGGGCTTCGGGGGGCGGAGGCGCTCGAAGCGGGCCAGGGTCTGAGCATCGTCCACCTTGGACATCAGGGACTTGGCGAGCGGCTCGCCGCTCCGCAGCCGCTCGAGCACCTTCGGCCAGTCGGGCACGGGCTCCTTGTCCTTGAAGCGGGCAAACGTCTGCCGCGGGATTCGGGGCCGCGTGGTGGGATAGAGGCCGCGCTGGCAGCCGGGGCGGTACTCCTGCGGCAGGTCGTAGGCGAAGCCGCCGAAGATGCCCGCCGGCACCACGTTGTGGCCGTTGACCGAGAGCGCCCAACCCGTGACCGTGAGCTTGGCGGGTGGCAGCGTGGGCAGGTCCTCCTTCACCAGGTCAATCGCGGTGACGGTGAAGGACACGACGCCCACGCCGAGCGGGTTGATGACCCCGATGGCGAGCGACTTGATGCTCTTGAGGTCGAGCCAGTAGTCCTCGTCGAGGTGGAAGCCTGCGGGCGCGACCCATTCGGCCAGGACGAAATCGTCGAAGCGAAGGATGGCCCCGTTCTCGGCGTCGGCGAGGGGTACGGCGTCCTTCACGTGGTACCAGCTCCCATCGTCCTCGGCCAGCCACACGGTCACCGACGCATCGTCGCGCGGCTTCGCCGTCCGCACCTTGATCCTCAGCCCCGTGAAGGCCGACCAGTCGCGCGGCTCGGGGAACTCGATGGTGGACGACTTCTGATGATTCCAGTTCACCCGCTGCGTGCCCATATCGAGTTGGAGGGCGAGGGGTTTCTCGATGAGGGGCTGGGTGGCGAGGGGCCTCTCCCCGGCCGTACTCGCCTCGCCAGCGAACAGGGCCACGACCAGGAGCCAGCAAGCCCACTTCATCGGCAGTTCCCTTCGATGCAGCAACGCGTGTACCACATCGGCGTGCCATTCCCCACACGATTTGTCAACGCCAACGCGTCTGTGCTCACTTGATCTCGGCGCGGGCCTCGGCGGCCCAGGTCTTGTCGGCGCGCAGCACCCGCTTGTCGAGGGTGTCGAGGACGTAGATGTGGGCTTCGCTGGCGCCCGCGCCCGTGGGCCAGGCCATCGGGAACTCGGGCACCGCAACCGTGGGCTTCCCCTCCTTGCCCTGCGGCAGGTTGGGGTTGACGAGCTGGGAGTCGAAGTTGCCGTAGGCGCCGAACTCGAGGATCGGATTCCCCGCGTTATCAATCACCGTCACCGAGCAGGTGACGACGTTGGGATAGGCGATCCGCCCGTAGCGGTCCACGCCGAAGCGCGGGACGCGGCAGACGCAGCAACTGGAGTTCCCGCCGTAGTTGCCCCCGCTGAAGGGGCCGAGGCCGGGGTAGAGGGCGAGCGCACCGACCACGGTCAGCTTCCAGTTGCACTCCACCCGTTCGCCCGGCGGGTCGGGCGGGTCGTCTTCCTTGACCGCGCCGAGCACGGTGCCGCCCGAGGGGGGGAACTTCACGATGCTGCCGGTCCAGGTGGTGTAGGCGGGGTCCTTCTCGAAGCCGGGCGGCGGCGTGAAGCCCTTGGGCACGAGCCGCATGCCCACGTAGACGTTGCCCGCGAGGTCCACGGCGATGCCGCCGCTCTCGGCCGGGATGGGGCCGACGACGGCCGTGGTCACCAGACGCTCCTCGGGCCACTTGGCGAGCGGCGACTTCGCGTCGGGCTTCTTGATCTTGCCCTCCAGGAACCTGCCGTGAATCGCCTTGCCGTCGCCCCCGAAGCCTGCGACGAAATACTTGTTCCAGCCGTACATGTAGCTCGTGTAGCTCTCGCCCTTGGGGCCGGCGCCGACGCCTTTGTCGCAGAAGCCGATTCCCATGCGGCTGTAGATGTCGTAGAGCAGGTGCGAGCCGGTAGGAAAGGGGAGGGGCTCGAGGTCGCGGGTGTAGCGCTCGAGCGGCCCGGCGAAGCTGTTGCCCGTGCGCAGGCAGAGCGAGCCGTCGTAGCCGACCGCCATGTCCACGCAATAGAAGGGCTTGCCACCCTTGCGCAGCAAGCCGCCCTGGCCCGTCCTGCCGTCGTAGCGGAACAGCAGGCTCGTGCCGTTGTTGGCGTAGATCTCGTCGCGCTCGGGGTCCACGGCCAGACGGCTCCAGTCGAGCTGGGCATCGGGGCGCGGCTTGAGCGCGGTCTCGACCGGCTCGAAGGCGGCCCCGGTGTCCTGCACGCAGATCATCGTCTCGCCGCCGGCGATCCAGAGGACGGGTTTGCCGCCGATGGCGCCCAGGGCGCTCGTCTCGCCCAGGCGGCCCTTGAGCGGCATCTCGGCGGCGATCTTCGCGGCGTCGCCGCGGCCCGTGACCTTCACCAGCTTCTTCCCCACGAAGCCGTCCTTCGGCTTGTCGAGCCGGCAGATCACATAGAAGTCGCCATTCCCCGCCACGTGCACCCGCTCGGGCCAGGGGACCTTGCTCGCGGAGACCTTCCTGCCGTCGGGGCCGATCTCGACGATCTCCTGGTTCACGAGGTCACACACGAAGAGGTGGCCCTTGGCGTCGGTGGTGATGCCGTAGGCGGCGGTGCGCTTGTTCCAGGCGTCGGGCAGCCAGTAGCGCGCCTGCTCCCAGTCGGGCAGCTCCAGGTCGTAGAAGCGCTCGGGGTCGCCCGGCGTCGCGGCGTCCTGGCGGTAGATGCGGCCCTGGGGCCACTTGGGGTCGGTGTCGGCGAAGGTCTTGGGCTGGTACTTGGTCCCCGCCACGTTCGAGTAGTAGACGCAGCGGCCGTCGGGCGAGACGGCGAGCTGGGGGGTGTTCCACGACGGGTTTTTCAGCCCCGCCGCCTTCGACCACATGGGCGTGGGGCCTTGGAGGTTCCCACCATCGGGGCCGAGGCGGAGGAGATTGGTGCCGGAGGAGAGGACGATGCCGCCCTTCTTCGTGACGCCGACCAGCTTGAGGCCGTGCGGGCCGATCTCGATGGGATAGGTGATCGGGTTGCCGCTCTGGAAGTTTCTGGGGATGAAGCTCTTTCGGGCCTCGTGCCAGGAGGCCAGGTTGGCCACCGCCTCGGGCTTGAGGTCGGCCGGGAACGGGATGAGGGTGCGGAGATACTTCCCCTCGGGGCTGAAGACCCGCAGCGTCGGGGCGTACTGATTGCAGTCGCCGGCGCAGGCGGTCGCGTACAGGTTCCCCTCCTCGTCGGTGACGATCGAGTTGATCAGCCCGAACGTGTAGGGGTCTTCGCCGACTAGGCGGCCGAACTTCACGCCCATCCCCGCCCGCACGCGGGCCGTGAACGGGCCGGCGTCGGCGGCCACTGCTTTGCCGAAGTCGTCCTTGCGGTCCCAGGCGAGCGACTGGCTCAGGCCGGCCCTGAGCGGCTCGGGCGGCGGCTTCTTCCCGCCGAGGACGCCTGCGGCCAGGTGCCGCACGACGTTGCCCTTGGCGTCGAGGATGGCCACCTCGACGTCCGTCGGCGCGGAGACTGCGAACGCGACCTCCACCTTGTCGCCGGCCGCCTTTGCCGTTGGCCTGGTGGCGAACTCTACCTGCCCCGCCGGGGCCTGTCCCAGGACGCCCAACAGAGCGACTGCGGCGATGAGGACCCTGCCGATCATGGCTGATTCTCCACGAACTGGAAGTCGTCGAGGCAGACGGTGCAGTTGTCGGCGTGGAAGGCGAGCTGGATGAAGGGGGCCCACTTGGGGGCGGTGAATTCGAAGGCGATCTTCTGCCATTCGCCGCCGGGCCTGGCGATGTTGCTCTTGAAGGATTCCACAGGCTTGTCGGCGTGGGGCGACCACTGATAGGTCCAGCCGGTGAGGTACGCGGCGGCCTCGCCGGGGCCTTTGCGCTGCTCGGCGGGCAACTCGACGACCTTCACCCAGGCCTCGACCTTGTAGCGGGTGCTGGGCTTGAGGGCGATCTGGGGGTCGCCGTGGCCGCTCGTGCCGGTGAAGGTGATGGACTTCTTGCCCGAGCGTGCAAACTTGTCGGTGACCTCGGCACTCCAGGGCATGCCGCGCTGGCGGGTGGTGAGCTCGAGGGGCTGGTCCTCGAAGTCCTCGAGGACGCCGAAGCGAATCATCAGCTTGTGCTCGCCCGCATGGAGGAACTCCATCGTGTCCCACACGTGCTTCGTCAGCTCGGGCGGCAGGGCGAGGAGGCGGTGCTTGACGAGGCCGTTGCGCTTGAGTCCGTCGGGGCGGGTCTCGGGCTTCTCGGGCCAGGTGAGGACGAAATCGAGGTCGGTGTGCGCGCCGCAGATGACGAGCTTGGCGTCGCCGCCGCGGGTCAGCGTCAACGTCGGGCTCCAGCCCGTCTCGTCGTTGAGGAAGGCCACGAAGCCGCCGTCGCGGCAGGTGGCGTTGGGGTGTTTCTTGCTGGCGGCGTGGTTGCAGGCGTAGCCGATGGTGCCATTCGAGCCGACGGGGGTGATGGCATGTCGGAAGCAGGTGGCCTGGCCCGGCCAGAGCAGGTAGCGGCCGCTGGTCGCCGCGGAGGAGTACTCATAGGTCTTCGGCGGCGGGTCGGTCCAGATGTCGTAGGTCGCCTCGACCACATAGCCCAGGCGCGGGTCCACGCGGAAGACGATGGTGTTCGTCGCGTCCACGGCGACCTCGGACTTGGTGCGATGCGCCCAGCGGTTGAACTTCGCGTTGCCCTTGAAGCGGCGGACGCAGGTGAGCGTGTCGCCCGTGCCCTTCCAGTCCCAGGTCGCATCGTCGTCGCCGAGGGCTTCGGGAATGAAGTTGTTGGTGCGAAGCTCACTGCCGATCGAGGTGTCAATGTGCCAGCGCTCGGTGGGGAGCTTCAACTCCTTGGGCGCCTGGCCCGGGCGGAAGTCCTGGACATAGATCGTGCCGCTGTGAAACCCGACGGTCGGGATGATGGCCACGTGGCGGTCGCCATCCATCACGAACCAGAAGGGCATCGTCTCGGGGCCGCCCATTCCCTCGAAGGTGGCCTGCGCCTTCTTCACCGACCAGGCGGGCTTGTGGTCGGCGAATCGCGTGGGGGGCTTGAGCTGAGCGACCAGGGCGTCCACCTCGTCGGCGACGCCGGCGGCGGCCAGAAGCGACAGGCCGAGGAAGGCCAAGGCAACGCGACGGTCCATGGGGACGTTCCTCACTGGGTTGCGGGAGCTGCGCCCTGCCATTATAACGGCGGGCGTGAGCGGGGAAAAGCGACGCTTGAAAAGGCCGGCACGGTTCCCTACAATTCACGGCGTCAGCAGTTCTTCCTGACCATAGGCCCTGGCGAGGATCTGGAATGAAGCGAACGAGCCTGCGGGGGTTGGCCGCCGGTGTGGCGCTTTCGCTGTGGCTGACGGCGTGCGCGGCGCGGGCGGCGGAGCCGGCCGGGGAAGCGCCGCCCGAGAAGGCGAGGCCGGCCGCGGCGAAGAAAGCGCCCGAGAAGCCCAAGGAGCCGTTCTCCATCAAGGCGGCCCTCGAGGACCTCAAGCGGCAGTGGGAGGCCGGCGGCGCCACGATGTACGCCATCCTGTTCCTCTCGATCGGCGGGCTGGCGTTCATCCTCGAGCGGGCGTTCCGCCTGCGGCGCCGCGCCATCGCGCCCGAGGGCCTGGCCCGGCGGGCCGACAAGCTCTGGCGCGCCGGCCGCTACGACGAGCTCGAGGCGCTGTGCAGCAGGACCTCGCCGTTTCTCACCGTGGACGACGTGCTCGACTGGCCGGCCTTCTGCACGACGCTTGCCGGCGGGCAGGGCGCCGCGGCACGCCTCCTCGCGCTCCTGCCCGACGAGGCCACGGGACTCGTCCAGGCGGGCGCAAAGAGCGAGCTGAAGGACTCTCAGAAGGGCGCCGTCGTCAAGGCCCTCAACCGCATCCTGCGGAGCCCCGAGTTCTACCGCGAAGAGGACTTCCACGGCCTGTCGCTGCCGAAGGAGGCGGGCGACCTCCTGGCCAGGGACCCCGAGGATCTCTCGCCCGCGGAGGTCCAGAGCCTGAACCGCCTGCTCCTCCACGCGGCCCTTCCCGGCGAGGTGGCCGGCCGGGCGAAGCGGCGCGTAAGCTCGCTCGGCCGCGTGATCGCCTTCATCGTGCGGCACCGGGGGAACCCGATCAACGACGTGAGCGCAGCGGTGGGCGACATCGCCTCGCGCGACATCGGCCGCCACATGCTCCTGCTCTACCCGCTGGCGCCCGTGGCCGTGATCAGCCCGCTGCTCGGGCTGTTCGGCACCGTGGTCGGCATGATCGAGGCATTCGAGGTCGTCGCCACGGCCGGCGTGATGGGCGACCCGTCGCTGCTCGCCAGCAGCATCTCGAAGGCCCTGGTCACCACGGCCTGGGGCCTCATCGTGGCCATGCCCACGCTGTTCTTCTACCACCTCTTCAAGCTGCGGACCAACGCCCTCGCCAAGCTGCTCGAGGAAGAGGGCAGCACCCTCCTCACCGACTGGCTGATGAAGAAGGAGGAGGAGGAAGCATGAGAGTGCGAATCGAGGAAGAGGACGACGTTGGGATCCAGATGGGTCCTCTCATTGACTGCATGTTCCTCCTGCTGATCTTCTTCCTGGTGAGTGCGACGCTGAAGAAGGCCCACAAGGAGATCGCGCTGGAGCTGCCCCACTCGGCCGCGGCCACCGAGGCCAAGTCGAAGTACGACACGGTGATCATCGAGGTCACAGCCGACGGCACGGTGCACCTGGAGGGCCAGCCGGTGACCCAGCGCCTGCTCCACAAGCGCCTGCGCGAGCTGGCCACCGAGAACCCGAACCGCCAGGTGCGCATTGACGCCGACCGCCGCACCGTGTTCCAGCACATCGTCCACATCCTCGACCTGTGCCAGTTCGAGGGCCTGAACCGCGTGGGCGTCCGCGCGCGCGATTAGGGGACCCGCCATGCCGGAGCGCGCGGTTCAGAAGAAGGCCAAGGCCGCCGAGTGGGGGCTGTTCTGGTGGGGCCTCGCCGTGGCGCTCCACCTGGGCGTCGGCGGCGCCCTCATCTACCTCACGCCGCTGCGCGAGTGGTTCTTCGCCCGGGCCGAGCCCGAGGACATGATGAAGACCCTCCAGGGGCAGAAGGTGCGCCGCATCGTCGCCGCCATGCTCGAGGTCCACGCCAAGCGGATCGGCAGGAAGATTGACGAGCAGAAGGCCGTCCTCGCCGACCTCGAGGCCTACCGCGACCAGCGCTACGAGCGCTACGCCAAGGACGCGGCCAAGGGCGGCACCCCTCCCGAGCCCCTCGCCAGCCTCGGCCCCGCCGGCCCCAACGCCACGCTCTCCCTCGAGGGCAGGACGATTCCCGAGCTCTATGAGATCGCGACGCTCATCAACGAGACCACCTACGGTACCTACCGCCAGATGCGCGCCGTGGAGCTGGCCCGCATTCAGAGCATCCCCCTCCAGGAGGCCAGCGACGTCACGCAGATCGCCGTGCCCCTCCACGCCCCGCTCCGCGTGGCCGTGTTCGAGGCGGACATTGAGAACACGGTGGACGGCAAGCTCCAGGCGCTCAAGGACGAGTTGAGCAAGGTGCACTCGGAGGTCAACTCGATGCTGGCCTCGGCGCTGCGGATGCGCGACATGGCGGAGGGCCTGGTGGGGGCCGACGTGGGCGGCATCCGCGTGGTGTCGTTTGGCGGCGGCGCGCTCTACCAGGGCGGGGGCGACGGCCAGTGGGGCTCGTCCGTCGGGCCGCCCCTCCTCGCCCACGAGTTCTTCCCCGGCGGCCAGGAGAGCCGCTTCGGCCCCGACCTCCGGCCCCTGCCCGCCCGCAAGCTCATGGCCCGCGAGGGCCCCAAGCCCGAATGGGCCTACCTCGACACCTGGTACCTCATCGGCCCGTTCCCCAACCCCGACCGCGCGCACCTCGACAAGAAGTTCCCGCCCGAATCCGCCGTGGACCTCGATGCGACCTACCAGGGCAAGGACGGCCGCCCCCTCCGCTGGCAGTTCAAGCAGTTCAACCAACTGATGATCGCGCCCATCGCCGCCGACCGCTACGCGATCTGGTACGGCTACACCGAGGTCTACGTCGACAAGCCGCAGGAGCGCTGGGTCGCCTTCGGCTCCGACGACTACTCGAAGGCCTGGCTCAACGGCGAACTCGTCTGGGCCAGCGGCAAGACCCCCCACCGCTGGATCCCCGACCGCGGCTTCCGAAAGCTCAAGTTCCGCGAAGGCTACAACACCCTCCTCGTCAAGCTCGAAAACGCCGGCGGCACCACCGGCTACTCCGTCATGATCTACCTCGGTGAGGGATCGCTGTGAGGGCATTTGCGATCTCCAATTTCCGGTTCGCGATTGGGTCGGAACCGCGAGGTCTGGAATGGGAAGCCGCAAATCGGAAATCGCAAATCTGCGCCAGTCTTCTGGCGCTTGCCTTCGTCCCGTGGCTCGGCTGCGGCTCCTCGAAGAGCCCCGAAGAGCAGCGCGTGGAGACGCTCTGCGAACAGCTCCGCGACCACGACGTGAACAAGCGCCTCGACGCCGCGAAGGAGCTGGCCCGCCTGAAGCCCAAGGCCGCCACCGAACCCCTCATCCGCTCGCTCTACGACATCCGCACCGACGTGCGCCTCGCCGCTATCGAGGCCCTCGGCGAAATCGCCGACCCCGCCGCCACCGAGCCGCTCCTGGGCGTCCTGAAGGAGGAGAACTGGACCCTTCGCAAGGCCGCCGCCGAGGCCCTGGGCAAGATCGCCCGACCCGTCGCCGGCTCCGGGTGCCCGAAGGCCATCCCCATGCTCATCGAGACACTGGCCGACGACGACCGCTCCGTCGCCCTCGCCGCCGCCATGACCCTCGGCAAGCTCGGCCAGGCCGCCCTCGAACCCCTCCTCGCCGCACTCCGCGACTCGGCCCCCTCTTCACCCCCAACACCGAACACCGAACACCCAACCCCTTCCTCTGCCCGCACCCGCGAGGGCATCGCCTACGCCCTCGGCCACATCGGCGACGCACATGCCGCCCCGCCGCTCAGGGGGCTGCTCGCCGACCCCGCCCCGATGGTGCGCCTCGCCGCCGCCGACGCGCTGAGCCGCCTCCGCGACGCCGAGGCCGTGGCCCCCATTGCCACGCTGCTCAAGGACCCCGATGAGACCGTGCGGCGAGGGGTCCGCCAGCCGCTCGTGCGCTTCGGACCGCTCGCCGTTCCCGCACTCGCCGAGGCGCTCAAGGAGCAGAGCCGCGACCTGCGCCTCGCCGTCGTCGCCACACTGGGCGACATCGCCGACCCGTCGGCCATCGCGCCCCTTCTCGCGGCCTCGGTGGACACCGATCGCGCCGTGGGCGAGGCCGCCGAGAAGGTGCTCAGGACGCGTCTCGCCGGCCCCCAGGCCCTCGAGCCGCTGCTCGCCGCGCTCAAGCACAGCGAGGCCGCCGTCCGCCTCAAGGCCATCGAGGTCATCGCCGACCTGGCGTATCCGCCGCGCCGGGGCGCGAAGCCGGCCTTCGGCCTCTCGGGGGCCATCGGCGACCTCCTCGCCGCGCTGCGGGACCCCGAGCCGCGCGTCCGCATCGAGGCCGCAGCGCTCCTGGGCAAGCTGGGCGACGAGAAGGCCGTCAAGCCCCTCGCCGCCGCCCTCGACGATGCCGACCCTGCCGTCGGCCTCGCCGCCGCGCAGGCCCTCGCCGCCACGGGCCACCCGCAGGCCGTGGATGCGCTTCTTGCCGTGCTGAAGGACGGCGCCGCGAAGGCCGCCGGCGCGCCGCCGAAATCCAAGAGGGACCCCGGCGCCGCGGCCTACGAGAACGCCCTCGCCCGCGTCTGCGTGGCCGTCGAGGCGCTGGGCCGCAGCGGCGACAGGCGAGCCGTCGAGCCGCTCCTGCCCCTGCTCAAGCACCGCGACCTGAAGGTGGTCGAGCTGGCGATCAAGGCCCTCGGCGGGATTGGCGACGCCCGCGCCTTCGAGCCCTTGCTGCCGCACATGGACCGCGTGAGCTGGCCCGAGCGCGGCGTCCGCGACGCCGCCATCCGCGCCGTGGGCCGCATCGGCAGGGAAAAGGCCGTCCAGCCCGTCATCGCCCAGCTCACCCGCGAGACGGGCAACCTGCCCGAGCTGATCCCCGGCCTGTGCCACACCCTCGGCGAGCTGGGCGACCCGCGCGCCATCGAGCCGCTCGTCACCGTGCTGCTCACCGCCGACTGGAAGGAGCATCGTGCCGCCGCCGCGATGGCTCTTGCGAAGCTCGGGGCGGGAGCCGTCGGGCCCCTCATCGCGCGCCTCAAGGGCGCCGACCGCGCGACCCGAGGCGTCCTCGCACTCGTCCTCTCGCGCATCGGCGAGCCCGCGGCTGAGCCGTTGCTCGCGGCCCTCAAGAGCGACGACGCGGCGACACGTCACGGCACCGCCTGGGCACTCGGCCAGTTGGGCGAGAAGCGCGCCGCCGAGCCCCTCCTCGGTCTCCTCAAGGACCCCGACGCCGAGGTCCGCGGCGGCGCCGCCTGGGCACTCGGCGAGCTGCACGAGCCGCGCGCCCTCGACCCCCTGATCGCGCTGCTTGGGGATTCCGCCGCTGAGGCCCGCTGGGGCGCCGCCGAGGCCCTCGGCAAACTCGGCAGCGAGCGCGCCGTGGACCCCCTCCTCGCCCGCGTCGGCGACGCCGAGCCGGTCGTCCGCCGTGCCGCCCTCCTCGCCCTCGGCGGCATCGGCTCCCCGCGCGCCATCGAGCCGCTCAGGAAGCTCGAGCTCGACAAGGATGCCTCCGTCGCCGCCGCCGCCAAGGAGGCCCTCGAAAGCATCCGCGCCAGCGCGCCTTCAGAAGGCAAGCCTTAGCTCCGCGGCCCTACTCCACCGCCAGGATCGCCTCCGTGAACTGTGGCAGATCCCACGTGCCGTAGCGGACGTCCACGGGGACGATGTATCGGCCGGGCTTCGCGGCGGCGGGGATGCGGAGCGAAAGCTTCACCTCGCCGTCGGCCTTCGGCTTGATGGTGGCCTTCAACCAGTCAGTCGCCCCTCCACCCCAGGCCGAGGGCAGCACGGCACGGCAGGACGCCTCCCGCGCCTCCGCCGAGTGGTTGGTGATGATGACGCGGAAGGAGACTTCGCGGGACGAGGACGTCCCGCCTACACCCTGCTCGTAGGGGAAGCAGCGGCACCACTGCTCGTCCATCCCGTAGTTCGCGTGGTCCCACGGCACGATCTCGCCGAAGAGCTTCTCCCGCTCGGCGAGGTTGGCGCGCATGAACGCGATCTCGTCGTCCGTGAAGTCGAACGCGGGGTCCACGTGCTCGTTGAAGATGTGGGTCGGCTTGAGCTTCCGCGTCAGCTCCAGGCAGTAGTCGAAGCCGAGGCCCTTACCGAGCCAGTTGCGGTTGTGCGCGCAATAATCGTCAATGCCCGACATCGTGTAGGAATCGCCGGCGAAGAGCATCCTGGCGTCGTGGCCCTCGACGAGCAGCCCGCTGTGATAGAGGGTCTGCCCCGGGAAATGGCAGGCGGTCATCTTGAACTCGCGCCACTGCCAGCTCTCGCCGTCCTTCGTCGGATGATCAACCTTGATCTGGTGCGGCGAGAGACACGTCAGCCGCCAGGCGAGCGGATTCGACACCACGTCTGCCACGTGGCTCTCGGTCATGACCGGGCAGTTGTAGAGCTTCACCAGGTCGGGGATGCCGTCTATGTGGTCGTAGTGGTAGTGGGTGATCCAGATGGCCTCGACCCAGCGGATGTCGCCCTTCTCGACCATCTGCTGGATGCGCTTCGCCGTGTTGGGGCCGCAGACGTCAATCACGAACGCCGCCTTGTCCTTCGACACGATCATCCAGGTGGTGTCGAAGTGGCGGAGGCAGGCGGGTACCTCCTTGCCCTTGCGGATGGGCATGTGGCCAGGGCGGCCGTCGTAGGCCTCAAACATCTTGGGGAAGTAGTGGCGGAGGGCCGAGATGGCTACGTATCTGTCGTAGCACTTGTCGAGCCGCTGCGCCAGGAGATCAATCGCCTTCGCCGGGTCGCGCATCAGGTTGCCGTGCGACGGGACGAGAACGCTCGGTTTGGCGTCCTTCACGCGATTGAGGCCCGCGATGAGGGCCGGGCGAGTGTCCATGAAACCGTGATAGTCGCAGACGAACTTGTTGCCCTTCTGCATGCTGTGGAGGTCGTAGACCTGCCCCTCGTCGTAGATCGCGTCGCCCACGAACGCCACGCGGAGGCCGTCAACGTCCACGAGATAGCTTGCCGAGCCGTCGGTATGGCCTGGCGTCGCGAGCATCGTGATCTTCGCCGGCCCCCACGTGAACGACTCGCCGTCCTTGTAAGCGGCGTCCACCCGGATCGGCTCGGCCAGCACGTGGCGGAAGGGGTGGAAATCGGTTAGGCCCCACCGGCTCTTCTTATCGGCCCAATAGGCCGCTACCTTTGCCAGGTGCGGCACCTCCGTCTCCGGCGCCCCGATGCGTGTGCCCTTGTCCAGCAGCGCGAACCCGCAGATTTGGTCGCGGTGATGGTGCGACAGCACCACCGAGTCCACCGTCTTGATGCCGAGCCCCTTCAGCGCCGCCAGCACGGAGCCATCGCCCAACTCAAACAGCAGCGCCTTCTCCCCATCGCGCACGATCCCCACATTGATATGCCCGCGCCACACCGCCAAATGCTCGCTGAGCTTGACCACGTTCTCAGCCATGTCGTCTTTCCTCTTGGCAACGGGATGAATGGAGGAATGGATGGTTGGATGATTGCCCGTCACCCATCCGCTCATCCACCCATCCAACCGCCCGAGCCCCATCCTAGCCGAGTCCCCGGAGCGCTGCAAGTTGAACCTGCCTTGACTCGTACATTGGGCTCCATTACAATCGGGTGGGGATCGAGAGTGCTTCTGGATTGGAGGTCTGAACTCATGGGCGGACTCGCCAGTCACAGGTTGCTCACTGCATTCCCGCTCTGGGGTCAAGGGGTCGTATTCACTCATCGGGGGGTGTTGGTCTGGCTCCTGCTCTGCGGCACCATTGCGTGCGGGGACATCTTCACCAACAAGAAAGATGGCGAAGCCATCGTGGGCCAACTCCTCGGCAGCGTGACCAAGGATGGATCAGAGATGTTCATCGTTAAGACCCAGGAGGGCCAGCAGCGCCTCCTAGCCAAGGCTGATTGGGCCTGGCAGAAGGGGAAGCCGGCGAACCCCACTGCGCCGGAAGGGAGTTTCAGCTGGCCCCCGGTCCTTTACGAAGGCAAGCCCCGGGACGCGGAATGGCTGGAGAACACCTATGCGCGGTTCAAGAGCAGTGTCGTGCTCATCGAGGGAAAGTACTACGATGTGGGTGGGGCTCACCTCTGGGCATCTGCAGCCAAACCGTACAGGATGTTCGGTGAGGATGAGTTCTTCAAAGAGGGCTACGTGTTCTCAGTGGGGGATTCCGCCCGTGTTGTGGCAACCGTTTTCCAGGTGCTCAGCGAGGATGAGATGTTGCTGCGTCTGGATCGGCTCCAGGTGTGGTTTAACAAGAAGGAGGCCAAGGAAAAATGGAGGGCCACTTCGGCACCCGATGGACAGATGCTCCGCCTCAAGGGTTGTTCAACAGACAGACTGACAGACGGGGCGACGGTGGAGGTTGGGCCTCTTGTTGCAGTGGGCACACATCGCTACAAGACGGCGATGGGCGGAAGCAACACGGTAATTGACTGCCGCCGCCTGCCGGCACAGGGAGAAGCCATAACCAGAGCACAGTTCGCAGATGCGCTCAACAAAGGCCTGCAACTCGTTGTGTGGACAAGAGCCCAAAGGCAGGTTGTAAGCCCACCTGGCAATCGCAAGGTCGCGGAGACATACTGGAAGCGAGTACCCGTCAACTGACATTGCTCGTCGCGAAGCTCCTGCTTTGCGATGGGGATGCCGAAGCTCCCGCTTCGATGGGTTCGCGGCGGGAGCCGCAGGATCGGCGTTGCGAAGCCGGAGCTTCGCAACGAGAGAGACGCATCGCACGGTGTCTCAGGGGCGGGCGGCGGGGCGCTCGTTGCGGGCCTGTCGGCGGATGAGGTCGGCGAGGGGACGCAGGGCGACGTTCGTGCCTCGACGAGTGGGCAGCGGTGTGGCAGCGGTGTCAGATCTTCAAATACCAATTATCCAACTCGGGTCGAGCGGGCGTTGAACGGCTCGAAAATGACGACACGCTCGGGCTGCCGGAAGGTGATCTCGAAGCGGTCGAAGACGTCGGTTCGGCCAAGGAGGAGCGGGACCTCCTCAAGCTGTGCCCAGGCGATGCGGGCGGGGAAGGTGAGGCCGGCAATCGTCAGTTCAACGACGCAGTAGATGACTCCCACGGCTCCACTGATTCCGTAGGCCTCGCGGACATCGGCTCCGGCGCTGGGCGGGAGAACTCCCCGCAGAAGACGTAGTAGCCCTGCTTCATGACCTTCCAGAGGATGACCTTCTCTCCCGGGAAGCGCTTCTTGCCCTCTTCGTAGACCTCGCCGGGGTCTTCGCCGTGGGCCGCGACCTGGCGGTGGGCGAGGGCGACGTACTCGCCCTCATAGGCACTGAGGTCGGCTTGGGCGAACCAGTCCATATCTCTGTCTTCGGCGGCTTCCATCGGCCTATGCCTCCTGTCGTTCTCCCCTGTTAGTATAGCGCGCCGCGGAGCGGTTTCAAGCGCAACTCGGGGACTTGACCTAACGGGTGGTGCGGCGGCTGGCTCAGGGGCGGGCGGCGGGGGGCTTTCTGCGGGCCTGTTTGCGGATGAGGTCGGCGAGGGGCGGAAGGGGAGTTGGCGGTCTGTCGGAGGGGCAATCTGACCTAAGTGCTGGTGCAGCAATGGCTTAGTGAAACTACAGGCCGCCAAACACGGGGGCGGGGGGATTGGCGGCCTGTGGGCTGTAGGCCCTCTTGGGGCGCCTCCTTGCCCCCAGGCGCTCACCCCCTATAGCGCGCGCGTGAGCCCCTGGGCGGAAATGGCGGTTCTCGGCGGTCTTCGGCGGAGAAGGCCAGGGGCGCCCCCTCCGGAAGGGGCGCGCCTGAGGAGAATCGGCGATTGTCGGGCTTCTGTGGGCGTCCTTGCGTATTCGAGGGGGGGCGCGGCAGCGGATCGCGTTGACTCCCACTGGGGACCTCCGTAGAATCAGCAGCGGAACAGGTTTGGAGTCCCCACCCCCCGGAAGGTGATCGTCCGTGTCGGTGCTCGTCCAACGAAGCGTGAAGCGCGCGCTGTTCCACATGGCCTTCCCGATGCTGGCCGGGACGTTCGCCATGAATGCGTACAGCCTCACGGACACGTGGTTTGTGGCGCAGCTCGGGACGCTGCCGCTGGCGGCGATGGGCTTCGCGTTCCCGGTCATCATGCTGCTGACGTGTCTGGCCCGCGGCATCGGGGTGGGGGTGACGACGCTGGTGTCGCACGCGATCGGGCGCCACGATGGCGACGACGCGGCCCGGCTGGTGACGCACGGCGTGGCGCTGTCGCTGGGGGTCACAGCCGTCATGTCGGTCGGCGGGTATCTGACGATCGGGCCGGTGTTCCGGCGGCTGGGGGCGGACGCGGCGACGCTGCCGCTCATCGGCGAGTACATGCGCACGTGGTACGTGGGCGCGGTCTTCATGTCGCTGCCGATGTTGGGGAACGGGCTGCTGCTCTCCGCGGGCGATTCGAAGGCAGCCAGCCGGTTCATGATGCTGGGGGCGGGGCTCAACCTGGTTCTCGACCCCATCATGATCTTCGGGTATCTCGGCTTTCCGGCCCTGGGCATTCGGGGGGCGGCGCTGGCCACGGTGATCGCGCAGGGCGTTTCGACGGCGTGGCTGCTCCTTCTGCTGTGCAGGAAGCATCGCCTGCTGGTGTTCCGGAGATGGCCGCTCGGCGAGTATCTCGCCTCGCTTCGGAGAATCCTGGGCTTCGCAGTCCCGAGCATCCTGAGCATGATTCTCATGCCGGTTTCCGCCGGGGTGATCACGTGGATCCTGAGCGGCTTCGGGAACGAGGCGGTTGCGGCCAGCGGCGCCGCGGGGCGGATCGAGATGTTCGCGTTCGTCATTCCCATGGCGCTCGGGATTTCCCTGACTCCGTTCATCAGCCAGAACTTCGGTGCGAAGCGCCTGGACCGCATCCGCGAGGCCAAGAGGGTGTCCACCCGCTTCGCCCTGCTCTACGGCGGGGCCGTGGCGGTGGTGTTCTTCCTGTGCGCGCCGTGGCTTGCGGGGGTGTTCAGTGAGGACCCGAAGGTCGTCGGGATTCTGGTCGCGTACATCCGCATCATCTCGTTTGGGTACGGGATGATGGAGGTGCACCGCTACTGCACGTTCTTCCTCACCGGCCTGCACCGGCCCGTCTCCGCGTCGTTGCTCAACGCCCTGCGGGTCGTGGGGTTCCTGATTCCGCTGTCGTTCCTTGGCGCGCGGCTGGGGGGAGTGCGGGGCGTGTTCTTCGGGCGGCTGGCCACCGACCTCGCGGTGGGGAGTATCGGCCTTGCCTGGGTATCTCGCACCTGCCGTTCCGCCACAGTGGCCGCCACGACCCCGCAATGAACTTGGCCTGCAAGGCCTCGCAAAGTTCCAACAGGGGCTTCGGCCCCTCTTGTGCTGCGCGACGCTGCGCCGGCTCGCGTCGCTCCGCTGTCACCCCTTGGAGGGGACTTGTCTTCGCCGAGGAGACGCGGTTGTATATCGGGCAGAAGGCGCTACAATAGCAGCCGAGAACGCTGGCCAATGGGGTTGGCCAGCGACTTCAATGACGGATCGCGTTGAAGAAGGAGTAGTGTGATGAAGGTGCAGCGAATCGTGCTCGCGTGTGTGGTGGCGGGGATGGCTCTTGGGCTTGGCGACGCCGCGGAGGCGACCACGCTGTTGTGCTACGACTTCAGCAACGGCAGCGGCACGGCCGTGACCGATGTGAGCGGTTCGGGCAACCACGGAACCCTGACGAGTTTCGCCAACACCGCCGCCGGCGCGGGCGCGTTCGGCGTGAGCGAGGGCTGGGTGACCGGCGGGGGCTTGAGCTTCCTGGACGACGGGGTGCGCAGCTACGTGGCGACGCCGCTCTCGCAGAGCGCCATTGCCGGAGGCAGCTTCACGGTCGAGTTCACGGCCAGCGCCGACGGTCCCAGCGGCTGGACGCCCGCCATCGGGTCGGACCAGGACCCCTTTGCCGCCAGTGAGACCGTGTTCCTGGGGGCGGACAGCGGGCTGACCTTCATCGAGGTCCGCGTCCCGCCCGACGGCGGCGGCATCGACAGTCCCCAGGTGGCGCAGCCGTGGACGCTGCCGGGCAACCAGTCGGACGCGACGCAGCACCATATCGCCGTGAGGTACGACTCCAGCAACTCCGTGTTCGAGGTGTTCGTTGATGGTGTGAGCAAGGGCCGGGAGACACGCGGCACTCCTGTCCCGGGGACGTCGAACTTCCGGATCGGCAACGCGGCGCACGTCGCGGACGCGCAGTGGGATGGGGTCATGTACGGCGTCGCCATGTCCGACCAGGCCCTCGCCCCCGGGTCGTTCGTGCTGGGGGATTCGGTCCCGGTGATCGCGAGCTACAGGTTCAGCGGCGGCCCCACCCCCATGGACATGGCTCCGTCCGACGTGGCGGCGGGCATGACCGCGGGCGATATGATCATCGGCGCCGGGTTGGCGGGCGGGGATCCCTATGTCGCTTCGTCGGTCAACGGCGTGAATGGCCGGGGCATCCTGATGCGGAGCAACGCCACCACGAACACCGAGGCCGGCGCCGTGGCCGCAAACGACTACCTCGGGTTCACCCTTACGCCCGACTCTGGAGTCGAACTTGACCTGTATCGCCTGACCTTCGACCTGGTGTGGAGCACCAACTCTGCGCCGGTAGGGCTGAGACAGATGTTCCTTCGCTCCAGCGCGGATGCCTTTGTGAGCACCCTGGCCGCGTTCGCTGCCTACGATGCCGGGCCCGGCAACACCACGCCGGATGAGTGGGAAAACTGCACGGTAGACCTGTTCCTGGCGGCCTTCCAGGACTTCACCGACCCCATCGAGTTCCGGCTCTACATGTACGACGACACCAACCTTAGCGGCAACGTGTTCCGCCTGGACAACGTGGTGATCCGCGGCACGCTGACGTCGGACTTGATCCCCGAGCCGGCGACCCTCACCCTGCTGGCCCTCGGCGGCCTGGGGCTATGGCGCCGGCGGCGTACGCGCTGAGCCGCGACGGTAGGTGTCGGGTCGTCATTCTACATTGTTGCCCGGCGGGGCCGGGGTGGCTCGCGACGCCGATCCTCTCCCTGCCGTCTCCCTTGAAGGGAGGTCCGTGTCTGGCGTCAGGAGCGGTCATGGATCGGCGATTGGCGGCATTCTACGACGGATGCGCCCACCACTATTGACCTCCACGCAGGCAATGCAACAATCTTGGCCCCCGAACGGGGGCGGTTCAGAAGCCAGTGAATCGCCCCTTGCAGGGGCTCAGGAATGGGGGGGCTGGTTTCCCAGGGCTCCCTGCGGTCGCCCACTTCGTGGGCTACAACACAGGCTGCGCGCACGCCAGGAGCATCCGCAGAAGCCCCATTTGACGCGATTCACCGAGTTTCGAGTTTCTTCAAGCGGGAGATAGAACCCTGATGCGCTGCAATCTCAGACGCGGGTTGTATCGTGCCCTGGTTCTCGTGACGCTGGCGGGGCCTGCGTGTGCCGCTGGCCAACGTGTTACGGTGTCGGTTGACTGCGGCAAGACGCTGCAACGGCCGCCGATCTTGTGGGGCCATGTCAATGTCTCGCGCCGCGCGCCGCCGCCGGTGGAGCTGTGCGCGCGTGTCGAGAAGGAGTTCGGTCGCCCGGAGGTCACGCGCTGCTGGCTGATGCTCGACCAGATGTGGGACTACCGGACCGACACCTACCGGTTCGACTACGAGATCAACAAGAACTACTACGCGGGCGACCCGAACAAGAAGCGCTACGGCGTCGTCGGCCACACGACCGGGCTTCGTTACTACGACTACGTTGATTCCGTGAGCGCCCACAGTAAGGCCGTGCTGATGAACATCCGGCGGTACGAGCAGGAAGTCCTCACCGGGATGCTTACATTTGAGAAGTGGAAGGAGGTCTTCAAGGCCGCCGTCCGGCACTACAAGGAACGGTGCCCGAACCTGCTCTACATCGAAGTGCTGAACGAGCCGACGGCGGGAAACCAGAGCAACCTGGGCAAGCTCGAGAACTACTACGGCTTCTACCGCCGCGCCTACGAAGCCATCGTCGAGCTGAATGCCGAGATGAAGCCCAAGCTGCCGCTGCGGGTCGGCGGCAACGCGGGGTTCCGCACGAAGGAAGCCCTGCGCCTGGTCAATGACTTCGCTCGCGATCCCAGCCCGGCCAAGAAGCTGGACTTCCTCTCGTTTCACCACTATTGGGTCGCGGCGCCCGCCGAGATCGCCGGGTGGGAGGACGAGATTGACGGGGCGCTGAAGAAGGCGGCGCTGCCTGCCGATCTCCCCATCTTCGTCACCGAGATCGGCTACGCCTTGAAGTGGCAGGACGACCCGAAGAAGAACCTGTGGCAGGCGGCGGGCATGACGGCGTTCCAGTTCCAGGCGCGATACGCCCGCGACCTGCGGCTGTTCCCGTGGGTCCAGTATCACTCGCAGCCGCAGATCGCCATGGTGCAGTTCGACACCAGGCTCCGCATGACGCCGTATGGCGCCGCCGTCAAGATGCTCCGAATGCACCGCGAACGAGAAGTCGTCGCGGTCTCGTCGGGACTCGGCCAGAAGGGCAACGGGCTCGGCGCTCTCGCCACGATGGACGATGCGGGCCTGACGGTCCACCTGTGGAACCTCCAGCCGGACGGCGGGACGGCGGTGCGAGCGGAGGTCGCCGTCGCCCACCTCCCCGAGACGCTGCGCACCGGCGCCCTGGTCGTGCGCCGCTACCTCATCGACTCAACGCACAGCAACTGTTTCGCTGCCCCCGACGCGGCCGGCGGATTGGAGATGGTGGAAGAGCGAAGGAGCAACGGCAGTGCCGACCTGCGGCTGTCTGCCGAGCTGGAACCCATGGCACTGTGCCTGTGGCAGATCGAGAAGGCCCGCGCCGAGCAGCAATGACCAGGGGGGCTGTCCCGTCGGGCCGGGAAATCTCCTTACCAGAGCGCGTCGCCGTGTGCGGCGCTTGACTCTGCTTCCGGGCATCCATACAATCCAGGGTGGAGTTTCGCGGGGCGCGGAGGCCCCGCCCACACGCAATGGGGAAGCCTGACGAGGAGGCTTGCGGCATGGCGAAGGTGCAAGAGGCAACGGCGAGGCGGGGGGCCGGGGTGTCGGTGGTGCTGTATCCCGTCATCGGGCTGCTGGCGGTGGGGAACGCGGTGTTCGCGCTGCTGTGGCTGCTGAACCCGATCGCGAGCGGCCCCGCGGGCGGGCCGAGCGGGCGGCGGATCGAGGTGCGGACACAGAAACGCCTCCTGCGGGTGGGCGACGGGCTGAACGCCGAGGGGCCGAACGCCGGGTTCGAGACCCGCGTGTCGGGCGAGGAGTTCGAGCAGAAGCTGAAGCTGCTGGTGCATCTGACCCGCATGACGCGCACGGGCGAGCAGGCCGCGGAGTTCTTCGGGTCCGACGCGGGGCGCGAGGCGAAGCCGGCCGTGGTGTTCGACTTCCCGAGCCGGGGGAGCGGGGGCGAGGCGCTGGAGGTGTACGCGATCGACATGCGGCGCCAGGCGGTGTACTGCCGGCTGAAGAGCACGGGCGAGGAGCTGGCGGTGAAGCTCGACCAGTACGAGAAGATCGCCGGGGAGTTCGCGCGGCTCGGGGGCGGGGTGGCGGGCGGCCTGAGCGTGCCGTACTACATGGCGGTGGACGAGGCGCTGCGGTCGCGGCTGGCGAAGCTCCAGGGGCCGCTGGCGATCACCAGCGTGTCGTCGGACCCGCGGCAGCAACTGCTCCAGACGCTGAGCAACCCCCTGGCGGGCTACAGCGGCCTGCAGTTCCAGCAGCCGGACCGCTCGACGCTGCTGCTGGCGCTCCGGCTGCCCGACGACCAGGCGATGGCGCGCGGGCTGGCCGACGCGATGGCGCGGGCGTCCGAGCAGGTGAAGGTGCAGCACCTGGACTTCGCGACGCAGGGCGAGGCGGTGCGCCAGTTCGCGCGCGCGGTCGCGCGGCCCGCGAGCGAGATCGAGGACTCGCTGGTGCTCCAGTATGCCGGGCGCGTGCGCCTCCTCCGCGGCCCCGAGCTCCTGGGGCGCGAGGAGGCCGGCCCGATGGCGTTGGGCGTCCAGACCCGCTTCGAGGGCGAGAAGGTGGTTGCCCAGGCCCTCGACGACCTGCTCTCGGAGCGCGGCCTGCTCTACTTCGCCGAGGGCTGCGGCGAGCGGCGCATGGCCGACCGCCGCAACGAGGGCCTGAGCCAGACGGCCGACTACCTGGGCTCCCGCGGCTTCCGCGCGGCCGCGCTCGATGTCACGAGCGCGAAGGCGGTGCCGAGCGATTGCCAGGTGCTGGTCCTGGCCGGGCCGCGCAAGCCCCTGCCCGCCGAGGCGGAGAAGGCCATCGCCGCCTACGTCGAGCGCGGCGGCCGCCTCGCCGTGCTGCTCGACCCGCCTGAGGGCATCGTGCCCCTGGCCGACACGCTGAAACGCTTCGGCATCTCGGCCCCCGACCCCAAGAAGGTGCTGGAGGTGCCCGGCCGCCTCAACCCGCCGGTCGCCATCGAACTCGAGCTGAACCCGAAGCTGGACTTCGTGGCGAAGTGGACCCGCGAGGCGGCGGTGTTCTACACGGCCACCGAGCTGGCCGTGGCCGCGCCGGCGGAGGATGCGGCGTTCGAGGTCCTGCGGGTCGGGCAGCCCGCCGAGGGCGGCGCCAACGCCCCCTGCCTGCTCGCCGCCGTGCGCCCCAAGGCGGGCGGAAGGGGCCCCAGGCTCCTCGTGTTCGGCGACGTGGATGCCTTCAGCAACCAACTCGTCCGCCAGCTCGCCACCAACGCGCAGCTCCTCAGCGACGCCCTGGGCTGGCTCACCGAGACGAAATAGCCCCTTGCCATCTTGCGCCCCCACGCAACCCGGGAGGGGCGCAAGACGGGGGGCGGGGGCGAGCCGGGCAAGGTGATCAAGATGATCACGCGCGCAACACGGGGGGTGATCACCTTGGCC